>NZ_BMYI01000002.1:0-563850 GCF_014652195.1 Gemmobacter nanjingensis
CTTTGACCCCCTCGCTCTTCGCTTGGGGGAGGGTCACATGGGTCAAATCTCAGTGGAAATTATGCGCCTACACGGGTCACTTCTCAGTGGAAATCAACAGCTCGGGGTCTTCCCACGCCCTCGCCACACGGCTGCGAATGGCGGCGGTCGCATCATCGTGGAACGGAAGGGCGGCAGTCGCTTCCAGCAAGCGCGCCGCGCCGGGGTCGGAAAGGACCGCGTCTTGAAGCTGTTCGAGCGTCATGGTCAAAGCCCAGTCAGGTTCCAGTCGCGGGCAAGCGCCATGCGCCGCGCGCGGTCGGGGACCGCCATCAAGAACCTGATCTTCTCGACGTCGCTCATGTTCGCCGGATCGTGCTTCGCCGCATCCTCGGGCGGTGGCAGCCCAGCGGCGCGCGCTTCGGCAAACCGGCGCATCGCCTCACGCTCTTCGGCCAGCGCGTGCGCCGCGTCCCCGCTGCCGAAACGGTGCTGCGACACGCCCGCCTCGGTCTTCTGCGCCGGTTCAATCTTCGTCTTGGCCTTCGGTGGTACGCGGTCCTTGACCTTCTGCAACGCCGAAAGCTCGGTCATGTAGTCGTCCAGATCGTGCGCCCCGAGGACGCATGTCCGCACTGCGGTCAGCGATGCAACGTCCTCGTGGTCGAGCTGGACTCCGAACATCTCGCGGGCGGCGGTCACAACCTCGCCAGCGACCTTGACCCAGCGCTCCGAGAGCGTGGTGGAAGCGTTCACCATGTTGAAAAAGCTAGTGTTATCAGTCATTTTCAGTATCTCGCGATCATGCGGACGGAATCCACATCGTTGATTGTCGCACCGACAAAGCCGGGCTTTAGGTCGGCCTGATCAGCAAGCCGGGTCAGTTCGGAGGCGGACAGCCGGGTGCCGCGCAGTATCGCGCCAAAGACCTTTCCCTCGTCATTCAGAGCGTCTTTCAGGGCCTCGTCGGACTCGGTCCGGTCGAGGATTCGGCAGGAATTTTTGTGCGAATACAGCACGTTGCGCAGCCACTGGATTCGGGTCATGCTGCCACCGCGTCCTCGCTGCCCGCATTCACCAGCGCGAAGGCCGGGGCGAATGCTGTCCAGTCAATCAGGGGCGGCAGACCAAGAATGACCCAGCGCATAACCTCCGAATGCAGCAGCAGCTTGCGATTCAAGGTCTCGATCATCGGCAGATAGCCCGCCCCGCCGCGCGAGGCAGACAGCCCGGCGAGAAACTGCGAGCGCGCCTTCGCGTACCGCCCGCGCGCGGACTCGGACAGGCAGCCATCTAGGCGCAGCGCCGAGTCCATGACCTCGGGGCCTGACCCCACGTAGATTGAATGATCGTCAGTTGCAGCGCGTATCATCGCGCCGATCTGTTCGGCACGGTACAGGCGCGGAATCACGTCCGCGACGGCGAAAGCATGTTCACGCCCACCGCGACCACGCGGCGGCAGCTTAGTGAACGGCAGGCCCGTGAGACGTCGCGCGACGGTGGGCGGGTGTACGCCCATGGCTTCCGCAGCACGGCGGAGGGTGATGGATAGAGGCATGATACTGCTCAGGATTGTTGCATGTCCGTCTGTGCCCCCGGCACTTTCGGTATGCTTGAATACTGCCACAAAACGAATCAGATGTCAATGAAAGTGAAATTTCGTTTTTGAAGTGAATTCAGATTGTCAAGTGGGGTGTATCATGAATATGTGGGGTGTGGAAGAGGGGCGGCGGAACGGTCGGGCGGATGTGAAAAAGGCCCGCTGACGCGGGCCTTGAGCTATTCAGCCTGTCGCGCAGTGTCACGGGCAGCGGTAAGCGTCGGCGTGCGAGATCGTCCCATCATCGTTTGAAACGGTCTGGGTCAGCACAAATGCGTTGCCGCCCCGTTTCGCTACCTCGTTTCTGACTTTGTTCAGCGCGCTTTGAGCGTCACCGCCCGTCGTCCATGCGAAGTACTCCGAACCCGCCACAGGGCCTAGGAAGGTGCATCGCTCGGCGGTGGCAAGTGATAGTTGCCGAACCCTCTGGGCCTCTGCGGTGAGGTCGGTAACGCATCCGGCCAGAAGGATGGGAAACGCGGAAAGAATGAGTGGGCGCATGAATGACTCACGTGTTGATTGCAGCGCGAGATTGACGTGGCGTTGGTAGTTCGGCAAGGGCGGCAGGGTATCAATCGGCGTCAGCCGAAGATTCGGCTTCAAGCTGATATTGCGCCTTGACATGCCGAATCAGTGCCCAGTCACTTTGCACAAAGTTTGCACAGGCTTTGCACAAAATTCAAAAATGAACCGATTGGTTTAGCTGTAAGTAATTGAAATATATCATGTTCGCGAACCTATGGGCGAGAAGTGCGAGATTCGAATCTTCTCGCCCCGACCATCTTGATCCTCTCTCAGCCTTTTTGCCCGTCTCTGTTTCAGGCGCGGGAGGCGTTGCCCGGAGCGGCAACGCGCCTCGTTTACGCCGGTCACTTGACGCGCGGCGCGGGATCGGGAAGCGTGAGCGGATGTTTCCGATCCGTGACCATAACCCTTCGGGGCGTACCCCGTACATCACCTGGGCGCTGATCGCGGCCAATGTGGCGATTTTCGTCAGCTACTGGCTGGTGCTGCCCGATGGCGCGGCGCTGGACGGGTTTTTCTACCGCTACGGGCTGGTGCCAGCCGATCTGATACACGGGGGCCATTACGGCGGGCTGCTGACCGCGATGTTCCTGCACGGCGGCTGGGCCCATCTGCTGGGGAACATGCTGTTTCTTTGGATCTTCGGCGACAATCTGGAAGACCAGTTCGGCCATGCGGGTTTTCTGGGCTTCTATCTGGCCTGCGGCCTCGCTGCGGCTTTCGCGCAGGTGGCGGCTGAACCGTCTTCGCCCGTTCCCATGGTTGGCGCCTCGGGGGCGATTGCGGGCGTGATGGGGGGCTATCTGTTGCTGTTTCCGCGCGCGCGGGTCGATGTGCTGGTGATCTTCGTGATCTTCTTCCGCATCTTCGCCATTCCGGCCTGGGCGGTGCTGGGGATCTGGTTCGCGCTGCAACTGGTATCGGGCATCAGCACACCAACCGATATGGGCGGCGTTGCGTATTGGGCGCATGCGGGCGGTTTCGTGGCAGGCTTCGTGCTGACGCTTCTGGTGTGGCTGCGGCGCGGTGGCCCCGGCTTCTGGCGGCGGACCGAGGGACACCCGGCCCATCCGCCCGCCACTTACCGGCTGTCGCGCAGCCGGGTGCCGGTGGTCCCCCGGCGCGGCCGCTGATCACTCGCCGCGGATGATCTTGCGGAAGGGCTCGAACAGGGCCTCGTTGGCGCAGATGACAGAGCCGCTTTCGAGGATGTCCTGCCCCTCGCGGATGCCCGACATCAGGCCACCGGCCTCTTTCACCAGCAGGATACCGGCCGCAATGTCCCAGATCTTGTTGCCACGTTCCCAGAAGCCGTCGTAACGCCCCGCCGCAACCCAGGCGAGGTCGAGCGAGGCGGAGCCGAGCCGCCGCACCCCGGCGGTGGCGGGCATCAGTCGGGCGAGATCCTGAAACACGGCGGGCAGGCCGAGCTTTGCACCGAAAGGCACGCCGGTGGAAAACAGCGCCTCATGCATATGGCGACGGCCCGAGACGCGCAGACGCTTGTCGTTCATCCACGACCCGGCGCCTTTTTCGGCCCAGTAAAGCTCATCCTTCGCGGCGTCGAACACGACGGCCGAGGTGATCTCGCCCTTGTGTTCCAGCGCGATGGAAACCGCCCAGTGCGGGATGCCGTGCAGGAAGTTGGTGGTGCCGTCCAGCGGATCGACGATCCAGCGGCGGGTCGGGTCTTGCCCGGCTTCCTCGCCGGTTTCCTCGCCCAGCCAGCCATAGGTCGGGCGGGCACCCATCAGCTCTTCCTTGATGATGCGTTCCGCCTCGCGGTCGGCCTTCGACACGAAGTCGCCCGGACCCTTGGCCGAGACCTGAAGGTTTTCCACCTCGCGGAAGTCTTTCACAAGGCTGCGGCCGGCCTTGCGGGCCGCCTTGATCATCACGTTCAGGTTGGCGCTGCCTTGCATCGGCTTTCCTCGGTTCGTTCGGTCATGTCGGATGTTCAAGCCGGGGCTTCTAGACCGGAATGCACGCTTTGTGAAGGGGGCGGGGCATTGTCTTGCATCCGGCACCGCCGGGGACAGATGTTATCAATCTGTCACGAAACCGTCATGTGGACATGGTTTGTCTCGGCGCGAAACGACCGTGCGCAGGACAGGGGGCGGTGATGAACGGCGAAGAGGATCTTCCGGGGCGTGACTGGCTGGCGGCAGAGCTGGCTGATACGCTGGACGAGGAATACGAGCTGGAGCTGGAAGATGTGGCAATTTCCGAGGAAATCGCCCGTATCTACAAGGAGAAGCACCCGAATGCGTTGGACCGTGTCACCTACATGCATGCGCTGATCCGGCTGCAGTCGGAACTGATCAAGTTGCAGGACTGGGTGGTGCATTCCGGTGAAAAGGTCGTGGTGCTGTTCGAGGGGCGCGACTCGGCCGGGAAGGGGGGCGTCATCAAGCGCATCACCCAGCGGCTGAACCCGCGCGTGGTGCGCACCGTGGCGCTGCCCGCGCCCACCGAACGCGAGCGCAGCCAGTGGTATTTCCAGCGCTATGTGCCGCATCTGCCAGCGGCGGGGGAAATCGTGCTGTTCGACCGAAGCTGGTATAACCGCGCCGGGGTTGAGCGGGTGATGGGGTTCGCCACCGAGGATCAGGTAGAAGAGTTCTTCCGTGACGTGCCGGAGTTTGAACGGATGCTGGTGCGTTCGGGTATCCGGCTGGTGAAATACTGGTTCTCGATCACCGACGAGGAACAGCAGTTTCGCTTTCTCATGCGCATCCATGATCCGATGAAACAATGGAAGCTCAGCCCGATGGACCTGCAATCGCGGGTGCGGTGGGAGCGTTATACCAAGGCCAAGGAACAGATGTTCGCCCGCACCAATATCGCGGAAGCACCATGGTATATCGTGGAGGGCAATGACAAGAAGCGCGCTCGGCTGAACTGTATCGACCATTTCCTGAGCATGGTGCCCTATGGCCCTGTCCCGCACGAGGAAATCCACTTGCCGGATCGCGTGTTCAATCCGTCCTATGAACGGGCGGTGCTGCCGCCCGAGTTGTATGTGCCGTCGAAATACTGACGCTTACAGCAGGATGTCGCTGGCGCCGAGCGTGTCGACATTCAGCAGGCCGATACGGAAATCGGCGAGACCGTCGCCGTTGGTGTCGCCTTCAAGGATCTGACCGGCAAAGCGCAGCTCGCCCGCCGTGCCGCTGAAGCCCTGCGCGCCGATGAAGTCGAACGCGTCATTGGCGCGGGTGGTGGCATCGGCGTCGATGCCGCGCAGGTCGATCCGGTCACGCTGTGCGGTGCTGAAATCCGTCACGAGGTCGATGGCATCCGAGGCCATCGCCGCCTCGGCGGCGCTGCGCCAGACAAAAGTATCGGCACCGCCGCGTCCGGTCAGCTGGTCAAAGCCCAGTCCGCCGGTCAGCACGTTACGGCCATTGGTGCCGAACAGCGCATCATCCGCGCCCGAGCCGATGGCGTTCTCGATGCCGCGCAGGGTTTCAAAACGGTTGGCGCCGGTCTGGGTACGGCCTGCACCCAGATCGACAGTCACACCGCTGCCGCCCTGGGTGAAATCATCCGCGCGCGGCTCATAGCTGATGGTGTCACGACCCTTGCCGCCGACGAAAGTGTTCTGCCAGCCGACGGAGTGGAAAATGTCGTTGCCGGTGCCACCCAGATAGGTGCTCTGGAAGGTCGAGACGGCGAATGTGTCCCTGCCCGCGCCGCCCGAAACACGGTCGCCGCGGTCGGTGGCGAAGCTGCCGAAGCCGGTGCTGACATAAATATCGTTCCCCGCGCCGAGCGAGATCACATTGCCCTGTTCGATCCGGCTGATCACAGAATCGTCGCCTGCGCCGGCGAGCACGCGGTTCAGCCCGCCCAGATCATCGTCGCGGTCCAGAAGCACGCTGTCCTTGCCGCCGCCCATCACCAGCGTCAGCCGGGTGTTTTCGGGGGCAAAGCCCTGACGGAAGCTGTCGTCGCCATTGGTGAAACGGATCGTGCGGGCCATGGGGGATCTCCTTCTCTGATACGCTCACCCTGCCATGGCACGCCGGGCGCGGCTGTTCCCGAAGGAACAGGGTTCAGCCGCGTTGCAGCTTCACCGCCTCGGTGCGCCCCAGACGCAGGAAATGCGCCATGTAGGGCTGGGTCGCATCCTCGGTGCGCGTGGCAGCGTACAGCCGTTTCGACGGGTTCCCCGCCAGCGGGCGCAGCGCATAATCGGGATTGTCACGCACCCCGCGCAGCACCCAGTCGGGCAGCACGGAAACCCCGCGATTCGAGCCGACCAGCATCAGGATCACCGCCGTCAGTTCGGCCTGCCGGTGCCCGCGCGGCTCTACCTTGGCGGGGGTCAGCAATTCGGTGAACACATCCAGCTTGTCGCGGCTGACGGGGTAGGTGATCAGCATCTGATCGCGCAGATCCTCGGCACTGATCGCGGCCTTGCCCGCCAGCGGATTGGCGGAGGATGCAACCAGCGTGGGGTGATAGTCGAACAGCGGGTTGAACACCACGCCCGGCAGGTCGGTCGGGTTCGAGGTGATGACCAGATCGACTTCCTCGCGGTCGAGCGCGGGGAAGGCATCGAAGGCCAGGCCCGCGCGGATGTCCACATCCACATCGGGCCAGGCGTGGCGGAATTTCTCCAGCACCGGGAACAGCCAGTCGAAACAGGCGTGACATTCCAGCGTGATATGCAGCCGCCCGGTCTTGCCCGCGCGCAGGGCACGAAACTCGTCCTCCAGCGCCTCAACCTCGGGCAGCACCTTGTCGGCCAGCCGCAGCATGCGCTGCCCGGCGGCGGAAAGCTTCAGAGGTTTTGAACGGCGCACGAACAGTTCGACCCCCGCCTGCTCCTCCAGCCCCTTCACCTGATGGCTCAGGGCCGATTGAGTCATGTTCAGCATGTCGGCGGCGCGGGCCAGCCCGCCGCAATCATGGATGGCGCGGATGGTGCGCAGGTGGCGCAGCTCGAAATACATGAAGCGGCCTCATGTTGATCTTGAGAATTATGAATTTGTCTCACAGGCCGCTTTCCGGCACAAGGGACACACCGCAAACACGGAGCAGATCATGACGACCCCGCGCATCTCGTTCGAGTTCTTCCCGCCCCAGACGCTGGATGCGTCGTTCAAACTGTGGGAAACCGTGCAGATGCTGGCGCCGCTGCGTCCGACATTTGCCTCGGTCACCTACGGCGCGGGCGGCACCACCCGCAAGCTGACGCATGAGGCGGTCACCACCATCGGGCGCAACTATGGCCTGAACGTCGCGGCGCATCTGACTTGTGTGGAGGCGACCAAGGCCGAGACGCTGGAAATCGCGACGGCCTATGCTGACGCCGGTGTGCGTGAAATCGTGGCGCTGCGCGGCGATGCGCCGAAGGGCGCGACCCGCTTCACCCCGCATCCTGAAGGCTTTGCCAACAGCGTGGAACTGATCGAGGCGCTGGCCGCCACCGGCAAATTCACCCTGCGCGTCGGCGCCTACCCCGAACCGCACCCCGATGCCGCCGATACGCTGGCCGATGTGCGCTGGCTGAAACGCAAGCTGGATGCCGGTGCAACCTCGGCCATCACCCAGTTCTTCTTCGAGGCCGAAACCTTCCTGCGCTTCCGCGATCTTTGCGCAAAGGAGGGCATCACCGCCCCGATCATCCCCGGCATCCTGCCGATCGAGAATTTCGCGGGCGTCAAGAAATTCGCGTCGCGCTGCGGGGCACAGGTGCCGCAGTGGCTCGATGATGCCTATGCCACCGCAAAACGCGATGGCCGCGAGGAGTTGCTGTCGGTCGCGCTGTGCACCGAACTGTGCGACGAACTGATTTCGGAAGGGGTGGAAGACCTGCACTTCTACACCCTGAACCGTCCGCATCTCACGCGTGATGTCTGTCACGCGCTGGGGATCTCTCCCGAGGTGGCGCTGGAAAAGGTGGCCTGACAGGCCCTTTCCGGCAAACCTGCGCCCGGTCCCTTGCGGCCCGGGCGTTTTTTTATGCAGGCACCCGGCGCGGGGCGGCGCGCGGGATCAGGCGCAAACCCAGCAGGGCGAGGATGGCGCCCATATAGATCAGCGGCTCGGCGGGCCAGGCCTTGACCAGCATGATGAAATGCAGCCCCGCCAACATGGCGGCGGGGTAGGTCAGCCAGTGCAGACGCTGCCAGGCGGCGGCGCCCATCCGGCGGATCGCGGCATTGTTCGAGGTGACGGCCAGTGGCAGCAGCATCAGGAAAGCCGCAAAGCCGACGATGATATAGGGCCGCTTCACCAGATCTGCGCCTATTTCCGACCAGCGGAATTGCAGGTCCAGCGTGATCCAGACCAGCAGATGCAGTGCCGCGTACACGAAGGCCAGCACGCCAATCTGGCGCCGGAAGCGGATGAGGTTCAGCCCGGCAAATCGGCGCAGCGGTGTGATGCACAGCCCTGCCACGATCAGTTGCAGCGCAACCTCGCCGACGCGGTGTTCGATGGTCTTGACCGGATCGACGCCCAGATTTCCGGTGAATACATCAACGACCAGCAGCAACGCGGGCAGCGCCCCCAGGGTGTAGACCATCCAGGGGCGCACCGGCCGCAAGGCGCGGTGGATCGTATCGCGCAGCATCAGTAATCCCTCGCCAGATCCTGCCCCTTGTAAAGATCGGCCACCAGATCCCCGTAACCATTGAACTTTTGCGTATCGACCCTAGACGCGAACAGGCCCGCACCGATGCGGCGCTCGGACGCCTGCGACCAGCGCGGGTGATCCACCTCCGGGTTCACATTGGCATAAAAGCCGTATTCCTTGGGCTGAAGCGCGTTCCAGGTTGTATAGGGCATGCGGTCGGTCAGTGTGATCTTCACCAGCGATTTCGCGGATTTGAACCCGTATTTCCACGGCACCACCAGCCGGATCGGCGCGCCGTTCTGGTTCGGCATCGGCTCGCCATAGATCCCGGTCGCCAGCAGGGTCAGCGGGTGCATCGCCTCGTCCATACGCAGCCCCTCGCGGTAGGGCCAGTCCAGCAGACCGGCCTTGACCCCCGGCATTTCCTCGGGCCGGGCCAGCGAGGTGAACTGCACGAATTTCGCGCCGGGTTGCACGCCGACACGATCCAGCACATGCGAAAGCTGCACGCCGTTCCACGGAATGATCATCGACCACGCCTCGACACAGCGGAAGCGGTAGATGCGTTCCTCGACCGGCATGCCCTTCAGCAGATCGCCAAGGTCGTAGCTGCCGGGGCGATCCACCAGCCCGTCAACCTCCACCGCCCAGGGGGAGGTGGTCAGCTTGCCCGCATGGGTGGCCGGGTCGGTCTTGTCGAAGCCGAATTCATAGAAATTGTTGTAGCCCGTGATGTCCTCAAGGCTGTTTGGCGCCTCGTCGGTGGAATAGGGGCCGGTCGCGGCCAGTGCGGGGCTGGCCGCCAGCGCCGCGCCCATGGTCATCATCAGCTGCCTGCGGTTCAGCCAGCCAGCCTTCGGGGTGACATCGGCCCAGCCGAGCCCGGAATTGTAGCGTTGCGCCATCGCGGTGCCTCCTGTCGCTTTTTCTATTCTACGGTCAGGAGAGGGCGAAAGTTACACCCTTCACGCGATCGTGCGCGGGGCGCGGTCCGAAAGATCCAGCCACAGCCGCGCCAGGGCGGCCTCGGCCGTTTCCAGACCGCCGTTTTCCACCCCGGCGGACCAGAGCGCGGCTCCGGCGGCATAGGCCCCCGGTTCCAGCCCGCCGCGCAGGCACTGGCTGACCGCGCGGATACGGCAGCCGCGCGCCGTGGCACGGGCCAGTGCTGCCACAATTGCGGGGTCGGACATCATGGTTCCGGCACCAAAGACCCGCAGCACAGCGGCATCCAGTGCCTCCAGCGCCGCCTCCAGCATCGCGGCGGGCAGGCCGGGCGACAGGCTGAGGATGGCAAGGCGCTTGTTTTCGTCAAACGGCGCCGGATGTGGCGCACGCGGAACGGGCGCTGGCTGGGGCAGGGCGGTGAAGGCATCCGGCGCGTGGCTGTCGATCTTGGCAAGACCGCCTGCGGGCAGCAGCGCGCCGCCAAGCGCGAGAAACACCCCGGCGCCTTGTTCGGCCAGTGCGGCCACCGCAAGGTCCAGATTGGCCTCGGCATCGCCGCCCATGCCCAGCGGCACCATGGCACCGCAGATCACCAGCCGCCGCCCCGACCCGGCCAGCGCCTGATCCAGCGCCGCGCCGGTATAGGCCAGTGTATCGGTGCCATGGGTCAGCAGAACCGCCCGGCCCGGATGATCCGCCATCAGCGTCAGGATGCGGTTCCATTCTGCCGGGCTGACATCGGCGCTGTCGCGCAGGGGGGCAAAGACCTCGGCCACCAGATCGGTGCCTCCGGGCAGCCGAGCGGCCAGCGCCGCCTCGACCAGCCCCGGTGCGGGGTGCAGCCCGTCCGGCCCCGGCGCCATGCCGATGGTGCCGCCGGTATGGATCAGTAGCAGCTTCATCCGCCCTCCCGTTTTCCATCGCTTGCCATGCCTGCCTGCGCGGGGCAAGCCATCTGGCCAGGGGGGGCGGGCATTGCTATCGTGGCGGCGATCCAGTGCAACGGGCAGACATGAAACCGATCCATATCCTCAACGGGCCGAACCTCAACCTGCTGGGCAAGCGACAGCCCGAGGTTTACGGCCATGAAACGCTGACTGATGTCGAGGCGCGCTGCGCCGCGCTGGCTGCCGATCTTGGGGTGGAACTGCATTTCGCGCAGTCGAACCACGAGGGCGCGATTGTCGAGATGATCCATACGGCGCGCGATGCCGCCTCGGCCATCGTCATCAACCCGGCCGCCTATACCCATACTTCGGTCGCCATTCTGGATGCGTTGAACGCCTTCGAGGGGCCGGTGATCGAGGTGCATATCTCGAATGTCCACAAGCGCGAGAGCTTTCGCCATCACTCCTATGTCTCGCTGCGGGCAGATGGGGTGATCGCGGGCTGCGGGACGGAAGGCTACCTTCTGGCGCTGCGCCGCGTGGTGTCGCTGCTGCGCGCGGGCTAGGCGGGGTGGAGAGCTTTCTCTGGCATCCGGTGGCGCGGGCGGTCGATGCGCGCGGCACGGTTTGCGAGGGGGCGGTGCCGGGGGCTGCGGTTCTGCCGGATCGTCCGGCGCTGGCCGCCTTGCAGTCTGCCATCGGGCATCCGGCGTTTCGTATCGGGGCGACGGAGGCTCCGCCGCCCGAACCGGGCAGGGTGCCGGTGTTTGAAACCCTGACCGGCGGCACCTCGGGCACGCCGAAACGCATCCGCCGCACGCAGGCATCCTGGATCGCCAGTTTCGCGGTGAATGCCCGGCTGTTCGGCATCGGGCCGGGCACGCGGGTCGCCGTATTGGGGCGGCTGGTGCATTCGCTGGCGCTTTATGGCGCGGTGGAGGCGCTGCATCTTGGGGCGGAGCTGCATCTGCTGGACGGTCTGCGCCCCGACCGGCAGCGCGCGGCGCTGGCAGCGCGGCGCGTGTCGCTGCTTTACGCGACGCCTGCGCAACTGCGCCTGCTGACCGAGGCGGGCGGCGCGCTGCCCGATCTGCGCCATATCGTCGTCGGCGGATCGAAGCTCGATCCGGGGCTGCGGGCGGTGTTGGCCGCTTTGGGTCCGGCGCGGGTAACCGAGTTTTACGGCGCGGCGGAGGCGAGCTTCATCGCCATGGCGGATGAAACGACCCCGCCCGACAGCGTGGGACGACCCTATCCCGGTGTTGAATTGCGCTGTGACACCGATGGCTTGTCCGTCAGATCGCCCTATCTGGCCGAGGGCTATGCCGGAGGCGGGGCCGGGGCCGAATGGCGTGACGGCTGGCTGCATCTGGATGAATTTGCCGAGTTGCGCGATGGCGCGCTGTTTCTGCGTGGCAGGGCCGGGCGGCGGGTGAAGATTGCCGATCAGAGCGTGTTCCCCGAGGAAATCGAACTGGCGCTGCTGGGCCTGCCCGGCGTGACGCGCGCCGCTGTTCTGCCGGTGGCCGATGGTTTGCGCGGGCAGGTTCTGGTGGCGGTTGTGGTCGGAGACCGGGCGGCAGAGCCTGCAATCCTTCAGGCCTTGCGCGCCGCTTTCGGCCCGCTGGCCGCGCCGCGCCGCGTGATCTGGCGCGACAGTTGGCCCGAGTTGCCCTCGGGCAAGACTGACCTCGCAGCGCTGGCGTGGGATCTGCCCGATGACTGAACCCCGCCTGATCGCCGCCCGCCGCAGCCCGGTGATGCCGCGTGGCGGCGCCTTCGCCGGTCTTGCCCTGCACGAACTGGCCGCGCCCGTGATTGCCGCCGTTCTGAAGGATGCAGGCATCGCGCTGGATCAGGTGGACGAGCTGATCCTGTCGAACGCGCTGGGGGCGGGCGGCAATCCGGCGCGGCTGGCGGCGCTGGCCGCGGGTTTGCCAGAGCGTGTCGCGGGGCTGAGCGTCGACCGCCAGTGTGCGGGCGGGCTGGATGCCATTGGCATTGCGGCGGCGCTGGTGGCGTCCGGGCAGGCAAGGGTGGTGCTGGCGGGCGGGGTGGAAAGCTATTCGCGCCGCCCCCTGCGGCTGGCACAGGCGCCCGGTCAGACGCCGCAACCTTATGACCGCCCGCCCTTCACCCCATGGCCCGACCGTGATCCGGACATGACCGATGCCGCCGCCGCACTGGCCGACCGGCTGGGGATTTCTGCCGCGCGCCAGCAGGCCTGGGCGGTGCGCAGCCATGCCCTTGCCCGCGCCAGCGCGCAGCCGGAAATCGTGCCGGTCGCGGGGCAGGACAGGGATGGTTTCACCCGCACGCTGACCCCGGCGCTGGCGGCCCGCGCACCACGTCTGGCGGGCAGCGTCAATGCCGCAACCACGGCGGTGGAGGCCGACGGCGCAGCTTTCGCGCTGGTCGTAGCGCCGGATATCGCGGCAAAGGCACGTCGCAGCCTGCGCATCCGCGCCTGTGCGACGCTGGGTGCCGCACCGGAAGAGCCGGGCCTGGCCCCGGTCGCCGCCATCCGCCGGGTGCTGGACCGCACCGGCCTTGCCCCCGATGGACTGGAGTGGATTGAGCTAATGGAAGCCTATGCCGTGCAGGCCCTTGCCTGCATGGACGCCTGTGCCCTGCCAGAGAAACGCGTCAATCCGGGCGGTGGGGCGCTGGCGCGAGGGCACCCCATCGGGGCCTCGGGGGCCATTCTGGTTGCCCGGCTGTTTCACGGGCTGCAACATGGCCCCGGCCTTGCCGCCATCGCGGCGGCCGGGGGTATCGGCTCGGCGCTGGTTCTGCAGGTCTGAGTCTGAGGGGGCTCCGCCCCGGCCTGCGGCCTTCCCCGGGATATTTGGACCAAGATAAAGAGCCGGATGGGCTTCTACCTTGCGGAAATATTCCCGGGGGTGAATGGCCGCAGCAAAGGGGGCAGGCCGCCCCCTTGGCAGATGGTTCAGCCGCGTGACAGCAGGGCCTGCGGGCGCACCCGTGCGAGGCCTTGCGTGATCGCCCCGGCGATGACCGCCTTCAGCAGGTCACCGGCAAAGAAGGGCAGGGCCAGACCGGCGGCCTCGGGCAGGGTCTTGCCCAGAACCGCAGCCATACCGGCAATGCCACAGGCATGCAGTACAACCAGACCCCCCAGGAAGGCGCCGCCGAAGGCGGCGATGCCCACAGGCGCGCGCCATTTCTCGACCACCAGACCGGCGACAAAGGCTGCCAGCGGGAAGCCCACCAGATAACCGGCAGTGGGCGAGACAAAGACACCAAGCCCGCCACGCCCGCCCGCCAGAAGCGGCAGACCCAGCGCGGTGAGGCCAAGGAACAGCAGCACCGCCAGCGTGCCGCGTTTCGCGCCCAGCACCGTGCCGCAGAGCATGATGCCCAGCGATTGCGCGGTGATCGGCACGCCCGAGGCGAGGTCGATCTTGGGCACGAGGCCCAGAACAGCGATAAGAGCAGCGAAAAGCGCGATATGGGTCAGGTTGCGTTCCATCGGGGGGATCTCCTCAAAGCCCGCCCCGCGCGCGCAGGGCCTCGGCCACATGATCAGCGTCATCCAGCGCGGTCAGCACCAGCGGCAGCACGATGGCCACCCCGGCGCGTTTCGGACTGCGCGCGCGCCATGCCTGCCGCAATTGCCCGGCCTTGTCCAGCAGAACCGGCGTGAAGCGGATGACCAGCGCGACCGCCAGCGCCAGCACGCGGGGGTTCAGCCCGAAGCGCGCGAAGGGGGTCAGAACCCGCTCGACCGCCGCCAGCATCGCATCCAGCCGGGTGGTCATCGTCACCAGATTGGCCAGCGCCACGGCAAAGACCATGCGGCCCGCAATGACCGCGCCTGCGCGAATTTCGCCCGTCCACAGATGCCAGAGCGTCAGCACCAGCAGAAACGGCCAGAGCATCCACAGCCGCCCCGCTGCCTCGCGGGTGAAGCCCCACCCCAGCACCAGATGCAGCGCCGCCAGCGCCAGCAGCGCGCCACCGATTACCGGCAGTGCCTGCACCGGAAAGATCAGCGCCGATCCCAGCGCGGCAGCGGCCAGCTTTGGCCCGGCAGGCCAGCGATGCGCTGCTGTCTCATGCGCCGAGGTCAGTGTCAGCATCGCTATCCCCCCGCCGCGCCATCTCGGCCCGGAATTCCTCCAGAACCCCGGCAGCGGCGCCGTCGCCCACCACGCGGCCGGCCTCAAGCCAGATCACCCGGTCGCAACCCGCCACCGCCTGCGGATCATGGCTGATGGTCACCAGCCGCTGCGGCAGGGATGCCAGCCTCCGCGACAGCCGCGCCTGCGTGGGTAAATCCAGTGCCGCGAAGGGTTCGTCCAGCAACAGTGTCGCCGGCTCCATCAGCAAAACCGCCATCAGACACAGCCATTGCTTCTGCCCTTGGCTCAGCGCTGTGACGGGCGCCGCCGCCCAATGCGCGCGGCCCTCTGCCGCGAGGCAGGTCCGCACCCGCGCCGTGGCCTCCCCGGCCCGCAGCCCCAGCTGACGCAGACCGAAGGCCAGTTCTTCCTCTACCGTGGGGAAGATGATCTGGTGATCAGGGTTCTGGAACAGGATGCCGATGGCCCGCAACATGGCCTTGCGATCCACCGCCGGGTCCACGCCTGCCACCCGGATCGTGCCGCCCGTCGGCGCCAACAGCCCTGCCATCAGCCGCAGCAATGTGGTTTTGCCCGATCCGTTGCGCCCGACGATGCCGATGCGCCTCTCATGCAGCGAAAGCGTGATGCCGTGCAGGACCGGCTTGCCCTGCACCGCATATTGCACCCCGGAAAACTCTATCCCGTCCATGCCGCCCGCATAGCGGTCACCCCGGCCGCGCACAACGAAAAAGGAGGGCAGAGCAAAAGGAGGGCATGAGGCCCCCCTTCATTTTCTGTCCATAAATATCCCGGGGGAGCGCCGAAGGCGCGGGGGCAGAGCCCCCAGCCCCGCTCAGCCCTGTTGCGCCGCCGCGACCGAGGCTTCCAGAATCTCCATCGCCTCGGCGAAATGCGCGTCGGGAATGGTGATCGGGGCAAGGAACCGCACGACGTTGCCGTAAACACCGCAGGTCAGCAGGATCAGCCCGCGCTTTTGCGCCTCGGCCCGCACCCGGCCGGTGAAGCCCGCATCGGGTTCCTTGGTCGAGGGATTGGCAAACTCCACCGCCACCATGAAGCCGGGGCCGCGGATGTCGACGATCTCGGGTGTGGTCGCGCGCAGCGATTCGAGCTTCTGTTTCAGCCGCGAGCCCAGCTCGTTGGCGCGGGCGCAAAGGTCTTCCTCCTCGATCACATCCAGCACGGCATGCGAGGCGGCGATGCCCAGCGGGTTGCCCGCATAGGTGCCGCCCAGACCGCCGGGATTGGCCGCATCCATCAGCTCTGCCTTGCCGGTCACTGCCGCCAGCGGCAGGCCACCCGCCAGACCCTTGGCCATGGTGGTCAGATCGGCCGCGACGCCATGCGCCTCCATGGCGAACAGGTGGCCGGTGCGGGCAAAGCCGGTCTGCACCTCGTCGGCAATCATCACGATGCCATGCTTGTCGCACAGCGCGCGGATCGCCTTCACCAGCTCGGTCGGCGCCGGGTAGAAGCCGCCTTCGCCCTGCACGGGTTCAAAGATGATCGCGGCGACGCGCGCCGGGTCCAGATCGGCCTTGAACAGCTTCTCGATCCCCGCCATCGCATCCCTGGCCGAAATCCCGTGCACATCCATCGGGAAGGGCACATGGAATACGCCCGGCATCATCGAGCCGAAGCCCTTCTTGTAGGGTTCCACCTTGCCGGTCAGCGCCATGCCCATGAAGGTGCGGCCGTGGAAGCCGCCGCCGAAGGCGATGACCGCATCGCGGCCGGTGGCGATGCGGGCGATCTTCACCGCATTCTCGCAGGCTTCGGCGCCGGTGGTGACGAAGATCGTCTTCTTGCGGAAATCGCCCGGCACCTTTTCATTCAGGCGCTCGGCGAGGCGGATGTAGTTCTCGTAGGGCATGACCTGATGGCAGGTATGGGTGAAGCGGCCCATCTGTTCGGCCACTGCCGCCATGACCTTCGGGTGGCAATGGCCGGTATTCACCACCGCGATGCCCGCAGCGAAGTCGATATAGCGATTGCCCTCAACATCCCAGACCTCGGCGTTCAGCGCCCGGTCAGCATAGATCTGCGTCTGCATCCCCACACCGCGCGAAATCGCCTCGTCCCGGCGGCTGGCCACTTCGGTATTCTTCATCTTTCTGGTCCTCATCTGCCCTAAGGGGAGTTGCGCCGCATTTGATCAAATATCCCAGCCGCAGGCAATGGGATTCGGCAGGTCTTGTGATCCGGGGAGGCACAAGGATACTGCCCCGAACGGATTTCGGAATGACGGGTTGGGGCGATGGGTTTCAGGTCTGGATTGTGGTGCATCACGCTGGGTCTCTGGGTGTCTTGCCTGCCGGCTGCGGGGCAGGGGCAGCAAAGCTATCTTCTGACCGATGGTCGAAGCCTCGCGCCGCTGGACATGTTCCGCGAATGTGATGCCTGTCCCGAAATGATCGTCATGCCGTCCGGCAGTTTTATGATGGGGGCAAAGCCCGGCGATTCTCGTAACCCGATTGACATGTTCCGCCCGAATGCGACCTTCCGCCTGCTTCCCCCCGGCAAGGAACCCTTCATCCCCGGCGAACATCCGCGCCATCGGGTCGAGATGGACATTCCCTTCGCCATGGGCCGTAACGAGGTCACCCATGCCGAATGGATGGCATGCGTGGACGCCGGTGCCTGCACCCGCGTGCCGAAACATGTGACTCCGACACTCAGCCGCGACATCCCGCTTGGCCCGAAGCATCCGGTCATCAATATCTCTTACCTCGACATGCAGGAGTATGTGCGGTGGCTGAATACGCTGGTCGGGGCGAAGGTTTATCGTCTGCCGACTGAAGCGGAATGGGAATATGCCGCCCGTGCGGGCACCGAAACCCGCTTTGCCCAGGGGGACGAGCTGACCTCGGATCAGGCGAATTTCAATGGCGAGGGCGAGGACAGGATGCGCGGCAATGCTGTTCCGATGTTCGCCTGGCGGGACACGCCGGTCGAAGTGGATGCACTGGATGCTGCAAACGGCTGGGGCCTGCGCCACATGTCAGGCAATGTCAGTGAAAGGACACTCTCCTGCTGGACTGAGGGCGGGCACCTCGGCCTTGCCAGAGACAGTGCCTATTTGGCAAATGCGCTGTCACAGCAAGAATGCAATCGGGTCGAACGCGGCGGCGCCTTCACGGATGGCATGGATTACGCCCGTCCTGCGGCGCGTGGCGGTGCCATCGAATCATATCGCAGGTATATGGCCGGCTTCCGCCTCATCCGGCAGTTCTGACCGGCGTCAGGCCCGGAAATGTGAGAAGCGATAGGGCGAGACGCCGTATTTCTTGCGGAAACTTTTCGAGAAATGGCTGCTGGAGGCGTAGCCGCAGGCGACGGCCACTTCGGTTACGCTAAGGTCGGTTTCGGCCAGAAGGGCGCGGCCGTGTTGCAGCCGCAGGTCATTCATGTAGCGCACCGGGGTGACGCCGAGATAACGATTGAACAGACGTTCGATCTGGCGCCGCGATACGCCAAGGTGATCGGCACAGGCGTCCAGATCAAATTCCTCCTCGATCCGCGCCTCAAGGAAGGCCACGGCCTTGATGAGCTTTTCGTTCCGCGTGCCCAGCCGCGCCGCCAGCGAGGTGACCTGCTCGTCCGCCTCGTCGCGCCGCTGGGTCAGCAGGCACATGTTCATGACCTCCTGGCTCAGTTCGGCACCGTAATGGTCATGGATCAGTTTCAGCATCAGGTCGGCGGCAGCAACGCCGCCCGCGCAGGTCACGATCCGGTCGTCAAGACAGAACACCTGCCGCGCCGGGGTCAGATCGGGGAAGGTTTCGGAAAAGCCGCTCAGGTTTTCCCAATGCAGAGTGAAACGTCGCCCCTTCAGGATACCCGCCCGCGCCAGAGCATAGGCGCCGGTGCACAGCCCGCCCACCGTGCGGCCACGCCGCCACTGGTTGCGCACCCAGTCACCCAGCGTCGCGCCCATCGTGACCTCGGGCTGCACGCCACCGCAGATCAGCACATGGCCCTGCGGCTGCGCGGCGCTCAGCGGCCCGTCGGGCATCACCGGCACGCCGTTGGAGCAGCGCACCGGCTGACCGTCTTCCGAGAAGGTCTGCCAGCGGAACAGGATCTGCCCGGTGAGCTGATTCGCCACCCGCAATGGCTCGATGGCCGAGGTGAAGGCCAGCATGGTGAAGCGCGGGGCCAGAACGAAGGTGACATGCACCGGCTCGATGACTTTCGGCAGCGTGACATGTGCCACGCCGCGCGCCACGTATCGCTGCGAATCCTCGGTCAGATCGGTGCTCATCCGATTGCCGTAGCGCGGCCTGTGAATTGTCGCAAGCGGCAGTTGGTGTTTACCGCTGGTTAACCCTTTCCGGGCCAGTCTGGCCCTGCGAATGAGGAGCGGAATCATGGCGCCCGGACCGGACTGTGACACCCCACACCCCACCCACCCCTTCACGGAACAGGAACGGCTGTCCTGGCTGCGCCTCATTCGCTCCCGCAGGGTCGGGCCGGTGACGTTTCACCGGCTGCTGGCGGAACACGGTACCGCGCAGGCGGCGCTTGCGGCGCTGCCCGATGTGGCGCGCGCGGCGGGGGTGAATGATTACGCGGCCTGCCCGGTGGAGGTGGCTTTGCATGAGATGCGTGCGGCACGGGCTGCCGGGGCGCGTATGGTTTGTCGGGGCGAGGCGGCATACCCCGAACATCTGGCGGGCCTGCCGGATGCGCCGCCGGTTCTGTGGCTGCGCGGCGATGCGGCGCTGCTGGCCCGGCCCATGGTGGCGCTGGTGGGGGCCCGCAATGCCTCCAGCCTGGGTATCCGCATGGCGCGGCGGCTGGCCGGGGCACTGGGCGAGGCGGGGTTTGTCGTCGTATCGGGCCTTGCGCGCGGCATTGATGGCGAGGCGCATTCCGCTGCGCTGGGCACTGGCACCGTGGCGGTGATGGCGGGTGGGGTTGACGTGATCTATCCGGTGGAAAACGGCGGTCTTGCGGCCCGGATCGCGGCAGAAGGGGCTCTGCTGTCGGAACAGCCCATGGGCACGGAACCGCAGGCACGGCATTTCCCGCTGCGCAACCGCATCGTCTCGGGCCTTGCCCGCGCGGTGGTGGTGGTGGAGGCGGCGGCGCGCTCCGGCTCACTGATCACTGCGAAAGAGGCGGCGGATCAGGGGCGCGAGGTGCTGGCGGTGCCGGGCCATCCCTTCGACGCCCGCGCGGCGGGTTGCAACCAGCTGATCCGGGAAGGGGCAACCTTGGTGCGCTCGGCTGAGGATGTGATCGAAGCACTTGGCCAGGTGCCCGCGCCCGCCGCGCGCGCCCATGCCGCATTGCCTGACGGGGTGCTTCCCGGCCCGGTGCCCGCCCGCCGACCGCTGGCCGAGATTGCGGCGCTGCATCGCAAGATCCTTGACCGGCTGTCGCCCAGCCCGGTGGCCGAGGATCAGCTGATCCGCGATCTGGCGGTGCCCGCGCATGAGGTCGCACCGCAGCTTCTGACGCTGGAACTGGAGGGGCGGGTACTGCGCCAGCCCGGCGGTCTGATCTGCCGGGCGTGAGGCGGGATCAGCAGACCTCGGGCGTGACCGCGGCCCATTGCGGGCACAGCGCCGGATCGGCCCACCAGGCATCTGTGGCCCCGATGGCCCAATGGGCCACGGTCCAGCTTTGGCCGGATTTCCACAGAAGCGCCTGCATGTTGGCACCATCCATGAATTCCGGGTCCAGCCCCTGCTGCCGTATCATCGGGGTCTGTGCCATGTCGATCTCGCCGCCGCCCGGCCGCTGGGCACTGACCATGGCGAATCCCGCGCGGCCGTCGACGCGCAGCGTGTGGACAACGAACTCCACCGGCGCACCGAGGTTCATCTCGGCCAGGGGGCGCATCGCATCCATCATGGCGCGTCGGTTGGCGGTGCCGCGGGCGGGTTCGGTCCAGGCGGCGGCGGGATGGGGCAGGGCGAGGCAGAGGCTCAGAACCAGGGCAAGGCGCATCGAAATCAACCGGATCAAAGGGAAATCCGGCGCAGATTGCGCGGTCTTCACGCTTCCGTCAAACCCGATTGCGGGCTTGACGACACGGCCCTGCCTTGACATGGGTGCCCGGTCATACACATGTTTCGGCGCCCCCGATGGGCAGGGCGCAAGAGGTTTTCATGGCAGTCGTCGTCGTCGAGTCACCGGCCAAGGCCAAGACAATCAACAAATATCTTGGCTCCGACTATACGGTGCTGGCCTCCTATGGCCATGTCCGTGACCTGCCGCCGAAGGATGGTTCGGTCGATCCCGAGCATGATTTCGACATGAAATGGGAGGTCGCCTCGGACAGCAAGAAGCATGTCCGGGCCATCGCCGAGGCGCTGAAAACCGATGACGAACTGATCCTCGCCACCGACCCTGACCGCGAGGGCGAGGCGATTTCGTGGCACCTGAAAGAGGCGCTGGCCTCCAGCCTGAAGAAGGGCAAGAAGGTCAGCCGCGTCACCTTCAACGCCATCACCAAGGCCGCCGTGACCGAAGCGATGAAGAACCCGCGCGAGGTGGATGCCGCGCTGGTCGATGCCTATCTGGCCCGACGCGCGCTTGATTATCTGGTGGGCTTCACGCTCTCGCCGGTGTTGTGGCGCAAGCTGCCGGGTGCGAAATCGGCGGGGCGGGTGCAGTCGGTCTGTCTGCGGCTGATTGTCGAACGGGAAATGGAGATCGAGGCCTTCCGCGCCCGCGAATACTGGAGCGTGGTTGCCATGCTCGACACGCCGCGCGGCCAGAGCTTCGAGGCGAAGCTGACCGTGCTGGGCGGCAGGAAGCTCGACAAGTTCGACATCCCGACCGCCGAAGCGGCCGAACTGGCGGTGCAGGCGGTGCAATCGCGCGAGTTGCGCGTGGCGGCGGTGGAATCGAAACCCGCCAGCCGCAACCCCTTTCCGCCCTTCATGACCTCGACCCTGCAACAGGAGGCCAGCCGCAAGTTCGGCATGGGCGCCAAGGCCACGATGTCAGCGGCGCAGCGGCTCTATGAAGCCGGGCATATCACCTATATGCGGACGGACGGCATCGACATGGCACCCGAGGCGGTGATGGCGGCGCGGGCCGAGATCAAGGATCGCTTCGGCGCCGAATATGTGCCGGACAGCCCGCGCATGTATAAAAACAAGGCCAAGAACGCGCAGGAAGCCCACGAATGTATCCGCCCGACCGATATGTCGGCGGCGCCCGAAAAGCTGCGTTTGACCGAGGCGGACCAGCGCAAACTTTATGACCTGATCTGGAAGCGTACGATCGCCAGCCAGATGGCGGCAGCACGGCTGGAGCGGACAGCGGTGGATGTGACCAGCCCCGACGGCCAGGTCACGCTGCGCGCCAACGGGCAGGTGGTGATGTTCGACGGTTTCCTCAAGGTCTATGACGAAGGCCGTGACGAGGATGGCGATGACGAGGGCCGCCTGCCGCAGATCATGCAGGGCGAGACGGTGAAACCCGCTGCCGGTGCCTATCGCGCCGATTTCGCCAAGGCGGTTTTTGCCGAAGGCGAACCGGCGCCGGTCGGCGGCGACATCCGTCGGGCGCAAAACATGATGCTGGGCAAGACAGAGGCGGTGAAGGGCATGCAGCACTTCACCCAGCCGCCGGCGCGCTACACCGAGGCGACACTGGTCAAGCGGATGGAGGAACTCGGCATCGGCCGGCCCTCGACCTATGCTTCGATCATCTCGACCATCCAGGACCGCGAATATGTGCGGAAGGACAAGAACCGCCTGATCCCCGAAGACAAGGGGCGGCTGGTTACGGCCTTCCTGACCAACTTCTTCCGCCGCTATGTTGAGTATGATTTCACCGCCGAGCTTGAGGGCGAGCTGGACGATGTGTCGGCGGGCGAGCGCGACTACAAGGAAGTGCTGGCGCGGTTCTGGCGCGATTTCTCGGCCGCCGTGGCGGAAACCGCTGATCTGCGCATCGGCGAGGTGCTGGAGCGGCTCGATGATTTCCTCGCGCCGCATCTTTACCCGGCGCGGGCCGATGGCGGCGATCCGCGATCCTGCCCGGTCTGCGGTTCGGGACGGCTGCATCTGAAGACGGCGCGGTCTGGCGGGGCCTTCATCGGCTGCGGCAATTACCCGGAATGCCGCTATACGCGGCCGATTTCGGTGGGCGACGATTCGGGTGCGATCACCCCGGACGGCAAGGTGCTGGGGCAGGACGAGGACGGCCAGCCGATCACCCTGCGCGCCGGGCGCTTTGGCCCCTATGTGCAGAAGGGCGATGCGGACGAGGCCAATCCCAAGCCGCCGCGCGCCAGCCTGCCCAAGGGCTGGTCGCCGGAAAGCATTGATCTGGAACGCGCACTGATGCTTCTGAACCTGCCGCGTCCCATCGGCCCGCACCCCGAGGATGGCGCGCTGGTCGAGGCCGGGATCGGCCGCTTCGGCCCCTATGTGAAGCATAACAGCACCTATGCCAACCTGCCCGAGGTGGACGAGGTCTTTACCATCGGCATGAACCGTGCGGTCGAAGTGCTGGCGCTCAAAGCCTCCCGCGGGCGGGGGGCGAGCGCGCCGGCCCAGCCGCTGAAGGAGTTGGGCGAGCACCCGGACGGCGGCGTCATCGCTGTGATGCCGGGGCGCTACGGTCCTTATGTGAAATGGGAGAAGGTCAATGCGACCCTGCCCAAGGGCATGGAGCCGGAGGCCATTACTTTTGACGAGGCGCTGGCGCTGATCGCGGAAAAGGCGGGCAAGAAGGGCGGGGCCAAGAAGGCGGCCAAGCCCAAAGCGGCGGCAAAGCCGAAGGCAGAGGCAAAACCCAAGGCAACGAAGGCCAAAGCCGAAGCCAGGCCGAAGAAGGCCGCAGGCAAGAAGGCTGCCGACGCAGAAAGCTGAAACAGAAAAAGGGGGGGCTGAACGCCCCCCTTTTGCCTCACGCTCCGGCTCAGGCGCCGCGCGGATTGACCAGCCGCGCCATCACATCGGCGGCGGCGATGCTGCCGATGGTGCTCCCTCCCTCGGTCACAGCAATCGCGGTGGCGCCGTCACGGATCATCTCCATCACCGCTTTCACCGGGGTCTCCGCCTCCACCGCATGACTGGCAGAGGCAGGCCCCGCCCGCATCACATCGCGCGCGGTCAGCACGCTCAGAGGGTTCATATGCGCCACGAAATCAGCGACATATTCGCTGACCGGATTGGCGATGATCTCGCGCGCGGTGCCGCATTGCACGATGCGGCCGCCCTCCATCAGGGCGATGCGGTTGCCGATCTTGAACGCCTCATCCAGATCGTGACTGACAAAGACGATGGTGCGCTTCAGCCGCTGTTGCAGATCCAGCAATTCGTCCTGCAACTTGGTGCGGATCAGCGGGTCCAGCGCCGAGAAGGGCTCGTCCATCAACAGGATCGGCGCACGGGTGACAAAGGCGCGGGCCAGACCAACGCGCTGCTGCATCCCGCCTGACAACTCGCCCACCTTGCGGTCGGCCCATTGCGTCAGGTTCACCAGTTCAAGCTGTTCGTCCACCGGCTGACGGCGGGCCTCGACCGGGATGCCCGCAAGCTCCAGCCCCAGCCCCACGTTTTCCCGCACCGACCGCCATGGCAAGAGGCCGAACTGCTGGAACACCATGGCGATGCGCGACAGGCGCAGGCGGCGCAGCGTATCGGCATCGGCCCTGGTGACACTGACCATGCGGTCGCCATCCGAGACCCGCACCTCGCCACGCACCACCGGGTTCAGGGCATTCACCCCGCGCAGCAGCGTGGATTTGCCCGAGCCGGACAGGCCCATCAGCACGAGGATCTCGCCTTCGGCCACGCTCAGCGAACAGTCATGCACGCCAAGCACCTGCCCGGTGGCCTGCTGCACCTCGGCCCGGCTCTTGCCCTGGTCCATCAGCGGCAGCGCGCTTTGCGGATCATCGCCGAAGACGATGGACACCCGGTCGAATTCAACTGCGGTCATTTGCGCGTCACCCTCAGCATGCGGTCCAGCATGATGGCCACGACGACGATGACGAGGCCGCTTTCAAACCCGAGCGCGGTATTGACCGAGTTCAGCGCCCGCACCACCGGCACGCCCAGCCCGTTCGCCCCCACCAGCGCGGCGATCACCACCATCGACAGCGACAGCATGATGGTCTGGTTCAGCCCGACCATGATCTGCGGCAGGGCATAAGGCAGTTCTACCTTCCACAGCACCTGCCGTTTGGTGGCGCCAAAGGCGGTTGCGGCCTCCAGCAGCGGCATGGGGGTCGAGGAAATTCCCAGCTGCGTCATGCGGATCGGCGCGGGCAGCACGAAGATCACCGTGGCGATCAGGCCGGGCACCATGCCGATGCCGAAGAACACGATGGCGGGGATCAGGTAAACGAAGGTCGGCAGCGTCTGCATCAGGTCCAGCACCGGGGTCAGTGCGGCATAGACCTTGGGCCTGTGCGCGGCCCAGATACCGATGGGCACCCCCAGCCCCATGCAGACCACACAGGATGACAGCACCAGTGTCAGGCTTTCGGTCGTGGGTTTCCAGTAGCCTTGATTGAGGATGAAGGCGAAAGCCAGCGCCACGAACAGCACCACCTTCCACGATCTTTGCAGATACCATGTCAGCGCAAGAAACGCCGCGATCACCACCAGCGGCGGCGGGCTTTGCAGAACCCAGAGGATCGCGTCGATCAGCCGATCCATCACCGTCCCCATCACGTCGAACAGGGGCTTCAGGTTCACTTTCATCCATTCGAAGGCAATTTTCGACAGCTTGCCCAGCGGCAGCTTGTTGTCGGTCAGCCAGTCGAGCATCCGGCGCGTTTCCTTCCTGCGGGGCGCATGCGAAAACCCTCCCCCGCCGGTGGGACAGGGGAGGGCGGTTCAGGGAAGCCTTAAAGACCCAGCGCCGATTTCACCGCGGCCATGGCGTCGCCGCCGTCCTTTGTGGTCACGCCGTCCAGCCAGGGGCCCAGCGTATCGGGATTGGCCTTCAGCCAGGCCGAGGCGGCGGTCTTCGGATCGGCACCATCATCCAGGATCGCACCCATGATCTCGTTCTCCATCGGCAGCGAGAAGACGAGGTTTTGCAGCAGCTTGCCGGTATTCGGGCATTCCGCGACATAGCCCTTGCGGACGTTGGTCGCCACGGTGGCGCCGCCAAGATTCGGGCCGAAGAAATCATCGCCGCCGGTCAGATAGGTCATCTTGAAATTGGCATTCATCGGGTGGGGTTCCCAGCCGAGGAAGATGATCGGCTTCTGCTCGCCCGTGGTGCGGGCGACTTCGGCCAGCATCCCTTGCTCCGAGCTTTCGATGACTTCGAAGCCCTTCAGGCCGAAGGCATCCTTCTCGATCATGTCGAGGATCAGGCGGTTGCCGTCATTGCCCGGCTCGATCCCGTAGATCTTGCCTTCCAGCGCATCTTTCTGCGCGACGATATCGGCGAAATCCTTGATCCCCAGCGCGGCACCGGCCTCGTTGGTGGCCAGCGTGTATTTGGCGCCCTCAAGGTTGGTGCGCACGGTCTCCACGGTGCCCGCCTCGCGGTAGGGGGCGATGTCGGCCTCCATCGTCGGCATCCAGTTGCCGAGGAACACATCCACATCGCCACCGGCAAGGCCGGTGTAGGTCACCGGCACCGACAGCAGCTTGGTTTCGGTTTCATAACCCAAAGCCTCCAGCACGACACTGGTGGCGGCGGTGGTCGCGGTGATGTCGGTCCAGCCGACATCCGAGAAGATCACCTTGTCGCAGCCTTCGGCATGGGCGGTGCCTGCAAAGGCAAAGGCCACCGTGGTGGCCAGAAGGGCGGATTTCACTTTGGTCATGTCGACTCCCTGGGTCTGGCGTTGGCCGTGTTTTTTGTTGATTGACGGATCAATAAAAAACACGCTAGCTCGGTTTGGCAAGTCTTTTTTGGGGAAATGCCGTGCCGAAGCTTGGGATGGAACCTATCCGAAAGGCCGCGCTGGTCAAAGCGACCATCGTGGAACTGGGCCGTGCCGGGTCGCTGGATGTGACGGTCAGCCAGATCGCCAAGCGGGCAGGCATGTCCTCTGCGCTGGCGCATCATTACTTCGGGTCCAAGGAAGATATCTTCCTTGCCGCGATGCGACACATCCTGTCGCTTTACGGGGCCGAGGTGCGCGGCGCGCTGGCGGCGGTGGACGGGCCGGAGGCGCGGTTGCAGGCGATTCTGCGTGCGAGTTTCAGCCCCGGTAACTTCCGGCGCGAGGCGGTGGGGGCCTGGCTGAACTTCTATGTTCTGGCGCAGACCGTGCCCGAGGCGCGGCGGCTGCTGTCGGTCTATCAGCGGCGGCTGCGGTCGAATCTGCTCAGTTGTCTGCGTCCGCTGGTCGGTCTGCGGGCGGATCGCGCGGCCGATGCGCTGGGGGCGCTGATCGACGGCGTCTACCTGCGCGAGGCTTTGAAAGAGGGGCCGCCGGATTCGGCCTCGGCCGTGGCCACGGTGATGGAATTCATGGCCTCGGAACTTGGGAAACGCAAATAAATGAAGGGGATGACCATGCGGGCACAGCCGAAGGCCAGCCATTTCGTCAATGGTGACTATGTCGAGGATACTGCCGGAGCGGCGATTGAGGTGATCTATCCGGCGACGGGCGAGGTGATCGCCGTGCTGCACGAGGCGACGCCTGCGGTGATCGAGGCGACGCTTGCCGGGGCAGCGGCGGCGCAGAAGGCCTGGGGGGCCACCCGTCCGGTGGAACGCGCCCGCATCTTGCGCCGCGCCGTGGATCTGATCCGCGCCCGCAATGACGAACTCTCCGTGCTGGAGACGCTGGATACCGGCAAGCCGGTGCAGGAAACCAAGGTGGCCGACTGGCCTTCGGGCGCCGATGCGCTGGAATATTTTGCGGGGCTGGCGCCGACGGTGACCGGCGAAACCATGCCGCTGGGGGGCGATTTCGTCTATACGATCCGCGAGCCGCTGGGCGTCTGCGTCGGGATCGGTGCCTGGAATTACCCGAGCCAGATCGCCTGCTGGAAGGCCGCCCCCGCGCTGAGCCTTGGCAATGCGATGATCTTCAAACCGTCCGAGGTGACGCCGCTTGGTGCGCTGAAACTGGCCGAAATTCTGGTGGAGGCCGGACTGCCTGCCGGGCTGTTCAATGTGGTGCAGGGGCGGGGAACCGTGGGCGGTGCGCTGGTCACCGATCCGCGCGTGGCGAAGGTTTCGCTCACGGGGTCGGTGCCGACCGGGCGCAAGGTTTATGCCGCTGCCGCTGAAGGTATCCGTCATGTGACGATGGAGCTGGGCGGCAAGTCGCCGCTGATCGTCTTTGACGATGCCGATGTCGAAAGCGCCATTGGCGCGGCCATGCTGGGGAACTTCTATTCCACCGGGCAGATCTGTTCCAACGGCACCCGCGTCTTCGTGCAGAAGGGCATCAAGGAGCGTTTCCTGAGCCGCCTGGCCGAGCGAACCGCTGCGATCCGCCTTGGTGATCCGCTGGACCCCGAAACCCAGCTTGGCCCGCTGGTGTCGGAGGCGCAGTTGCAAAAAGTTCTGGGCTATATGCAAATTGCACAGGCTGAAGGCGCCCGGCTGATCTGCGGTGGCGACCGTGCCGCGCTGAATACCGGCTTCTACGTTCAGCCCACTGCCTTTGCCGATGTGACCGACGATATGACGCTGGCGCGGGAAGAGGTGTTCGGCCCGGTCATGGCCATTCTTGATTTCGATAATGAAGAAGAGGTCATAACCCGTGCCAATGACACGGAATTTGGCCTCGCCGCCGGGGTGTTCACCGCCGATCTGGCGCGCGGTCATCGCGTGGTCGCGCAGCTTCAGGCCGGAACCTGCTGGATCAATGCCTATAACCTGACCCCCGTGGAAGGCCCCTTTGGTGGGGTGAAATCTTCGGGTGTGGGGCGCGAAAATTCGCGGGCGGCGGTCGAGCATTACACGCAGGTGAAATCCGTCTATGTGGGCATGGGCCCCGTCGACGCTCCGTATTGAGGCGAAGATGAGCAGCGATTACGTCATCGTCGGTGCGGGCTCCGCCGGTTGCGCCATGGCCTATCGTCTGGCCGAGGCCGGGCGCAGTGTCACCCTGATCGAATTCGGCGGCACCGACGCCGGGCCCTTCATCCAGATGCCCGCCGCGCTCAGCTATCCGATGAACATGGGCCTCTATGACTGGGGGTTCCAGACCGAACCCGAACCGCATTTGGGGGGGCGGGTGCTGGCCACCCCGCGCGGCAAGGTGATCGGCGGCTCGTCCTCGATCAACGGCATGGTCTATGTGCGCGGCCATGCGCGCGACTTCGATCACTGGGCGGAGCAGGGTGCTGCGGGCTGGTCCTATGCCGATGTGCTGCCCTATTTCAAACGCATGGAAAGCTGGCACGGCGATACTGGCGAGGCGGATTATCGCGGCAGCGATGGCCCTTTGCACATCACCCGAGGCCCGCGTGCGAATCCCCTGTTCAACGCCTTCATCGAGGCCGGCCGACAGGCAGGTTATCCGGTGACCGAAGACTACAATGGCCGCCAGCAGGAAGGTTTCGGCGCCATGGAGGCGACGATCTGGCGCGGGCGGCGCTGGTCGGCCGCCAACGCCTATCTGAAACCTGCGCTGAAAACCGGGCGGGTAAGGGTCGAAAAGGGCTTCGCCCGCCGCGTGGTGATCGAAAATGGCCGTGCCACCGGGGTCGAGGTGGAACAGAAGGGCGGGATCGTGGTGATACCGGCGGCGCGTGAGGTCATCCTCGCGGCTTCGTCGATCAATACGCCGAAACTGCTGCTGCTGTCCGGTGTCGGCCCCGCGGCCCATTTGCGCGAGCATGGCATCCATGTCTGGGCAGACCGGCCGGGTGTCGGCGCGAATTTGCAAGATCACCTTGAGCTATATTTGCAGTTTGCAGCCAGCCAGCCGGTGACCCTGTACAAATACTGGAACCTCTGGGGCAAGGCGCTGATCGGGGCGCAATGGTTGCTGACCGGACGGGGACTTGGTGCCTCGAACCAGTTCGAAAGCTGCGCTTTCATCCGCTCGAAGGCCGGGGTCGATTACCCGGATATCCAGTATCACTTCCTGCCCATCGCGGTGCGCTACGACGGCAAGGCCGCGGCCGAGGGCCATGGCTTCCAGACCCACGTCGGCCCGATGCGTTCTGCCTCGCGCGGGGATGTCACGCTGCGGTCCTCCGATCCGCGTGTCGCGCCGCGCATCCGTTTCAACTACATGAGCCAGGAGTCGGATTGGGATGATTTCCGCCGCTGCATCCGGCTCACGCGCGAGATCATCGGTCAGCAGGCCTTCGCCCCCTATCTGAAATCGGAAATCCAGCCTGGTGCGGGCGTGCAATCGGACGATGAACTGAACGCTTTCATCCGCGAACATGTTGAAAGTGCGTATCATCCCTGTGGGACTGCGCGGATGGGGGCCGCCAGCGATCCCGGCGCCGTGGTGGACCCGGAATGCCGGGTGATCGGGGTGGACGGCCTGCGCGTTGCCGACAGTTCGATCTTCCCGCGGGTGACCAACGGCAATCTCAACGGCCCGTCGATCATGACGGGCGAGAAGGCGGCGGATCATATTCTGGGCCGCGCAATGTTGCCGCCGTCGAACCTTGCGCCCTGGATCAACCCGGACTGGCAGCAGGTGCAGCGCTGAAAAGATGCCTGCCAGTTGCGCGATTTGATCCGGGTCAAGGTGGTGCCCCTCAGCGGCGGCTAGGATGTGGGTGTAACGTTGAAGGAGAGACAGACGCATGTCGAACACCCCCCACGAACTGGCCGAAGAGTTTCCGGCTGAAGCGGGCAAGATTTCGGCTCTGAAGGAGACCGATGCGCATTTCGCCCGGCTGGTGGACGAATATCACGAGGTCAACCGCGCCGTGCATCGTGCGGAAACCCGCGTCGAGGCGCTGTCGGAAGAACATGAGGCCGAGTTGCGCCGCAAGCGTGCCGCGCTGAAAGACCAGATCTGGCAGCGCCTCGCGGCGTAACGACCGGAAAAAAGGCCCGGAATATGCAAATTCCGGGCCTTTGCTTTGCAATAATCACTCAGCAATCTGGTAGGGCAGGATTCCGCGTTTGTCGGGGTCGACCTTCAACCGGCGTTCCAGCGGCGGGACGGAGCGCTGGTGACAATCGCGCCGCTCGCAGATCCGGCAGGAAATGCCGATCGGCTCGAACCGGCCCCGGAGGTCCAGCCCGTCGGCATAGACCAGAGCATCAGCGTGTTGCACCTCGCATCCAAGGCCAATCGCGTAGCGGCGCACCGGCGCCTGAAAACTGCCCCCCGCCTTGCTGACATCGCGCGAGAGGCAGAAATAGCGCACGCCATCCGGTGTTTCCGCCAGCTGACGCAGAAACCGACCGGGTGTTTCAAAGGCGCGATGCACGTTCCACAGCGGGCAGGCCCCGCCGAAACGGGCGAATTGCAGACGTGTGGCCGAATGGCGTTTGGTGATCGTGCCCGCCTGATCGACCCGGACAAAGAAGAAAGGTATGCCTTTCGCACCCGGCCTTTGCAGGGTGGACAGGCGATGCGCCACCTGTTCGATGGAGGCGCCGAACAGGTCTGACAGGCGCTCAAGATCATGGCGGGTTTCCATGGCGGCCGCCTGGAAGGCACGGTAGGGCAGCAGCGCGGCCCCGGCAAAGTAGTTGGCAAGACCGATCTTGGCGATATCCCGCGCCTCCGGCGTGGCAAAGCGGGCCAGATCCAGCGTTGCTTCCAGCAGATCGTTCTGGGTGGTCAGCGCCACCTGGTAAAGCAGCTGAAACCGCTGGGTCGGCCCGGAGGCACGGCCCGAAATCTCCAGCCGCCGCCCGTTCGGATCGTAAACCCGAAGCGCCGTGCTGTCGGAAAAATGCAGCTCCACCCCCGCTTTGGTCAGCGTGTCGGTTGCGATGAAAAGCGGGTCTTTCCGGCTCCCCGAAGGCATGGCGTAATGTTCTGCCGCGCGGTCGATGGCATCGAGGTAGTTGTCGCAATAGTGAAAGAAATCACGGACTTCCTCCCATGGTGACGGGCGCAGTGCCGCATCCTCACGACCCAGAGCCTCGTCCAGCGAGGCGAGGCGTTCGTGGGTCTGACGATAGGCGCGATGCAGGTCCAGAAAGGCCCGCGCCAGCGCCGGGGCGTTGGACGCGGCCAGCCGCAGATCGGCCAGCGGCGGCGCGCCGCTCTGGAAAACCGGGTCGGCCAGTGCCTCGCGCATGTCCGACACGATCCGCTCTGCATCACCTGTGGTCAGTTCGGTGACGTCGAAGCCGAATTCCTGCACCAGCGACAAGACGACCGCAGCTGAAACCGGCCGGTGGTTGTTTTCCATCTGGTTCAGATAGGGCAGGGATACGCCCAGTTTGTCTGCAAAGACCTTTTGGGTGACACCGAGCCTGCCGCGCAGTTCGCGCAGCTTTACCCCGGCATAAAGCTTCTGGGTCGACATCAGGCCTCCGTTGCGGCGGGTCTGCTAATTGCAAACACTCGCCTTTGCAAAGCCTGTCGTCAAGCGGTCAGCCCGAAAGACCAAGGGCGCGGGCACGTTGCATGACCCAGAGAATCGACAGCACCGATGCAACGGAGGAGGCAAGGATCAGCAGTACCAGGGGCAGTTCACTGGAGCCGGGTTGCAGCAGGATACCGGCCAGTGCCGCGAGCCCCGCGCCCCCGCCGATGATGAAGGCCCCGCCCAGCCCCGACGCGGTGCCTGCCAGCTCGGGGCGCACTGAAAGGATGCCGGCATTGGCATTCGGCAGGCAGATGCCGTTCCCAAGCCCCATGAACAGGGTCAGCCCGAAGAAAAGGAAGGCAGTGGTCAGATCCAGCAGCGACAGGAGCGCCAGCACGGCGGAGGACAGCGTGGTTACCACCGTTCCCAGCAGAACCATGCGGTTCATCCCGATGCGCACCGAATACCGGCCCGCAAAGAAGTTGCCCCCCGCATATCCCAGCGCGGTGAGGGCGAACAACATGCCCACGCGCGAGGCGGAGAGGCCGAAAACCTCGGTGCCGACGAAGGGGGCGCCGCCGAGATAGGCGAAGAAACAGCCTGAGGCGAAAGCCGCGGACAGGCAGTAACCCCAGAACCTCTGCGACCGCAGAAGGAGCGGATATTGCCGGGCCTGCTCGGTAAAGCTCATCCCTGAAGGGGTGGAGGTTTCGCCCAGATCGCGCCAGCACAGCACGGTAACCGCGATGCCTGCCGCCAGCAGCAGGCCGAAATTGGCGTGCCAGCCGAAATATTCATCCAGCACACCGCCAATCACCGGGCCGATCATCGGCACGAGGCTCATCCCCATCGTCACATAGCCGATCATCGAGGCTGCCTCGGCATCGCTGACCATGTCGCGCACGATGGCCCGCGACAGCACCATGCCGGCGGCGACAACCGCCTGCGCCATGCGGAAGATCAGGAAGGCCGTCGCATTAGGGGCAAGCAAGGTGCCGACCGTGGCCAGAAGGAACAGCAGAAGCGCCCCCAGCACGACGCGGCGGCGGCCATAACGGTCTGAAATCGGGCCGATGGCGATTTGCAGCACGGCAGAAAGCGCCAGATACAGCGCGACGGAAAGCTGCATCAACCCGTAAGACGTGCCAAACCACTCTGCCATGCCCGGAAGCGAGGGCAGGAAGATGTTCATGGTCAGCGCAGAGACCCCGGCCAGCAGGGTCAGCGTGACGATCTTCGGCGGGGTCGTCGGATCGAGAAAGCGTGAGGGCGGTAGTTGCATATGCAAGGGCTACGCGCGCGCGGCGGCTCTGTCCATCGCAAGAATGCACAGGCCGCTGTGCGGCAGGCCGGTTACCAGCGGTGGAAGATGAAGAAGGCGCCGCCCGCAATCAGCGAAAAGCCGACAAAGTGGTTCCAGCTCAGTGGCTCTTTCAGGAACAGCGTCGAAAAGATGCCGAAGATCACAAGGGTAATGACCTCCTGGATCGTCTTCAGCTCGGCTGCGGAGAAATAGCCGTAGCCGATGCGGTTCGCTGGCACCATCAGCATGTATTCGAACAGGGCGATTCCCCAGGAGGTGAGGATCACCATGGGGATCGCCGCCTCTTTGAATTTCAGGTGGCCATACCAGGCGAAGGTCATGAAAACATTGGAGGCGACAAGCAATCCGATGGTAACAAGCGGAACGGGCAGGGCGGGCATGATGGCTCCGGACGGGTTGATCTGCGCGCGATCCTAATGCGGCCGGGCCAGAGTTGGTATCGCTAACGCCGGCCTGAGTTCTCAACTTGCTGCGAAGGGGGTGTGCGGGATCTGAACGGAATTTGCAATTTGCACAAATGGCCTTGCCAATAATTTGCAAATTTTCGCAATTTCGTTTCACGCGGCTGTCACGCAAGATTATGTTGCAGCCGATTCCCGGGGAGAGGACCGCCATGAAAGACATCCTGCAAGAGCTTGAAACCCGCCGTGACGCTGCGCGTGCCGGGGGTGGGGTGCGCCGGGTCGAGGCGCAGCATGCCAAGGGCAAGCTGACTGCGCGCGAACGGATTGAACTGCTGCTGGACGAAGGCTCGTTCGAGGAATTCGACATGTTCGTCCGCCACCGCTGCACCGATTTCGGCATGGAGGCCGACCGTCCGGCGGGCGATGGCGTGGTGACGGGCTGGGGTACGGTCAATGGCCGTCAGGTCTATGTCTTCAGCCAGGATTTCACGGTTTTCGGCGGATCGCTTTCGGAAACCCATGCGCAGAAGATCTGCAAGATCATGGATATGGCGGTGCAGAACGGCGCCCCTGTCATTGGTCTGAACGATTCCGGCGGTGCGCGCATCCAGGAGGGCGTGGCCTCGCTGGCGGGTTATGCCGAGGTGTTCCAGCGCAATATCATGGCCTCGGGTGTGGTGCCGCAGATCAGCGTCATCATGGGCCCCTGCGCCGGTGGCGCGGTCTACAGCCCTGCGATGACCGACTTCATCTTCATGGTGAAGGACACGTCCTACATGTTCGTGACTGGCCCCGATGTGGTGAAAACGGTCACCAACGAGGTGGTGACAGCCGAGGAACTGGGCGGAGCCTCGACCCATGCCCGGAAATCGGGCGTGGTTGATGGCGCGTTCGAAAATGATGTCGAGGCGCTGGCCGAGGTGCGGCGTCTGGTCGATTTCCTGCCGCTCAACAACCGGGAAAAGGCGCCGGTGCGCCCGTTCTTCGATGATCCGTCGCGGGTGGAAAACAGCCTTGATACGCTGATCCCTGACAATCCGAACCAGCCTTATGATATGAAAGAGCTGATCCAGAAAATCGCGGACGAGGGCGATTTTTACGAGATCCAGAAGGATTATGCGGCGAATATCATCACCGGTTTCGTGCGGATCGAAGGGCAGACCGTGGGTGTGGTCGCCAATCAGCCCATGGTGCTGGCAGGCTGTCTGGATATCGATTCCAGTCGCAAGGCCGCGCGTTTCGTGCGCTTCTGTGACGCCTTTGAAATTCCGATCCTGACCCTGGTCGACGTGCCGGGCTTCCTGCCGGGAACGGGCCAGGAATATGGTGGCGTCATCAAGCATGGTGCGAAACTGCTGTTCGCCTATGGCGAGGCGACGGTGCCAAAGGTCACGGTGATCACCCGCAAGGCCTATGGCGGCGCGTATGACGTGATGGCCTCGAAACACCTGCGCGGCGATTTCAACTATGCCTGGCCCACGGCGGAAATCGCGGTGATGGGCGCCAAGGGCGCGACCGAGATCCTCTATCGCAGCGAGCTGGGCGACAAGGAGAAGATCGCGGCGCGGACCAGGGATTACGAGGACCGTTTCGCCAATCCCTTCGTCGCGGCCGAGCGTGGTTTCATCGACGAGGTGATCATGCCGCATTCGACCCGTCGCCGCGTGGCCCGCGCCTTCGCCTCGCTGCGGGGCAAGAAGCTGGCAAACCCGTGGAAGAAGCACGATAATATCCCCCTGTAATCGCAAGCAGGGGGTGCCATGCAGCTTGATATCGACATAGGGGCCGAGGCTCAGCGACCGGAAATCCGGTCGCTGGACCTGACGGCATTCGGACCGCAGGATCTGCTCAACCTGATCCTGCAACGGTCTGAGGTGCTGTTTGACTGGCCTCAGCCCGGCCAGGTGATCAAGGCATGGAACGCCGGGGACGAGGCGCCCATTGCCGAGGCGGTAGAGAAGCTGGGCATCGAGATCGCCTATCGGGCGGCGGGCGTCATATTTGCAGAGTACACTTTGCTTGCGCCGGTTTTGCAAAAGCTGGCGCCGAAGCGCTTCGCCGATATCGGTTGCGGCTATGCGCTGTTCGATCTGTTTCTGGCGCGCGAGACCGGCTGTGACCTGCTGCTGATCGACCTGGAAAGCAACGAGCGGCGGCACTTCGGCTTTGCAAAGGACGGGGCCGCCTATTCCAGTCTTGCGACCGCACGGGCGATGCTGCTTGCAAACGGTATCGCGGCAGGGCGGATCGAGCTGCTGAACCCGCGCGACCGCGCGCCGGAAGAGGCGGGGCCGGTCGATTGTGCGGCCTCCTTCCTGTCCTGTGGCTTCCATTATCCGCTGGACCCCTATCTGCCCTTCCTGGACAAGGCGCTTGCCCCGGATGGTGCGGCGCTGTTCGACCTGCGCGCCGGTCGCGCCGAGACGCAGCTTGCAAAGCTTCGGTCGCGCGGCGCGGTCGAGGTGCTGTCGGAGCAGCCGAAGTACCTGCGGGTGATGATGCGCAAGGGGGTGGGGCATGACGCTGCCTGACCAGACCCCCGACCCCATGCAGGAACCGGGCGAGGTGGTGCTGGTCGGGGATGCCAACCCCGTTGCCGTGCCTTCCGGCCAGCCGGTCACGCTGCTGGACGTGATCTGGAACGAGACCGGGCCCGACGGCCTGACCCTGCGGTTCCGCTTTCTGGCGCCGCAGATCGCGCGCCTGGGTGGCAGTGTCGATGTCGACACGGCGACCGCTGATATCCACGCGCTGTGCGAAAGTTTTGCCCTGCCGCGGATCAGCGATTTTGGGCCTGTGCCGCAACAGGTCATCATCTCGCTGTCGGATACGGCGGTGCCTTTCGGGGAAAGTGCGCCGGAAGCCACGCAATTCTTCGAAGCCTTCGCCATTCGCGACGGGGCCTGCATATGGGAGATGTTCTGATGTATCCACAACATCTTGCGGTATGTTCTTCATCCACTGCCCGGAATGATGTAGCCCGGACACAGCAGCCCGCTTTCGCCGGGCGCGGATGTCCTGTCTTGCGGGAAAGGGTTATGATTGCGGGGAAACGCGCATCAGCGTTTCCAACCCTGTATCGGGGGGCCGCTGCGGATTTCTCTGTCGCGGTCGTCCCGCAAGAATGGAGAAGAGAATGTCGAGCACTGCCCGTATCGCCTTCGCGCTTTGCACTGTCGCCTTCGTCGCGGCCTGCGCTGGCAAGCAAGAAGAAGTCGTCTATTCGGCTGAGCCTCAGCTCACCACCGAGCCGGTCTACACCGGCAAGTACAAGTAAGACCCCGGCGCGGGGCGGGCTGCGGTCCGCCCCCTTCGGCGCCTCCGGTCTGGGAGGCGCAACATGCTGAAACATCGTGGTTTCCCCGGTCGTATGACCGGGACGGACTTCCAGTTCACCATCCGCCGCGCCAACATGAAGGAAGGCGCGACCAAAATCATCCGGCGCGAGCGGTTCAAGGACCGGAAGAACCTTGACCGGGCGGCGGACAGCGCCTTCATGGCGGCCCTCTGGGCCTATTTCGGCGAAGAACCCTTTGAACGTGGCAATCTGGACGCCGGCCGCCTGAGCTGGCTGTTCGGGCGCGAGGTGGTTCCTGCCGAAGACCCCTTCGATCCCTCCTCCTATGACGCCTTGCTGCGGATCGACGTGCAGCGTGCCCAGGCCTCGTTCCCCGAGATCTTTGCCCCCGAGGCTGAGCCCTATGATCTCGACGACTGGGACGAAGAGGACGATTGAGCATGATTTCGCGCAACCCCATGGTTTTCCGGCAAATCTCCGCGCAAGCGGAGGTGGAGGGCGCTTTTGCCTTTGCCTGTGGCCATGGGCTGCCGCATCTTCTGCCTGCCGATGTGGCTGTCCCCGGCCATGTCGGCATCCGGGCCTTGCGCCAGGAGTGTGACCCTTCCCCATCTCGGCCGTCCGTTCCCGCGTGGGGCGGGCGGTCTCTTTTTGTCGCAGGACATCGGCAAGGCTTTGCCTGCGGCGCGGCCGTTCGCGCATTTCCCGACTGGTCGCCGTTCACGGTTGCGCTAGACTTACTCCATAACGAGACCGCTCATGGAGGCCGAGCAAAATGCGTATCACTTCCCTTCTCGCCAGCGGCGCGCTGGTTCTTGTCGTCGCCGGCTGCGTGCAGTCGCAGCCGTCGAATGGCTACTACGGCCAGCCGTCCAACCCGCTGCAAACCCAGGGCGGCCGCGCCGTCGCAGGCGCAGTCGTCGGTGCCGCCATTGCCGATGCGACCGATGAAAACATGGTTGCCGGGGCTGCGCTTGGCGCGCTGGCCGGTGGCGCATCCTGCGGCGTTGCCGGGCTGCCGGCCTGCTACTGATCTGACTGCCGCTTTCGCGGCGTCTGAACCTGTCACCAGGGCCAGTCGGGGTATCCCCCGGCTGGCCCTTCGTTTTTGAGCTGCCGCGCACGCTGGCCCGCGTGCCGTTGAGGGAAGGAAGCCGAATGTTCAAGAAGATCCTGATCGCCAACCGGGGCGAGATCGCCTGCCGCGTGATCAAGACCGCCCGCAAGATGGGTATTAAGACGGTTGCCGTCTATTCGGACGCCGACCGCAACGCACTGCATGTCAAGATGGCCGACGAGGCGGTGCATATCGGCCCGCCGCCCGCCAACCAGTCTTACATCGTGATCGACAAGATCATGGACGCCATTCGCCAGACCGGGGCCGAGGCGGTGCATCCGGGCTATGGCTTCCTGTCCGAACGCATGGATTTCGCCGCGGCGCTGGAAGCCGAGGGCGTGATCTTCGTCGGCCCGCCGAGCCCGGCCATCGAGGCGATGGGCGACAAGATCACCTCGAAGAAGATCGCCATGGAGGCGGGCGTGAACACCGTTCCGGGGTACATGGGCCTGATCGCCGATCCCGACGAGGCGGTGAAGATTTCCAGCGAGATCGGCTATCCGGTGATGATCAAGGCCAGCGCGGGCGGCGGTGGCAAGGGCATGCGCATCGCGTGGAATGATCAGGAAGCGCGCGAAGGCTTCGAGTCCTCGAAGAATGAGGCGGCCAACAGCTTTGGCGACGACCGTATCTTCATCGAGAAATTCGTGACCCAGCCGCGCCACATCGAAATTCAGGTGCTGGCCGACAAGCATGGCAATGCGGTCTACCTGCACGAACGCGAATGCTCGATCCAGCGGCGGAACCAGAAGGTGATTGAGGAAGCGCCGTCGCCTTTCCTTGATGAGGCCACCCGCAAGGCCATGGGCGAACAGGCGGTCGCGCTGGCGAAGGCCGTGGGCTATACCAGCGCGGGCACCGTCGAGTTCATCGTGGACGGCAACCGCAACTTCTATTTCCTCGAGATGAACACCCGCCTTCAGGTGGAACATCCGGTGACGGAACTGATCACCGGGGTCGATCTGGTGGAACAGATGATCCGCGTCGCGAATGGCGAGCCGCTGCCGTTCAGGCAGGAAGATCTGAAGATCAACGGCTGGGCGATGGAAAGCCGCCTCTATGCCGAAGATCCCTATCGCAACTTCCTGCCCTCCATCGGGCGGCTGACCCGCTACCGTCCGCCGGTTGAGGGTGAAACCGCGCGCGGCGGCATCGTGCGCAATGATACCGGCGTCTTTGAAGGCGGCGAGATCAGCATGTATTACGACCCGATGATCGCCAAGCTCTGTTCCTGGGGGCCGACGCGCGAGGCCGCCATCGAGGAAATGCGGCTGGCACTGGACACGTTCGAGGTGGAAGGCATCGGCCATAACCTGCCGTTCTGCTCGGCGGTGATGGATCACCCGCGCTTCACCAGCGGCAATATCACCACCGCTTTCATCGCCGAGGAATATCCCGAAGGTTTCAACGGGGTGACGCTGGATGAGGCCATGCTGCGCCGTGTCGTGGCGGCGACGGCGGCGATGAACCGCGTGGCCGAGATTCGCCGCACCAAGATTTCCGGCACGATGGACAACCACGAACGCCGCGTCGGCGACGACTGGGTGGTCAGCCTGCAAGGCACGGCCTTCCCGGTGCAGATCGCGGCTGACAAGGCCGGTTCGACCGTGACCTTCGAGGATGGCCATGCCATGCGCGTCGAAAGCGACTGGACGCCGGGGCAGCCGCTGGCCCGCCTGACGGTCGAGGGCGCGCCGCTGGTGCTGAAGGTCGGCAAGATCCCGATGGGCTTCCGCATCCGGGTGCGCGGTGCCGATCTGAAAGTCCATGTGCGCAGCCCGCGCCAGCACGATCTGGCCCTGCTGATGCCGGAAAAACTGCCGCCGGATACCTCGAAATTCCTGCTGTGCCCGATGCCGGGTCTGGTGGTGAAGATCAGCGTCGAGGAAGGCCAGGAAGTGCAGGAAGGGCAGGCGCTGGCCACGGTCGAGGCGATGAAGATGGAAAACATCCTCAAGGCCGAACGCCGGGGCGTGGTGAAGAAGATCAATGCCGCCGCCGGGGCCAGCCTCAAGGTCGATGATGTGATCATGGAGTTCGAATAAGGTGGCGCGCGGCGTCATGGCATACCGGCTTCGGGCTGGAATTGAGTTCCCATTTTGTTCTATAGTGGGGCCTCAACTCCTGTCCGGGTCGTCCTGCCATGACGCTGCGCGTTTCTACCCTGTTCTTCGACATGAACAGTTTCTACGCCTCGGTCGCGCAGGCCGAGGAGCCGGCGCTGATGGGGCGCCCGGTGGGTGTTCTGACGACGGATGCGCCGGGCGCGGCCTGTATCGCGGCCAGCATCGACGCCAAGCGCCGGGGCGTCGGCATGGGCACACGGCAGGACGAGGCGCGCAGGCTTTGCCCCGGCATCGTCTTTCGCCCGGTGAAGCACGATGTCTGCGTGCGGTATCACCATGCCATCCTGCAAGCGGTGGAAACGGTGCTGCCGATCCATCGGGTCTGGTCGATCGACGAATGTTCGTGCCTTCTGACAGGCTCGCAGCAGGAACTGTCGCGGGCCATGCAGATCGGGCGCGATCTGCAACAGGCGGTGCTGGATCGGGTCAGCCCGGCGCTGCGCTGCTCTGTCGGGTTGGCGCCGACGCGATTGCTGGCGAAACTGGCCGCCGGGTTGGAAAAGCCGGGCGGGTTGCACTGGCTGTTGCCGCATGTGCTGCCCGACCGGCTGGCGCATCTGGCGCTGGACGATCTGCCGGGTGTGTCCTGGCGGATGAAGGCGCGGCTGGAGGCGGCAGGGATCACGGATGTGCCCGCACTTTACAATCTGGACCCGAAGCGCGCACGGGCGATCTGGGGCAATGTGGCGGGCGAACGGTTTCTGCGCGAATTGCGCGGCGAAACCGTGGTCTGGCCGGAAACCCATCGCGGCATGATCGGCCATGGCCAGGTGCTGACCGCGGGCAACAAGACGCCCGAGGGCGCGCGTCTGGTGGCGCGGCGCCTGCTGGTGAAGGCTGCGGCGCGGCTGAGGCGCGAAGGTTTCCATGCCCGCAGCCTGCATCTGAGCGTGAAATGCGCCGAGGCGGGCTATATCGGCCATGGCGGCGACATCCGCGCGACGCAGGATACATTTTTCCTGCTGGAGGTGCTGGGCCGCTACTGGACGGCGCTGCCACCACACCGGCCGCTGTCGGTTTCGGTCACGCTGGGCGGTCTGGTGCCGGATGCCGGGGTTTCGGCGGATCTGTTCGCCCCGGCGCAGGACCGGCGCGCGCTTTGCGCGGTGGTGGATCGTCTGAACCAGCGCTTCGGGCAGGATACCGTGCGCTATGGCCAGCTGCCGCCGCATCATGTGCCCTATACCGGCGCCAAGATCGCCTTCGGGCGCATCCCCACCGCCGAGGATTTTCTGGAATAGGCGCTGGCCCTGACCGGCAGCCATTTTGCATCGGTGCGTTCGCACGCGCCGCAACTCCCTGTGCCGGTGCCCATCCGGCAGAAGCCAAGGACGAGAGCCATGACTGACCCGATCGAAACCTGGCGCAAGGTCGCCGAGAAGGAACTCAAGGGCAAAAGCCCGGACAGCCTGAACTGGCAGACGCTGGAAGGAATTACCGTCAAGCCGCTTTACACGGCGGAAGACACGGCAAACCTGCCGCATATGGGCACGCTGCCGGGCAGCGCCCCCTTCACCCGCGGCGTGCGGGCGACGATGTATGCGGGACGTCCCTGGACGATCCGGCAATATGCGGGCTTCTCTACCGCCGAGGAATCGAATGCCTTCTACCGCAAGGCGCTGGCCGCCGGGCAGCAGGGCGTCTCGGTCGCCTTCGACCTCGCCACCCATCGCGGCTATGACAGCGATCACCCGCGCGTGGTGGGCGATGTGGGCAAGGCGGGCGTGGCCATCGACTCGGTCGAGGACATGAAGATCCTGTTCAATGGCATCCCGCTGGAAAAGATCAGCGTTTCCATGACGATGAACGGCGCGGTCATCCCGATCCTCGCCAATTTCATCGTGACGGGCGAGGAACAGGGCGTGGACCGCAGCCTGCTGTCGGGCACGATCCAGAACGATATCCTGAAAGAGTTCATGGTTCGGAACACCTATGTCTATCCGCCCGAACCCTCGATGCGGATCATCGCCGACATCATCGAATACACGTCGAAAGAGATGCCGAAGTTCAACTCCATCTCGATCTCCGGCTATCACATGCAGGAGGCGGGCGCGAACCTCGTGCAGGAACTGGCCTATACGCTGGCCGACGGGCGCGAATATGTGCGCGCGGCGCTGGCGCGCGGCATGAATGTCGATGATTTCGCCGGGCGGCTGTCGTTCTTCTTTGCCATCGGCATGAATTTCTTCATGGAGGCCGCGAAGCTGCGCGCCGCGCGTCTGCTGTGGCACCGCATCATGGCGGAATTCGAGCCGAAGAAATCGGGTAGCCTGATGCTGCGCACCCATTGTCAGACCTCGGGCGTGTCCTTGCAGGAGCAAGACCCCTACAATAACGTCATCCGCACCGCCTATGAGGCGATGGCGGCGGCGCTGGGGGGGACACAGTCGCTCCATACCAATGCGCTGGACGAGGCGATTGCCCTGCCGACCGAATTTTCTGCCCGCATCGCGCGGAATACCCAGCTGATCCTGCAGGAGGAAACCGGCATCACCCATGTCGTCGATCCGCTGGCGGGATCTTACTATGTCGAAAGCCTGACGGCGGAACTGGCGGAAAAAGCCTGGGCGCTGATCGAGGAAGTCGAGGCGATGGGCGGCATGACCAAGGCCGTGGCTTCGGGCATGCCCAAGCTGCGCATCGAGGAATCGGCGGCGCGGCGTCAGGCCATGATCGACCGGGGCGAAGAGGTCATCGTCGGCGTCAACAAGTACCGCAAGGACAAGGAAGAGCCGATCGACATTCTCGACATCGACAATATCGCGGTGCGCGAGGCGCAGATCGCACGGCTGAAAGCCACCCGCGCTGCGCGGGACGAGGCGAAGGCACAGGCCGCGCTGGCCGAGCTTGGCCGCCGCGCCGCCGAGGGCGGCAACCTTCTGGAAGCCGCGGTCGAGGCCGCCCGCGCCCGTGCATCGGTAGGGGAGATCAGCGACGCCATGGAAAAAGTGTTCGGCCGCCACCGCGCGGAAGTGAAAACCCTCGCCGGGGTCTACGGTGCCGCCTATGAGGGCGACGACGGCTTTGCCCAGATCCAGAAGGATGTTGACGCCTTCGCCGAGGCCGAGGGCCGCCGCCCGCGCATGCTGGTGGTGAAGATGGGGCAGGACGGTCACGACCGGGGCGCCAAGGTCATTGCCACCGCCTTTGCCGATATCGGCTTTGACGTTGATGTGGGGCCGCTGTTCCAGACCCCGGAAGAGGCGGCGCAGGATGCCGTGGACAATGACGTGCATATCGTCGGCATCTCCAGCCAGGCGGCGGGCCACAAGACGCTGGCACCGAAGCTGGTCGAGGCGCTGAAGGCCAAGGGTGCGGGCGACATCATCGTGATCTGCGGTGGCGTCATTCCGCAGCAGGACTATGATTTCCTGTACAAGAGCGGCGTGAAGGCGATCTTTGGCCCTGGCACCAACATCCCCAACGCGGCGCGCGATATCCTGAAGCTGATCGGCGAAGCGCGCGGCTGATACGAGAGGAGGGGGGCTGTCTGCCCCCCTCTTGGCCTTGCGGCCAATTCACCCCCCGAGGATATTTGGGCCAAGATGAAATCGGGGCCGTTTCAGGCTCAGAGTTCGATTTCGGGGCCTTCGGGCAGGGTCGGGGGCTTGGGCAGGTCGGGTTTGCGGCGGATGAGGATGTCGCCGTTCGGCAGCTTTTCCGGCATTTCGTAATTGCGGAAATCGCCCATCAGCTCGACCAGCTTCTGCAATTCGGGTTGCAGGTCGCGCAGGCTGTCCTGCATCTGGTTCAGTTCGGGTCCGATCTCGTTCATCAGGCCACGCAGAAACAGCTCGGCCCCGCGCTTCATCAGGCCGGGGTCGGTTTCTTCCGTCTCCTGGGCCTGGGCAGGGCCAAGCGCGAGGACGAGGAACAGGGGGGCGAGCCAACGGGTCATGCCCTGAATATAGGGCAGTGCGGCCAAGGCTCAAAGAGGCAGGTCGAGCGTGACCGGAAAATGATCGGAGGCGGTCAGCAGCGCGTCGCGCAATTCCGGCACCGCCCAGCATTTCGGATCGTTCAGCGGATGCCAGATTCGCCAGTGGGGCTGGCGTGCGGTGAGGCCGGGCGAGACCATGATGAAATCCAGCAGCGCCTCGAAATAGCGTTCGTGTTCAGTGCTGTAGAACCGCGCGGTCGTGGGATGCAGCCGGCTTTCCACCGCCATCTGCGCATGCAGGTCGCGCATTTGCCGGTCGCGCGGGCAGCCCACGCCCATCACCACCTCGACGCCGGAGGTGCCGAAGAGCTTTTCATATTCGTCAAGACCGGGGCCATCGTTGAAATCGCCCAGCACGATCAGATCGTCGTGGCGATCCAGATGTTCGTCGACTCTTTCGCGCAGCCAGATACATTCGGCCAATTGCTTGCGGCGGTTTTCAATGGCGATGCGGCGCGCCTCGTCCAGATGGCGGGCGCCATGCGGGGCCTTGGATTTCACATGCACGCCGATCAGCCGCAGTCTGTGCCGCCCGACGGTGACGGCAAGTTCCAGCGGTGGCTTCGAGGGGCGGATCGGTTCGGCCACGCCGTCGCCATCCAGATCACGGCGAAAGGTGCCATCGAAGGTGGGGTTGCCTTGCGGATCGTGGCGTGCGGTCAGGCGGTCGGGATCGAAGAGGAAGCTGATTTCCTGTTCCGTCTCGGATTTGAAGCCGGTGACGGCACGTCGGGCGCGCAGCCCGTAGAGCGCGGCAAAGCGTTCCAGCGCGCGGGTGGAACTGCGGTGGCCGTTGGTATCGGGCGCCTCGATCACCATGATGCCGTCGGCATCCAGTGCGGAGAACACGATCCCCAGCGCGGCCAGCTGGTCGCCCCGCGTCACGCCATAGCGGTGCGCGGGTTCACTGTCTTCCAGCGGGCGGCCGGTATCATCGAACAGCGCATTGAACCATTCGACATTATAGGTCGCCAGGCGGAAGGGTCGGCGCGGATGGCTCATGCCGCCTCGCGCGCCGCGATTTCCTCCCATGCGGCGTTGACGGCAATCAGGCGGCGTTCGGCCATCTTTACCGCCTCTTCCGGAACACCACGGGCCATCAGGCGGTCGGGGTGGCTGTCGCGCACGGCGGTTTTCCACGCGCTGCGCGCCTCGTCCAGCGTGGCATTGGCGGGCAGGCCCAGTACGTCATAGGGGTCGCGCGGTGCCTCGGGTACATAGCGGGCGCGGATGGCGCGGAAACAGGCCTCGCCCAGACCGAAGATACGGGCGACATCGGCAAGAAATTCATCTTCGCGCGGGTGATAGTGGCCGTCAGCGACCGAGATGTGGAACAACCCTTCCATCAGATCCACCAGCACCTTGCGATCACCCTCGAACATGGCGGCGATCTTGCGGGCGTAAATGTCATATCCGGCGACATCCTGCCGGGCGAGGTTGAACACCCGCGCGGCATGCGGCTCTTCCCCCGGCGGGACGTGAAAGACCTGCCGGAAGGCCGCGACCTCGTTGCGTGTCACCTCGCCATCGGCCTTGGCCATCTTGGCGCCAAGCGCGATCACCGCGATGGTGAAGGCCACCGTACGTTCGGGGCAGGCTTCGGGCGGGTGGCGCAGGCGGTCGAAGACGGTGCCAAGGCCCTCGCCCTGCGCCAGTGCGGCTATTGCCTCGTATATCCGGGTCCAGATCGACATGGCGGCAGGATAGCGGTGAAAACCCAAGCTGTCAGGTCAAGATTTTTTGCATGAGCCACAGATCCCAGTAGCGGCCGAATTTCCAGCCTGCCTCGGACACGGTGCCGACAAGGCGGTAGCCGAGTGCCGCATGGAAATCGCGCCCCGCCGGATTGCCGCTGGAAACGCCTGCCACCATGATATGATGACCGGCGGCGCGGGCGTGATCTTCTACTTCCTGCATCAGGGCGCGACCAAAACCGTGGCCGCGTGCGGTATCCGACAGGATGACGGTATGTTCCATGCTGCGGGCGTAACCGTTGCCGCCCCGGAACTGGCCGTAGGTGGCAAAGCCAACGGGGCGGCCCTCGGCCAGTGCGGTAAAGAAGCCGTGACCGGCGGCGATGCGGGTGGCGTGATACTCGCGCATCGCGGTCTCGGTCTTCTCCTCGGACGAGAAGGTAACGGCTGTGTCGCGGATCAGCGGGTTCCAGAAGGCGCGAATCGGCTCCAGATCGGCAGCGCAGGTCGGGCGGATCATTCCAGCACGCGCAGGCCAGAGGGGGTGTCGAAGCTGGCGCGCATCGCCGGTTCGCCTGGCACGATAACAACGCGCGGGTCGTTGATCAGCGGAGCCAATGCCGCAGTCAGGGCCGGTGCGTCGGGGCTGGCGATTTCAAGCCGGCGCAAGCGAAGGCCGCTGTCGGGCAGGCGTTGCACCGGATGCAGGCTGCCCTGCCATTCGATCAGCGCAGGAAAGGCATTGGTGAAGGGCAGGATGCCGGTTTCCGGCACGGCCATGCGCCAGCGCAGATCGCCGCGCGCCAGTGCGACGGGCGTGCCGGTGCCCGGCGGGCAGGCGGCCAGTGCGGCCTCCAGATCATCGGTGCGGCAGATCCAGTTGGTCAGGCGCGGGCGGCCTGCGAAACGGTCGAGGTCGAACCAGCGCGGGAAGGCGGGCGCCGGTGCAGCGGGGTCGATGGCGATAACCTCGAAATACAGATCCCCCAGCCCGAGCAGCCGGTTATGCGTCGCCATCAGCGGATGCTGCCCCCCACCGGCGAGTGGCACCCCCAGCGCAGCCTCGACATGGGCCACGCCCGCTTCCAGCGTCTCTGTCGCGAGGGCGATGTGATCGAAGGTCAGCATGTTTACGCCAGCGTGATCTTGGGTTTGGCTTTCAGCGCCACCACCAGCGCGTTGAAGCGCGCCTGCGCCACCTCGCCCATCAGGCCGACACCGCGTTCAGTCAGCTTCAGTTCCAGCACCTTCTTGCGCGGCGACCAGTGCAGGCTGCCGGCTTCTTCGGGGCGGTCGGTCGAGAACATGGCGCCAAAGCGCATCGCTTTGCCCAGAACCTCGGCCTCGATGATCTCCTCGTCGGTCAGCAGGCGGAACAGCGGCTCCATCCGGCTGCCGGTACGGCTGTTCTTGTAGCGGTGGAGCAGCGCGAGCCCCAGAAACACCCGGCCCGGATGATCCAGCCCGCCCAGGTTGGCGCGGGTGGCATTGTCGAAACAGGCTTCCGCCCGGTAGTCAGGATGCGCGCGCCATGTGGTGTCATGCAGCAGACAGGCGGCCTTGATCAGGCGCTGCCGTTCGTCGCTGGCTTCGCGGAAGATCGGCAGGATGAAATTGTAAAGCTTCTTGCCGAAGCCGGGGATGCGGGCCTGAGTCGCCTCGGCGGCGCGGGCGGCCTCGATCAGCGGGTCGCGGGCGCGCAGGCGCGCGGGCATCTGTTCATACAGCAGCCCCTCACGGATGCCGTAAGAGGAAATGTCGATCTCCGAGGGCCGGAACACCGTGACCAGTTCGCGCAGAACCTCGCAGGCCAGCGGCAGCAGTTCCATCCGTTCGGCGCTGGTGCCGGTATGGGCGCGCAGCAGATTGAGGTCGGACGCCGCGATCCAGTCCAGCGTGTCGATGACCGAGGCGGGGGTCATGCGATATTCGTGCAGCACGGTCAGCGGGTAGTTGCGGCGTTCCATGTCCAACCGCGCGATGACCCGCCATGATCCGCCGACCAGATAGATCCGTTCGTTCTTGCTGTCCAACTCGCCCTGCATGCGGCGCAGGACTTTCTGGATATGCTCGCGCCGCTTCTTCGGCCCGCCCTCGACCTGTTGCAGGCGGAACGGGCCAAGGGGCGAGGTCATGCGTTTGCCGACCGTGCCGCCACCGATCCGCGCCAGTTCCATCGAGTTGCCGCCGATGTCGCAGACGATCCCCTGGGCGCCGGGCCAGCCCAGAAGCACGCCCTGCGCCGACAGCCGCGCCTCTTCCGACCCGTCGATGACATGGATATGCAGGCCAGTCTCGCGCTCCACCAACTCGCGGAAGGCGGGACCGTCCTCGGCCTCGCGCATGGCGGCGGTGGCCACCACGGTCAGGGGGGCGATCTTCATGCCTTCGGCGAGAAGGGCAAAGCGTTTCAGCGCGGCAAGGGCACGCTTGGCGCCCTCGGGGTTCAGCTTGCCGGTTTCGGCCAGCGCCTTGCCCAGGCCCGCCATCACCTTTTCATTGTAGAAATAGGCGGGGCTGCGGGCGGCCCCGTCAAACACCACCATCCGGACCGAGTTCGATCCGACATCGACCACCCCGACCCGACTGACCGCCCGCGCCGATGGATCGTTGAACAGCGGGCGGTCAAACAGTCGGCCGTCTTCGGCCATGTCGGCGGTTTTGGCGTCTGCTGCCATGGGCGTCCCTTCCTCGGTCTGCGCCAGACCTTGCCGCCAAGGCGGCGGTCAGGTCAAGGCTTGCCACGCCGCTCAGGCGGGCGTTTCGTCGCGGGGCCGGGCCAGCCGCGGCACATCCTTGGCCCCGGCGGTGCCCCGCCCGGACAGAGACGGGTTTTCCATGAAGAATTTGTGACAACTGAACAGGTTATCATCCGCCGTCGTCAGTTGCCGGCTGTAATGGCCATCGCCATGCAGCACCCAGCTTTGCGCCTCATCTGCCAGATTGGCGGCCATGATCTGCCCCATGATCTGATTTTTCACCGTGGGGTTCGTGGTCTCGACCAGCGTCTCGACCCGGCGGCTGAGATTGCGGCCCATCCAGTCGGCCGAGGACAGGAACACCCGCGCCTGTTTCGAGGGCAGGCTGCCGCCATTGCCGAAACAGACGATCCGGCTGTGTTCAAGGAAGCGGCCGACCACCGATTTGACGCGGATGTTTTCCGACAGGCCCTTCACGCCGGGGCGCAGGCCGCAGATGCCGCGCACGACGAGGCTGATCCGCACCCCGGCCTGACTTGCGGCATAAAGCGCGTCGATGACCTCGGGTTCGATCAGGCTGTTGAGCTTGATCCAGATTTCGGCCGGTCGGCCTGCGCTGGCATGTTCGGCCTCGGCGCGGATCATCTCCAGCAGGCGGGGTTTCAGAGTCATCGGGGCGATGGCGATGTTTTCCAGCCCCTGCGGCTGCACATAGCCCGACAGGTAATTGAACACCTTGGTTGCATCACGCCCCAAGGCCGCATCACAGGTGAAGAACGAAAGGTCGGTATAGATCCGGGCGGTGATCGGGTGATAATTGCCGGTGCCGTAATGGGTATAGGTCACCAGATTTTCTCCCTCACGCCGCACGACGGTGCTGATTTTCGCATGGGTTTTCAGATGCATGAATCCGTAGACCACATGCGCGCCCGCGCGCTCCAGACGGCGCGACTGCCGGATGTTCGCCGCCTCGTCGAAGCGGGCTTTCAACTCGACCAGCGCGGTGACCGATTTCCCGGCCTCCGCCGCCTCGCACAGGGCCGACACGATCGGGCTGTCCCAACTGGTGCGGTAAAGCGTCTGCTTGATCGCCAGAACATTGGGATCCCGCGCCGCCTGTTCCAGAAAACGGATCACCATGTCGAAGGTTTCGTAAGGGTGATGCAGCAGCATGTCCTTCTGCCGGATCGCGGCAAACATGTCGCCCTCGTGATCCTGCACCCGTTCCGGCACGCGCGGCGTGAAAGAGGGCCACAGCAGATCGGGGCGCGAGGACAGCACCAGTTCCTTCAGATCGGCCACGCCCAGCAGGCCGCGCACCTCCACCACCTCATCGGGAATGACGTGGAGTTCATCCATGATCAGCGATTTCAGTTCCGGCGGGGCACCGGCGCTGATCTTCATGCGGATCACCTCGCCCCGGCGACGGCGTTTCAGCGCGGTCTCGAAGCTGCGTACCAGATCCTCGGCCTCGTCCTCCACCTCCAGATCACTGTCGCGCAGCACGCGGAAGGCGCAATGGCCGCGGTCGACATAGCCGGGGAACAGCATGTCGAGATGCAGCAGCAGCAGTTCCTCCAGCGGCAGGAATCGGCTTTCGCCCTCGCGCCCCGGCAGCGAAACGAAACGCGCCACCTGTTGCGGGATCGGCAGCAGCGCCTGCAAGGCCCGCCGGTCGGTCGCGCGTTCCAGTTGCAGTGCAAGGCAGAAGCCGGTGTTCGGAATGAAGGGGAAGGGGTGCGCCGGGTCGATAGCCAAGGGCGACAACACCGGAAATACCTTGTGGAGGAAATGATCCTCCAGCAGCTTGTGATCGCGCGCCGTCAGTTTGGAGCGGGTCAGAATCTCGATCCCCGCCGCTTCCATCTCGCGCTTCAGTTTCTTGTAGGTGATCTGCTGCATCTTCATCAGACGCCGCGCATCGTCATTGATCAGCCGCAACTGTTCAGTCGGGGTGCGACCGTCTTCCGACAGGGTGGGGGTGCCGTTGCGCACCATGGCGCGCAGACCGGCCACGCGGACGGTATAGAATTCATCAAGGTTGGTGGCCGAGATCGACAGGAAGCGCAGCCGTTCCAGCAGCGGCACCAGCGGATTTGCCGCTTCCTCCAGCACGCGCCAGTTGAAGGCGAGCCAGCTGAGTTCGCGATTGAAAAAACGGCGCGGGCCAGTGGTTTCGGCCTCGCAAAGCTCGACCGGGGTTTCAAAAGGGGACTTGAGAAAATCTGCCTGTGTCATCTGCTTGCTTTATGTCTTGGCGGGCATGGGGTTACGCCCAATATCGGTGCAGGTTCAGGCGCTGTCCAGCACCTCGGCTGCAAGGGGGCGGCTGATCGGCACGCCGCGCGCCAGTGCCAGTGCGTCCAGATCGGCCACAAGGTTACGCGCTTCGGCCAGACTGCGCCCCATGCGCGCGACGAGCCAGGGGATCAGCGCGGGCGGCACGGCGATCTGGCGGTCGCTGAACTGCTTGACCAGCACTGCAGACAGCAGCGCATCATCGGGCGGCTCGATCCGGGTCAGGGCGGTGCCCTGCATCCGGCTCAGCAGGTCGGGCAGGCGGATGCCCCAGTCGCGCGGTGGGGTTGCGGCGGTCATCAGGAGGGGCAGGCGGCGTTCGGCCAGCCGGTTGTGCAGGTGAAAGAGCGCGGTTTCGGCGCGCGCATCGCCTGCCACTGTTGCGGCATCCTCCAGCACCACGGGGCCGGTGGCGCGGGCGTCCACATCGGTCTGTCCCAGCGCGGCCGCCTCCAGCAGTGTCGCGCCTGCCCGTGCCGCCCAGATATGCGCCAGATGGGTCTTGCCCGATCCGGGAGGGCCGATCAGCAAAAGCTTGTCCAGCGGCCAGCCCCCGGCTTCCAGGGTCGCCAGCGCCATGGCATTGGCGGGCGAGGCAAAGAAATCCTCGCGGCGCAGCGAGGCACGCGCGGGCAGGTCGAAGGCAAGCTGGGCGGTCACGGGGTATTGTCGTCGCGTCGTGCTGTGGGGCCAAGGCCGAGGTAAAGGCGGCTCTGCTTGTACTGGTCTATGGCAAAGCGCGCCAGAACCCCCAGTGCCGCCGCCACCGGCACCGCCACCAGCATCCCGACGAAGCCGAAGACCGAGCCGAAGGCCGACAGCGCGAACAGAAGCCACACCGGATGCAGCCCGACCGAATTGCCCACCAGTTTCGGCGTGATGACATTGCCTTCCAGAAACTGCCCCAGCGCGAAGATCCCGGCGACGATGCCGATCTGCAGCCAGTCGCCCCAGAACTGGAACAGGGCCAGACCCATGGCCAGTGCGCCGCCGATGATGGCGCCGACGTAAGGGATGAAGGTTACGGCCCCGGCAATCGCACCGACGACGATCCCGTAATTCAGCCCCGCCAGCATCAGCGCCACGGCGTAGAAGGTGCCGAGAAGCAGGCAGACCGAGATTTGCCCGCGCACGAAGGCGGCCAGAACCCGGTCGATCTCGCGTGCGAGATGGCGCACGGTCGGGGCATGATCGCGCGGCAGGATCTCATCGACGCGGGCCACCATGCGGTCCCAGTCCAGCAGCATGTAAAAGGCGACCACCGGCACGACGACGATGAAGACCACCGCGTTGATGACCCCCATGGCCGAACCGATCAGCGACTGCGCCAGCTCGCCCCCCTTCGACTGGATCAGCTTGCCGATATTCTCCAGCGTCTGACGCATGGTCGAGGTCTGGTCCTGAAGATCGGGAAAGCGTTCCAGCATGAAAGCTTGCAGCCGCCGGAACATCACCGGCGCCTCGTTCACCAGCGCGGTCAGCTGGTTGAACAGCACGGGTAGCACGGCAAGGAACAGCAACACCGTCAGCAGCAGGGCCGCTATGGAGATAACACCCGTCGCGGCGGCCCGGCTGAGGCCCGCGCGTTCCAGCCGGTCGGCCAGAGGGTCCATGAAATAGGCGATGGCCCCGCCCACGAGGAAGGGCAGGATCACCGCCCCCAGAAACCACAGCACTGCTACGAACAGCAATGCGGCAAGGCCCCAGTATTTCACCTGTTCGCGCACCGGAAGCGACATCGGACCCCGCCAGACTACCTTTCCTCCAGATTGCGCATCGGGGCGCCGGTTTCAAGGGGCGGCCGCGCAAAGCCTGCCTTGGCCTTGTAACGACAGGCAATTTCATGCGAGGGCTGCCCCATGTCCGGCGCAGGAGAGCGGAATGAGTGACGACGACGAATATGTCTATGATGAAGCCAGCGGTGAATGGCGTCCGGCCTCCGAGGTGCGGGCCGAAGCGGCGGTCGTGGTGAAGGATGCGGCGGGCAATGTGCTGGCCGACGGCGATCAGGTGGTTCTGGTGAAAGACCTCAAGGTCAAGGGCGCTGGCACCACCTTGAAACAGGGCACCGTCATCCGCTCGATCCGGCTGACTGACAACCCCGAGGAAATTGACTGCCGCCACGACACGATCAAGGGTCTGGTGCTGCGCACCGAATTCGTGCGCAAGCGCGGCTGAGGATCAGCGCGGCGGCAACAGCTCTGCCACGCCGCCGTGCGAAAACCCGCGCCGCATGGACAGAAACCGCGCGCGGGGATGGTCGCGGTAAAGATCGTTGCTGACGATGGTGGCGCCGGTGGTGAAGGCGCTGTCGATCAGCCATGCGTCGGCGATCTGGCCCTTGGCGGTCATCTCGATGTCGGCGGCGGGGCGGGCGATGCGGCGGGTCAGTTCTTCCACCGACATGCCGCGCCCGAACAGCGTATAGGCGATATTGGCATCGAAGATGACCTTGACCGCGCGCCCTTCCGCCAGCAGCAGGTCGATCACGGATTGCAGCGTGGCAAGCTGCGCCTTGTCCGTCAGGCCCGAGTTCTTTTCCCACATCACAACGTTGGAGCCGTCGACCAGCACTGTTGCCTGCGGGCGTGGCGTGCGGGGCTGTTCGGTGCCATGGCGCGGGCTGGCGGCACAGGCGGTAGCAGACCATTCGACGCGCCCGCCTTTCGGGCGCTGCCGCAACCCGGTCAGCGCGCGCGCCAGCGGAAAGCGCGCCGCCGCCTTCACGGCCAGCGCCCCTTCGGCGGAAACCCCCTTCGGACGGCTGAGCCAGACCTCGCCCAGCGGGGTCAGGGTCAGGTCGGGCAGGCTGGTCTCGGGCGTGATGGCAAGGATGCGGCCACGCAGGGCCAGCGTCTCGGCCTTCTGGCGCAACGCGGCGCGGGCCCTGGGGTCCGGTCGGGGCGCGGCGCGGCGGCCTGGCCAGAGTGCGGCGCCGAGCCCCAGCAGGGTCAGCAGCAACAGGGCCAGCAGGGCTGTATCAAAATAGGTCATCTGAAACGGGCCTTGGCAATTCAGGGTTGCAATATGCCTTGGTCGCACGCCCACATCCTGCGGGCAAGGGGCCTGACCCCGGGGCTTCTGCGGCGCGGAACTTGCCCGCAGGCCGCGAACCCGCTAGGAAAACCGCCGAAAGCTTTTGCCAAGAGGCCACCCCATGCGTCTGTCGCGCTACTTCCTGCCCGTCCTGAAGGAAAACCCCGCCGAGGCGCAGATCGTCTCACACCGCTACATGCTGCGTGCCGGCATGATCAAGCAACAGGCGGCGGGGATTTATTCCTGGCTGCCGATGGGCTTCAAGGTGCTGAAACGCATCGAGCAGATCGTGCATGAGGAACAGATCCGCGCCGGGCACATCCCGCTGCTGATGCCGACGCTGCAACCGGCCGACCTGTGGCGCGAAAGCGGCCGCTATGACGATTACGGTGCCGAGATGCTTCGCATCAAGGACCGCCACGAACGCGACATGCTCTATGGTCCGACCAACGAGGAGATGATCACCGACATCTTCCGCAGCCATGTGAACAGCTACAAGGATCTGCCGCTGACGCTTTACCACATCCAGTGGAAGTTCCGTGACGAGGTGCGCCCGCGCTTCGGTGTGATGCGGGGCCGCGAGTTCCTGATGAAGGACGGCTACAACTTCGACCTCACCAAAGAGGACGCGCTGCACGCCTACAACCGCCACATGGTCAGCTACCTGCGCACCTATGAACGCATGGGCCTGACCGCGATTCCGATGCGCGCCGCCTCCGGCCCGATCGGCGGCGACAATACCCATGAATTCCTCGTTCTGGCCTCCACCGGCGAGTCGGAAGTGTTCTACGACGACCGCGTGACCGCGCTGAAGCTGGGCGACCGCGAGGTCGATTTTGATAACCGGGCCGAGGTTCTGGGTATCTGCGAGGAATTCACCTCGCTTTACGCGCGCACGGATGAAACCCATGACGAGGCAGCGTTCAACGCTGTTCCCGAGGCGCATCGCAAGGTCGGGCGCGGTATCGAGGTCGGGCAGATCTTCTACTTCGGCACCAAATATTCCGAACCGATGGGCGCCACCGTCGTCACCGCCGACGGCAACCGCGTGCCGGTCGAGATGGGCAGCCATGGGATCGGTGTCTCGCGCCTGCTGGGCGCGATCATCGAGGCCAGCCACGATGACAAGGGCATCATCTGGCCGGAAGGCGTGACTCCGTTCCACTGCGGTATCGTGAACCTGAAACAGGGTGACAGCGCCACCGATGCAGCCTGCGAAGGGCTTTACAAGGCGCTCAAGTCCAGGGGCCTCGACCCGCTGTACGATGACCGCGACGAACGCGCGGGGGCCAAATTCGCCACGATGGATCTGATCGGCCTGCCGTGGCGCATCACCGTCGGCCCGCGCGGTCTGGCAAATGGCGTGGTCGAACTGACCTCGCGCCGCACCGGCGAAAGCGAGGAAATGAGCGCCGAAGCCGCTGTGGACCGTATCGCGCAGATCTACGCCGGGATCTGACCGACCGGCAGATGGCAGGACAACGAACCGGCAGGGCCTCCTGCCGGTTTTTCCTTGCCCGGTCCCGTGCGCGGGGGCGGGTCTTGGGGGCGCTGTCAGGTCACAGGGCACTTTCCGCCCCTTGGAGCAACCGTTCCAGCTTGTTTGCAGGCAAGACAGCGGGCAGAACACAAACGGTAATCTCCCCGGGGCGGGGAAGCAGTGCGGGTAGGGGCGATGCTGAAACTGAACCATGCCGAATTGATCGAGAACGAGCGGGCGCGGCCGGCGGACCACCGGAAGGGCCACGACGGGTATCGGCGCAAGATGGCCGCCTTGCGTGACACGTTCTTTGAACAGTTCCTGACCCGCGAGGCCCGTCGGCATCCGTCGAATGACGAGATCATCGCCGCCTTCGGTGATCTGCCCCCTGCCGATCTTGCGGTGCCCTATGACCTGACGCCCGAGGGGCTGGAGCATGTCAGCCGCTGTGTTCAGCGGAAATATGTAATCCATTTCAAGAATATACGGCGTTGCTGGGCGCTGCTGCTGCAACATATGCCCGAACTGATGGCCGAGGGCTGCGCGCCGCGTGAGGTGCTGGAAATGTCCACCGCCCATGGTGCGACGCTGGAAATCCTGCGCCGGAAAGGACACCGGGTCATCGGCAATGATTTTGCCAATTTCGTCGGCGGGGCGGCGCTGGACAGCCGGTATCGGGATTTCAACGGCAGTGATCTGACCTCCGCGCGGGACGATCATGGGCTGCATGACGGCTCGGGCGTGGTGCGCGACTGGCCCTATCGGCCGATCACCGAAAGCCTTGGTCTTGATGTGCGGCTGTTCGATGCGGGCAGCGGACCCTATCCCTTCGCGGACAAGAGCCTCGACAGCGTGATCTGTTTCGACGCGATCGAGCATTATTGCCATCCGCGTGACTGGATGAAGGTGGTGGGCGAGTTCACCCGGATCGCGCGGCGTTCGGTGCTGGTGGTGCCGAATGCGGTGGCGCCGCATGATGCGAAGCGCAAGGACTACATTGAGGCGGTCTATGCCTTCCAGCGCGACATGCGCAACTATTCGGATGACGGCTGGGCCTGCGTTCATGCCGGGGTTCTGCGCAACCAGCTTTCGGTCTTCAAGCTGATGCGGCTGGGCTGAGCGGGATGGTGCCCCCGGGGGCTGCCGCCCCCGGACCCCCGCGAGTATTTGCGCAAGAAGCAGAGGACAACGGTGAAGTGATGCAGGCGGCGCTTGACCTTTGTGGCAAAGGGCGGAACAACCCGGCATCATGAGCACACGCACCCCGCCTTTTGCCCCGTTCGAATGGATGATCGCCTGGCGCTATCTGCGTGCAAGACGCAGCGAGGGCGGCGTCAGCGTGATGACCTGGATCAGCCTGATCGGCATTGCGCTGGCGGTCTTCGCACTGATCGCCACACTGGCGGTGCGGGCCGGGTTCCGGGCGGAATTCGTTGATACGATTCTTGGCGCCAATGCGCATGTGACGGTTTATGTCAGTGCTGAGGTCGATGACAACGGCCGGTCCCTGCGCGGGTTCAGCGATTATGACGCGCGGGCCGAACGGCTGGCGGCCGTGCCGGGGGTGGTGCGGGCGGCGCCGCTGGTCAAGGGGCAGGTCATGGCCACCGCCAATGGCGTGAACATGGGGGCCGAGGTCTTTGGCATCCGGCTGGACGACCTGCGCAGCATTCCGCGTGTCGGTGACGGGGCCGAACACGAGGGGGACATCGCGCGTTTCGACGAGGGCATCGCCATCGGATCAGGCCTTGCGCGCGAACTTGGGGTGGGGATCGGTGACCGGCTGCGGCTGATCTCGCCCGACGGGGTGAAGACCGCCTTCGGCACTTCGCCGCGGGTCAATGCCTATGAGGTGGTCTATATCTTCACCGCCGGGCGCTATGACATCGACCGGACCCGTGTTTACCTGCCCTTCACCGAGGCGCAGGAATATTTCAACCGCGAGGGGCGGGCGGATGAGATCGAGGTCATGGTGGCTGACCCCGATCATATCGAGAAATATGAACTGCCGCTGTTGCAGGCGGGGGGCGAGCGCACGCTGCTCTGGACCTGGCGGGACAGTGCGGGATCCTTCCTGCGCGCGCTGGATATCGAGGACAATGTGATGTTCATAATCCTGTCGATCCTCGTGCTGATCGCGGCGATGAACATCATCTCGGGGCTGATCATGCTGGTGAAGAACAAGGGCCGCGACATCGGCATCCTGCGCACCATGGGGCTGACGGAAGGCGCGATCCTGCGGGTGTTCTTCATCTGCGGCGCCTCGACGGGGCTGGTGGGGACGCTGGCCGGGGTGGTTCTGGGCTGTCTGTTCGCCATCTACATCGACCCGATCTTTTCCTTTGTGAACTATGTTTCGGGCGGCGGGGTCTGGGATCCGGCGGTGCGCGGCATCTATTACCTGCCGGCGCGGTTGCAGGCGGGCGATGTGGCTTCGGCCGTGGCGCTGAGCCTCGGGTTGTCGTTCATCGTCACGATCTTTCCGGCGCGCCGGGCGGCTCGGATGAACCCGGTGGAGGCGCTGCGCTATGAATGAGGTGCTGCGGCTGGAGGCCATTTCCAAGACCTACAACCGGGGCAAACCCTCGGCGGTGACGGTGCTGAACGGGGCGAGCCTCAGCGTGGGGCGGGGCGAGGTCGTGGCGCTGGTGGCGCCTTCGGGAGCAGGGAAGTCGACACTTCTGCATATCGCGGGGCTTCTGGATACGCCGGACGAGGGCCGCGTGGATCTGGCCGGACGCGAGATGACGGGTCTGCCCGATCGGGCGCGCACGGCGGCGCGGCGGGCGGATGTGGGGTTCATCTATCAGTTCCACCACCTGCTGCCGGAATTTACCGCGCTGGAAAATGTGGTGCTGCCGCAGCTTGCCAATGGTGTTGCAGCGCGCGCCGCGCAGGCGCGCGCGATGGATCTGCTGGCCAGCGTCGGCGTCGATCACCGCGCGGGCCACCGCCCGGCCGAGCTTTCGGGCGGCGAGCAGCAGCGCGTCGCCTTCTGTCGCGCGCTGGCCAATGCGCCGAAGCTGTTGCTGGCGGACGAGCCGACCGGAAACCTGGACCCCGGCACCTCGGATCAGGTGTTTGGCGCGCTGATGGCGGTGGTGCGGGCGACGGGCCTGTCGGCGCTGATTGCCACGCATAACATGGAACTCGCCGCGCGGATGGACCGCGTTGTCCGGCTGGAACAGGGGCGCGTCGCCTGAGCGCATGATCTGGCGCTTGCGCCCTGTGGCCGGGCATGGTTTCGTGAGGGAAAATACCTCGGAGACTGCCATGTTCCATCTTACGCCGCTGCGCCTTGCCCTCGGGGGTGCCCTCTTGCCGCTGGCTCTGGCGGCCTGTCTGCCGCTGGCGAAGAAAGTGCCGACCGGGGCCGAGGATTTTGCCACCTATTGCGCGGCTTGCCATGGCGATGCCGGCAAGGGCGACGGGCCGATGGCCGATACGCTGGACAAGCGCCCGGCTGATCTGACCCGTATTTCCGCGAAGAACCGCGGCAAGTTCCCGATGGCGCGGGTGATGAGCAAGATCTGGGGCTATGCCCGCACACCCGATGGTGTGGTCATGCCGCAATTCGCACCCCTGCTGGAAGGCGAGAAGATGGTGCTGTTCGACAGCGGCGACGGTATTGCCACGCCCACGCCGCTGCGGCTGGTACAACTGGGCGAATATGTCCGCGACATGCAGGCCAAATGAAAAACGGCGCCCCTCGGGGCGCCGTTTCCGTCATGGGGCAGGGGATCAGCCCTGAAGCGTGCGGACCCCGTAACCTTCCGCGCGGGCCTTCATCGCGGCGACGGCGGCGATGGATGCGGCGGCGGTGGTGAAATAGGGGATCTTGTCCATCAGCGCGACGCGGCGGATGTCACGGCTGTCGGCGATGGCCTGCGCGCCTTCGGTCGTGTTCATCACCACGGTGATTTCATTGTTCTTCAGGCTGTCCACGATGTTCGGACGGCCTTCGTAGACCTTGTTGACCAAAGTCGCCGCCACGCCCTGCGCCGACAGCCAGCTTGCGGTGCCGCGCGTCGCCACGATCTCGAACCCCATGGCGATCAGGTCGCGCGCGGCTCCGGCCAGCGCTTCGGACTTGTCGGCATCCTTGACGCTGAGGAAAACCCGGCCGCTTTCCGGCAGGTTCATCCCCGCACCCATCTGGGCCTTGAGGAAGGCCAGCGCAAAGGTGCGGTCCCAGCCCATGACCTCGCCGGTGGAGCGCATTTCCGGCCCCAGAAGCGGGTCGACGCCGGGGAAGCGGGCGAAGGGCAGCACGGCTTCCTTGACGCTGAACCACGGCGTGATCGGGTTGGCCAGCGTGTTCGGATCGGCCAGCGGCAGCACCGAATCGGGGCCGACGCCCGCGTCATAAGGGGCGCGTTCGGGGAAGTTCGACAGCGGCTCGCCCGCCATCAGCCGCGCAGCGATGGAGGCAATGGCGCTGTCGGTGGCCTTGGCGACGAAGGGCACGGTGCGGCTGGCGCGGGGGTTGACCTCCAGCACATAGATCACGCCGTCCTTGATGGCGAATTGCACGTTCATCAGGCCGACGACATGCAGCGCGCGCGCCATGAGCACCGTCTGGCGCTTCAGCTCGGCCACGGTGTCATCCGACAGGCTGTGCGGCGGCAGGCAGCAAGCCGAGTCGCCCGAATGGACGCCCGCTTCCTCGATATGTTCCATGATGCCCGCGACATGGACATTCTCGCCATCGCACAGCGCATCGACATCCACCTCGATGGCGCCGGCCAGATAGCTGTCCAGCAGCACCGGGTTGTTGCCCGAGACCTGCACCGCGTCGCGGATGTAGCGTTCCAGTTGTGCGTCGTCGCGGATGATCTCCATCGCGCGGCCGCCCAGCACGAAGGAGGGGCGGATGACCAAGGGGTAACCCACATCCGCGGCCACAGCGAACGCCTCGTCGCGCGAACGGGCGGTGCCGTTCACCGGCTGTTTCAGGCCCAGATCGTTCAGCAGCTTCTGGAACCGCTCACGATCTTCGGCCAGATCAATCGCGTCGGGCGTGGTGCCGAGGATCGGGATGCCTTCCTCATGCAGCGCGTTGGCCAGTTTCAGCGGCGTCTGCCCGCCGAACTGCACGATCACGCCATGCAACGTGCCGTTTTCCTGCTCTACCCGCAGGATTTCAAGCACATGTTCGAGCGTCAGCGGCTCGAAATACAGCCGGTCCGAGGTGTCATAGTCGGTCGAAACCGTTTCCGGGTTGCAGTTGACCATGATGGTTTCATAGCCCTGCGCGGTCAGCGCGAAACAGGCGTGGCAGCAGCAGTAATCGAACTCGATCCCCTGGCCGATCCGGTTTGGGCCACCGCCAAGGATGACCACCTTCTTTGCATTCGACGGGCGGCTTTCGCATTCCACATCGCCCATCGCGGGGGCCTCATAGGTGGAATACATGTAGGGGGTCTGCGCCTCGAATTCGGCGGCGCAGGTGTCGATACGCTTGAACACCGCCTTCACGCCCAGATTGCGGCGCGCGCGGCGGACCTGACCTTCATCGCGGCCGGTGAGCTTGGCCAGACGGGCATCGGTAAAGCCCATCATCTTCAGCCCGCGCAGGCCCTCTTCGGTGACCGGCAGACCCACGGCGCGGATCTGTGCTTCGGTCCCGATGATCTCGCGAATACGGGCGAGGAACCACGGGTCGAAACTGGTCGCCTGCTGGATCTCGTCATCGCTGAGGCCGTGGCGCATGGCCTGAGCGATCACGCGCAGCCGGTCGGGGGTTTGCTGACCCAGCGCCTTGAAGATCGAGGCCTTGTCGGGCGCGCCGGGAATGGCGATCTCGTCAAAGCCGCTGAGGCCGGTCTCAAGGCTCGCCAGCGCTTTTTGCAGGCTTTCGTGGATGGTGCGGCCGATGGCCATGACCTCGCCCACCGATTTCATCGCGGTGGTCAGATGCGGCTCGGACCCCGGGAATTTTTCAAAGGCAAAGCGCGGGATCTTGGTGACGACATAGTCGATCGACGGCTCGAACGAGGCGGGCGTGACCTTGGTGATGTCGTTGTCCAGCTCGTCCAGCGTATAGCCGACCGCCAGCTTCGCCGCGATCTTGGCGATGGGGAAGCCGGTGGCCTTGGACGCCAGCGCCGAAGACCGCGACACCCGCGGGTTCATCTCGATGACGACCATGCGGCCGTCCTTCGGGTTGATCGCCCACTGCACGTTGGACCCGCCGGTTTCCACCCCGATCTCGCGCAGCACGGCGATGGAGCCGTTGCGCATGATCTGATATTCCTTGTCGGTCAGCGTCAGCGCCGGGGCCACGGTGATGGAATCGCCGGTATGCACGCCCATCGGATCAATATTCTCGATGGAGCAGACGATGATGGCGTTGTCCTTGCGGTCGCGCACCACCTCCATCTCGTATTCTTTCCAGCCGAGAAGCGATTCATCGACCAGAACCTGCGCGACGGGGCTGGCTTCCAGACCCGATTTCACGATGGCCTCGTAATCGTCGCGGTTGTAGGCGACGCCGCCACCCGTGCCGCCCAGCGTAAAAGCGGGACGGATGATGGCCGGAAGGCCCACATAATCCAGCGCCTTCATCGCCTCGGCCACACCGGCCGAGATGTCGAACTTGGTCCCGACTTTGGGGGCGGCGATGATGGTTGCCTTCGGGTTCTCCAGCCCCAGCCGGTCCATCGCCTCGCGGAACAGCTTGCGGTCTTCGGCCATTTCGATGGCTTGGCGATTGGCGCCGATCAGCTTGACGTTGAACTTTTCCAGCACGCCCAGATCATCCAGCGCCAGCGTGGTGTTCAGGCCGGTCTGCCCGCCCATGGTCGGCAGGATTGCGTCGGGGCGTTCCTTTTCGATGATCTTGGCCACCACTTCGGGGGTGATCGGCTCGATATAGGTCGCATCCGCCAGCCCCGGATCGGTCATGATCGTTGCGGGGTTGGAGTTCACGAGGATGACGCGATACCCTTCCTCGCGCAGCGCCTTGCAGGCCTGTGCGCCGGAATAGTCGAACTCGCAGGCCTGCCCGATGACGATGGGCCCCGCACCGATGATCATGATCGAGGAGATATCGGTTCTTTTCGGCATGGGGGCCCCCGTGTGTGCTCCGCCGCACCCAAGGGGGCGGGGGAGGGATTCTGAGCATCGCGCAAATTGGCGGGGTTATAGTCGCGTCAGTTCGGGGCGCAAGGGTCTATCTGGCGCAGGGAAGGAACGGCATGTCGGCATCGGGCTGGTCGGCGCGCGGCATGGCTGCTACATCGCGGGAAAGCGGTCGAACGGAGGGCGAGGCATGATCCTGTTGGAACACGGGCCGCAGGGCCGCCCGGCCCTGTTTGATGCCCCGCGCGAGACCATTGTCGTGTGGGAGGCGGACGCGCTGGCACCCGCCCTGGCGCGGCTGGATGCGGCGCGGGCGGCGGGCGGCTGGATCGCGGGCTATCTGTCCTACGAGGCGGGCTATGCGCTGGAGCCGAAGCTGGCGCCCCTGATGCCGGAGAACCGGGATCACCCGCTGCTGGCCTTCGGTGTTTTTGATGCCCCCGCGCCGGGCGGGCCGCTGCTGGAAACCGCACGGTCGGCAGGCGGCGCCACGCTCGCGCCGCTGGTGCCAATGATCAGCCGCGCGGATTACGGCTTGGCCGCCGAAAAGGTGGCGGCCTATATCGGTGCGGGCGATTGCTATCAGATCAATCAGACCTTCCCGATGGAAAGCCGCCTGACCGGCACGCCCCTTGGACTTTACGCGGCGCTGCGGGCGCGGCAGGCGGTGGGGTATGGCGCCTATCTGGACCTTGGCTGCGGCCCGGTCATCGTGTCACGCAGCCCCGAGTTGTTCTTTTCCACCACCGCTGCCGGGCGCATCGAAAGCCGCCCGATGAAAGGCACCGCGCCGCGTGGCGCCGACCCGGAGGAAGATGCCGCGCTGGCGGAAGAACTGTATCGTTCCGAAAAGGGCCGGGCCGAAAATCTGATGATCGTCGATCTGCTGCGCAATGACATCTCGCGCCTTGCCGAGGTCGGCTCGGTCAAGGTGCCCGAACTTTTCGCGGTGGAGGCTTTCGCCACCGTTCATCAGATGTCGTCGCGCGTCGTCGGGCAACTGGTCGAACCACCCGCAATGGCCCGGCTGATGCCCGCTCTGTTCCCCTGCGGCTCGATCACCGGGGCGCCGAAGATCCGCGCGATGGAGATCATCCGCGAGGTCGAGCCCTTCCCGCGCGGGGTCTATTGCGGGGCAATCGGCTGGATGGCGCCGGATGGTGCCTCGGTTTTCAACGTGGCGATCCGCACGCTGTCGGTCTGGCCGGACAATCGCGTGGTGCTGAACGTCGGCGGTGGCGTGGTCTACGATTCCACCACGCAGGGCGAATGGGACGAGGCTCACTGGAAGGCGCGCTATGCCGCGGCGCTGGTCCGATGACGCCGCGCCTCATTGAAACGATGCTGTGGGACGGGGCGTCCTATCCGCGCCTGCCGCTGCATCTGGTGCGGCTGGCAGGCTCTGCCGCAGTGCTGCGCTACAGTTGCGACCTCACGGCGGTGCAGGAGGCGCTGCCCGCCCCCGAGGGCGCGGCCCGTGTCCGGCTGACGCTGGGCCAGGCGGGCGATATCGAGGTGACGGCGGCACCGCTGCCGCCCGCCGCGTCGCACTGGCGGCTGGCGCTTTCGCCGCTCCGGCTCGACAGCGCGGACCCCTGGCTGCGCCACAAGACCACCCGCCGCGCGCTGTATGATGCCAGCCGCGCCGCGCTGCCCGAGGGCGTTGAGGAAGTGATCTTCCTCAACGAACGTGGCGAGGTCTGCGAGGGCACGATCAGCACGCTGTTCTTTGATCGGGGGCAGGGGATGCGGACACCGCCGCTGGCCAGCGGCTGCCTGCCCGGCGTGCTGCGTGCCGAACTCGGCTGCCCGGAAGAGGTGTTGCGCGCAGAAGACCTGCCGCAGGTCCGGCTCTGGGCCGGGAACGCGCTGCGCGGGCTGATCCCCGCGGTCTGGCTGGGGTGAAACACGCAGGGCATCTGCAAGGCACCTTGCAAATGCTTTCGCAAAACCCTTCTGCCCCGGCTTCGCCCGTATCGCGCGGGGTTGACTTGCCCCTTGGCGCGGTGTGTATCGGCGCATCGGATGAAGCCTCGGAAAAGGGGAGCGTGATGCACGCCTATCGCAGCCATACTTGTGCGCAACTCAACAAGGATCATGTCGGTCAGAATGTCCGTCTGGCCGGATGGGTGCATCGGGTGCGGGATCACGGCGGCGTGTTGTTCATCGACCTGCGCGACCATTATGGCGTGACGCAGGTGCTGGCCGACAGCGACAGCCCGGCCTTTGCGGAGATCGAGAAGCTGCGCGCCGAATGGGTGATTTCGCTCGACGGCGTGGTGAAGGCGCGCGACGCGAGCCTTGTGAACCCGAAGCTCGCCACCGGCGAGATCGAGGTCTACATCAAATCCGTCCGCGTGCTGGGCGCGGTGGAGGGCGATCTGCCGCTGCCGGTCTTCGGCGAAACCGACTACCCCGAGGAAACCCGTCTCACCTACCGCTTCCTCGACCTGCGCCGCGAAAAGCTGCATGGCAACATGATGCTGCGCTCGAACGTGGTGCGCTCGATCCGCAACCGGATGTGGGATCAGGGGTTCAACGAATTCCAGACCCCGATCATCACCGCCTCCAGCCCCGAAGGCGCCCGCGACTTCCTGGTGCCGTCGCGCCTGCATCCCGGCAAGTTCTATGCCCTGCCGCAGGCACCGCAGCAGTTCAAGCAGCTGATTATGGTGGCAGGCTTTGATCGTTACTTCCAGATCGCGCCCTGCTTCCGCGATGAAGACCCGCGCGCTGACCGCAGCCCGACCGACTTCTATCAGCTTGATATCGAAATGTCTTTCGTCGAGCAGGAAGACGTGTTCGCCGCCGTGCAGCCGGTCATTCAGGGCCTGTTCGAGGAATTCCGTCCCGATTGCAAAGTGCCCTCCGACTGGCCGCGCATCGCCTACCGCGACAGCATGCTTTGGTATGGCAGCGACAAGCCCGACCTGCGCAACCCGATCAGGATGCAGGTGGTGTCCGACCATTTTAAAGGCTCGGGCTTTGCGGTTTTCGCCAAGCTGCTGGAGAATGAGGGCACCGAAATCCGCGCCATTCCGGCGCCCACCGGCGGCAGCCGCAAATTCTGCGACCGCATGAATGCCTATGCGCAGAAAGAGGGCCTGCCGGGGATGGGCTATATCTTCTGGCGCGAGGGTGAAAATGGCGCGATGGAAGCCGCTGGCCCCCTGGCCAAGAACATCGGGCCGGAGCGGACCGAGGCGATCCGTCAGCAGCTTGGCCTCGGCCTCGGCGATGCGGCCTTCTTCCTTGGCGGCAAGCCGGAACAGTTTGAAGGCTTCGCCGGCCGTGCCCGCAATGAAATCGGGCGCGAGCTGAACCTTGCCGAAACTGACACGTTCCGCTTTGCCTGGATCGTTGACTTCCCGATGTACGAGAAGACCGACGACGGCAAGATCGACTTCAGCCACAACCCCTTCTCCATGCCGCAAGGCGGGATGGAGGCGCTGTCGGGCGATCCGTTGAAGGTGCATGCCTATCAGTATGACCTGGCCTGCAACGGCTATGAACTGATCTCGGGCGGTATCCGCAACCACAAGCCGGAAATCATGTATCGCGCCTTTGAACTGGCGGGCTATCCGAACAGCGAAGTGGACAAGCGGTTTGGCGGTATGGTCAAGGCGTTCAAATATGGCGCGCCGCCGCATGGTGGCTGCGCGATGGGGATCGACCGGGCGGTGATGCTGCTGGCGGATGAAATGAACATCCGCGAGGTCATCATGTTCCCGATGAACCAGCGTGCCGAGGATCTGCTGATGAACGCGCCTTCGGAACCCACCAACGAACAGCTGCGCGAACTGCGCCTGCGCGTGGTGCCGAAAGACGCCTGAGCGGGAGTTGCAAATTCCTTGTGAAGGAATTTGCAAATCTTTTTGCAAAAGATTTGGCCCCGCCCCGGCGGGGTCTTTCAACAAGAGGCTGCCATGACTGCGATGTTCGACGCCTCCGTCCCGGTGTTTCTGCACTACCTCGACCGTCTGGCGGCCATGGTGGAGCGCACTGCCCGGCAGGAGCAGGTGCTTCAGGCCCGGCTTGCCCCCGACATGTTCACCGCCGCGCAACAGGTGGCGACGGCGGCGGGCTTTGCCCTGCGGATTTCCTTTCCGCTGGCCGGGGCTGCGGTGCCGGGGATCGCGGATCACGGGATGGACCGGATCGGCCTCGGCCGTCGTCTTGCGGCGGCAAGCCATGCGCTGCGCGGGCTGGAGCCTGCGGCCTTCGACGGGGCCGAAACCCGGCGCATCCGTCATCGCGCGGGCTTTGCCGAGCTGGATCAGTCCGGCGCAGAGTTCCTGCACCTGTTCGGCATGCCGAATTTCATGTTCCACACAGCCATGGCCTTTGCCGTGCTGCGCCAGCAGGGGCTGGAGATCGGCAAGGCCGATTTTGACGGGCTGCACGACTATCCGCACGGTTTCCGGTTCTGATCCCTCGCGCGGAATTGTGCCGGCGGCCAGAGGTCAGGGCTTTCCATCTCCGGGCCTGTGCCTATCTTCGCTGCACCAGTCTGTGCCAGCCCGGAGGATGCCATGCCGGTCGCCGAAGATATCGCCGCCTTCCGTTATGGCTATGGATTACCCTTGCCCGCAGGCGCCCCGCGCGGTGCGAAAGAGATGCTGGCGGCACTGGCCGGCCCTGACCGGGCGCAGGACATGTTTCCTGCGCCGGAAACCCCTGCGCTTTTCGCCCTGTTTGCCGATGCAGCGAAAGCCCGCGTTGCCTTCCGAAAGAAGAAGGAAGAGCGTGACGAGGTGCGCAGGCGGGTCAAGCTGGTGGAGGCGGAGACCGAGGCCTTTTCCCGCAGGCTGATCGCGCGCGCGCTGGCCTCGCCGGACGGTTTTCGCGAACGGCTGGCCTGGTTCTGGGCAGATCACTTCACCACGGTGCCCCGCCTGCGCGAGCATTCGGTTCTGACGGGCGATATGTCCGAACGTGCCATCCGCCCTCATCTCACGGGGCGCTTTGCCGATATGCTGCGGGCGGCTGACCTCCATCCTGCGATGCTGCTTTACCTTGACCAGCGAAGTTCCATCGGCCCCGGATCGGCCTTCGGGAAGCGCAAGGGAAAGGGGCTGAACGAGAATCTGGCGCGCGAGGCGATAGAACTGCACACGCTGGGGGTGGGCGCGCAATATTCCCAGACCGATGTGCGGCAGCTTGCCGAGCTTCTGACCGGGCTTGCGGTGGACCCGGCCAGGGGGGCGGTGTTCTATCCGCGCCGGGCCGAACCCGGTGCGGAACAGGTTCTGGGCAAAAGCTATGACGGGCGGGGGCTGGAGCCCATCCACCGGGTACTGGACGATCTGGCGCGCCGACCGGAAACCGCGCAGCATCTGTCGCGGAAACTGGTGACGCATTTCCTGTCGGATACGCCGGATCCCGCGCTGGTGGACCGGATGGCGGCGGCCTATCTGGCCAATGATACCGCGCTTCTGCCGGTGTATGAGGTGATGCTGACGGATTCATCGGCCTTCGCCGCGCCGCGCCTGAAGGCCCGCCAGCCGGCCGAGTTCGTCATCGGTGCCTGCCGGGCGCTGGGTTTGCGGCCGCAACGCATGTTCAGGATGCCCTCACGGCGCTTCCACACTCTGCTGATCGACCCGATGCGTCTGATGGGGCAGGAATGGGGACGGCCCATCGGCCCGGATGGCTGGGCCGAGGCGGCGGCGGAGTGGATCACACCGCAGGGGCTGGGCGCGCGAATTGCCTGGGCGATGGACATGCCGGGCAATCTGGAACAGGTGGACCAGATCGATCCAAGGGCTTTTCTGGATCACGCGCTGGGAACACTCGCCCCTGACACGCTGCGGGTTGCGGTCTCGCGCGCCGAATCTGCCCGCGAGGGGGTGGGGCTCGTGATGGCCTCGCCTGAATTCAACCGGCGCTGAGGAGGCGGCGATGCAAGATGTCACCCGGAGGCTTTTCCTGCGAGGCGGTCTGGCGGCGGCCTGTTCGGCGGCGGCCCATCCCTGGCTGACCACCGTGACCTTCGCACAAGGCGCGGCACAACTGGGGGAGAATCGGCTGATCGTCGTGATCCTGCGGGGGGCGATGGATGGTCTGGACGCGGTGCAGCCCATTGGCGACCCGCTGTTTGCGCGGATGCGGCCGAAGCTGGGCACCGGCGCGGGCGTGCTGCCGCTGGACGGCCTGTTCGGGCTGCATCCGGCAATGGCCGGGCTGATGCCGCTGTGGACGTCGGGTGAGCTGGCATTTGTTCATGCCACGTCGACGCCCTATCGCGACAAGCGCAGCCATTTCGATGGGCAGGACATTCTTGAAGCCGGAACCGGGCTGGATGTGCCGGTTCCCGAAGTGCGCGATGGCTGGCTGAACCGGATGTTGCAGGCGGTGCCGGGAATCGCATCGGAGACAGCCTATGCGGTCGGGCGCGAGGCGCAACCCCTTCTGGCCGGTGCGGCAGCAATCCGCAGCTGGACGCCCGAAGTGACCCTGAGCCTCAGCGCGCAAAGCCGGTTGCTGCTGGAACAGGTCTATCATGATGATGCGCTGTTCCGTGACGCGGGCGGCGAGGCGATGGATCTGGCTGCCGAACTTGCAGGCGGGGCCGCGCCCGCCTCGATGGAGGGGGGCGGCAAATTCGCAGATACCGACAGGCTGGCCGGTTTCGCGGCGGACCGACTGAAAGGTGACACGCGGATTGCCGCTTTCTCGCTGTCGGGCTGGGATACGCATCGCCGTCAGGAAGGCGCGCTGCCGCAGCAGTTGCGCGGGCTGGAGCGGCTGATCCTTGTCCTGCGTGAACAGATGGGTTCGGCCTGGGATCGCACCATGCTGCTTGCGATGACCGAGTTTGGTCGCACGGTGGCGGAAAACGGCAGTGCGGGCACAGATCACGGCACCGGGGGCGCCATGCTGATGGCGGGCGGCGCACTGAAAGGTGGCCGCATCTACGGCCGCTGGCCGGGCCTGGCCGAGGAAGCCCTGTATGAACGGCGCGACCTCATGCCCACCAGCGATGTGCGCGGCTGGGCGGCCTGGGCCATGCGCGGGCTATACGGGCTGGACCGCCGGGTGCTGGAACAGGCGGTTTTTCCCGGTCTCGACATGGGCGATGATCCCGGTTTCCTGCGCTGAGCAGGCCGTTGCCTTTACCGCAGCGCCCGCCTAGGCTCAAACCCGAGGTGGAGGTGGGCATGGTTGATCTCGGTCAGAAGATACAAGGGTTTACGGCACCCGCGCATCCGGCGGGCACGGTGTTGGAGGGGCGCTATGTCCGGCTGGAGCCGCTGGAGGCAGAGGCCCATGCAGGCGATCTGTACCGCGCCTTCGCCAAGGATGACCGGCTGTGGGATTATCTGGGCTATGGCCCGTTTCCCGGCGCGGCAGCATATCACCGCTGGGTCAAGGATCACGAGACGAGCCAGGACCCGGTGTTTCTGGCGCTGCGGGACCGGGCGACGGGGCATTGCGGCGGTGTGGCCTCTTTCCTGCGCATCGACCGGACGCATGGTGTGATCGAGGTCGGCCATATCTGCATCGCACCGGAAATGCAGAAAACCCGCGCTGTGACCGAGGCGATGTTCCTGATGATGCAATGGGCCTTCGCGGCCGGATACCGGCGCTATGAATGGAAGTGCAATGCGCTGAACATGCCCTCGCGCCGCGCGGCGCAACGGCTGGGGTTCAGCTACGAGGGGGTGTTCCGGCAGCATATGATCGTGAAGGGGCATAATCGCGATACCGCGTGGTTCTCCGTGATCGACAGCGAATGGCCGGCGCTGCGCGAGGCCTTCGTAGCCTGGCTCGCGCCTGCGAATTTCGGTGCGGGCGGGCAGCAGAATGAAAAGCTTTCGGATCTGACCCGACTGACCCGGCCCGCGCGCGACCCTGCGCTGTGACCGGCCCGTTTGCGAAAAGGAAACTGCATGCATCCGCGAATGACCCTGCTTTCTGCCGGTCTCTGCCTTCTGTCGGCCCCCGTGCTTGCCGCGGAGGATGTGACGACCGTCCCCTACCTTTGCGATCACGGGGCGCGGGTCAGCGCGACGTATATCAATACCGGGACCGACAGCTTTGCCGTTGTCACCTTCGAGGGGCGGCAGATCGGCTTTGCCATCGCGCAATCGGCGTCCGGCGCGCGCTACGAAAGCCGGGATGCAGCCCAGTCCTTTGTCTGGTGGAGCAAGGGTGATCAGGCCATGATGCTGTTCGGGGCGGAAGAAACCCCGGTCTATTCTGAATGCGTCCCCGGATGAGGCGGCGGCCCGGCCCCCGACATGGGGGGAACGATCAGTCCGGTGACCGGCCGGGCCAGCCGTGACGCCAGCAGCCTGACCAGTGGCGCGGTATCTGCCCCGGCAGGCCGTGCCCGCGCCGCCACATCCGCCAGAACCGGATCATCGGCGCAGCGGGCGATGCCTTCGACAAACCCGGCGACATAGCTGCCGGTTTCTGGCTGCACGTCCAGCATTTCAGCCGCGTGGGCCAGATCGTTCCGCAGCGCCAGCGGGTCGGCAGGCAGCGTCATGCCAGATTCGCAGGCGGTGGCTGCCGGGGCGCCGGTGGTCCGCAGGATGATGGCGACAAAGGCGGACAGGCCTGGAACGGGTTTCTCGACGAAGCCATCGGCCCCGGAGGCCAGCGCCGCGGCGCGCCCGGCCGGATCACCGCTGAGACCAAGGATTGCCGGGCGTGCCCGCCCGAAACTTCCCAGACACAATTCTTGGATCAGCGCTTCGCCCCGCCCGTCGGGCAGCCCAAGATCCACCAGAACGACATCGGGACGATAGAGCCGCAGATGCGCCCGCGCGGCGGCCAGCGTTCCCGCGCGCCGCATCCGTGCCCCGGTGCGCTGGCAGATCAGCCGGAGCGCATCGCAGGCAAAGCGGCTGTCCTCGACCAGCAGGATCGTCAACCCGCGCAGCGGTGCGGCGCGGCAGGCATTGGCATCGGGCAGGTGCAGAGGGTCTGGCATGGGGGCCTCGCGGGTTGTCCTGTGTCCAGCCAAGCAAAGATTCCCTAATCTCCGGTGAACGGTGGACAGGCGCCGCTGCGGCGGGCAGGATGGCCCAATGACCGAAGATCCGCGCATCGAAGCATGGTACGGCACTGAAAGCCGCTGGCAGGAGGGGCTTCTGGCCCTGCGCGCGCTGTTGCGCGAAACGCCTCTGGCCGAAAACCTCAAATGGCGCGGTCCCTGCTATGACTGGCAGGGCGGCAATGTGGCGATGCCCTGGCGCATGAAGGAGAGCTTTGGCCTGTCGTTCTTCAAGGGCGTGTTGCTGGATGACCCCGACAGGCTTCTGGAGCCGCCGGGGCCAAACTCGCGCTTCGTGCGGATGATGCGCTTTACCGCAAGCGCAGAGGTGGCGCCCGCCAGCCCTGCCTTGCGCGGTTTTCTGGCGCAGGCGCTGCATCTGGAACAGAGCGGGCAGAAGGTGATCCCGGCGCCGGGCGAGTTGGACCTGCCCGAAGAGATCGGCGAAGCCTTCGCCGAAGACCCGGATCTGGCGGCTGCCTTCGATGCACTGACACCGGGGCGGCGGCGCGGCTACCTGCTGCATTTCACCCAGGCGAAGCAGGCGGCAACCCGGCGCGCGCGGCTTGAAAAATGGGCGCCGCATATCCGGGCGGGCAAGGGAATGCACGACCGTTGACGCGCTGCGGCAAAGCCGCTCTTGCGTGCGGACGCCGGTCACGGGATAAGCGGGCCGGGTTCCGCGCGGCATGGCCCGCCGCGCCCCGAACCGCACCGGCGTCAGGCAGAGGAGAGCGCGAGGATGATCGGACGACTGAACCATGTGGCGATTGCAGTGCCGGATCTGGAGGCTGCCACCGCGCAATACCGCGACACGCTGGGCGCCAGTGTCCGCGCGCCGCAGGACGAGCCTGATCATGGCGTGACCGTTGTGTTCATCGACTTGCCGAACACCAAGATCGAGCTGCTGTATCCGCTGGGCGAGAACTCCCCCATTGCGGGCTTTCTGGAAAAGAACCCCGCCGGGGGGATCCATCACATCTGCTATGAGGTGGAAGACATCCTTGCCGCACGCGATCAGCTGAAGGCCGCCGGTGCGCGGGTGCTGGGCACGGGGGAGCCGAAGATCGGCGCGCATGGCAAGCCCGTGCTGTTCCTGCATCCGAAGGATTTCAACGGCTGCCTCGTGGAACTGGAACAGGTCTGAGCCATGACGATCACCGCCGCCCTCATCCTTTTCGCCGTCACCTGGTTCATGGTGTTCTTTGTGGTGCTGCCGGTGCGCTTCCGCTCGCAGGCCGAGGCGGGGGAGGTGGTGCCCGGCACGCCGAAATCGGCTCCGGCCGATCACATGGTCGGCCGCAAGGCGAAGATCACCACCATGATCACGGTGGTGATCTGGGCCGGGCTGGTCTGGTTCATCACCAGCGGTCTGGTCAGCATCCGCGACATCGACGTGATGGGGCATATGCCGCCGCCCTCTGCGCTGGAACAGCAGGAGCAGAAATAGGAAAGGCGGGCCCGGATCGGCCCGCCTTCTTTCTTCGGCGGTCTGCCCCTGAGGGTACGTCCGCTGCTGGTGTCAGCGCGCGCTGTTCAGGCGGTGAAACATATGGGTGAAGGTCGCGACGCCCAGAACCGGAATGAAGAGGTTCACCAGCGGAAACGACAGCGGCGCGGCCATCAGCGTGCCCGCGAGCCAGATCGCCCCGTTGTGACGCGCCCGCAGCGCCTTGGCCCCCTTGCGCCCCAGACGACGCATGGCGACCAGCGTGAAATACTCGCGCCCCAGCAGAAACCCGTTCACTGCCCAAAAGACAACCGGCACCAATGGCCCGGCGAAGGGATAAAGCAGCAGTGCCAGCACATTGGCCATCACCAGCAAGCCGAAAAAATTCACAGCGTCGATCAGGCTGTCCGACAGTTTCAGTCGGGGCACCGGGGGTAGGGTCGGATAATGCCGGTCTTCGACTGCCTGTGCCACATCCTCCAGAAACAGGCCGGAGAACAGGGCGGCCACCGGCACCATGAGGAAGATCGACAACCCGACCATCAGAAGGGCCGAGCCGATGGACAGCAGCGTATCCAGCCCGCCCACCGGCCCGACCAGCGGGATATCGACCGAGGCGGGGGCGAGCCATTCGATCAGGAACAGCATCCCGGCGTAGACCCCGACCAGCAGCGCCAGCGCGAGGCCAACGCCCAGCAGCAGGACGCGGCGAAAGCGCGGGTCGCCGATCTGGCCCAGAGCGCGGGTGAAATCCGAAAAGATCATTCCACGACCCAGCGGGTCAGGGCGGCCACATCCGGGCGCGGGCGTTCGGGCGGTGCCGAGGTTTCGGTGCCGATATGCACGATCCCCGCCACGCTTTCCTGCGGGGCAAGGCCGAAGGCCGGTTCGGCGAAGCCACGGTCATGGCTCACCCAGCCTGTCAGCCAGCTTGCGCCCCAGCCCGCCGCCAGCGCGGCATTCACAAGGCCCAGACAGACACAGCCTGCCGACAGGATCTGCTCCGCCTCGGGCACCTTGTCCTGCGCCTTGGGGCTGGAGATCACCACGACAGCCAGATTGCCCTGATCGAACTGGCCGCGCCCCTTGGCGATGCGTTCCTCGTTGCCGCCGGTTTCACGGGCCCGTGCCTCGGCCATGTCGGCCAGCCGGGCCATGGCGGGGCGCGTGAGCACCAGAAGGCGCCAGGGTTCCAGCTTGCCGTGATCGGGGACGCGCAGCGCGGCGGTCAGCAGCGGCGCCAGCTCCTCGGGCGTCGGCACCGGCAGCGTCAGCGTCTTGGCCGGGCGCGAGCGGCGGGTCAGCAGGAAATCCAGCGCGGCGGGGTTCGGGGTCATCTGTCGGTCCTTAAGCTCGTCATCGCGGCCAACATAGGCGCGGGCCGGGCCGGGCGGAAGGGCGCAGGGCCGCTGCAAGCCCCCTTTATCGGCGCCAAGGGAACCGCTAAACGGGGCTTAGCCTGCCGCCAGGAGTTTGCCATGAGCCAGTTGACCCGCCGTTCCCTTGTAGCCCTGACGCTTGCCACGCTTGTCGCGGGGTGTGGGGGCGGCCGCAGGCGCGAAGCCCGGCGCCCCGATACCGCGCAGGGACCGGCAGAGATCAATCACCTGATTTCCCATTACTCCCGCGTCTATGACGTGCCGGAAAGCCTTGTGCACCGGGTGGTGAAGCGGGAAAGCAACTACAATCCGGGGGCACGCAACGGGCCGTACTACGGGCTGATGCAGATTTTGCCGCAGACCGCCCGCACGATGGGGCACCGGGGATCGGCACAGGAATTGCTGGATGCCGATACCAACCTGAAATACGGGGTGAAATATCTGCGTGGCGCCTGGCTCGTGTCGCGCGGCAATCATGACCGGGCGGTCGGCTGGTATTCGCGGGGCTACTACTACGAAGCCAAGCGCATGGGTCTGCTGGAGAAAACCGGATTGCGGGGCTGATGGCGCGCCGGTCTGTCCCTGATCTGGCGGCGCGGGCCTTGCCGGGGGCAGAATTTGCCCTGCGGGTTACCCCCCGTGCCAGCCGCAACGCGCTGACCGAAGACGACGGGCAGTTGCGCTGTCAGGTGACCGCGGTGCCGGAGGACGGGCGGGCCAATGCCGCCGTGACAGAATTGCTGGCCGCAGCGCTGGGTGTTGCCAAGTCGCGTCTGACGCTGGTGCGCGGGGCGACCGCGCGGGACAAGCTGTTCCGGCTGGACTGACCCCGCGGCTCAGTTGCAGTTGCCGACATCGTTGAAGCCGACCTGCGTGACGAACCGCGGTTTTGTCGCCACGAACTGCCGGATGACGAAATCATTCAGCCCGATGTTCAGCGCCGGACGGAAATTGGTGCTGCTTTCCACCAGGATCAGCGTTTGCGCATTGTCGCTGATCGGCAGTTTGGTGGCCACGGTTTGCAGGGTGGTGGTGGTCCATGGCGGCATCTTGGAGCGGTTCATCGAACAGGACCATTGCACCTCGTATCTGTTGCGCGCCGCGACCCAGATCACCGACGAATAGCGCATCACCGGCGCGAAGTCGTTCTGGATGAGGTAGGTCATGGCGTTGCTCAGCCCGTTCACATAGGTGAACGAGGCATTGCGCTCCATCCGGCTCAGCGCGTCCGAGGCGGTATAGGTGGCTTTCTGCACCTGGTTGATGGTGCGGAACGCGTCCCAGTAGACGTACAGCCCGAAGGCGGCCCAGATCAGCATGGGCATCAGCAACATGCCTTCGACCAGCAGGGCAGTGCCATCCTCTTCGCGGCCAAAACGGCGCAGGCGGTGGCACAACCGTCCCAGAAGCCCCGGATTGCCTGTCATGTTCTGCTGCCCCACATCTACTCGTATCCTTACGGTTCGTTCACAAAGCCCGAGGCCGCGACCAGGCGGTACCCGCCCTTGCCGTCTTTTTCGAGATTGGCCGCAATGCCGGTGGACGGGAAAATCGCATCGGCCCGGACGCAGACGCGCACCAGCATGAATTCGCGCGGCGCCAGTGCCGCGGGGTCCAGCCGCGTGACCGGATCAATGTTGGAGGCGCGGTCGCGGCAGACCACGCGGTCCGTCGGCAGCGCCCAGGTCGTCATGTCCACCCGGTCAAGGCTGACTTTCATTGATTGCCTGCATTCGGGCAGAACGACCGCCGCGTCGCAGATCGCATCGCGGATGCTGTCATGCGTGGGATTTGGAAACTGACCCAGCCTCAGTTCCCGCACCACGATATCCAGCGCGCGTTCCAGCATGGTCTGCCGCACCATCAGCAGCCCGGTCTCGAAGGAGGCCATGAACACCGTCATGAACAGCGGGAAGATCAGCACGAACTCGACTGTGGCCGATCCGTCCTCGCGCCGGAAACGCGGCCAGAGCCTGCGCAGACAGTCTGGCAACCGGAGTGTCATTGGGTCAGCCTCAGATAGCTGAGCTGCGAGGCGATGGAATGGAACACCGAGGCGATATCGAGGTTCGTCGCCGCAAAGTAATGCGCATCCGAGGTCGCGCAGGCCTGAATCTGGGCGCGGCCGTTCGAGGGCGCCTCGAAGGCGATGCCATAGATGATGATGCCCGAATTCTTGGCTGCGGTGCAGACCTGTTGCAGGCGGGAGTTCTTGGTGCTGCTGACGTAGTCGACCATGTCGTAATAATAGGTCGAATAGTTCCCCCCCAGCGGCCGCGCCATCAGCTGATAGGCGACATACTGGACAGACCAGTAGCGAAACACCTCAGGCCAGGTGAGCTGGGTCGCCCCGCTGGTGCCGCCCTCGGGCGAGGAATGCCACGACCCATCACTGACCCAGTAATAATCGTTGGAGCCACTGCGGTTGTAATACATCGACGCGCGGCCATTGCTGTTGCGGCGATAGATGTTCGACAGGCCGGAGCGGTAGTTGCTGGTCAGCTTGTATTCGGTGGTGTTCTCGCCATCCGTCATCACGACCAGAACCTTGATCGTATTGCCGCTGACGATGTCCAGGGGCCGGTTCGCATATTGGGCAGCCACCTTGCCCCGGGCAATCATGCCCTGGGTGACGGCTTGTGTGGCGGGGTCAAGCAGCAAAGCGCCCCACTTCACCCCAAGGTCGATCGAGGTATTGCCGCCCACCTGAAGGTTGGTGATCGCATCCTTCAGCGTTGTCGTGTTGTCGCTGAGCATGACAATCCGGTTTCCGGTTTCGGGTGGGCAGTTGTAATCCTGCGCTGTGGAGCTCGTGCCGTTGAACGGGTCGAAATGGCCGTTCTGCACCAAGCTGCGGGTGCGTGACAGCGTGGTGGTGCCGAACACGTCATCCGGCAGTTCCACGCAATAGGAATAGTCGTGCAGCTTGGGCACGTTGAATTGTGCCATCAGATCGGGGCCCAGATTGACCTGCGCGTTGTACGGAATGATCGAAACGGTCGTCCGCCCGGCTTCGGAATTGGCAAAGACGGTGTCGATGAAGCTGCGCGCGGCAGGGCGCAGGGCGTTGATGCGTGTCCCGCTCATTGAGCCGGAAATATCCAGCACCAACGACACCTCGACGTTGTTGATCCGCTGTTCGGCGCCGCTGTCTGCGGCCACGTCGAAACTGTTGACGCCCATCATCTGCATGAACATCGGATGGGTGTCGGCCTCGGCATCCGCCGTCACGCTGCGGAAGTTGAAACCGCTCTCCACCGTGACTGATTTCAGATATTGCGACAGGTCGACCTTGTCGAAATAGTCACGCACCACGGTTTCGGGATCAAGGCTCTGGTTCAACCCGGCGGCGGCCAGGACGCTGCGGTCCAGCGTCTGTTGCAAGGTCACACGCTTCTGTTCGTGACGCATCACGTCGATGGCGAGGCCGCCGACCATCAGCATCAGCAGAAGCAGCATCATGCCGAAGGGCAGCAGGCTGCCATCCTCGCTCCGGCGGAATCCCCGGAGGGCCGCCGTGATCCGCGCCGCAATCCGTATTCTGTCCTTGCCCATGTCGCCGACCCCTCGATGGACTGTGCTCACTCGTATTCCGATCCGGCCGCAGCTTGCGGCACAGACCTTCTCAAGTGTTCATTTACATTCAGACATCGGGCGAAATTATGGCCTGATAACGGTGACTTGTCCCGATATGTGAAGAGAATTCGACAGGGCCGGAAACGGCGGATGCGGGCGGTGGCGGATTGTCGCGCAGCGGTCAACTTCTTGCCACATTTGCGCTGAACCGCCGAAATGGCCACGAATCACCTCCGCTTCGGCCTGATGGACACGGAAACGTTGCAAATTTGGTGATGAATTTTTCAGCATTGCGTCCTAGCGTGAGCCAAGGGCACTGTCCGCCGGGCCATGGCGGGCGGTGGTCATAACGTGGAGGACGTTACATGGCAGTGCAGAACGAGCCGAGTTTCCGGGCATCCGTCGATCTGATGTTCGAGCGGGCGGTCCGGCTGATGGACCTGAGTCCGGGGCTGGAACAGAAGATCCGGGTGTGCAACTCCACCTACACGGTGCGGTTCGGGGTACGGTTGCGGGGCAAGATCGAGACTTTCACAGGCTACCGTTCGGTGCATTCCGAACATATGGAGCCGGTGAAGGGCGGTATCCGCTATGCGACCAATGTGAACCAGGACGAGGTGGAGGCGCTGGCGGCGCTGATGACCTACAAATGCGCGCTGGTGGAAACGCCGTTCGGCGGCTCGAAAGGCGGGCTTTGCATCGACCCCCGCGCCTGGGAGGAGCACGAGCTGGAGCTGATCACCCGCCGCTTTGCCTATGAGCTGATCAAGCGCGACCTGATCCATCCGGCGCAGAACGTGCCGGCCCCCGACATGGGCACGGGCGAGCGCGAAATGGCATGGATCGCGGACCAGTATGCGCGGATGAACACGACCGACATCAATGCCAAGGCCTGCGTCACCGGAAAGCCGCCGCATGCGGGCGGTATTCAGGGCCGGGTCGAGGCGACGGGCCGTGGGGTGCAATACGCCCTTCGCGAATTCTTCCGTCACAAGGAAGACAAGGCACAGGCCGGCCTGAGCGGCGATCTGGACGGCAAGCGTATCATCGTGCAGGGCCTTGGCAATGTGGGCTATCACGCCGCGAAATTCCTGTCGGAAGAGGATGGCGCGAAAATCACCGGCATCATCGAACGCGACGGGGCGCTGGTCTCCGATACGGGCCTGCCGGTCGAAGAGATCAAGCAATGGATCGCGGTCCATGGCGGGGTGAAGGGCTTCCCCGGCGCCGATTATGTGGCCGAGGGCGCGACGGTGCTGGAAGCGGAATGTGACATCCTGATCCCGGCGGCCATGGAAGGCGTGATCAACCTCGGCAATGCCGACCGCATCCGTGCGCCGCTGATCGCCGAGGCGGCGAACGGCCCCATCACCTATGGCGCCGATGAGATTCTCCGCAAGAAGGGCAAGGTGATCATCCCCGACATGTATGCCAATGCGGGCGGGGTGACGGTGAGCTATTTCGAATGGGTGAAGAACCTCAGCCACATCCGCTTTGGCCGGATGCAGCGCCGCGCCGAGGAGGCGCGGTCGCGCCTGCTGGTCGAGGAGCTGGAGCGGCTGTCCTCTGACAAGGGGCTGGGCTGGACGCTGGCAGATGACTTCAAGGAGCGCTTCCTCACCGGCTCGGACGAGCTGGCGCTGGTGCGCTCGGGCCTCGATGACACGATGCGCACCGCCTATCAGTCGATGCGCGAGGTCTGGCACAGCCGGAACGATGTCGAGGATCTGCGGGTTGCGGCGTATATCGTGGCGATCGATCGCGTGGCCAAGACCTACAGGTCGAAGGGGCTTTGACTGCCGGGCCTCACGGGCAGTTTGCTTGACAGGACCGTCCGGGGCGCATTAGCCCCCGGACGAGCCGACCCAGTAACCGGAACCGCCCATGTCCCGCAGCTTTGCGCAAGCCCTCCGTACCCTGTTCAGCGTGATTGCGCTGGCCTTCGTCTTTGGCACCCTGGGCGGGGCAGGGCTTTACTATCTCGCCACCGGCAATGGTGTCTCTGCGGCGCTGCTGGCGGCAGGGGGGCTGGCGCTGGTCATTACGCTGTTCGGCATGCTGGCCCTTCAGATCGAGAACAACCGCCTGCTGCACCGCATCGCCGATGCCGCCGAACGGCAGGCGCGGCACCGGGACAGCACAGCGCCCGCCACAGCGGCGCAGCCTGCCGCCCCGGCACTGACCGCGACCCGCGCGCCCGAGGCCCCGGTCCAGCCCGCCGCGCCCCGGCAACCTGCGGGGCGGGTGGAGCCGGTGATGACCCTGCGACGCGCCGGACCCTAATGGCTGTGGCCGCAGGCGTGATCTGCGCGCTCGCTGGCCGCCCGGCGCAGGATCTGCACTGCTGACGACAGGAACAGCCCCGCCATGAAGGTGGCCACGATCAGGTCAGGCCAGCCGCTGCCGGTCATCGCCACCATACCGGCCGCCCCCATTACGGCGATATTGCCCACCGCATCGTTGCGCGAACACAGCCAGACCGACCGGACATTGGCATCCCCGTCGCGCCAGCGCATCAGGATCAGCACCGAGGCGAGGTTCGCCGCCAGCGCTGCAAGACCTACCGCGCCCATCACCTCGGCCTTCGGCACACCGGGCGCCAGAAAATCGGCCAGCGTGCGGCCAAAGACCCAAAGACCCATCAGAGCCAGTGAAATCCCCTTGATCTGCGCCACCCTTGCCCGCAGCGCGACCGACCGGCCAATGACCGCGAGGCTGGCGCCGTAGGTCAGCGCATCGGCCAGAAAATCCAGCGCATCGGCCTGAAGTGCCCGGCTGCCCGCCAGCGCCCCGGCGGTGATCTCGACCCCGAACAGGCCCGCGTTCAACACGATCACCGCCACCAGTGCCCGGCGATAGGCCGGGCTGGTGCCGTCGAAGGTGATCGCATGGTTGTGACAGGATGCCGACATTTCACTCTCCTTCTTGCATCGAATCAGGCGTAACATCTCCAGTCACTGGAGGAGCAAGCGATATGTCTGACCTGACCATCGGCGATGTGGCCCGCGAAAGTGGCATCAAGATCAACACCATCCGGTTTTACGAAGATCGGGGCCTTTTGCCCGCACCGCCGCGCAGTGCCGGGAATCGCAGGCTTTACGACCCGGCGGCGGTGGCGAGGCTGCGCTTTATCCGCCATGCGCGCGAACTGGGCTTCGGCCTGCCTGCCATCGCCGACCTGTTGCGCCTCGCGGGGCATCCCGAAGCGCCCTGCGCCGCTGCCGATGCCATCGCGCGTCAGCAACTGGCCGAGGTTGAGGCGCGCATCCGCAGCCTGTCTGCCCTGCGGGCAGAATTGCAGCGCATGGCCGATTGCGGGGCGGGCAGTACGGCGGATTGTCACGTTCTGGAAAGCCTGGGCGATCATTCCCTGTGTGCAGGCCCGCATGAAAGCTGAAGGCGACATGATCCTGTCGCTCACGGATAAGGCTTTTTGCTCCGGGGGTTGATATTCAGCCAAAGCTTGGCTCAGATGGGCCGAGGCCCGCTATCGGGCAGGGAAGGACGGTCAGAATGCGCTATTCCGGCTTCAAGGTCTTTACCGAGGGGCTTTTCGGCAACAAGGGCTGGAGACCCGCATGGCGCGACCCGGCGCCGAAGGCCGAATACGATGCCATCATCATCGGCGGCGGCGGGCACGGGCTGTCGACGGCCTATTACCTCGCGAAGAACCACGGCCTGACCAATATCGCTGTGCTGGAAAAGGGCTACCTCGGCGGCGGCAACATCGGGCGCAACACCACCATCGTGCGCGCCAACTATTTCCTCCCCGGCAATTCCGAATTCTACAGCCATTCCCTGAAGCTGTGGGAAGGGCTGGAGGCTGACCTCAACTACAACGTCATGCATTCGCAGCGCGGGCTGATCAACCTGTTCCACTCCGATGGTCAGCGGGATGCCTTTGCCCGGCGCGGCAATGCGATGGTCAATCAGGGCGACGATGCGGAACTCCTTGACCGGGACGGCGTGCGCGCGCTGCTGCCCTATCTGGATTTCGAACAGACCCGCTTCCCGATCTACGGCGGGTTGCTGCACCGTCGCGGCGGCACGGCGCGGCATGATGCGGTGGCCTGGGGCTATGCCCGTGGCGCCGACCAGCGCGGCGTCGATCTGATCCAGAATTGCGAGGTCACGGGCATCGACGTGGAAAACGGCCGCGTGACCGGCGTGCAGACCACGCGCGGCGCGATCCGGGCGAAGAAGGTGGGTATTGTCGTCGCGGGCCGGTCGAGCCAGGTCGCGGCGATGGCAGGGCTGCGCCTGCCCATCGAAAGCCATATCCTGCAAGCCTTCGTGACCGAGGGGCTGAAGCCCGTGATCGACCATGTGATCAGCTTTGGCATGGGGCATTTCTATATCAGCCAGTCCGACAAGGGGGGCCTCGTCTTTGGCGGCGATCTGGATTTCTACGCCTCCTATGCCGCACGCGGCAACCTGCCGATGGTCGAACATGTGATGGAGGCGGGCATGACGCTGATGCCGATGATCGGCCGGGCAAAGGTGCTCCGTAGCTGGGGGGGCATCATGGATATGTCGCCTGACGGCTCGCCCGTCATCGACCGCACGGGGATTGACGGTCTTTATATCGACTGCGGCTGGAATTACGGCGGCTTCAAGGCTGTGCCCGCCTCGGGCTGGTGCATGGCGCATCTGATGGCCACCGACCGCCCGCACGAGGTTGCCCGCCGTTTCACGCTCAATCGTTTTGCCACCGGCCATCTTCTCGACGAGGAAGGCACCGGCAGCCAGCATAACCTGCATTGACCATGGCTCTGTCACTCAGATCTCCGCACCTGGTTGGGCCGTCGGATGCCTCCGGCGGGGATATTTTTACCAAGATGAAACGGCTTTTCGCCTTGGTTCAAATATCCCGGGGTGAGGCCGCAGGCCGAGGGGCAGCGCCCCTTTCTTTCGCATCGAACCCAAAGGAGCCCCGGCCATGCGCCTGACCTGTCCGCTGTGCGGCGAAAGGGACCGCCGCGAGTTCTATTACTACGGCGCCGGCGATTATCTGCGCCGCCCGGCGGAAGGGGCGCCTGCCGCCGCATGGGATGATTACCTGCACAACCGCGACAACCCGGCAGGCGAGACGCGTGACCTCTGGTATCACGAGGCGGGCTGCGGGCAGTGGCTGGCGGTGACGCGCAATACCGTGACTCATGCGGTGCTTGCTGTCGATCTGGTGGCGCCAGTCGCTCAGAAGAGGGGGCGCAAATGAGGATCGCGGGCAAGGGGCTGGTCGATCCCACCAGCCAGATCAGCTTTCGCTTCGACGGCCGCGATTATGTGGGCTTCGCGGGGGATACGCTGGCTTCGGCGCTGTTGGCCAATGATGTGCGGGTGGTCGGGCGCAGCTTTAAGTATCACCGCCCGCGCGGCGTGCTGACCGCCGGGCCGGAAGAGCCCAATGCCATGGTCGAGGTGCTGGAGGCGGGGCAGCAGACGCCCAATGTCCGTGCCACCGTGCAGGAGATCTTTCCGGGGCTGGAGGCGCGCAGCCAGAACCGATTCCCCTCGGCGCAGTTCGATCTGCTGGCGGTGAATGATCTTGCCGCACCCTTCTTTGGCGCCGGATTCTACTACAAAACCTTCATGTGGCCGCGCCGGTTCTGGGAAGGGCTTTACGAGCCGCTGATCCGCCGCGCTGCCGGGCTGGGGCGGCTGTCAGGCCGCCATGACGAGGCGGAATACGAAAAGGCCTTTGCCTTCTGCGATCTGCTGGTCATCGGGGCCGGGCCTGCCGGGCTGATGGCGGCGCTGGAGGCCGGGCGGGCAGGAGCCGATGTGATCCTTGCCGACGAGGACGCCCGGATGGGCGGGCGGCTGCTGTCGGAAACGCTGGTGCTGGATGGTCAGCCTGGTGTGACCTGGGCTGACACGGTTCTGGCCGAGCTTCGGGCGCTGCCGAATGTCCGGCTGATGCCGCGCACCACGGTGACCGGCGCCTATGACCATGGCACCTATGGCGCGCTGGAGCGGGTGGGTCTGCATCTGCCCGCCCGGCCGCATCTGCCGCGCGAATGTTTCTGGCGCATCGTGGCGAAGCGGGCGATCCTTGCCGCCGGGGCGCTGGAGCGGCCCATTGCGTTTGAAAACAATGACCGGCCCGGCATCATGCTGGCCTCGGCGGTGCGCAGCTACCTTAATCGTTACGGTGTGGCACCGGGGCGGCGGGTCACGGTGTTCGGCAATACCGATGACGCGCGCCGCACCGCGCGCGACCTGATGGCGGCAGGCGTGCAGGTGGCGGCGATCATCGACCCGCGCCCGCATGCCAGCGCGGTGGAGGATTGCCCGGTCTATACCGGCGCGGTGGTCACCGGAACGCAAGGGCGCAGGGGCCTGCGCCAGATCACCATTCGCCATGGCGGCGGAGAGGCGATGATCGAAACCGATTGTCTGGCCGTCTCCGGCGGCTGGAACCCGACGCTGCATCTGACCTGCCATCTGAACGGCCGGCCGATCTGGAACGAGGCGCTGGCGGCCTTCGTGCCTGCACCGGGGGCGGTGCCGGGGCTGGCGCCGGTGGGGGCTGCGACGGGCATCATGTCCACCGCCGCCGGTCTGGCCTCGGGTCAGCGCGCCGCGCGCGAGGCTCTGGAGGCGCTGGGCCTGAAGGCCCCCGGCGCCGCCCTGCCGGTGGCCGAGGACGCGCCTTATACCATCGAGCCGATCTGGTCGGTGCCGACCTCTGGCGGGCGCTGGGCGCGGGCCTGGCTCGATTTCGCCAATGACGTGACGACCAAGGATGTGAAGCTGGCGGCGCAGGAAAACTTTGCCTCGGTCGAGCATATGAAGCGCTATACCACGCAGGGCATGGCGCCGGATCAGGGCAAAAGCTCCAACGTGGCGGCGCTGGCGCTGCTGGCCGATGCCACCGGGCGCGGCATTCCCGAAACCGGCACCACCACTTTCCGCCCGCCGTTCAGCCCTGTTTCCATTGCGGCCATGGGCGCGGGCGGGCGCGGCGCGGGCTTTGCGCCGCAGCGCTTCCTGACCTCGCATCAGGCCAGTGTCGAGCGCGGCGCGCCGATGATCGAGGCGGGGCTGTGGTATCGACCGAGCTATTTCCCCCGGCCGGGCGAAACCACCTGGCGCGAGGCCTGTGACCGCGAGGTCCGCATGGTGCGCGAGGCCGTGGGGGTGGCCGATGTCTCCACCCTCGGCAAGATCGACATTCAGGGCAAGGATGCGGCGCGCTTCCTTGATCTGGTCTATTGCAACACCTTCTCGACCCTGCCGGTCGGGCGGGTGCGCTATGGGCTGATGTTGCGCGAGGATGGTATGGTGCTGGACGACGGCACCACCGCGCGGCTGGACGAGAACCATTATCTGATGACCACGACCACCGCCGCTGCCGGGCTGGTGATGCGGCACCTGGATTTCGTGCATCAGGCCTTCTGCGCCGACTGGGATCTGCGCTTCATCTCGGTCACCGAGACCTGGGCGCAATTCGCCGTCGCCGGGCCAAAGGCGCGGGCGCTTCTGGCCTCGGTTCTGGATGAAGCCGTGGATCTGCCCTTCATGGGTTGTGCGCCGGTCTCGGTGCATGGGGTGGCGGGGCGGCTGTTCCGTATCTCGTTCTCGGGCGAGGAAGGGTATGAGATCGCGGTGCCCGCCCGCTATGGCGAGGCTTTGTTCCGCGACCTGCTGGCGCGGGCGGAAACCATGGGCGGCGGCGCCTATGGGATGGAGGCGCTGAACGTGTTGCGGATCGAGAAGGGCTTCATCACCCATGCCGAGATCCACGGCCGGACCACCGCCTTTGACATCGGTATGGGCCGCATGGTCAGCGCGAAGAAGGATTGCATCGGCAAGGCTGCAAGTCAGCGTCCGGGGCTGACCGGGCCAGAGCGCGAACAGCTGGTCGGCCTGCGCCCGCGCCAGCCGCAGGATACGCTGGCCGCCGGGGCGCATCTGTTCGTGCCAGGCGATACGGTCGAACGTGCCCGCGATCAGGGTTATGTCACCTCGGTCTGCTGGTCGCCGACGCTGGGGTCGTGGCTGGCGCTCGCCTTCCTGAAGAACGGCCCCGCCCGGCTGGGCGAGACGGTGCGGCTGGTCGATCATCTGCGCGGGCTGGATGTGCTGTGCGAGGTCTGCGATCCGGTATTCCATGACAGGGAAGGGGTGAAGCTCCGTGCCTAGGCTGATTACGAAATCCCCGCTGGCGGGGTTGTGGCCGGTCACCCATGGCGGGGTGGCCTTGTCCGAGGTCGTGCTCGAGGGCATCACATCTGTCGCCGTTCTGCCTGGCGGGCAGAAGGCGGTGGACAAGGCGCTGAAGCCGCTGGGTGTGGCTTTCCCCGCGCCGGGGCTGTTCTCCGAGAACGGCGCGCTGCGGCTGGTCTGGACGGGGCGGGATCAGGCGTTTCTGCTGAACGGAACGCTGGCCTGCGAGGGCGCGGCGCTGACCGATCAGTCGGATGGCTGGGCCTGCCTGCGGCTGGAAGGGGCGGCTGCGGCAGATGTTCTGGCGCGGCTTTACCCGCTGGACCTGCGCGCGGCGGCCTTCCCGCCGGGTCGTGCAGCACGGGCGGCGCTGGGACATATGTCCTCGGTCCTGATGCGCGTCGAGGGCGGGTTCGAGATCCTTGTGTTCCGGTCGATGGCGCGCAGTGCCTGGACCGAGCTTGAACATGCGATGCAGCATCTGGCGGCGCGGGCGGGGGCATGAGCGACCTTGCTGCGCTGACGGCCTTTCGCCACGCGCTGCACCGCGCGCCCGAAGTGTCGCGGCACGAGGCGGAAACCGCCCGTGCCGTGCTGGCCTTCACGGCGGACAGCGCGCCTGACCGGGTGCTGACGGGTTTGGGTGGTCATGGTGTCGCGCTGGAATTTCAGGGGGCCGCAGACGGGCCGACCGTGTTGATCCGGTGTGAACTCGATGCCCTGCCGATCGAGGAGACGGGGCGCCCCGACTGGGTGTCGGCTGTGCCGGGCAAAGGGCATCTGTGCGGTCATGACGGCCATATGGCCATCGTCGCGGGGCTGGCCTTCGCGCTGGGCCGTGACCGCCCGGCGCGCGGCCGGGTCGTGCTGCTGTTCCAGCCCGCCGAGGAAAACGGCTCGGGCGCTGCCGCTGTGCTCGCCGATCCGCGCTTTGCCGAGATCGCGCCGGACTGGGCCTTTGCGCTGCATAATCTGCCAGGCCTGCCGCTGGGCGCCTTCGTGGTTGAACCGGGGCCTGCCAATTGCGCCTCGGTCGGGCTGCGGCTGGTGCTGAACGGCCGCACCTCGCATGCGGCGGAGCCGGACAAGGCCGTCAGCCCGGCGCTGGCACTGTCGCGGCTGATCCCCGGCCTTGCCGCGCTGGGGCAGGGCGGCGCGCTGACCCCCGACTTCCGGCTGGTGACGGTGACCCATGCCACGATGGGCGAACCGGCCTTCGGCATCACACCGGGCCGGGCCGAAATCTGGGCGACGCTGCGAACGCTGACCGACGACGGCATGCAGGCGCTGAAAGAGGCCGCGCTGCATCTGGCGGGGGCCGAGGCCCGTGCGGGCGGGCTGTCACTGACCCATGACTGGCACGATGATTTCGCGGCTTCCACCAATGCGCCCGAGGCTGTCACGCGCTTCCGCGCCGCCATCACGGCGTCGGGCATCCCGTTGGTCAATGGCTTCGGCCCGATGCGCGCGTCCGAGGATTTTGGCCGCCTGTCCTCCGCTGCGCGTCTCGGTGGTGCAATGGCCTTCGTCGGTTCCGGTGAAACCCATCCGCCCCTGCACGCGCCGGACTACGATTTTCCCGACAGCCTTATCGCCCCCGGTGTCACGGCCTTCCTGCGCGTGATCCGCGATCTCTGCGGCTGACGTCGAACCCCGGCACTGGACAGTGCCGCCGCGAGGGCCGATATAGAACTCATGTCCCTGCCGCCCGGATTCCTTGACGAGCTGCGCAACCGCGTCTCGCTTTCCGCCGTCATCGGCCGGAAGGTGACATGGGATATGCGCAAGTCGAACCAGGCGAAGGGCGATTTCTGGGCGCCTTGCCCGTTCCATCAGGAAAAATCCGCAAGCTTCCACGTCGATGACCGCAAGGGGTTCTACTACTGCTTCGGTTGCCACGCGAAGGGCGATGCGCTGACCTTCGTGAAGGAAAGCGAAAACGTGGGCTTCATGGAGGCGGTGGAGATTCTTGCGCGCGAGGCCGGGATGCCGATGCCTGCCCGCGATCCGCAGGCGGCGCAGAAGGCTGACCGCCGCAGCCAGCTTGCCGAGGTGATGGAAGAGGCGGTGCGCTTCTTCCGGCTGCAACTGCGCACCGGCGCCGGGCAGATGGCGCGCGACTATATCGGCGGCAAGCGCAGGCTCAGCCCGCAGGCGCAGGAGCGGTGGGAAATCGGCTGGGCGCCCGACAACCGCCATGCACTGCTGGACGCGCTGAAGGCGAAGGGAGTGCCGCCGGATCTGATGGTGGCCTCGGGCCTGATCGCCAAGGGCGATGATGGCAGCCTTTACGACCGTTTCCGGGGCCGCGTGATCTTTCCGATCCGCGATGCGCGCGGGCGGGCGATTTCTCTGGGCGGGCGGTCGCTCGATCCCAATGCGCGGGCGAAATACCTGAACGGCCCCGAGACGGAGCTGTTCGACAAGGGGCGCAACCTCTTTAACCACGGCCCCGCGCGTGAAGCTGCGGGCAAGGGTGCCGCGCTAGTGGTGGCCGAGGGCTATATGGATGTCATCGCCATGGTGGAGGCGGGTTTTCCCGCTGCCGTGGCACCCTTGGGCACTGCCATCACCGAAGACCAGTTGCGCCTGATGTGGCGCATCGCGCCAGAGCCGGTGATCACGCTGGACGGTGACACCGCAGGCCAGCGTGCAGCAATGCGGGTGATCGACCTTGCGCTGCCGCTGCTGGAGGCGGGGCAGGGCCTGCGGTTTGCCGTGCTGCCTCAGGGGATGGACCCGGATGACCTGCTGAAGGCCAAAGGGGCGCCGGCGCTGCAAGAGGTGCTGGATCAGGCGCAGCCGATGGTGAACCTTCTGTGGAAGCGCGAGACCGAGGGCCGCGTTTTCGACAGCCCCGAACGCAAGGCCGCGCTGGACAAATCGCTGCGCGCCGCGCTGATGAAGATCAGGGACCCCTCCATCCGCAGCCATTACGGCGAGGATATCAAGGAGTTGCGCTGGCAGCTGTTCCGTCAGGGCCGCCGACCCTCCCGGCCGGACGGCCGGCCAGTCGGCGGCGTGGCACGGGGCGGTTTCGCGCGGAATGCGCGGCTTCAGCCGGTGGAGCCGGTGCCCCAGACCCGCGCCTCGCTTCTGGGGTCTGCCGATAGCGAGGCAGCGGTCGTCGATCTGCGCGTGTCGGTGGTTTTGACGACGTTGTGCCTGCATCCGCATCTGATCGACCCGCATGAATCGCGGATTGAACGGATGCACCTGCATGACTCGCGGCATGAAAACCTGCGGCAGGTTGTGCTGACCCATGCCCATGACGCTGATCCTGACAGCCGGGCCGAACGGGTGCGTCGCGCTGCGGGGGATGATCTTGAAACCCTGCTGGCGCATCCCCAGATCCGTATCCAGCCGCATATCCGTCGCCTCGACGATACGGATTGCGCCGCGAAATGCCTGGAGATGGAATTTGCCAAGCTGGAGGCCTATTGGGGCCATGCGCAGGAAATGCGCGAGGCGGCCGAGGATATCGAGGCGCTGGCGGATGAGGGGCTGACCTGGCGGCTGGGGCAGGCGGCACGCGCGCGTGCTGACGCCGACCGTGGCCCCGAGGCCGCCCGGGCCGAAGGCGTGGTGGCGCCGAACGGGGTGGAAATGGACAGGGAGGAACTGGACCATGCCAAGAAGATTTGGGCCAGCATCGACTTTACCAAAGGGGGCAAGTCACGCCCCTGAAACGGGCGGAATCGCCGCCCTGTTGCATGGGAACGGGGGGAAGCGAACGCTGCCCCCTTTCCCCCGGCGTGATTCGCGCTATTGATTCGTAACGAGACGAGACCGATTCGGACCCGAGGAGAACTCATGGTCAAAGACACCGACGACGCCAAGCCCGAGGATCAGGAGACCGAGGTTTCCCTCGACATGAGCCAGGCGGCGGTCAAACGGATGATCGCCGACGCCCGCGAGCGCGGCTATATCACCTACGATCAGCTCAATGCGGTGCTGCCGCCCGAACAGGCCTCGTCCGAGCAGATCGAGGATGTCATGGCGATGCTGTCCGAAATGGGCATCAACGTCGTCGAGAATGACGAGGCCGAGGAAGGCGAGACCGGCAGCGAGCTGGTCGAGACCGGATCGACCTCGCGCGAGGTGGCGCTGGCCGGTGGGCCGGCCGAAACGCTGGATCGCACCGACGATCCGGTGCGCATGTACCTGCGCGAGATGGGCAGCGTCGAACTGCTCAGCCGCGAGGGCGAGATCGCCATTGCGAAGCGCATCGAGGCTGGCCGCAACACCATGATCGCCGGGCTGTGCGAAAGCCCGCTGACCTTTCAGGCCATCACCATCTGGCGCGAGGAGCTTCTGAACGAAGACATCCTGCTGCGCGACGTCATCGACCTTGAGGCCACCTTCGGCCGCAATCTGGACGGCGATGACGAAATGGGCGGGCTGGATGAGGTGGACATGTCCGGGGCCTCCCCGGCAACCCCGCGCCGCCCCGCCAGTTCGGAGCCCGAGCTTGATGCCGACGGCAACCCGATTTCGCGTGCCGATGATGACGATGAAGATGACGATTCGTCGAACATGTCGCTGGCCGCGATGGAAAACGCGCTGCGCCCCCGCGTGCTGGAGATGCTGGAACGCATCGCGCTGGATTACGAGACACTGTCCGAAATGCAGGACAAGCGGATGCATGCCGCGATGACCAGCAGTGGCGCCAGGTTCAGCGTGAACGAGGAAGCGACCTATCAGAAACTGCGGTCGGAAGTGGTGCAGCTGGTGAACGAGCTTCACCTGCACAACAACCGGATCGAGGCGCTGATCGACCAGCTTTACGGCATCAACCGCAAGATCATGTCGATCAACTCGGGCATGGTGAAGCTGGCCGATGCCGCGCGCATCAACCGGCGCGAGTTCATCGACGAATATCAGGGCTACGAGCTGGACCCGACCTGGATCGACCGCATGGCGGCCAAGGCGGGCCGCGGCTGGCAGACTCTGATCGAGAAGAGCCGTGACAAGCTGGAGGATCTGCGGAGCGAGATGGCGCAGGTCGGCCAGTATGTTGGCGTGGACATCAGCGAATTCCGCCGCATCGTTCAGCAGGTGCAGAAGGGCGAGAAAGAGGCCCGTCAGGCCAAGAAGGAAATGGTGGAAGCCAACCTTCGGCTCGTGATCTCGATTGCCAAGAAATACACCAACCGCGGCCTGCAATTCCTTGACCTGATCCAGGAAGGCAACATCGGTCTGATGAAGGCGGTGGACAAGTTCGAATACCGCCGCGGCTACAAGTTCTCGACCTATGCGACCTGGTGGATCCGTCAGGCTATCACCCGGTCCATCGCCGATCAGGCGCGCACCATCCGTATTCCGGTGCACATGATCGAGACGATCAACAAGCTGGTGCGTACCGGCCGTCAGATGCTGCACGAGATCGGCCGCGAACCGACGCCGGAAGAACTGGCCGAGAAGCTGCAAATGCCGCTCGAAAAGGTCCGCAAGGTGATGAAGATCGCCAAGGAGCCGATCAGCCTCGAAACGCCGATCGGCGACGAGGAGGACAGCCAGCTTGGCGATTTCATCGAGGACAAGAACGCGATCCTGCCGCTTGATTCGGCGATTCAGGAGAACCTGAAGGAGACGACGACGCGCGTTCTGGCCAGCCTCACCCCGCGCGAGGAGCGTGTGCTGCGGATGCGCTTTGGCATCGGCATGAACACCGATCACACGCTGGAGGAAGTGGGCCAGCAGTTCAGCGTGACCCGCGAACGTATCCGCCAGATCGAGGCGAAGGCACTGCGCAAGCTCAAGCACCCGTCGCGCTCGCGCAAACTGCGCAGTTTCCTTGATCAGTGAGTGCGCAGACCCGAAATTAAAAAGGCGCCCTGCGGGGCGCCTTTTGCGTTTCCGGGCAGGTGATGTCAGGCCGGTTGCCGCGCGGGTGCCAGTGCCAGTTCCAGACCACCCGCATAAATCACCGCGGGAGCGTCGAATTCCAGCGCGTACAGCGTGGGGGAGGTGGCGGTTTCGTGCCGGATATATTCACCGTCGATCAGCCGGTCGGCGCGGATGATCGCCTGATCGCAGCCTTTCAGGGCCTTGGCGCGCCAGTCACGGATCAGGATGGGCGTCGCGGCGCCGATCACCATATCCTCTTCCGGCTGTTCGACGCCGATGGCCGAAGCCGAAACCCGCACCATGCGCGACGGTGCAACCTGGCGCAGTCCGGTCAGTTGACGCGCGCCATCGCGGGTGATGATCCGGGTTCCCGGCGTCAGATCCTCGACCGCGACGGCTCCGGCCAGCGTCAGCACCGGGGTTCCGGCGGCAATCCCGCAATCGGCCACAGCAAAATCGGTCTCGGCGGCCGCTTGCGCGACACGCCCCTCGGTCACGATGGACATGGGTGACACCTGTTTTTTGTATGTTCTGCTCTTTTCAAGGCAGATTATGGCAGGAATGCGCCCGGCGCGAGGCTTTTCCGCGCCAGGGGCCGCCGATCCTGCCGGACGTGCCCCATTTGCCGCAGCCGGACGCGCGCGATTTTTCCCTCGCATCCGCTGCGGGCCTTTGTTAGAAGGACGCGGAATTTCAGGGCGCGGGCGGCCTCGCAGGGGGCCGTCCGCGTTTTGGGAAAGCGGGTGTGGCGGAATTGGCAGACGCACCGGATTTAGGTTCCGGCGCCGCAAGGCGTGGGGGTTCAAGTCCCTCCACCCGCACCAGAGACGTGAACAAGGACGGAACACTCATGCAGGTCACCGAGACCCTGAACGAAGGTCTGAAGCGCGGCTACACCATCACGGTGACCGCAGCCGAGCTGGACGCCAAAGTCCAGGAGAAACTGGTCGAGGCGCAGCCCGAGATCGAGATGAAGGGCTTCCGCAAGGGCAAGGTGCCGCTGGCCATGCTGCGCAAGCAGTTCGGCCCGCGCCTGCTGGGCGAGGCCATGCAGGACGCCATCGACGGCGCGATGCAGTCGCATTTCGAAGCCTCGGGCGACCGTCCGGCGCTTCAGCCCGAAGTGAAGATGGTGGGCGGCGAAGAGTGGAAGGAAGGTCAGGATGTCGTGGTCGAGATGACCTACGAAGCCCTGCCGCCGATCCCGGAACTGGACGCCTCGGCTGTGACGCTGGAGCGTCTGGTCGTGAAGGCCGAGGATGCCGCCGTTGACGAGGCGCTGCAAAACCTCGCCGATACCGCCAAATCCTTCGATGACCGCAAGAAAGGCTCCAAGGCCAAGGACGGCGATCAGGTGACCATCGACTTCGAGGGCTTCGTTGATGGCGAGGCATTCGAGGGCGGCAAGGGCGAAGGCTATCCGCTGGTTCTGGGTTCGGGTTCGTTCATTCCGGGCTTCGAAGACCAACTGGTCGGCACCAAGGTCGATGACGAGGTCGAAGTCAAAGTGACTTTCCCGGAAAACTATGGCGCCAAGCACCTAGCGGGCAAGGAAGCCCTGTTCAAGTGCAAGGTCCATGCGGTGAAAGCGCCGAAAGCTGCCGATCTGGATGACGAACTTGCCAAGAAATTCGGCGCCGAGTCGCTGGATGCGCTGAAAGGCCAGATCGCCGAGCGTCTGGAAGCCGAATACAAGGGCGCTGCCCGCGCCGTGCTGAAGCGCTCGCTGCTGGATCAGCTGGACGGTCTGGTGAAGTTTGACCTGCCGGGCGCGCTGGTCGATGCCGAAGCCGCGCAGATCGCGCATCAGCTGTGGCACGAAGAAAACCCGGATGTGCATGACCACAACCACGGCAATGTGGAACCCACTGACGAGCACAAGTCGCTGGCCGAACGCCGCGTGCGTCTGGGCCTGCTGCTGGCCGAAGTGGGCCGCAAGGCCGACGTGCAGGTGACTGACGCCGAGATGACGCAAGCCGTGCTGAACGCCGCGCGTCAATACCCGGGTCAGGAACGCGCCTTCTTCGAATTCGTGCAGAAGAACGCCCAGATGCAACAGCAGCTGCGCGCGCCGATCTTCGAGGACAAGGTTGTCGATTTCATCGTCGCCGGTGCCAAGGTCAGCGACAAGGAAGTGTCGAAAGAAGATCTCCAGAAAGCCGTTGAGGCGCTGGACGAGATCTGATCCCGGCGTCAGACCGGATCACGGGGGCCGCATCGCAGGATGCGGCCCTTTTACGTTTCAGGCGGCGGTGGGGGCGGCGGCGCTGCGCTGGTCCTGCGCCTCGCTCCACAGCACGATCAGCCCGGCGCCGCAGATCACCGCGACGCCCAGCCAGCCGATCGCATCCGGCCAGTCACCCCAGACCAGCCAGCCATAGATCACGCCCCAGATCAGCGCGGTATATTCAAACGGCGCCAGCACCGACGAGGGGGCGATGCGATAGGCCTGGGTCAGCAGCGTCAGCCCGGCGGCGGCAATGACGCCACACAGCGCCATCAGCCCCAGATCGCGCAGCGGTGGCATGACCCAGCCCCGCGTCAGGAAATCGAGGCTGGCATGGCCGGATTGTGCCATTTCGCCCGATCCGAACACCGCCGAAAGCGCGAGCGCGCAGAACAGGAAGACCACATTGCCATGAAAGGCCATGGCGGGGGCGGTGAAGCGCGTGCCCTGAATGCGGGTCAGGATCATCGTCATCGCATAGGCGAGCCCCGCCACCACCGGCAAGAGTGCGGCCCAGTCGAACAACGCGCTGCCCGGCCGCAGCATCAGCACCACGCCGCCGAAACCAAGCGCCACTGCGCTCCACCTCAGCGGGCCGACACGCGCCCCCAGCATCACCACCGACAGCGCCGTGATCATTAGCGGGGCCGAGAAGAACAGCGTGACGGTCGAGGCGATGGGCAGTGCCGCCAGCGCGAGGTAATAGGCGGTGTAAGCAGCAAAGTTCAGCCAGCCGCGTGCCGCCATCCGCCACCATCCCGGCGGCACCAGCGTCGCCACACCGCCGTCGCGCAGCACCAGCAGGAACAAGAGCGGCATGGCGGTCAGGCTGCGGATCACCATGGCCTGATGCAAGGGATAGCTGCCCGACAGCAGCTTCAGGATCAGATCCTGCACCGAAAAGACCGCGATACCGCTGCACAGGCAGAGGATACCCAGAAGGGTGGGGCGGGGAATGCGGAACATGGGGCACAGCCTCGGGCGCGTTGGACTGCCCGCAAGCCTAGGGCCATGCCCGGTGATTGCTGCCCCGGTGGCGACAGGGAAAGGGTCGTAAAGTGGCGGGCCCGCAGCGACCGTGGGCGACGGTGTTTTCCCGAGAGCCAGAGGTCTCAGGTGGGTGCCAGGTAACAGGACCAGGATCCTGCCAGAGCCAGCCCCCGTTCGCTTGCTTATCGGCCACTGGAAAAGTGTCCCACACGCGAAGAGCAGCACCCGCCGTTTCCACAGATAGGATGCGGCGGGCGCGACGGCAAGGGCTCAGCCCCCGGTGCGGCGCACCATATGCGTGACAGACCAGCCGCAGGCCCCCATTTCGTTCTGCCCCTCGAATTGCCAGTCCATTCGGAAGCTCCGCGGCGTCAGCAGCACCATGCGCTGCGTGCTGGTCATGCCCTTGATGCTGTCTCGCCCTGACAGTTCGACCGGCGACACGCGGTTGAACGTCGGGGTGTTCGGCGCTTCGGCCTGCGGATTGGCGGCGATCCAGGCGCGGCGCCAGGTATCAGCGCTGAAATCGCCGTTCCAGCGCACTGGAACCGGGTTCTCCTTGTTCAGGGTGCCCTCGATCATGCTGCGCATCATGGCCGTGCCCGCGCCGCAATGCAGGCTGTTCAGGGTGGATCGCGTGACCCAGGTGCCATCCTCGGGCACCAGCGGCCCGTCACAGGCGCCATCACCGCCCGAAACGATGTCGATTTCCTCGGGCGTCAGCGGCGACCATGTGCCAGCGTCGCCGTCCTGGAACACAAAAACCATGCCGTCGGCGCCCTGCGGCGGCGTCGCGCCCATGACAATGCCGATCTCCTCGGCGCTGAGCGGCGATTCGGAGCAGGCGCAGCCCTGTTGCAGGGTGCAGTCGGCCACCGTGATTGCAAGGGCGGGCAGCGGCAGCGACGAAAGGGCAAGCGGCAAAAGACGGGTGATCGGGATACGGGACATGAAATCTCTCTCTCAATGAACTGCGGGCAGGCTGGCCAAGGGGCGCCATGCTGTCAACCCTTGGGGTGCAAGGGGGGCTTGCGAAATGTTCCCTTTTCGTTCAATATTTTCCCATGGATGACACTGTCGCACTTCCGCCTCCGACGCCCGGCCAGCGCCTTGCGCGCGGGGTTTGCCGCCATTTGCTGAGCCACGGCTTCGCCACGGTCGAGGAGCTGGTGCCCGCGCCAGGTCTGCGGGTCGATGTGATGGGGCTGGGGCCGAAGGGCGAGGTCTGGGTGGTCGAATGCAAATCTTCGCGCGCGGATTTCGCGGCAGATCGCAAATGGCACAATTATCTGGAGTGGTGTGACCGTTTCTTCTGGGCGGTGGATGCCGATTTCCCGACCGGCCTGCTGCCGCCCGACAGCGGGCTGATCGTTGCCGATGACTACGATGCCGAAATCCTGCGGATGGGGCCGCAGGCGCCGCTGGCGGCAGCCCGCCGCAAGGTCATGGTACAGAAGTTCGCCCGCCATGCCGCGCTGCGCCTTCAGGCGCTGCGCGATCCGGCTGCGGTGGGCAAGGTCAGCGCTTTTTCCCCTTAGGGGCAGGGGCGCCCATGGCGCGGGCGGCCTCGGCGGCGGCGCGCAGTTCCTCGGCAATCTCTTCGGCCTCGTCCGGGTCGAAGTCCAGCGGCAGGTCGATGCCGCCTTCCGCCTCGACATAGATTCGCACCATGCCCTGATCGGTCGGGCCGATTTGCAGGTTGGCGGCGATTTCGCTCTGGTCGTTGATACTCATGGCATTCTCCGTTTTCCGATTTCGTGGCCCGGAGCGTTTCAGGGATACCCTCAATCGCCAAAACCCTGACACATCTTCGATGCTTACGGGCTTTTTACGATGTTTCATGGCTCGGGTAATTCCCGAAACGCTTTAGCGCCGAAAAACCATCATGGCAAGCGCGCGAGGGGGGTTGCATTCCCCCGCGCAGGGGGCTACATCGCCCGCAAGTGCCGACTTAGCTCAGTTGGTTAGAGCACCAGATTGTGGATCTGGGGGTCCCCCGTTCGAGCCGGGGAGTCGGTACCATCAGCACTTGCATCGCCCGCCGGATCGAGCCGGCCTTGTCGCCGAAACATAGGGCGCGAGGATGCTGTGATTGGCGTCTGCACCCAGATATCACCCTTCTCGTCCGGGTTCGTTCGGATCGCTGGAGAACAGGTCAATCTTGTTGCCCTGAGGGTCGCGCAGATACGCCACATAGAAATGCGGTCCGTAGGCGGCGCGGAAACCCGGCTGGCCCTCGTCCGATCCGCCTGCGATCAGTGCTGCGGCGTGCAGGTCGCGCACCTGCTTCTGGCCGCGGACCATGAAAGCCACCATGGTGCCATTGCCAGCCGAGGCAGGGCGCCCGTCGAAAGTGGGTTTGACGTAGAAATCGGGCGCGGGGCCGGATGCCCCCGGCGCGGCGGGAAGCGTGTAGCTCAGCCCCTCCGGTCCCTCCTCCAGAGCGTAGCCCAGGGCGGGCAGGAGGGCTGAATAGAAGCGTTTCGCGCGCGCGATATCGTCCGCGCCGACCGTGACATAAGCGATCATGGTTGAGGGGTCCTTTCCGTCGCTACGCTATCCGGGCAAGGATAGCGTATTGCTCGCGGAAAGCATGACCGCCTGCACAGGGTGACGGGCCTTTGCCTCAGGGTCAGCGGCGGTTATTCCGCCGCCTTGGCCAGTGCCGGGCGAATGACCCGCTCAAGCTCCTGCGCCGTGATCGGACCGGCGTAACGCAGCACCACCTTGCCCGCGCCGTCGATCACAAAGGTTTCCGGCACGCCATAAACACCCCATTCCAGCGCCATGCGGCCGCTGTCGGTGCCGATGGCGGTATAGGGATTGCCCAGCTCGGCCAGAAACGCCTCGGCCTGATCGGGCTTGTCCTTGTAGTTCACGCCAAGGATGCTCACGCCTTCGGCCTGCAACTGTTTCAGCATCGGATGTTCGGCCCGGCAGGGCGCGCACCAGCTTGCCCAGAAGTTCAGGAGCTTCACCCCCGGCGCGGTCAGCGCCTCGTGCAGCAGTGCGGGATGATCGCCCAGCGTGCCCACCTGCACGACAGGCGCCGCCCGCCCGACGAGCGTCGAGGGTAGGGCGTCAGGGTCCTCGCGCTGCATCCCCAGCCAGAACATCGCTGCCAGTGCCGCGAAAACCAGCGGCGGCAGGATCATCAGGATACGCGACATGTCATTTCCTCCCGGCGCGCGCCTCGACAGCATCAAGCGCGCGTTTCATCCGCCGCGACCGCCAGATGGACAGCGCGACAATGGCGGCGATCAGACCAATCGCCACCGCATAAGAGCCAAGAACCGGCACCGCATATTTGCCAAGATCGGGCATCATGCCAGCCTCTCCCGTGCCGTCAGCACCGCCAGACGGCGGGCGCGGATTTCCGTGACGGTGCGCAGCAGCACCAATGCGACGAAGGTCAGGATGAAGCCCGCGATGCAGACGATCAGCGGCCAGTAATAGGCCGGGTCCAGCGGGTCTTTCTCGCCCACCTTCATGATGGTCGAATCCTGATGCAGCCCCTGATTCCAGAATTTCACCGCATAACGGCTGAGTGCGGCGAAGACCGACCCCACGATGCACAGCACGCTGGTCAGGTCGGCTGCGGTATCGGGGTTTTCCACCGCCTGCCACAGCGCAACATAGCCAAGGTAGAACAGGAACAGGATGAGGAATGAGGTCAGGCGCGGGTCCCATTCCCACCACGTCCCCCACATCGGTTGCCCCCACAGCGCGCCGGTCACCAGCGCTATCAGGGTGAAGGTCATGCCCAGCGGTGCTGCGGCACGGGCGGCCAGCGCGCTGACATGGTGGCGCCGCACGATCCAGACCAGTGAGGTGACCAGCATCATGCCCCAGACATTGATCGCCATCATGGCGGCGGGCACATGGAGGAAGATGATCTTCACCGTCGCGCCCTGTTTGTAATCATCGGGCGTGAAGAAGAACCCCCAGACCAGCCCGCCGACCATGCAGATCGCGGCCAGCAGGCTGACCACAGGCAGAACCCGTGCGGCGGTCTGCATGAACTTCTTCGGATTGGCATATTCCCAGAGCGACATGGGGCCTCGCTAAATCCAGTTTCGTTGTGCGGCAAGCGGCATCGGGCAGGATCACCGCAGATTGATGCGCAGGGCAAGCGCCGAGGCGAAGGGCAGCACTGCCGCCGCGCCCAGTGTAATGCCCGCCAGCAGCAGAAGTGGCACTTCCACCGCCATCCCTGCCGCGCCGCGCTTGACCACTTCGGCGCCGAAGATCAGCGTCGGTACATAAAGCGGCAGGACCAGCAGGCTCAGCAGCAGGCCGCCGCGTTTCAGCCCCACGGTCAGCGCCGCGCCGAAGGTGCCGATGACCGACAGGGCAGGGGTTCCGAGTGCCAATGAGGCGACGAGCCAGAAATATCCCTCACCGGGCAGATGCAGCAGCACCCCCAGCACCGGCGCGGCAAGCGTCAGCGGCAGCCCGGTCACCAGCCAGTGCGCGGCGGATTTCATCGCCACCGCGCCTTCTAGCGGGATCGGCGCGGTGGCCAGAAGATCGAGCGAGCCATCCTCGAAATCCAGCGCGAAGATGCGGTCGAGGCTCAGCAGGCAGGCCAGCAGCGCGCCGACCCACAGGATGCCCGGCGCGATCTTGGCCAGCGTCCCGCCTTCCGGGCCGACGCCCAGCGGCACCAGAACCGCGACCAGCAGGAAGAAGGCAAGGCCAAGTCCAAAGCCGCCCCCGGCGCGCACCGCCAGCCTCAGGTCCCGCAGCAGAAGGGCGATCATGCGAAAGCCTCGTCAAAGTCGGAGGCCGTGCCCGCCGCTTGCCCGCGCGCCTTGAAGGGGGTCAGGTCCAGCACCCCGGCCTCGGTCAGGCCAAGGTCGATATGGGTCGCCATCAGCGCGGCGCCGCCTTCGGCCAGATGGCCGCGCACCACATCGGCGAACAGCGCGACCGAGGCGGCGTCCAGGCTGACGGTTGGTTCATCGAGCATCCAGACCGGACGACCCGAGACCAGCAGCCGCGCCAGCCCCAGCCGCCGCTTCTGCCCGGCGGAAAGGTTGGCCGCGCTGCGGTCGCGCAATTCGCGCAGGTTCATGCGGTTCAGCGCGGTTTCAACCCGGTCGGTGCCGTAGATCGCGGCCCAGAAGGCAAGGTTTTCGGCCACGCTCAGCGTCGCTTTCAACCCGTCGGCATGGGCGGCATAGGCGATGGCCTCGGGCGGCAGGCCGATGTCGCCCGCAACGGGCGGCTGCAAACCGGCCAGCGTGCGCAACAGGGTGGTCTTGCCCACGCCATTCGGCCCGCGCAGCACCAGCGCATGCCCCGGGCGCAGGGTGAAGCCCACGCCCTCCAGCACCACCAGCCCGCCGCGCGCCACGGCAAGGTCAGATACCCGATAGTCTTTCGCCGTCATGCGCCTTTCCCGGTTTCCTGCCCTGCCTAGCCGATTGCGCCGCCCGCGCAAAGCGAAAGCGGCGGCATGCGACAAAGGTGCCTCAGCCCTCGTTCCGGGCAACCAGAAGCACGGCGATCAGCCCGACCCCCATCACCAGCAGCGCGGCGGGTGCGGCCTCGCCCAGCCGTTCGAGGCTGGCCAGTTCAAACACCCGCGTCGCGAGGGTGTTATAGTTGAAGGGGCGCAGCAGCAGCGTGGCGGGCAGTTCCTTCACGCAATCGACAAAGACCACCAGCAATGCGGTGGCAACCGAACTGCGCATCAGCGGCAGATAAACGTCGCGCAGCACCCGCGCAGGGCTGCGCCCCAGCGCCCGCGCCGCCAGCGGCAGATTGGGCGAGACGCGGCCAAAGGCGGCATCCACCGCCCCCTGCGCGATGCCGAAGAAGCGCAGCGCATAGGCCAGCACCAGCGCGGCGGCGGTGCCGGTCAGCAGCAGGCCCGGATCCCAGCCTGTGGTCGCGGCGAGGGTATCGGCCATCCAGTGATCAAGGGCGGCCAGCGGGATCAGCAGACCCAGCGCCAGTACCGCACCGGGCGCGGCATATCCCAGCGCCGTGATCGGCAAAATCCAGCGTGGCAATCCGCGCCCGCGCAACCGCAAACCATAGACCATGATCAACGCCGCACCGACGGTCAGCAGGGCGGCCAGCCCGCCGGTGATCAGTGTATTGACCAGCGCGCGGCCCAGACCGGGCGAGACCCAGGCTTCGGGCTTGCGGATGGCGTGGCCGGTCATCACTGCCACCGGCAGCACAAAGCCCATGGCGAAGGGCAGCGCACAGGCCACCGTCGCCAGCCAGCGTTGCGGGCCCCGGATCGGTTGCGGCTCTACCGGGCGGGCCTGCCGGGCCGAGCCATGGAAGCGGGCATTACGGCGGCTCCAGCGTTCCAGCCCCAGCAGGAGCACGATCACCGTCAGCGAGACGCCCGCGATCTGGGCCGCGCCCCCCGCATTGCCGGTGGTCAGCCAGGTGGAGAACAGCCCTGTCGTGAGGGTCTGAACCCCGAAATGCGTCGCCGTTCCGTAATCGGCCACCGTCTCCATCAGCGCGAGTGCCACGCCTGCGGCAATGGCGGGCCGGGCCAGCGGCAGACCCACGCGGAAAAACACGCTCCAGGGGCCGGACCCCAGCGCGCGCGCCACCTCGTAACAGCCGCCCGATTGTTCGCGGAAGGCCGCGCGCGCCAGCAGGAAGACATAAGGATAAAGCGCCGCCGACAGCACGACGATGGCCGCACCCTCCGACCGCACTGTCGGGAACCAGTAGTCCCGCGCACTGTGCCAGCCCATCAGCGACCGCAGGCCGACCTGAAACGCACCGGAATAATCGAAGAAATCGACCAGCGCATAGGCGCCGACATAGGCCGGAATCGCCAGCGGCAGCAGCAGCGCCCTGTCGAAGAACCTTGCGCCCGGAAAGCGGTACATCGTCACCAGCCATGCAGCGCCGGTACCAACGGCGGCCGTCAGCAGCCCGACCCCCAGCATCATGCGACCCGTCGTCGCCAGATAGCGCGGCATCACGGTCGCCATCAGATGTGGCCAGATGTTTTCCGTCGGGTGGAAGGCAATCCAGACCACGGACAGGACGGGCGCCAGCACCACAACCCCGATGACCACGGCGGCCAGTGTCCAGACATCGGGCAGGCGCGGCAGTCTGAAAGGCTGTGACTGAGTCTTTTGCTCGGGCATCATCAGGCCCGATTACAGGAAAGCGGTTTATCTGTCCAGAAAACCCCGTATATTCAGCATCAACGAGCAGCAACTGCCAGAACAGAGCCAAATGCGTATTGCCTATCACCTCGGGGTGCATTGCACCGATGACGACCGTCTGGTGCGGACCCTGCACCGCAACGCCGGGCAGCTGGCCGCGGTCGGCATCGAAGTGCCGGAACCGGGGCGCTATCGCAACCTGATCCGCGACGCGGCGATCCAGCTGAAAGGGCAGCCCGCCAGCATGGAAATGCAGGCCAATCTGCTGGATCAGATCATGGATGCCGATGCGGCCGACCGGCTTGTCCTGTCATGGGAGAACTTTCTGTCCTTCCCTGCCTGGGCGGTGAAGGGGCGGTTCTATCATACCGGCGGCGACCGGATGCGCACGATCTGCCAGATCTTCCCCGAGATCGGGGCAGAGTTCCATCTGGGCCTGCGCAACCCCGCCACCTATCTGCCGGAACTGCACCGTCGTCAGCGGGGCCGCGATTATGCCGAGTTCATCGAGGGCACCGACCCGCTGAGCCTGCGCTGGTCCGACCTGATCCTGCAACTGATTGACCGCAATCCCGGCGTTCCGATCACCGTCTGGGCGGACGAGGATACGCCGCTGATCTGGCCCGAGGTGCTGCAGGCGGTGTCGGGCCATCCCTCCGGCATGTATCTGGAGGGCGCGGATGATCTGCTGGGCACGGTGATGACCGTGGACGGCATGAGCCGGATGGCCGCCTATATGGAAAAGCACCCGCCGCAGGGCGTGGCGCAACGGCGTCGGGTGGTTTCGGCATTCCTCGACAAATTCGCGCGGCCCGATGTGGTCGAAATGTCCTTTGCCCTGCCGGACTGGACCGATGACATGGTCGCGGTGATGACCGAAACCTATGACCGCGACATGGCCTATATCGCAAGCCTGCCCGGCGTGACCATGATCACGCCCTGAGCCGGGTATGGCTGGCGATCCCCGGACCCGGCTGTTCTACGAAACACAGGCTGCGCGCTATGCGGCCGAAGGCAGCGCCCGCCCGCATCCCGCCCTTGCCGGATTTCTGGCCAGGCTGGCGCCCGGTGCGCATATTCTGGAACTGGGCTGCGGCGCGGGCACGGACGCGGCGGCCATACTTGCCGCAGGGTTCGGGCTGGACCCGACCGATGGCAGCGCCGCCTTGGTGCGGATCGCCTCTGAACGGCTGGGGCGCCCCGCGCGGCTTTTGCAGTTCGATGCGCTGGAGGCAAATGCGGCTTATGATGCTGTCTGGGCCAATGCGAGCCTTCTGCATGTGCCGCGCCCGGAATTGTCCGACATTCTTGCCCGTATCCGTCGCGCCTTGCGGCCCGGTGGCCTGATGTTTGCCAGTTTCAAGACCGGCGACGCGGAAGGGGCGGATGCGCTGGGGCGATACTTCAACCAGCCCGATCCGGCCTGGCTGCTGGCCGCCTGCGTGCCGGGCTGGGAACTGGTGGCCCTGACCTTGCGCCGTGGCGGCGGTTTCGGCGGCGTGCCAACGCAATGGCTTGCGTTGACGCTGCGGCGCCGCCAGCCGGTTACTGGCCCTCGGCCAGAACGGCGGTAAGCGGCGCCAGAGCCACCGATCCTGCACGGCCCTCGACCGACCATTCCAGCAGCGCCGCGATCGTGTCGGGCGCGACGGTGCCATAAACGACCACCTTGCCGTCCTGCGCTGCCTTGAAGGCCGCGCGATCCAGATAGCGGCGCATGACCGGCACGCTTTCGCCCTCGCCGTCGATCTGGCGGAACATCACCGCCGCAGGCACCGACTCGCGCCGGGCGACCTGATCGGCGGCATTCAGCCCCCGGTCGAAGGTGACTAGGCCACGCCCCTGATCCTTGATCACCGGCACCACGTCGCTCGCCAGCTTGCGGTCGTTCTGGAACCCGCCCTGCGGCAGATCCACCACGGCCACCGCCTGCGGCAGCGTATCGGCATTTGCGGCGAAAGTGACCTGCACATCGGCGGCGGTGGCCCCTTTCGGCAGGCCGGTCGCCAGCATGGCCACTTCCTTCCCGGCGGTGCGATAGGCGCCTGCAATCTCTTCGGCATCCGGTGCGGCCGGGTCCAGCGCGATGGTCACCGGCAGCGGCAGCGCGGCAATGGCGGCACGGTCGACGCCCGGCAGGCCGTTATCAGCCAGAACGATGGCGTAAAGCGGCTTGGCGGCGGGATTGTCGAAGGGCATCGCATAACGGATCAGCGGGCGCGGATCATCGGCCAGATCCGGCTCTGTCGCGGCGGGATCGGCCGGGGGGGCCACGTCAATCGCGGGCAGGCGGCCGGTGGTTACACCATCGACCGTGCCGGTCAGTCCGGGTTGCGGCCGGTCCAGCAGGGGTTCTGCCGGGGCCTCGGTCTCTGCCTCCGCAGGGGCTTCGGGGGCAAGCGGCGAATGGGCCGGAATCTCATCGGGCAGCGCGCCCTCGTCGACCGGGGCCAGCATCGCTTCTTCCTCGGGCGTCAGAGGCGGAACCGGCGGCGGCTCGGCGGCAGCGGGGGCCGCATCGCTGTCCGCCCCGGCTTCTGGCAAGGCGGGTTGCACCGGCGCGGCAGGCTCTGTGGCGGGGGCCAGTGCCAGATCCGGGGCGGCGGCGGGTTCCACCGGGCGCTGCGGCGCCTCCGGGGCTTCGGAGGCAGTCGGCGGCGGCGCTGCCTCTGCCATGTCCGGCTGTTCGGGGGCGGCAGGTTCTGCCGCGGGCACGGTGGCAGGGGCCGCCGCGGGGCTTTCGGCGGGTGCGGCCTCAGGCACCGTGACCGGCGGCGCATCCACATTGGCGACCTCGGCTGCCGGGGCCGGACGCCCGGCCGGGGGCGGCGCCAGTTGCGACAGGACACCAAGGCCCAGCACCCCCACGATCCCGCCTGAAATCACGCCTGACAGAAACCCGCGCATATCTGCCTCCACCGCTCTGGCGGTTGTCCCGCCCATCCGCTTTGCCCTGACGCAGCAGCTTGCCGCCGCGCACTTCGGTTCCTGTATAACGCGGCACTGCGCGGGGTTCACCCCCCCTTGCAGCACCTTTCTGCGCCCGCACGGTATCCACGCCGCCGGAAATGCGAAAGGCCCCGGATCGCTCCGGGGCCCTTGCGGTCCGTTCAGTGCAGATCAGGCCGAGGCGAGGTTGCGCAGCACATAGTGCAGCACGCCGCCATTTTCGACATATTCGATCTCGATGGCCGTATCGATGCGGCACTTGATCTGGATCGTCTTCTCGGTGCCATCCGCGTATTTGATGGTGCAGGGCACCAGGCTCAGCGGTTTCAGGTCACCGGCAAGACCATGGATCGCCACGACCTCATCGCCCTTCAGGCCCAGCGTCTTGCGGGTGTCGCCGCCGGTGAACTCGAACGGGATGACGCCCATCCCGACGAGGTTGGACCGGTGGATACGCTCGAACGATTCCGCGATCACGGCTTTCACGCCCAGCAGCGCGGTGCCTTTCGCAGCCCAGTCCCGCGACGAGCCTGCGCCGTATTCGACGCCACCAAAGATGACCAGCGGCGTGCCTTCGGCCTGATAGGCCATCGACGCGTCATAGATTGAGGTCTGCTGACCATCCGGCCCCTTGGTGTAGCCGCCTTCAACGCCATCCAGCATCTCGTTCTTGATGCGGATATTGGCGAAGGTGCCGCGCATCATCACCTCGTGGTTGCCGCGCCGGGCCCCGTAGGAGTTGAACTCGGACACCGGAACCTGACGCTCCGACAGATATTTGCCGGCCGGGGTGGTCGCCTTGAACGAACCGGCGGGCGAGATGTGGTCGGTGGTGATCATGTCACCCAGCAGCGCCAGAACGCGGGCACCCTCGATGTCGTTGATCACACCTTTCGACTTGCCCATGCCCTGGAAGTAGGGCGGGTTCTGGATATAGGTCGAGCTCGGCGGCCAGTCGTAGGTTTCGCTGTCGGTGATCTCCACCGCCTGCCACTTTTCGTCGCCCTTGAACACATCGGCGTATTTGGTCTGGAACGCCTCGCGGGTCACGGTCTTTTCCACCAGATCCGCCACTTCGCGGTTGGTCGGCCAGATGTCCTTCAGGAAAACATCCTTGCCGTCCTTGTCCTGGCCGATGGGATCGACTGTCAGGTCGATGTTCAGCGACCCGGCGATGGCATAGGCCACGACCAGCGGCGGCGAGGCCAGATAGTTGGCGCGCACGTCGGGCGAAATCCGGCCCTCGAAGTTGCGGTTGCCCGACAGCACGGCGGTTGCCACCAGATCGTTTTCCTGGATAGCCTTGGAAATCGCCGGATCGCCCAGCGGACCCGAGTTGCCGATGCAGGTGGTGCAGCCGAAACCGGCGAGGTTGAAGCCCACGGCGTCCAGATCTTCCTGAAGCCCGGCAGCGTTCAGATATTCCGCCACGACCTGCGATCCCGGCGCCAGCGAGGTTTTCACCCAGGGCTTGCGGTTCAGACCCAGCGCACGGGCCTTGCGCGCGACCAGACCTGCCCCGATCATCACATAGGGGTTCGAGGTATTGGTGCAGGAGGTGATGGCGGCGATCACCACATCGCCGTCGGTCAGGGTGAAATCCTTGCCCTCGACCTTGACGGTCTTGCGCGGATCGGTGGCCGGGGCGGTTGCCACGGCGCCTTCACCGGCCATTTCGTCGGCGGCTTTCGACAGATCGACGCCACGGTAATCCGACACGACCTTGTAGAAGCCCTGCGAGGCAAGGTTCAGCGGAACGTAGTCCTGCGGACGCTTCGGACCCGAGATGGCGGGCACGATTTCCGACATGTCGAGATGCAGGGTCGAGGTGTAGACCGGGTCATAATCCGGGCCGCGCCACATGCCGTTTTCCTTGGCATAGGCTTCGACCAGCGCGATCCGCGATTCCTCGCGGCCGGTGTTGCGCAGGTAGCGCAGGGTTTCGTTATCGATCGGGAAGAAGCCGCAGGTGGCGCCGTATTCCGGGGCCATGTTGGCGATGGTTGCGCGGTCGGCCAGCGGCAGGTGATCCAGACCTTCGCCGTAGAATTCGACGAACTTGTTCACCACACCATGCTTGCGCAGCATCTGCACGACCTTCAGCACGAGGTCGGTGGCGGTGGTGCCTTCCATCATCTGCCCGGTCAGCTTGAAGCCCACGACCTCGGGGATCAGCATGGAAACCGGCTGGCCCAGCATCGCCGCTTCGGCCTCGATGCCGCCCACGCCCCAGCCCAGCACGGCCAGACCGTTCACCATCGTGGTGTGGCTGTCGGTGCCGACCAGCGTGTCGGGATAGGCAACCAGTTCACCATTCTGGTCGGTATCGGTCCAGACGGTCTGCGAGAGGTATTCCAGGTTCACCTGATGGCAGATGCCGGTGCCGGGCGGCACCACGCGGAAGTTGTTGAACGCCTTCTGACCCCATTTCAGGAAGACGTAACGCTCCATGTTCCGCTCGTATTCGCGGTCCACGTTCATCTGGAAGGCGCGGGGATGGCCGTATTCGTCGATCATCACCGAGTGGTCGATCACGAGGTCAACCGGGTTCAGCGGGTTGATCTTCTGTGCATCGCCGCCAAGGCCGATGATGCCGTCACGCATCGCGGCAAGGTCCACCACGGCCGGAACGCCGGTGAAATCCTGCATCAGCACGCGGGCGGGGCGGTAGGCGATCTCGCGCGGGTTTTTGCCGCCCATCTTGCCCCAGTCCGAAAAGGCACGGATGTCATCGACCGAAACGGTCTTGCCATCCTCGAAGCGCAGCATGTTTTCCAGCACGACCTTCAGCGCGGCCGGGAGTTTGGCGAACTCGCCCAGACCGGCGGCTTCGGCGGCGGGGATCGAGTAATAGGCGACCGACTGGCCGCCTGCGGTCAGGGTCTTTCTCGTTTTGCTGCTGTCGTGTCCGACGGTGACGGTCATGGTCGCCTCCTGGCTGTGGCTCGGAAATTCGGGCTCGGGTCCGTGGTATTCCCTCCGGTCATGCCGCAATGCGGCGCATCACGCAAGGGAATCTGCGGGCTTTGTATGCAATTGTATGCCGAAAATCCAGCGCTTTCTGATCCGCTCGGCACGGTTTTGCCGGGCACCGCCCGCAGGTCGCCCGGCGTCAGGATACGCTGCCTCGCGGTCTCTCGCAAAACCTTGATTGGCAAGCGGGGGGCTTGTTGGCTAGAACCGATACATCACGAGGGGATCGGGAAGACCATGATGCGCGATGCACTCAAAGCCGCATGCGGCCTCTGGCTTGCTTTTGCCGTGGCCGGGCAGGCGCAGACGGCAGCCGACCGGCCGGTGGTGGTGGAGCTTTATACCTCGCAGGGCTGTTCGTCCTGTCCGCCCGCCGATGACCTGCTGGCGACGCTGGCCGCCGATCCCGCCGTTATCCCGCTGGCCCTGCATGTCGATTACTGGGACTACATCGGCTGGGAGGACCATCTGGCCCAGCCCGGCTTTACCGCCCGCCAGAAAGCCTATGCCCGCGCCGTGCGCAGCCGCACGATCTATACCCCGCAGATGATCGTGAATGGCGGCACGCGGGTGGAAGGCAATGACCCCGAAGCGGTGCTGGAGGCCATTCGCAGCGCGCAGGGGGCCGGGTCGCCGGTGACACTGGAGGTGCAGCGCGAGGGCGGGCAGATCCGCGTCCGCGCGCAATCGGCCGAGGGGCCGGGCCTGCCGATGAAAATTCAGCTTGTCCGGTATCGCCCCGAGGAAACCGTGAACATTGAACGCGGCGAGAATGCGGGCCGTACTGTGACCTACCGCAACATCGTCACCGACTGGCAGCCGGTGGCCGAATGGCCGGGCCAGCCGCCGCTTGATCTCACGCTGCCGCTGGCGGGGGATGAGCCCGCGGTGGTTCTGATCCAGCGCGCCGGTCCTGCAGAGATTCTGGCCGCGCAACGCGTGAACTAAACCTTCCAGCGTTTGTGTATCCAGAACCACTGATCCAGATGGTCGCGCACATGCGCCTCCAGATGGTCGTTTAATGCCTGGGTCATCTGTTCTGCTGTCGTATGAGGGATCGGCGCGTCGACCAGTATGTCGAAGTCCAGCCCGTTTTCCTGCCGGATCGCATAGGTCGGCACCACCAGCGCGTCATATTTCAGGGCCAGTTCAGCCGCCGACAGCGCTGTCATCGCGTCATGGCCGAAAAATTTCAGCTTCACGCCCAGGTTCATGTGCTGGTCCTGCACAATGCCCAGAATCCCGCCTTCGCGCAGGAAGCGGATCATACCGGCCATGCCCTGCCGCCCGCGCGCGAACAGCGGCGTGCCAATGCGCGATATGGCGGCGACGTAATGCGCGTTGAAATAGCGGTTGGTCATCGGGCGATAAAGGCCGCCAACGCGGAATCCCCGTGCGATCAGCGCGGCGCGGCTGGCATCGTAATTGCCGAAATGCCCGGTCACCAGCACCACGGGGCGGTTCGCCGCCCGCGCCTCTTCCAGCGCGGCAAGTCCGGGGCCGTGCATCGGCGCGGCCAGTGCCCGTTCGATGAAAGGGGCGCCCGAATACAGTTCGATCACCGTGCGCCCCACATTGTCAGGCACCGCGCGCAACATGCGGCGGACCTCGGGCTCGGGCATGTCGGGGAAGATCCGGGCCAGATTGTCACGGATGCGCCGGTCATAACCTGCCAGCGGGGCGATGACCCGCGCGAAGATCCAGCCGCAAAGCGGCACCCGCCAGCGATAGGGCAGGGTCAGCAGCGTCCCGATCAGGCCACGCAGGACGAGGTTCTGAAGCCAGTGATCCACGCGGAATCGCGGCTTTTCCGATGGTTTCATTCCGGTCTCGGGTGGCGCGGGCGATCCCGCGTTTCGCGATGCCAGACATAGAGGCCCGCCCCCACGATCACAAGGGCGCCGACGACAGTCCAGAGATCGGGCCATTCGTCGAAAAGCAGCACGCCCCAGCCTGTCGCGAAGATGATCCCGACATAGCCGAAAGGAGCGATGGCCGAGGCTTCCGCCACCGTGAAGGCGCGGATCAGAAAGAATTGCGCCACCGACCCCAGCGCGCCGATCAGCAGGAATTTCCAGAGGTCGGCACTGGCAATGGGTTGCCAGATGCCCGGCATCATAACGCTGGTGGCAAATGTGCCGAACAGCGCGGAGTACAGCAGTGCGGTCGATGACCCCTCGCTGCGGCCAACATACCGGGTCGCCAGCGCGAAGGCGGCATAGCAGCAGGCGCAGGCCAGCGGCAGCAGGGCGGCGGGCTGGAATACGCCCAGACCGGGGCGAATGATGATCATCGCCCCCACGAGCGACAGGCCAATCCCGACCAGCCGGCGCGGGCCCAGCTTCTCGCCCAGGAACAATGCCGCGCCCAGTGTGATCAGAACCGGGTTCAGATCGGTGATCGCGGTCGCCTCCGCGAGGCCAATATGCCCGAGGCTGAGGAAGAAAAAGGCCGTCGCGCCGAACTGGAACAGCGAGCGCAGCGCCTGAAGGCCCGGATGCCGCGTGCGCAAGAGCTGGTGCAGACGCGGCAGGAAGACCAGCGTCACGATAACGGTCTGCCCGGTATAGCGTGCCCAGACCACCTGAAGTGCCGGGTAATCGGCCACCATGGTCTTGGCCAGCGCATCCATGCTGGTGAAGGTCGCAATGGCGATCAGCATCAGCAGGATGCCACGGGTAGTTTCGGTCTGGTGCATCTGCCTTCGCCTGTCTGGGTCCGGCAGACCCTAGGGGCGGGGCGCGGGAAGGGCAAGACGCGGTGGGCAGGGTCATTCCTCCTCTTCCTCACTGCGGATAAGCGTCAATTCGCCCTCGCGTTCCATGCCGCGAACCGCCTCGATCACGCTGGTCATGGCGGCTTCGGCGTCACGGTCCCGCACCTTGCCGCGTTCGGCGATTTCCTCTCGCAGGGTTTGCGCCATACGTTGCGAGAGGTTCGCGAGGATAAATTCTGCCGCCGCCTGCTGATCGGGGCTGCGGGCGCCTGCCAGTGCGGTGACCAGCGTCGGCTGGTCCACCGCGCGGGTCAGGCGCGGCACATCGCGCGGGGCCAGACGTTGCGGCAGGTGCACGAAGGTGAAAATCGCCTTGCGCACCTGTTCGGCAAAGCCTTGATCGGTTTCGTCCAGCCCTTGCAAGACCTCCTCTCGCGTGACGGCGGGGGAGACATTGAGGATCGCCCCCACCCGTTCCACCGGCCCCGCATCGAAGGCCTTGGCGGGCTGGTTGTCGAGCTGGGTCAGCAGCGACATCCCGATCCGCCGCACCGTGCCCGGATCGACATTGGCGGTGCGGGACATGGCATAGGCGACGCGCCGCGCCTTGTCGCCGGGCAGCTTGCCCAGCAGCGCCGCCGCCTTCGTCACGGGCAGTTTTGACAGCATGATGGCAGCGATTTCGGTACTTTCAACCTCCAGCACCGGGCGCAGCAGATCGGGGGGCAGGGCGGTGATCCGGTCCCATGGGTCGGCATCGGGGCGCAGCCCCACCATCCGGCGCAGCCGCGCCGCCGCCGCGCCGGAAATATGCCCGTCCATCAGGGACAATGCGCCCTCCAGACCGCCGGGGAAGCTGAGCCCGACCTGTTCCAGTTCCTCCAGAAACTCCGCCACCACCGCCTGCACCGTGCCGCGATCCACCAGCCGCATTTCGCCGATCTGCTGTGCGAGTTCGGTCTGCATCGCCTCGGGCAACGAGGACAGCGGCAGGGGTGAGCCTTCGGCCAGCATCAGCCGCACGATGATTGCCGCCTTCTGCCGCCGTGACAAATGCAGCGCCGTGCCCGGTGGCCGGGGCACGGCAATCTGGACAGGTTTGATCCGAGCAAGCGCCTGCGCCATGTCGCCTCCGGTGATTCTTCCGGGGTCAGGCTGACAGGCGCCGGTTAACGGGCGCTTAGCTGGAGATGGGTTCGCAGGATTTGGTGCCTGCGTTCCACTGCATCCCTTCGGCGCAGTTCATGGCGGTTTGCTGGTGGCAGCCTTCGGCCAGCACGGGGGCAGGCAGGGCGAGGCAGACAAGAACAGCAATTCTGAGGCGCATGGTTCCCTCCTTAATAGTTGGCGGTTTCTCCGGTCTCGATGGCATGGTTCAGGGCGCGCCAGGCCCAGCTTTCACGGTTGTCGATGGCGGCGAGCTGTTCACGGGCCATGCCGTATTCACCTTGCAGAACAAGAGCCTGCCCGTAATAGCTGCGGGCGAGGATATTGGCGGGATTGGCCGAAATCGCCTGTTCATAACGGGCCAGCCCGTCCTCGATCCGGCCGGAAATCCGCAGGGTGAAGGCGTCATAGGTCATCACGCGGTCGCTGTCGCCTTCGTGCATGGCAGCGAGCACCCGGCGCGCGTCGGCGGGACGTCCGGCCCAGGCCAGTTCGCGTACGGCACGGAAGCGGGCGTCGTCGTCCAGCCGCGATTCCTCGGGGTTCACGCAGGCCCTGGTCTTGTCGTCCCAGACCTGACCGTTCTTGCAGGTCTGCGATGTTTCGGTGGGTTTCGGCGGCTCGGTGTCATCAGACCCGGCGGCGAAGGCGGCGAAGGGCGTGACGGCAAGCAGTAGTGCAGGGATCAGGCGCATGGCGGTTCTCCTGTTTCGGGAAAGGATACCACGGTTCTGCCCTGTCGGGCAAAGAACCTGCACGGAGCCGGACCTTGTTCCGATGTGCGCGGGGCCTTTCAATGGGAAAGGGGCAGGCCATCCGGCCCGCCCCCCTGAAATGCCATTGTCCTGCGCCTGACGCTGTTACGCGCGGAACACCCGTGCGAAGATCGTATCGACATGCTTGGTGTGATAGCCCAGATCGAATTTTTCCTCGATCTCGGCGGGCGACAGGGCGGCGGTCACTTCCGGGTCGGCCAGCAGCTCGGTCTTGAAATCGGCGCCCTTCTCCCAGACCTTCATCGCATTGCGCTGCACCAGACGATAGGCATCCTCGCGGCTTACCCCTGCCTGCGTCAGCGCCAGAAGCACGCGCTGCGACATGACCAGCCCTTTGAACTTGTTCATGTTCTTCAGCATGTTCTCGGGGTAGATCACCAGCTTCTCGATCACCCCCGCCAGACGGTTCAGCGCGAAGTCGAGCGTCACGGTCGTATCCGGGCCGATGGCGCGTTCGACGCTGGAATGGCTGATGTCGCGTTCATGCCAGAGCGCCACATTCTCCATCGCTGGCACCACCGACATGCGCACCAGCCGCGCGAGGCCGGTCAGGTTTTCGGTCAGCACCGGGTTGCGCTTGTGCGGCATGGCCGACGAACCCTTCTGGCCGGGGCTGAAGAATTCTTCCGCCTCCAGCACCTCGGTGCGCTGCATGTGGCGGATCTCGATGGCGATATTCTCGATCGACGAGGCGATGACGCCCAGCGTGGCAAAGAACATGGCGTGACGGTCGCGCGGGATGACCTGGGTCGAGACGGGCTCGGGCACCAGACCCAGCTTTTCGCAGACATATTCCTCCACGAAGGGGTCGATATTGGCGAAGGTGCCGACGGCGCCTGAAATCGCGCCGGTGCGGATTTCCTCGCGCGCGGCGACCAGACGGGCACGGCCGCGATCCATTTCAGCATAGAACCGGGCGAAGGTCAGGCCCATCGTGGTCGGTTCGGCATGGATGCCATGGCTGCGCCCGATGCGCACGGTATCCTTGTGCTCGAACGCGCGGGTCTTCAACGCGGCCAGAACCCGGTCCATATCGGCCAGCAGGATGTCGGCGGCGCGGACAAGCTGGATGTTCAGCGTGGTGTCCAGCACGTCCGACGAGGTCATGCCCTGATGGACAAAACGCGCGTCTTCCGAGCCGATATGTTCGGCCAGGTGGGTCAGGAAGGCGATGACGTCATGCTTGGTCACCGCCTCGATTTCGTCGATGCGGGCCACGTCGAATTCCACATCCTTCGCGCGCCAGACGGCCTCGGCATTGGCCTTGGGGATCACGCCAAGCTGGGCCTGCGCGTCGCAGGCATGCGCCTCGATCTCATACCAGATGCGGAACTTGGTCTCGGGCGACCAGATGGCGACCATCTCGGGGCGGGAGTAGCGCGGGATCATCGGCGGGCCTTTCCTGACGGGGATGCGGGGTTGCGCCCCCTTAATCCGCAAGGGCCGGGCTGGCAAGGTGGCGGCGGTGCATTATCCGAAAGCGGCGCGCCATTCCTGCGGCACGGTGTAATCATGGATCAGCCCGGCCATCAGCAGAACAAGGCCGATCCCCAGCGCCAGCCCGGCGGCGGTCAGCAGGGGGAAGGCCCAGTGCTGCCCGGTGCGGCGCCTCAGCGCGATGCCGGTATGCAGGCCAAGCGCGGTCACGGCGGCGGTGTAATAGGGCGCGAAGAACAGCGCCCAGAGGCCGGATTGCATCCCGGCGGCGGCGAAATGCAGGTTGGTGTCGGTGCCCGTGGCGCGGGCGGCCAGCACCGCGCCGATGTGGATACAGAGGAACCCCGCGAGGGTGACGCCGGACAGTGCCTGCCAGCGGCGCAGGCCGCGCCAGCGCCAGGCCCTTCCACGCCACAACAGGCGCAGGCCAGTGGTGATCTGCATCGCGAAGGCGGTCAGCAGCAAGACCTCGACAACCGGCTGCCGCCAGAAGGCGCGGAAGGGGGCCGAGAGCGCCAGATGCAGCGCCGGTCCGGCGATCAGCCCCGCCAGGTGATGCGCTAGGTGGCTGATCAGGAAGGCGGCCAGTGCCAGGGCCGTGAGGCGATGCAGGGACATGGCCAATTCCATACGGTTGCGTATGGTTTGTGGCATGGCTGCTTGCCCCGAGTCCATACGCTATCGTATGGTTCGCGCATGACCATACCTGCCTTGCAGACAGACCGCACCCGCCTGACCCCTCGCGACTGGATTGCGGCGGGATTCAGGGCGCTGGTGAACGGCGGCGCCCCCGCGCTGCGGGTGGAGCCGCTGGCGCGTGGTCTTGGAACCAGCAAGGGTTCGTTCTACTGGCATTTCGCTGATCTGGCGGCACTGAAGGTGCAGATGGTCGCACTGTGGCAGCGGCTGGCGGAAGAAGAGATCACCACCACAGTGCTGGCCAGCGGGGTCGAGGGGCGGGCGGCGCTACAGGCGCTGATCGGGCGGATTTCCGTTGCACCGCCCGCCGCTTACGGTGGCGCCGGTGTCGAGCCCGCGCTGCGTGGCTGGGCGCGGACCGAACCACAGGTCGCGCAGGCGGTGGCGGCGATGGATGCGCGGCGGCTGGCGGTGCTGGAAGGCTTTTTCAAGCAAGCCCGTCACGATGATCCGGCACATGCGGCGCGGCTGTTCTATGCCGCGACGCTGGGGCTGATGGAGCTGCGACTGACCACAGGCGCCGATATGCGTGCGGGGCTGGAGGTGCAACTGGATGCGCTGCTGCCCTGACGGGTCAGAGCGCGTTCTTGCCGCGATAAAGCTGCCACTCCTCGACCACGGTGCCGTCGGGCATATGGCAATAGCCCGCCTCGCCCGCCTGTTCCTGCCGCATCTCCAGTCGCCCGCCCAGTTCTGCGCAATATTGCGAGGCGGGGTTCGACATGCTGGCCCAGCGGCTGTTCGACGCTTCGGCCGCCTGCCGGCCACCCCCGCCACCGCATCCCGCGCAAAGGGCCAGAGCGGCAAAGGCAAGGGCGGGGCGGAAGGGCATTGGCGGGCTCCGTCGGTCAGGCTTCGCCCGTCAGGCGCGGGTCGAAGGGATAGCGGGTCAGGTTCTCGCAGCCATTCTCCGTAATCAGCACCTGATCTTCAAGCTTGATCGAGAAGTCTCCGCCCTCCGGGCTGATCAGCGCCTCGGTGCAAAGCACCATGCCCGGTTCCAGTGCGACCTCGAAAGCGCCATCCACCCAGCCATCGGGGTAGGGCACGAAGGGCCATTCGTCGCACAGCCCGACCCCGTGCATCTTGCAGGAGTATTTCTGCTTCCAGTAGCGATCTTCCAGCTGATGCCCGCCGAAGGTCAGTTCGCGGATGGTGACACCGGGTTTCAGCCGGGCCTGATGGTCGCGGATATGGTCAAGCCCATGGTTCATCGCGGAAATCATCGCATTCGAGGGCCGTGCGTCGCCGATCCACCAGCTGCGGCTGATGTCGATACAGATGCCGTAGCTGCCGATCAGATCGGTGTCGAAGGCGACGATTTCATTGTTCTGAACGATTCGCGGCCCGCATTCCTGAAACCATGGGTTCGTGCGGGGGCCGGAGGCGAGAAGCCGCGTCTCGATCCATTCGCCGCCCCGGCGGATGTTGCCCTTGTGCAGTTCGGCCCAGATGTCATCCTCGGACACGCCGCCCTTCGGCACGTTTTCCCGTGTGAACGCTTCCATCCCGGCCATGGCGGATTCGCAGGCGTGGTGAGCGCAGCGCATGGCCAGAATCTCGTCCGGGCCCTTGATGGCGCGGGTGCGTTCCGTGATGATCTCGCCCTCCAGCACCTCGAACCCCGCCGCTTCCAGCGCGCGCAAGCCGTGGACCATGATCTTGTCCACCGCCAGCCGCCGGTTTGCTCCGGCATGGGCGCGCATCACTTCGTCCACCTGCGCGGCGAATGAACCGGCGTCCTGCGCGGTTCGGTCGCCGCAGACGTTGTAGAAGAAGCTCGCGCCCGAGCGCAGTTCCTTCACCAGCGGGTTGAAGGTCACGAGGAAGGGCGAGTTCTTGTATTCCCAGACCACCATATGCCCGTCAGCGCAGATCAGGCAGGCACGGAACGGGTTGTGGCTGTTCCAGAGCTGCATGTTGGTGGTGTCGGTGGCATAGCGGATGTTCAGCGGGTCGAACATCAGAAGACCGCCCACATCGCGCGCCACCAGCGCCCTGACCAGCCGGTCCCAGCGGTAATGGCGCATGCGGTCGAGGTCCGGCAATTCCAGCCCCGCCGCCGCCCATTCGGCAAAGGCAAGCTGGGTCGGCCCGATCTCTACGCGGTCATTGTCGTTGGGGGTGCCATCGCCCAGCCGGTCACCCCGGCTCGGGTCGATCTTGCGGCGGGTATCGGCATAGCTTTGCATGGCGGCCTCCGTGTCCGGGTTCAGACTGGGCCGCAGCATGGGAAAGGCGCGCGCCGGGATGCGACGCGCGCCTGTCGTTCTTGACCTCAGCCTCAGTTGCGGCAGTCGGCGGTCAGGTCCAGCGCCGGGTCACGCGCCTCGGTCTGGATGTCCAGCATCCCCAGCACCGTCGCAAACATGTTGTCGTGTGACAGGGTATCTGCCTTGCGGGCATCCAGACAGGCTTTCGTCAGGCCCAGCCGGCTTTCGGCCTCGGGCGAGACCCAGGTGACCATCGGCACATGGGTCTGTTCCGTCGGCGCCATGAACCAGGGTGCCGCATGGAGGTAGAGGCCGTTCTCACCCAGACTCTCGCCATGATCCGAGACGTAATACATCACCGGCACCAAATTCGGCGCCCCCGCCAGCATGTCGACCGTTTCGGCCAGAATGCGGTCGGTGAAAGCGATGGTATTGTCATAGGTGTTCACGATCTGCTCGCTGCTGCACTTGCCCAGCTCGCCGGTCTGGCAGGTTGGCGCAAAGGGCGCCGTCGCCGGATCGTAGCGCAGGTAATAGGACGGGCCGTGGCTGCCCACCGTATGCAGGATGATGGCGGTATTCTTTGTGATCTTCGGCAGTTCGGCGGCAAGCTGTTTCAGCAGGATACGGTCATCGCATTCCCCCAGCGCGCAGGCCACCGGATCTTTCTCCTTGTCATATTCCTGCTCGCCGATGCGCTTGGCGACATGCTGCGAGCCGGTGTTGTTGTCCCACCATTTCACATCAAACCCGGCGCGGACCAGCACATCGACCAGATTTTCCTGCGACAGCCCCCTGGTGTAGGTGTAATCCTCGCGCGGCAGGGCCGAGAACATGCAGGGCACCGAAACCGCGGTGGAGGTGCCGCAGGAGGTCACATCGGTGAAATAGGTGATGTCGCGTTTCGCCAGTTCAGGGTTGGTGTCGCGGCTGTAGCCGTTCAGTGACCAGTTGGCAGCGCGGCCGGTCTCGCCCACCACGATCACCGCCAGCACCGGCTTGCCGGGCTGCGACAGGTAGGGGCCCGCCTTCGCATCGGTGCCAAGGGGGGCCACCACGATGTTCTGGCTGCGCATGATCAGCTTGGCATAGCGGATGGTCCCGGTGATTGGCGCGCCGGGGTTCCAGGTCGCCATAAGTTCCTTCTGTTCGCGGAAGATCGCGGCGAAGCGGCTGTAGTCAGTCAGCAGCAGGCCGAGGCACAGCGCGAAGCTGACCACGGCGATGACCGCCGTGCGCAGCAGCTTCGGCAGTAAGCGCTCATCCTTCAGCGGCACCCAGAGCACGACAGCCGAAGGCAGGACACCGAAGATCAGCATGTCACGGATGAAGCCGAATGTGATCAGATGTCCGGCTTCGGTCGTGGTGGTGTTCATGACGTTCTGGATCATCTCGCGGTCGATGATCGTGCCGTAGGTTTCCAGAAAATGCGAGGCCGAGGCCGAGACGAGCAGCAGGAACACCAGAACGGGCTTCACGATCCAGCGCTGGCTGAACGGCAGGATCAGCGCGTAGAACAGGAAGAACAGCGCCGCCTCCAGCGTCACGAAGGCCAGGGGGGCGCCTTCGAAGATGCGGGCGCCGTTGCGGAAATGCGTGGCATTGGCCGTGGCCATGATGAACAGGCAGGTCAGCGCGACGAGCATCGCGGCGCTGAGCGGTTTGGGGCGGGGAAGGGTCATTCGCGGGTCCGTGGCTAAGCGGCCTGAAGGCTCGCAGGGCTGGGTCGGCATCTGGGCTGACGAGGACGGGCGGTCAATCGTACCCGACATGCTATATCGTCATCTGCAACCTGAGTTGCAGATGTTTTTTCAAGGACTTCCCCCTTCCGGTTGTGCTTGTGGCAGGCTAGCCTCTGCTCCATGACACAGCCGATCCTGCAATCCCGCCTGCCGTTCGCTCCCTGGATGGACCCGCGCACCGCGCGCCTGCCCGGTATCCTGCCGGTCGAGGGCGATGACTGGCTGCGCGCCGATGATGCTTTCGCGGGCCAGATGGCTGAACGTGACGCGCGTCTGGCCAGTGATCCGGCTCTGGTTCACGCCCTGCTGCCGCAGGCCAGGGCGGCGGCGGAGGAACTGCTGTCCGCCGTGCTGGCGAAGGTCGCAAAGGTGCCGGGTTACCGGGTCGGTGCTGATGCCGTGACGCGCCCCGATGGCGTAATCGTACCGCTGGACCGCAGCCGCCCGCTGATGACCGCCGGGCGTCTGGTGCAGGAGGATCTGTGCCTGCTTCAGCATGATGGCACCGAACATGTTCTGACCGGCGCGGTTCTATGCTTTCCGGCAAGCTGGACCCTGGCCGAAAAGATCGGCCGGGCGATGACACGCATCCATGTGCCGGTCGATCACTACACCGACGATGTGGCCCGCCGGGTGCAGCGTCTGTTTGATGCGATCCGGCCGGAACAGGCTTTGTGGCGGATGAATGCGCTGGTCTATGATGATCCGGCGCTGTTCCAGCCGCGTCCCGAAGGTGCCCGCCGCCCGCCGCCGGTCGAACGGCTGTACATGCGCTGCGAGCGGCAATGCCTGCTGCGCCTGCCGGACACGCGGGCTGTGGTCTTCACTATCCACACCTATCTGGTGCGGCTGGAGGATCTGGAGCCGGAAGCCCGCGCCGGAATGGCAGCGGCGGGGCTGTGATGCGGGTTCTTCTGGTCAGCGCACATCCCCTTCAGGACAGCCTGACCGGGCATCTGGTTCGTCTGCTTGCGGATCGGATCACGGCGCGCGGTGCGGTGGTGGAGCGGCTGGATCTTTACGCAGCGGGCTTTTCGCCGGTGCTGACGGCGGCAGAGCGGCGGTCCACCTATGCGGAAACCTACGATATCCGCGCGGTCGCAGCCGAGGTGGCGCAGCTTGAACGCGCCGATCTGGTGGTGCTGGTGTTCCCGACCTGGTGGTATGGTCTGCCCGCGATGCTGAAGGGCTGGATCGACCGGGTCTGGGTGCCGGGTCACGCCTATGACCACGCCAGCGATCTTGGCCCGATTTCTGGCAGGCTGACGGGGTTGCGCGGCCTGCTTGCCGTCACCACGCTGGGCGGCCCGGCCTGGGCCGACTGGCTGGTGATGCGGCGCCCGGTGCGGCGTATGCTGCGCTGGGGGGTGCTGAAGGTCTGCGCGCCCAAAGCCCGTTTCGGCTTTGCCGCGCTTTACCGCGCCGAGGATGTTTCCCCGGCGCGGCTTGCGGCATTCGAGGCGCAGGCGCTCCGCGCGCTCGAGCGGCTGATGGATCAGGCCGCCGCAATCTGAAGATGCGGCACCCCGTCCGAGGTGGCGCCGATCGACCGGCCCTCGGGGCCGATGGTGGCACGGATGCGTCGCCGGGGCGCCTCGAACAGGGCCGAGCGGGATACGTTCACCGGCTGGTCCAGCTGGATCTCGATTTCCATATGCGCGGCACCCTTGCGGCGCAGGGCATGCACCCGTCCGGTGAAGGGCTGGCCGAGGTAGTGGCCGCGCACCGGCTCGCCCACCGTATGCGGTTGCAGTGCCTGCCCGGCAGGCGACAGCGCCGCAGCGGTGTTCCAGTCGGCAAGGCCGTGGGTCTGTGCCACCAGCTCCAGCGCGGCAGAGTGGCTGAGGGTCTGGCCGCGTGCGCCAAGGGCGCTGCGCAGCCTGCGGGCCTGCGCTTTCATCGCGGTGGTCGCGGGGATCGTCGTCGTCATGGTGTAACCCTTTCGCATGGTCATGCAGCGGGCGTTCAAAGCTGTCCGCATTGGCCTTGCCGGATGACCTTGAGGAAAGGGTCACGGGTCAGGCTTCACCATGGGCACTTGCCCTGCGGACGGCGGGGGCCTGACGCCCCGTGCCGTTCATATGGAACCCGCCCGGACCTTGCGCAAGAGGGGGTCAGACCGGCAGTGGCAAGGATGCCACATTGTGCCAGAGCGCCAGCCCCATGCCAGTCAGCGCAAGTGCGCGCGCACTGGCGGCGAGGTTTTCGCCCTTGCGGAAACTGTAAGCCATCATCGCGGTGCCGACAGGCAGCGCCACGGCGATCAGGGTGCAGTTCATCGCATGGACGGCCAGCCGCATCTGCGGTGAGGCTTCGGCCTTGGGCTGCGGCGTCACTGCTGCGGGCATCTCACCATAAAGCGCATCCCTGACCCGGGCCATGGCGGCACGGTCGTGGCCATCCTCGTGCCGCATCTCGGGTCGGGGCTGCGGCGAGGCCTGTGGTACGGGATGCGGGCTCCACACTGTTGGGACAGTCGTGAAATTGGCCGATTCGCCATTGGAAAGATAGTCGACCTCCTCGCGTGCCGGCAGGCCAAGCGCCACTGCATCGGCCAGATCGGAATCCAGCGGCTCCGGCCGGTGTTGCCACAGAACGGTTTCCGCCGGATGCTGGCGCAGGGTGCCTTCGACAATCTGGGTCAGCACGCGCGACAGGTTTTCCTGGCTCAGCAGCGGCAGGGTGCCTTCCTCCAGATCAGGGCGCGGACCGGCAGCAAGTGTCAGGCTTGCCGTGTAACCGCTTGGCACAGGCTCGTTTTTCGCCAGAAGCAGGCGCAGTGCGCCTGCGTCGAAACTGGCGATGTCATCATGGTCCCAGGTCAGGCTGTGCCCGGCCGGAAAGTGGCGTGTCAGGTGCCGGTCAATCATGCTGACGAGCGCGGCAAAGTTCGGCACGGGGCCGCCGGTGTACAGAATCTGGGCAATCATACTGTCGGGTCGTGACCACATGGCATACCTCCAACAGGCGTGTTCTGAGGGCAGCTAACCTCTGGATTGTGCCGTGCTCGCGGGGGAAGCATGGTCAAATCAGGGAATTGTTGCGCAGGAATGCCCTATCCTTGCCATAATTGCGCCGGAGGCCCAAAAGCAAAGGGCGCCCGGAGGCGCCCTTCGACTGCGATCCGAAAGGGATCAGCAGGAGTAGTACATCTGATATTCGACCGGGTGGGGGGTGTGCTCGTAGGCATAGACCTCTTCCCACTTCAGGCCGATATAGGCCTCAAGCTGCGGCTTGGTGAACACGTCGCCGGCCAGCAGGAAGTCCATGTCCTTCTCCAGCTCCTCCAGCGCCTCGCGCAGCGAACCGCAGACGGTCGGGATTTCGGCCAGCTCTTCCGGCGGCAGATCGTAAAGATCCTTGTCCGAAGCCGGGCCCGGATCGATCTTGTTCTTGATGCCGTCAAGACCAGCCATCAGCAGGGCAGCGAAAGCCAGATAGGGGTTCGCCGCCGGATCGGGGAAGCGGGCTTCCACACGCTTGGCTTTCGGCGATTCGGTCCACGGAATACGGACGCAACCCGAACGGTTGCGCGCCGAGAAGGCCCGCAGCACCGGAGCCTCGAAGCCCGGGATCAGACGCTTGTAGCTGTTGGTCGAGGGGTTGGTCAGGGCGTTCAGTGCTTTCGCATGCTTCAGGATGCCGCCGATGAAATACAGCGCCTCCTGCGACAGGTCAGCGTATTTGTCGCCTGCGAACAGCGGCTTGCCGTCTTTCCAGATCGACATGTTGACGTGCATCCCCGAGCCGTTGTCGCCCTTCATGGGCTTCGGCATGAAGGTCACGGTTTTGCCATAGGCAGCCGCGACGTTGTGGATGACGTATTTGTACTTCTGGATGTTGTCGGCCTGTTCGACCAGACCACCGAAGATCATGCCCAGTTCGTGCTGGCAGGTCGCGACCTCGTGGTGGTGCTTGTCGACCTTCATGCCCATGCGCTTCATGGTCGAGAGCATCTCGCCGCGCAGGTCCTGGGCTTCGTCGATCGGGTTGACCGGGAAGTAGCCGCCTTTGTGACCGGCGCGGTGGGCGAGGTTGCCACCCTCGATGGCTGCATCGGTGTTCCACGCCGCGGCTTCCGCGTCGATGGAGAAGGCAACCTTCTGCGGCGTGACTGAATAGCGCACGTCGTCGAAGATGAAGAATTCGGCTTCCGGGCCGAAATAGGCAGTGTCGCCGATGCCCGAGGACTTCATGTAGGCTTCGGCCTTCTTGGCGATCTGGCGCGGGCAGCGGTCATAGGCTTCGCCGGTGTCCGGCTCGACCACGTCGCAGTGTACGCACAGCGTCTTCTCGGCATAGAAGGGGTCGATGTAGACCGAAGTCGCATCGGGGATCAGTTTCATGTCCGACTGGTCAATCGACTTCCAGCCCGCGATGGACGAGCCGTCGAACATGAAGCCTTCTTCGAAGAAGTCTTCGTCGATCAGGTCGACGATCAGCGTGACGTGCTGGAGTTTGCCTTTCGGATCGGTGAAACGGACGTCGACATATTCGATCTCTTCGTCCTTGATCAGTTTCAGAGCCTTAGCGACTGCGCTCATGAGTCTGCCTTTCGGTTGGGTTGTCGGGGGCGGGCCTTGCGGGCCCGGTATGGGCGGGGCCGGACCCCGGGCGTGCCGGGGCCGGCGAAAGCCTTATACGGCGTCGTCGCCGGTTTCGCCGGTGCGGATGCGGATGGCCTGTTCCACCGGCGAGATGAAGATCTTGCCGTCACCGATCTTGTCGGTGCGCGCGGCCGAGATGATGGCCTCGACGGCGGTGTCCACCATGTCATCGGACAGTACGACCTCGATCTTCACCTTCGGCAGGAAGTCGACGACATATTCGGCGCCGCGATAGAGTTCGGTATGGCCTTTCTGGCGACCGAAGCCCTTGACCTCGGTGACCGACAGGCCCTGAATGCCCGCTTCCTGAAGTGCTTCTTTCACTTCGTCGAGCTTGAAGGGCTTGATGATCGCCTCGATCTTCTTCATGGGCCGACTCCCCGCTGGCAATTGCGTCTTGACGGTCAGTGACCACTTCCCGGCGGGGGGGACAATCGGCTAGCCTTTCGGTGTCGGATATGAACCGGCAAAATCGCCGCATTTGCACAATATTTGTGCATATTGCCCCGATTGGCGGCAAAATTGAATCAACAAGAGCCTCAAAGATGACCGAATTGTTGAGCGCTGCCCAAATGCGCGCCATCGAACAGGCCGCCATCGCCTCTGGTGACCTGACAGGGCTGGAGCTGATGGAACGTGCGGGCTACGGCGTGGTGGCGGCCTTGCTGGCGGAATGGCCCGATCTGGCCGAGGGGCGTGGGGCCGCGACCGGGGTTCTGCCCCGGACGCCGGCCTTTTTGCGGACAGAAACTGAGGCGCGCCGGGCGCTGGTGCTGTGCGGGCCGGGCAACAACGGCGGGGATGGTTTCGTCGTGGCGCGGCTTTTGCAGGAGCGGGGCTGGGAGGTTGCGGTTTTCCTCTACGGCGATGCGGCAAAGTTGCCGCCTGATGCGCGGGTGAATTACGACCTCTGGCGCGTGATGGGTGAGATTGCGCAGTGGGAGGCTGCGGCGATCATCGGGCAGGCCGGGGCCAAGGTGCCGGATGTGATCGTCGATGCGGTTTTCGGCACCGGGCTGACCCGGCCGCTCCCGCCCGAGGTTGCGGCAGTGATGACGGGGCTTCCCGCGGGGCGGCTGGTGGCGGTTGATGCGCCATCCGGCCTGTGCATGGACAGCGGCCGCGTGCTGGGGGAGGCGGCGGCTTCCGCCGCGCTGACCGTCACTTTCCATGCACGGAAGCTGGGTCATGTGCTGTCGGAAGGTCCGTTGCATTGTGGTGCGTTGCGGCTGGTCGATATCGGGCTGGGACGAACCGCCGGGGAGGATGTGACGCTGGCCGGGGCAAACGCGCAGCTGGGCAAGGGCAGCGGGCAGCACAAGTTCGATCACGGTCATGCGCTGATCCTGTCGGGCGGGCAGGGACGCGGTGGCGCGGCGCGGCTTTCGGCGCGTGCGGCGCTGCGGGTGGGGGCGGGGCTGGTGACGCTGGGCTGTCCGCCTGATGCAATGGCCGAGAATGCGGCGCGACTGGATGCCATCATGCTGCGGCAGGTCGGGGGCGAGGGGCTGGCGCAGGTATTGGCGGACCGGCGGATCAATGCGCTTTGCATTGGGCCGGGATTTGGCCTCGGGGCCTTGCAGGCGCGGCATGTGGCGGAGGCGCTGGGCAGCCGCCGCGCGCTGGTGCTGGATGCCGATGCGCTGACGTTGCTGGCGCGGGATGCGGGGCTGCTTGCGATGCTGCACGGGGATTGCGTGCTGACGCCGCATGCGGGCGAATTCGCCCGGCTGTTCCCCGACATCGCCGCCCGGTTGGCAGAGCCCGCGACCCGCGGCCCGGCCTTTTCCAGGGTGGATGCCGCGCGGGCGGCGGCGGCGCGGGCGGGCTGCGTGCTGCTGTTCAAGGGGGCGGATACGGTGATCGCCGCGCCTTCCGGGGCTTGCCGCATCAATGCGGCGGTTTACGACCGTCCGGCGCCATGGCTCGCCACCGCCGGGGCGGGGGATGTGCTGGCGGGGATTATCACGGGCCTTCTGGCGCGTGGCCTCGGCGCTTTCGATGCGGCCGCGACCGGCGCCTGGCTGCATGTCGAGGCCGCGCGCAGCTTCGGCCCCGGCCTGATCGCCGAGGATCTGCCCGGCGAACTGCCCAAAGTGTTTCGCAGGATGCGCCTTTAGCCCGCATTGACCCATGCGGGCCTGCGGCCTAAACCCGGATCATGCCTGTCCCGGTTTCCAGTCTGCCCCCCGTTCTGCAAGCCCGTCTGTCGGGCCGCGACCTGATCGTGTTTGACGGGGTCTGTGTGCTGTGTTCGGGCTTCTTCCGCTTCATGCTGCGCAGGGATCGGCAGCGACATTTCAGCTTTGCCACCGCGCAAAGCCCGCTGGGGCAGGCGCTTTATGCCGCGCTGGACCTGCCATTGACCGAATTTGAGACCAATCTGGTGGTGGTGGACGGACAGATCCACCAGCGGCTCGATGCCTTTTCGGCGGCGATGCGGCGGCTGGGCGGGCCTTGGGCGCTGGCTGGCCTGCTGCGCTTTCTGCCGGGGGTGATGAAAGATCCGGCCTATCACCTGATTGCGCGCAACCGCTATCGCCTGTTCGGGCGGACCGAGACCTGTCTGATGCCGGGGCCGGAGGTGCGCAGCCGCTTTCTGCCCGGCGGTTTCGGGGGATGAGCGACCCGTTCCTGCAAGCGCTGGGGGCCGTTGACCTGCCGGTCTGCCTGCGCGCTTTGCACAGCCCGAAGGCGGCACCCCGGCGCTGGTCCGGCCCGTGCCGGGTGGAGCGCGGCAGCGGCATCGTGGCCGGGCTTTTGCTGTGGCTGGGCCGGTTTCCCGCTGCGGGCACGGTTGACCTGCACCTGACCACGCGGCGCGAAGGGGCAATGGTGCATTGGCTGCGCGACTTTGGGGGCCGGTGCACGCCGTCAATACTCAGCTTCCGGGCGGGCAGGGTGGTGGAGCGCTTTGGCCCCTTCGTGCTGATGATGCGCCCCGAGCCCATCCCCGGCGGATTTCGTCTGCATGTCACCGGCGGACGCGTTCTGGGTCTGCCGGTGCCACGCTTCTGCCTGCCACGGGCGGAGGTGGCCGAGACGGGAACAGAAACAGGCGTGGCCTTCGACGTGGCGGCCTGCCTGCCGTGGGGTGGGTTGCTGATCCGCTATCGCGGCACCCTGACACCGGAGGCACCATGAATACGCTGTTCACGATCCCAACGCAGGGCCCCGGCCTTTATGAGTTTACCCGCGAATTGCGCAACTGGGCCGAAGGTGCAGGGCGCACCGAAGGCGTGGTGACACTGTTCATCCGCCATACCTCGGCCAGTCTGCTGATCCAGGAGAATGCCGACCCGGAGGTGCAGGGCGATCTGACCGACTGGATGGACCGGCTCGTGCCGCCGGCCACCCATCCCTCGATGCGCTGGCTGACCCATACCTATGAGGGGCCGGATGACATGCCCGCCCATATCAAGGCGGCACTGCTGCCGGTCAGCCTGACCATCCCGCTGATCGGCGGGCGGCTGGCGCTGGGGCGCTGGCAGGGCGTCTATGTGATGGAACACCGGCAGCGCCCGCACCGACGTGAGGTCGCAGCGCTGCTGAGCGCCTGACCGCGCGGCGCGGTCTAGCGTTTGAAAAGCGTCTCCATCGCCTGCTTGTCCATCGTGGGCAGGCGGGCTTCGGCGGCGACGGCGCGACCCTTCTGGAAGGCGGGACGCGCGCCCAGAGCCTTCAGCCAGCGGGCGAGATCGGGCTTGTCGTCAAGCGTCTGCTGCTGGCCTTCCCAGCCCATCGCCCAGGGCCAGATGGCAATATCGGCAATGCTCAGGCTGTCACCGGCGACGAATTCGCGCCCCTGCAACTGCCGGTCCAGCACACCATAAAGGCGGCCAACCTCTTTACGGTAACGCTCCTGCGCATAGGGCAGCACCTGCGGCGGGTCCATCTGCGGCGCGTATTTCAGGAAGTGATGCGCCTGACCGGCCATCGGCCCCACGCCGCCCATCTGCCACATCAGCCACTGATCCACCGCCACGCGCTCCCGCTCGGTCCGGCCGTAGAGCTTGCCGGTCTTGCGGGCGAGGTATTGCAGGATCGCGCCGCTTTCGAAGATCGGGATCGGTTCGCCATCCGGCCCGTCGGGATCGACGATGGCGGGCATCCGGTTGTTCGGCGCGATCTTCAGGAAATCGGGGGCGAACTGGTCACCCTTGCCGATGTTCACCAGCTTCACCTCATAGGGCAGGTCCAGTTCTTCAAGCGCGATGGTGATCTTGTGGCCGTTCGGCGTGGGCCAGTAGTAAAGCGCGATGGTCATGGCGGCATCTCCTGTTTGCGCTCACAAAAACGCAAAGCCGGGTTGCGCGCAACCCGCGTGGCGTTGACCTTTTCGTGCGCCGGGCGTATGGCGGGCCTTGTGGCGCTTTGTGACCGGATTGCGGGCCACGTTAAACAAACCGCTAAAAGGTGAAGGGCTCTGACCCCGAAGCCGGACGGTCTTCGGGGTTTTGTTTTGCCGGAGGCAGAGATGAGCAAAGACTGGAAAACGCGCACCACGCTGGTGCATGAGGGCAGCCGCCGCAGCCAGTATGGCGAGATGGCCGAGGCAATCTTTCTGACGCAGGGTTTTGCCTATCCGTCGGCCGAGGCAGCCGAGGCGCGGTTCCTGAAGATCGAGGGCGACGAGTTCATCTATGCCCGCTATGGCAACCCGACGACCCGGATGTTCGAGGAACGCATCGCGGCGCTGGAAGGCACTGAAGACGCCTTTGCCACCGCCAGCGGCATGGCGGCCGTGAACGGGGCACTGGTGTCGGCACTGCGCGCGGGCGATCATGTGGTGTCGGCGCGGGCGCTGTTCGGATCGTGCCTTTACATCCTTGAAGAGGTGCTGGGCCGCTACGGGGTAGAGGTCACCTTCGTCGATGGCGCCGATCTGGACCAATGGCGCGCAGCGGTGCGGCCCGGCGTGACGAAGGCGGTGTTCTTTGAAAGCATGTCGAACCCGACGCTGGAACTGGTGGACATCAGGGGCGTGGCGGATATCGCCCATGCGGCGGGCGCGCTGGTCATTGTGGACAACGTGTTCTCGACCCCGATCTTCAGCCGGGCGGTGGAACTGGGTGCAGACGCGGTGATCTATTCGACGACCAAGCACATCGACGGGCAGGGCCGCGCGCTGGGCGGGGTGATCTGTGGAACGACCGAGTTCATCCGCAAGACGGTTGAACCCTACATGAAGCACACCGGCGGCTCGATGAGCCCCTTCACCGCCTGGATCATGCTGAACGGCATGGCGACGCTGGACCTGCGCTGTCGTGCCATGGCGGACAGCGCGCTGACGGTGGCGCAGGCGCTGGAAGGTGATGCGCGGCTGTCGCGGGTGATCTTCCCCGGCCTTGCCAGCCATCCGCAGCACGCGCTGGCGATGGAGCAGATGGGCTCGGGCGGCACCATGGTGGCCTTCGACATCAAGGGCGGGAAAGAGGCAGCGTTCCGCTTCATGAACGCGCTGGAAATCATCAAGATTTCCAACAATCTGGGCGATGCGAAATCCATCGCCACCCATCCCGCGACCACCACCCACCAGCGGCTGCCGCAGGATCAGAAAGACCTGCTGGGCATCACGCCTGGCCTGATCCGGTTCTCGGTCGGCCTGGAAGATGCGGGCGATCTGGTGGCAGACCTGAAGAACGCGCTGGCGGCGGTCTGATCCCGGCACCGGCAGGCGGCGCAAATGCGCTTTTTCGCGTCGCCTCCGGCCTTACAATGATCCCTGGCCATGCCTATGTTGACCCTGCGCTCCGGGAGACCGGGGCGTGAGTGATCCGGGGGGCGCGGCCCTTCGTATATCCTGCTGACATTGAAGGCGCGGACAAGAATCCTGTCTCTCCCGCGCCGGAACCGAAAGGACCGCCAATGAACATCCGCACCCCCGAACTGGATCGCAAGCCTGGGCCTGAAGAGGTGGAGGCGGCGCTGGCGCTGATCCGTCAATGGGCCTCCAAGGCTTCCGACACGGAGATGCTGGCGCTTGATCCCGCCGCGCGGGCACTGATCGGCGACGGCTATCCCGACCTGTCCACCATCTATCCGGCTGAATTCCGTGCCGATGCCGCCTACAAGGCGACGCTGCCCGATTTGCAGAACGGCCCGGCCAGTCTGATCCGGGGGGCGAAGACGCAGATCCAGCATGTCGGGATTTCCAATTTCCGCCTGCCCATCCGTTATCGCACCCGCGATGCGGGCGAGGTGCTGCTGGAAACCAGCGTCACCGGAACGGTGAGCCTTGAGGCGGAAAAGAAGGGCATCAACATGAGCCGCATCATGCGGTCCTTCTATACCCATGCCGAGCGGGATTTCAGCTTCGATGTCATTGAACATGCGCTGAGCGACTACAAACGCGATCTGGAAAGCTTCGATGCGCGTATCCAGATGCGGTTTTCCTTCCCCGTGAAGGTGCCGTCGCTGCGGTCAGGGCTGTCGGGCTGGCAATATTACGACATCGCGCTGGAACTGGTTGACCGCGCGGGCGAGCGGCTGAAGATCATGCACCTCGACTATGTTTACTCCTCGACCTGCCCGTGCTCGCTGGAACTCAGCGAACATGCCCGCCGCACGCGCGGGCAACTGGCCACGCCGCATTCGCAGCGGTCGGTGGCGCGCATTTCGGTCGTGGCCAATCCGGGCCCTGCGCTGTGGTTCGAGGATCTGATCGAACTGTGCCGCCGCGCCGTGCCGACCGAGACTCAGGTGATGGTGAAGCGCGAGGATGAACAGGCTTTTGCGGAACTGAATGCCGCCAATCCGATCTTCGTTGAGGATGCCGCGCGGCTGTTCTGTGCGCAGTTGCAGGCCGATCCGCGGGTGGGCGATTTCCGTATCGTGGCCAGCCATCAGGAAAGCCTGCACAGCCATGATGCCGTCAGCGTGCTGACCGAAGGCCCAACCTTCGCGCAGGCAAGCCTTGATCCCCGCCTGTTCGGCACGCTGTTCCACGTCGGCTGATCCGGGGCGCGCGGCCCTGTCGCAGGGCCACGCTTGACAAACGCCTGCGGGCGGTCGAGGTCTTGCGCATCATGATCGACCTGACCCCCGCCGCGAGTATCCTTGGACGACTGCTGTTCATCTTGGGCAGTCTCATGCTGATCCCGGCGCTGCTCGACGGAGCAATGGACAACGGCAATGCAGGGGCCTTTGTCGAGGCGGCCATTATAACCGCAGGAACCGGCATGCTGGTCGCCATGGCAACGCGGGCCGGGCTGAACCGGGGTTTCGATACCCGGTCAGCCTTCCTGCTGACCCTTGGTATTTGGGTGGTCCTGCCGATGTTCGCGGCGCTGCCGATGATGACCGGCGCACCGGGGCTGAGCTTTACGGACGCTTATTTCGAGGCGGTCTCGGGCATCACCACCACCGGATCGAGCGTGATCATCGGGCTGGCGGATCAGCCGCAGGGTCTGAATCTCTGGCGCGGCATGCTGAACTGGCTGGGCGGGCTGGGCATCGCCTTCATCGCCATGATCTTCCTGCCGGTGATGCGGGTCGGCGGCATGCAGTTCTTCAAGACCGAAGGCTTTGACACGCTGGGCAAGGTCTTGCCGCGGGCAAGCGATATCGCGCTTTCGCTGCTGGGGGTCTATGCCGGGCTGACGCTGGCCTGTCTGGTGGTCTATCTGGGGGTCGGCATGGCACCGCTGGATGCGGTAGTGCATGCTTTCGCCACCATCGCCACCGGGGGGTTTTCCCCGCAGGATGCCTCTTTCGGTGCCTATCCGGGCCTGCCCGAATATGCGGGGGCGCTGTTCATGGTGCTGGCCGCCTTGCCCTACATCCGCTACGTCCAGATGGTCACCGGCCGCCATGGCGCGTTGTGGCGTGACCCGCAGGCGCGCGCCTTCGTCATCTGGCTGGCAGTGGCGGTGCTGATCCTGACGCTCTGGCGGGTGCTGACCGAAGGCGGCGACCCAGAGCCGATTTTCCGTGACGTGCTGTTCAATGCCACTTCGATCATGACGGGCACCGGCTTCTTTGCCGGAACCTTCTCCAACTGGGGGGGCTTCGTCCTGGTGGCGGCCTTCATCCTTGGGGTCATCGGCGGCTGCTCCGGCTCCAGCTCGGGCGCGCTGACGGTCTTCCGGGTGCAGCTTTCGGTGCGGGCCGTCATCGCGCAACTGCGCCAGATCGACATGCCGGACCGGATTGCCGCTGTGCGCTATGACGGTCGGCGGGTGGATACCGAGACGATGAATGGCGTGATGATGTTCGTCACCTCCTATATCCTGATCATCGGCGTGCTGAGTGCTGCGCTGACCTTCACCGGCGTCGACATGCAAAGTGCGCTGTTCGCGGTCTGGACCTCGATCGGCAATATCGGCTACGGCATCGGCCCGCTGGTTGCGGGCACCGGAACCTTCATCGAATTTCCGACGGCGGCGAAGTGGATTCTCATCGCCGCAATGCTGCTGGGCCGCCTGTCGCTGCTGGCCTTTCTGGTGGTCCTGATGCCGCGTTTCTGGCGCGATTGACAGCTGGCTGCTGCGGGGCGAGGTTCTGTGCATGATTGATCTGCGACCGATCGTCTATATCCTTGGCCTCCTGCTGGTTGTGCTGGGCGGGCTGATGCTGCTGCCGCTGGGGCTGGACCGCATCACCGGGCATGGCAACTGGCTGGCCTTCCTCTCGGCGGCGACGGTGACCACTGTGACCGGCGCCGTGATGGCCCTGACCTGTTCCAATGCGACGGGTACGGGGCTGACCGTGAAACAGGCCTTCGTGCTGACCACGGCCGTGTGGACGATCCTGCCCGCCTTCGGAGCGCTGCCTTTCATGCTGGGCGAACCGGGGCTGAGCGCGACGGATGCCTATTTCGAGGCGGTTTCGGGCATGACGACCACCGGAACCACCATCATCGGCCCCGATGCCGAAACCGGCGCGCCGGGGCTTGACCTGCTGCCGATGGGCACGAACCTCTGGCGCGGCATGCTGCAATGGCTGGGCGGGCTGGGGATCGTCATCGTGGCACTGATCTTTCTGCCGGTGATGAAAGTCGGCGGGATGCAGTTCTTCCGCTCGGAAGGGTTTGACACGCTGGGCAAGATCCTGCCCCGCGCCTTTGAAATCTCGGTCGGGCTGATCCAGATCTACGCGCTGATCACCGTGGCCTGTGCGCTGGCCTTCCGGGCGCTGGGCATGTCGGGGTTCGAGGCGGTGATGCATGCGCTGACCTGCGTTTCTACCGGCGGCTTCTCGACCCGCGATCTGAGCTTCGCGGCCTTCCCCGAGGCATCGAAGCTGGTGGCGGTGTTGTTCATGCTCATGGCCTCGTTGCCGTTCATCCGCTATGTGCAGGTGATGCGGGGCGATGTGGCGCCGCTGTTCCGCGATATTCAGGTGCGGGCCTTCCTGCGCTGGAATGCGGTCGCGGTAGGGCTGATCCTGTTCATCGCCTGGTGGCAGCACGAGATCGCGCCGGAGCGTATTGCGACGGATGTGCTGTTCAACGTCGTTACTGTGTTCACCGGCACCGGCTATGCCTCGGTTGATGTCACGCTCTGGGGGGCTTTCGCCTTTACAGTGCTGCTGACCGTGGGGCTGATCGGCGGCTGCACCTCCTCCACCGTCTGTTCGGTCAAGGTGTTCCGCTATCTGATCCTGTTCGAGGCGGTGAAGGTGCAATTGCGTCGTCTGCGCCATCCCAGTGCGGCGGTGCAGATGCGCTATGGCGGGCATCCGGTCAGTGATGACGTGCTGGATTCGGTCATCATGTTCTTCACGCTGTTCGTGCTGACCTTCGGCCTCCTGGTGGTGGCGCTGTCGCTCAGCGGCCTGTCGGACAGCGCGGCGCTGACCGGGGCCTGGACTTCGCTTGCCAATATCGGGCCGGTCTGGGGGCCCGAGGTCGGGCGTACGGGCGCGGTGGATGGTTTTCCGACCGCCTCCAAATGGCTGCTGATTGCCGGGATGATCCTGGGGCGGCTGGAGCTGCTGTCGGTCTATGTGCTGTTCATGGCGCGGTTCTGGCGCGACTGACATGTAAAAGGGGCCGGGCTTGGCGGCCCCTTTTTGTCTGCGGGCTCCGGTGGCTTACCAGCAGGAGACCAGAACGGTCATGCCTCGCGCCATCCGGCTCAAATCCTCGGGCGCCATGGCGCCGCTGCGCGCCGAGGCATGCGGGGTGATCCCCGCTTCGGTCAGCCTTGTAGCGATGGTGGCGGCCTGCGCGGCATAGGTTACGCTGTCGGGCAGCTTGCGGCTGCCTGCGGTGTCGCGCGGCATGAGCATACCGATGACGGTGCCCGCGCCGTCCAGCACCGGGCCACCGGCATCGCCGGGCAGCGCCTGAAGCGACAGACGCGCGATGCCCGCCTCACCGTCCAGCCCCTTCATTTCCTCCAGCGTGCCGAAGGTCAGGGTCGGGGCGGGCAGGGTGTCTTCATAGCTGTAGCCCGAGACGGCAACTTCCTGTCCGGGACGCGCCGGCCCGGTCAGCAATTCGGCGACGGCGGGTGGAGACAATTGTTGCGCGGGCTTCAGCAGCGCCAGCCCGGTCGCGGCATCCGAGAAGGTGACGGTGGCGTCGGTGCGCAGGTCCAGCGTGATACGGTTGCAGCCTTCCACCGCCTCGCGGGTGGTCAGCACGGCGCCACTGCCATCGACATAAAAGCCGCTGCGCGACAGTTCAGGGCGCCGAACTTCCAGCCCGGCCATCAAGCTGCGGCGGCTGTCGTCGGACAGCGGCACAAGACCCGGGTCCAGCGCCTTGTCCCCGACCGAACGGAAGCTCGACTGCATCGCTGCCAGCACGCGGCCCATGCGCTCGTCCTGCGCCGGGTTCCAGATCAGCATGTAACCCTTGATCAGTCCCTTCGACAGTTCGGCATAGGTATGGCTTGCCACCGTGCCGTTGCGCCCGTCGATGGTGAAGCTGCGCTCGGCACGGCTGCGCTCGCCCGACAGAGGCACGACCTCAAGCGTTTGCAGCACGTCGTAAAGCCCGTAGAGCGTCGACTGATCGCCCGGTTCCGAAATCAGGATGACCCGCACGCCCGAGCCGTTCTTTTCGCGGAAATGCGCGAAGGGCGGTTCGTAGTGGTCAAATTCCACCAGCGCGGTCGGCAGGGTGATTTCGATCCCCGCCTCCTGTTCGGTCACGGTTTGCAGGCCGAGTTCCGCCTGCGCCTGCTGGTGCGCCGCGACCAGCGTGTCGCGCTGCATCGTGGTCAGGATGCCGGTCGGTTCCAGCCCGTTCGCGGTCTGCCAGTCGGCCATGCTCTTGCGGGTGCCGGGTCCGAAGGCGCCGTCGATGCTGGCATTGTAGAAGCCATACCATTGCAGGGCGGCCTGCAATTCCATCCGCTGATCCCGGCTCAGCAGGGCTTCCGAGGCGCGGGCTTCGGCCGGGCTTTCCTCGATGATCGCTGGCGGGGCAGGCTCGGGGGGCGCCGCCTGCGCCTCCGGTTCCGGTGCGGGGGCCGGGTCGGTGCCGGTTCCGGCGTCGGGCAGGGCCAGGGTCTGCACTTCGGGTACGGTAACGGGCTGTGCCTCGGGCTCGGCGGGGGCCGGAGCCAGATTCATGCCGGTGGGCCAGAAGGGCTCGCGCAGCGCGCGGTTGTCGGTCACATAGCTGTCCCGCGGGATCAGCCCCTCGCGTTTCAGTTGCACCAGCCGTTCCTGCGCAGAGTCGCGATCCAGATGCGGACCCAGCGTCAGCGCATACCAGCCCGCCCCCAGGGTGAAGCCCGCCACATCGGGAAACAGCGCCGACCAGGCGCGCGCCCGATCCTCGGCCTCGCGCAGGGTCGGCTGCGCCTCGATCTGAAGCCAGTATTGCTGTTGCGCCCGCGCCCCCTGCGGCAGTGCCAGCAGCACCACAAGGCCAAGCAGATAAAGAATATGTCTCATTCCCACTGTAATCCCGTCACGTCCACCTCACCCGAGCGTTACACGCGCCTGCCGCCGCATGCAAACGCTGTGCATCCCTGAAATCTGACAGTTCCGCGAGCAGGCGCGCCGCCGCGAAGCGGGGGCGGCATCCCATTGACCCTCGCGGCCCTTCTGCCTATGCAGACGGGGAATTGCCGCCGTCCGGCCCCGTCTTCCCTGAGGTCCGCCATGTCCGCCACCGATACGCCCCGCAGCTTTCAGGAAATCATCCTGCGCCTGATGACCTACTGGGGTTCAAGGGGCTGTGCCGTGCTGCAACCTTATGACATGGAGGTGGGCGCGGGCACCTTCCACCCGGCGACGACGCTGCGCAGCCTTGGCAACAAACCCTGGGCCGCCGCCTATGTGCAGCCCTCGCGCCGCCCGACCGATGGCCGTTACGGCGAGAACCCGAACCGGCTTCAGCACTACTATCAGTATCAGGTGCTGATCAAACCCTCGCCGCCCGATCTGCAGGAGCTGTATCTGGGCAGCCTGAACGCCATCGGCATCGACACCAGCCTGCATGACATCCGCTTTGTCGAGGATGACTGGGAAAGCCCGACGCTGGGCGCCTGGGGGCTGGGCTGGGAAGTCTGGTGCGACGGCATGGAAGTCAGCCAGTTTACCTATTTCCAGCAGGTCGGCGGGCATGACTGCAAGCCGGTCTCGGGCGAGCTGACCTATGGTCTGGAGCGGCTGGCCATGTATGTGCTGGGCATTGATCACGTCATGGACATGCCGTTCAACGATCCGCAATCGCCGATCCCGCTGAAATACGGCGATATCTTCCGCCAGACGGAGGAGGAATACAGCCGCCACAATTTCGACGGCGCCACGACCGAGATGCTGCTGCGCCATTTCGAGGATGCCGAGGCTGAATGCGAACGCCTGCTGGCCTTTGATCCGCAAGATCCGAACAGCGGCAAGCGCATCATCATGGCGCATCCCGCCTATGACCAGTGCATCAAGGCCAGCCATCTGTTCAACCTGCTCGACGCGCGCGGCGTGATCTCGGTCACCGAACGGCAGGCCTATATCGGCCGGGTGCGCGCGCTGGCGAAGAAATGCGCCGATGCCTTCGTCCAGACCGAGGCGGGCGCCTCGGTGGAGACGGCGGCGTGAGTGGCAAGCTCATCGCGGGGGGAATCGTCTTGATCGCCGCAATCGCAGGAATCGCAATCTACTGGTTGCAGGTCTACGCCTTCTATGAACCCGCCACCTTTCAGCCGGGGGCGGAAATCCAGCTGACCCCGATCCTTGGGGATGCGCCCGAGGCGATTCTGGCCGAGAATGTGGAAGGCATTGACGCCACCTCCTCGCCGCTGCGTTTCCGGGCCTGTTTCCACACCCCGATGAGCCAGGCCATGCTGACCGAGACCTACAGGGTCTATGATCAGGCCGAACCGCTGGTCGGCCCGCCGTGGTTCGATTGCTTCAATGCCGAAAAGATCGGCGAGGCGCTGGAAACGGGCGAAGCCATCGCCTTCCTGTCGGTCCATGACATCGTGCCGGGCGTGGATCGGGTTGTCGCGGTCTTTCCGAACGGCAATGCCTATGCCTGGCACCAGTTGAACGACAAGCTGAAGGAAGACCCGACCAAGGGCATCCTGAAGTAAGCGGCAGGGCCGGGGGCGGTGCCGTTTCGCCCTCGGGATGTGCCGCAAAATCGCCCCGGTCCGCTTGCGTGGCGACGGCCGGGCCTGTATGCCGCAGGCAGGGCGCGGCCGCGCCCGGATGATCCGCGAAGCTGAAAGAAGATCTCCATGTCCGACCTGCTGATCGAACTGTTTTCCGAGGAAATCCCTGCGCGGATGCAAGCCGCCGCGCGCGAGAACCTGAAGAAGCTGGTGACGGACGGTCTGGTCGAGGCGGGTCTGACCTATGAAAGCGCCGGGGCGTTTTCCACGCCGCGCCGGCTGGTGCTGACGGTGCAGGGGTTGACGCCCGAAAGCAAACCCGTGCGCGAGGAACGCAAAGGCCCCCGCACCGACGCGCCGCAGGCCGCGCTGGACGGCTTCCTGCGCTCCACCGGGTTGACGCTGGACCAGTTGGAAAAGCGCGCCGACAAGAAGGCCGAGGTCTATTTCGCCGTCATCGAGAAACCCGGCCGCAAGGCCGCCGAAATCATCGCCGAGGTGCTGGAACGCACCATCCGCACGTTCCCCTGGCCGAAGTCGATGCGCTGGGGCTCGGGCAGCCTGCGCTGGGTGCGGCCGCTGCACTCCATCCTCTGCCTTCTGGGCGACGAGGGCGGGGCCGAGGTCGTGCCGATGTCGGTGGACGGGATCGTCGCGGGCAATACCACCGGGGGCCACCGTTTCATGGCGCCCGCGCGGTTCGCGGTTTCGTCCTTTGACGACTATACCGCGAAATTGCGCCGCGCCTTCGTGATGCTCGACAGCGCCGAACGTGAGGCGCATATCTGGAATGATGCGCAAAATCAGGCCTTTGCGCGCGGTCTTGAACTTGTCCCTGATGCGGGATTGCTGACCGAGGTGGCGGGGCTGGTGGAATGGCCCGTGGTGCTGATGGGCGCCATCGGCGCCGAATTCCTGCACCTGCCGCCCGAAGTGCTGCAAACCTCAATGCGCGAGCATCAGAAATTCTTCTCGGTCAGAAACCCGAAATCGGGCCGGATCGAGGGCTTCGTGACCGTCGCCAACCGTGAAACCGCCGACAATGGCGCGACCATCCTGAAGGGCAACCTGAAGGTGCTGTCCGCCCGCCTGTCCGACGCCCGCTTCTTCTGGGAAAACGACCTGCGCGTCGCCAAGGCCGGTATGGGCGACTGGGCCGAGGGGCTGAAGGCCGTGACCTTCCACAACAAGCTGGGCAGTCAGGCCGACCGCATCGCCCGTATCGCCGCGCTCGCCCGCGAGATCGCGCCGCTGGTGGGGGCTGACCCGGATCAGGCCGCCCGCGCCGCCGGTCTGGCGAAGCTCGACCTGCGCTCTGCCATGGTCGGTGAATTCCCCGAACTGCAAGGCACCATGGGGCGCTATTACGCGCTGGAAGCAGGGGAACCCGAAGCCATCGCCAACGCCGCCCGCGACCATTACTCGCCCCTCGGTCCCTCCGACGCCGTGCCGACCGAGCCGGTCAGCGTCGCCGTGGCGCTGGCCGACAAGATCGACACCCTGACGGGATTCTGGGCCATCGACGAGAAGCCGACGGGGAGCAAAGACCCCTTCGCGCTGCGCCGCGCCGCGCTGGGGGTGATCCGGCTGGTGCTGGGGAATGGGGTGCGTTGGCGAATTGCCGATATCCTTATGGTCCATCTCTTGCAGCAAAAGCTCACTGAAAATGGACCGTTTAAGTTCTCAAATGAGGTGATGGCGGATCTCCTCTCCTTCTTCCACGACCGCCTCAAGGTCTTCCTCCGCGATCAGGGCATTCGCCACGACGTCATCGACGCCTGCCTTGCCATGCCCGGCAATGACGACCTCACCCTGCTGGTGAAACGCGCCGAGGCGCTGCAAGCCTTCCTTGGTTCTGACGATGGCACCAACCTGCTGCAAGGCTTCAAGCGGGCGAACAACATCCTGACACAGGCCGAACAGAAGGACGGAGTGGAATATTCCTTCGGCGCCGATCCCAAATTCGCCGAAACCGACGAGGAACGCGCCCTGTTCGCCGCGCTCGACGCGGGCGAGGCTGCCATTGCCCCCGCCATGGCGCAGGAAGATTTCGCCGCCGCCATGGCCGCCATGGCCAAACTGCGCGCGCCCATCGACGCCTTCTTCACCGCCGTTCAGATCAATACCGACAACGCCATCGTGCGGCGCAACCGTCTGAACCTGCTCCACCGCATCCGCGCGCTGGTGGCACAGGTGGCCGACTTCACCAAGGTCGAGGGCTGATCCCCTTCATCTTGGCCAAAATATCCTCCGGGGGGTGAGCCCGGAACGGGCGAGGGGGGCGGAAAGCCCCCCTTTTGCCAGCGCCGCTTGCGCCACGCCCCGAACGGCGTATTCTGCCCGCGAACCGAAAGGGCGCCGCAGTGCAGAAAACCGAACTTCTTACCGATTTCACCGTCATCACCCCCTCGGCCGAGGTCTCGACCCCGCGCCATGGCTGGCGGGCGAAATGCCTGCAACGGCTGATCCGGCTGGAACTGCCCGTCCCGAAAACGGTAACGCTGCCCGCCTCGACTGTGCGCGCCATTGCCGCCGGGCAGATGCTGGATTGCCCGGCGGTGCTGGGCCATTTCGGCGACAGCCCGCTGATTTCGGTGCGCCCAAGCCCGGAAAACCCCGATTGGGGCGGGCCTGCCACCATCCTCAACATCGGGTTCAACGCAGCGCGCCATGATCTGCTGGCCAAAAGCCACGGGCAGGCGGCGGCTGATGCGCTGTATCTGCGCTTCGTTCAGGGCTATGCCGTGCACGTCGCCCGCCTTGACCCCGATATGTTCGAGGGGCTGGAACCCGGCGCGCGCGGGCTGAACGACGCGCTGCGCGCCTATGAGATGGAGATGGACGAACCCTTCCCCGAAGACCCGGCGCGGCAACTGGCCGATGTGCTGCGGTCCATGGCCCGCGCATGGGAGGGAACGACCGCCCGGCTGTTGCGTCAGGCCAAGGGCGCGCCCGCCGAGGCGGCGCTGGGTCTGGTGGTGCAGCAGATGGCGCAGGGAATCGGACAGGGGGTCTCGGGCTCCGGTGTGATCCAGTTCGTCGATCCGGTGACCGGAAATCCCAAGGTGATCGGCCGTTATCTGGGGCAAAGTCAGGGCCGCGACGCGCTGAAGAAGGGCGAGGCGCTGTATCTGACCCGTGACCCGCGCGGCCCCTCGCTGGAGGAACTGGCGCCTGAAATCTTCGCCGAACTGATCCGAGAGGGGGCGATCTGCCGTCAGCGCCTGCGTGAGGAAATGCAGATCGAATTCACCATCGAGGACGGCAAGCTGGCCGTGCTGGATGCGGTGAAGGTGCAGCGATCCGCCCGTGCGGGGCTAAAGATCGCCGTGGCGCTGGCGCGCGACGGTGTGATCACCCCCGCCGAGGCGGTGCTGCGGGTCGAACCCCGCGCGCTGTCCGAACTGCTGCACCCGCAGGTCGATCCGCGCGGGCCGCGCGACGTTTTCGCCCGTGGCATCGCCGCCAGCCCCGGTGCCGCAACCGGGCGCATCGTGTTTTCCTCGCAGGCGGCACAGGCCAGCGCCGCGCGGGGCGAGGCCTGTATCCTCGTGCGCCGGGAAACCGCGCCGGAAGACATTCGCGGCATGCATTCGGCGGCGGCCGTGCTGACGGAACGTGGCGGCATGACCAGCCACGCGGCGGTGATCGGGCGCGGCCTTGGCCTGCCCTGTATCGTGGGCGCCTCCGATATCCGGCTGGATACCCGAGACCGCAAGCTGACCGCCCGCGATGGCCGGGTGTTCCGTGAGGGGGATATCATCACCATCGACGGCACCTCGGGCGAGGCGCTGGTGGGGGCGGCGGACATGCTGCCCTCGGCGCAGGGGGAGTCGTTCCGGCAGCTTCTGGCCTGGGCGGACGAGCTGCGCGACATCGGAATCCGCGCCAATGCCGACACGCCGTCGGATGCCCAGACCGCGCGCGACTTCATGGCGCAGGGCATCGGGCTGTGCCGGACGGAACACATGTTCTTTGAAGAGGCGCGGCTGGTGGCCATGCGCGAAATGATCTTCGCCGATACCGCCCCCGACCGGGCTGCGGCGCTGGCACGGCTTTTGCCGATGCAGCGCGCGGACTTTGTGCAACTCTTTGAAATCATGAAGGGTTTGCCAGTCTGCATCCGCCTGTTCGACCCGCCGCTGCATGAGTTCCTGCCGCATTCCCGCGAAGGTATGCGCGAACTGGCCGAGGCGCTGGACCGCCCGCTTTCCGAGGTCACGCGTCGGGCCGAGGCGCTGGCCGAGTTCAACCCGATGCTGGGGATGCGGGGCGTCCGGCTGGGCGTTGTCCTGCCCGAAATCTATGACATGCAGGCGCGTGCTATTTTCGAGGCGACAGTGGAAACCGTGCGCGCGGGCGAGCCGGTGGTGCCGGAAATCATGATCCCCCTCGTATCGGCGCGGCGCGAGGTCGAACTGGTGAAAACCCGGATCGACGCGGTGGCGGCGCTGGTGCGGACGAAAACCGGGGTCAGCTTCGACTACCGGCTGGGTGTCATGGTGGAAACCCCGCGCGCCGCGCTGCGGGCGGGCGAGATCGCGCAGCACGCGGCCTTCCTGTCCTTCGGCACCAATGACCTGACGCAGATGACCTACGGGCTCAGCCGCGATGACGCCGGACGCTTCATGAATACCTATGTGCAGGAGGGGGTGTTCAGCGAAGATCCGTTCCACATTCTCGACGTGGATGGCGTAGGGGAACTGCTGCTGATCGGGGCGGAGCGGGGCCGTCAGACCCGGCCGAATCTCACCCTTTCGATTTGCGGCGAACATGGCGGAAACCCCGAATCAATCGCCTTCTGCCGCAAGGCGGGCTTCGATTATGTCAGCTGTTCGCCTTACCGCGTTCCTCTGGCGCGACTTGCGGCGGCACATCTGGCGCTGACCGATCCGAAGCAATGAAAACTGTGGAAAAACAAGCGGAAACGGCGATGCTTCCGCTGTTTCCTCTTGCGGTTTCAAAAAGAGCTTCGGCAACAAATTGCGCAAAATTCGCTGATTCTGTGTGGTTTTTTTGCCACTAGGGTAGACTCGGACCGCTGTCCTGGGCTAAGGGCGCCCCTTGTTGCGCGTTGTTTACAAATTTTCTCAGCTGCGCGCGGCGCTGGAACAGGACCGGGATCAGAGTTAATGCGCTTGCTACAAGGTTGGACGATGGCCGTTTCGGCTACTGTCGTCCTCAGTGGAGCGGCCTTCGCCGATGTGACGGTGAGCCAGTCGAATGACCCCTCAATCACGCTGGGAGGTCAGATGACGTCGCTGCTGGGGATGGAGCGCACGGCCATGGGCCAGGTGGCGCCCGCCCGGCTTGCTGCGCTGGCAGACGGGGTGCAGGTCAAGCGTCCGGTGGTGAAGCGTGTGGCGAAAAAGTCTGGCTTGCCAGAGATTTCGACGCCAAACCTCATCCGGTATGACAGCAGTTTCCTTGATGCGCTGCCGGTCACCTCGGGCGATCAGCAATGGCAGTGCCTGACCACCGCGCTTTATCACGAGGCGCGTGGCGAAACGATCCGGGGCCAGTTCGCGGTGGCCGAGGTCATTCTGAACCGGGTCGACAGTGCCTCTTATCCCGGAACGATCTGCGGTGTCGTCAATCAGGGGTGTCAGTTCTCCTATACCTGCGATGGCAAATCCGACCGCGCGAACGAGAAAGGCGCGTGGAATCGCGCTGGCAAGATCGCGCGGCTGATGCTGGATGGGGCGCCTCGTGCGCTGACAGCGGGGGCGACGCATTTCCATACGGTCAATATCCGCCCGTCCTGGTCGCGCCGCTTCGAGCGGACCGCCGCGATCGGCGCGCATCTTTTCTACCGGCAGTAACCGCGTTGATGTCGGGTCTTGGGCCTTGCCTGCCGCTGGCGGGCAGGGCATAGCCGTCTCGGGCCTCTAAACTGCCCGCAGAAAGACCCGAACGCCGGAGGGCGATATGACCAGCGACACCCGTCTCGCCTTTGCCCACCCGGAAGAGCGCAGCCTTGCATCGGCCGGGGCCGCCCCGCGGGATCGCATTTCCCTGCGTGACCATGTGGTTGAGGCCGATATTGGCGCCTTCCAGCAGGAACGTGGCCACAAGCAGCGCCTGCGCTTCAATGTGGTGGTCGAGGTGCGCCCACATCCTGCCCCGCTGGAAGATGATGTCGACCGCATCCTGTCCTACGACCGGATCACCGAGGCGATAGCCGCCGAACTGGCGGAAGAGCGGCTGAACCTGCTGGAAACGCTGGCCGAAAAGGTGGCGGAGCGCGTGCTGGCCGAGCCGCAGGCGATGCGGGTTTTCGTGCGGGTCGAAAAGCTGGACCGTGGCCCCGGTGCGCTGGGGGTGGAAATCGTGCGCAGCCGGGCCGAGGCGCCGGTACAGGCGCTGGACAGCGAGGGCGCGATGCAGGCGCTGCATCCGCTGGTGATCCATCTCGACAATGCTGCCATCGCGGCGCCCGATCTGCCGCAGCGCCTTGATGCCTGGCAGGCACGGGGCCTGCCGCTGATCCTGACGGTAGGTCTGCCCGATTTCCCGCGCCCGGTGACCGGCCACAAGCCGACGCAGCGCCGGATCGACCTTCTGGCCATCGAACAGAACGCCTGGACACTTGCCGCGCGCGATGACCGCTGTGTGGTGGTGTCCACCCGCACCGAAATCGACTGGGCGATGAAGCACGGGCAAACGATTGTCTGGGCACCCTCGAAACTGGTGCTGGATGCTGTCGATGGCCCGCATTCCCGCGCCCCCGAGGCGCTGGCGCTTTGGCTGGCGGAACTGACCGCGGCCGAGGCGCTGATCGTTCACGGCGATGTAACAGTTCCGGCGGGAAGCCGCGTGCGGCTGGAGCGCGGCTGACACGGGCGGCTTGCCTGTATCGCGGCAAGGGCCTATCCGAAGGCATGCGATATTACAGACCTGTCACCTCCTCCGATCCCTGCCGTCCCGACGGCGCCCTGACGCTGGCCGGTGGCTGGCTGTGGTTTGACCGCGTCGAAGTGCGGGAGCGCGACCGCCCGTCACATCTCATCGCCGCTGCGGACCTGCCGGAAGAGGCACGCGCGCGACTGACGGCGCCGCGCGCCGATTTCGCCGGGCTTTCGATGGACCGCCCGCGCCTCATGGGTATCCTGAACGTCACGCCCGACAGCTTTTCCGACGGCGGCCAGTTCCTTGCGCCGGAAGCGGCCCTGAGCCAGGGGCAGATGATGGCCGGGGCGGGGGCCGATATCATCGACATCGGGGGCGAAAGCACGCGGCCCGGTGCGGTCGAGGTGCCGGTGGCGGAGGAAACCGCGCGCACTGCCCCGGTGATCGCCGCCCTGCGCGCCGGCGGGATCGAGGCGGCCATTTCCATCGACACGCGCAAGCGTGCCGTGGCTTCGGCGGCGCTGGCGGCGGGGGCGAGCTTCGTCAACGATGTTTCCGCCTTCACTTATGACCCGGCGCTGAAGCAGGTGACGGCTGATGCCGGTGCGCCGGTTTGCCTCATGCATGCGCAGGGCACGCCGCAGACCATGCAACTGGACCCGTGCTATGATGACGTGCTGCTGGATGTCTATGACTTCCTCGCCGCCAAGGTGGCCGAGGCGGAAGCTGCGGGCATTCCCCGCGCGCGGATCATGGTCGATCCCGGTATCGGCTTTGGCAAGACGCTGGATCATAACCTGACGCTGATTCGGGGGCTGAGCCTGTTTCACGGCCTTGGCTGTCCGATTTTGCTGGGGGTCAGCCGCAAGAAGTTCATCGGCACGCTGGGCGGCGAGGCTGAAGCCGCGCGCCGGGCGCCCGGCTCGGTTGCCGTGGCGCTGGCCGGGGTGGCGCAGGGCGCGCAGGTTCTGCGTGTCCATGATGTATGGGAGACGCGGCAGGCCCTGACCCTGTGGCGCTCCGTCACGACAGGAGATGTGGCATGAGCCGCAAGCTTTTCGGCACCGACGGGGTTCGGGGCCGCGCCAATACCTATCCGATGACTGCCGAGATGGCGCTGCGCCTTGGCGCAGCCGCCGGGCGGTTTTTCCGCCGTGACGGCGGTTCGGCGCATCGCGTGGTGATTGGCAAGGATACCCGGCTTTCCGGCTACATGCTGGAAAACGCGCTGACGGCCGGGCTGACCTCGACCGGCATGAATGTGTTGCTGCTGGGGCCGGTGCCGACACCGGCGGTCGGGTTCCTGACCCGCAGCATGCGCGCCGATCTGGGCGTGATGATTTCGGCCAGCCACAATCCGCACCATGATAACGGGATCAAGTTTTTCGGTCCCGACGGATTCAAGCTGTCCGACGAGGCGGAGGCCGAGATCGAGGCGATCCTTGAGGGCGAAATTGCGCCCGCCCAGCCGCAGAACATCGGCCGCGCCCGGCGGATCGAAGACGGGCGCGGGCGCTATCAGGAATTTGTCAAAACGACCTTCCCGGCGGGCCTGCGGCTGGACGGGCTGAAAGTGGTGATCGACTGCGCGAATGGGGCCGCCTACAAGGCCGCGCCGGAGGTGCTGTGGGAGCTGGGGGCCGAGGTCATCCCGATCGGCGTGTCCCCGAACGGCACCAATATCAACGAAAGGTGCGGCTCGACCCATACCCAGACCGCTGCCGAGGCCGTGGTGGCGCATGGCGCCCATGTCGGTATCGCGCTGGATGGCGATGCCGACCGGGTGATGATCCTCGATCAGAACGGCCGTACGGCGGACGGCGATCAGATCATGGCGCTTCTCGCTGCCCGCTGGGCCGAGGAAGGACGGCTGCGCGGCGGCACGCTGGTCGCAACGGTGATGTCGAACCTCGGGCTGGAACGTTTTCTGCAAGGGCGCGGGCTGCGGCTGGAGCGCACTGCCGTGGGTGACCGCTATGTGGTCGAGGCGATGCGCCGCGGTGGCTTCAACCTGGGCGGCGAGCAATCTGGCCATATCGTGATGACCGATTACGCCACCACTGGTGACGGGCTGGTGGCCGGACTGCAATTCCTGGCCGAGATGGCCCGTACCGAGCGTCCGGCCTCGGACCTGCTGCACACATTCGAAACCGTGCCGCAGCTTCTGAAGAACGTGCGCTATGAGGCTGGAAAACAACCGCTTTCCGACGCAACCGTCAAGGCCCGCATCGCCGAGGCCGAAGCGCGGCTGACCGGCCGGGGCCGCGTGCTGATCCGCAAGTCGGGCACCGAACCGCTGATCCGCGTCATGGCCGAATGCGAGGACGAGGCGCTGCTGCGTGCCGAGGTCGAGGGCATCGTCGCGGCGGTGGAGGCGGCGGTCTAGGCCACAAGCAGCACCACGCCTGTGCCGATACTGGCCACCGCATTCAGCAGCGTGACAATGATCCCGACGCGGGGCCAGGTCTTTGGCCCCGTCGCGCGTGCCGTGCTGCGGACCAGCGCCCTCAGCACGGCCAGCAGGTAGATTCCGAACAGGATCGAACTCAGCGCCATCACCGGCATGCTGGCCGCCGGGGCGAAGATCGCCAGCAGCATGGCCAGCATCACCAGCCCCGGCACCAGAAACAGCAGAGGCCCATAGGTGCCCGCCCAAAAGGTTTCGCCCGGCGTCATCCGCCCCGCCAGCAATTCGCGGAACCAGCCGGCGGTGAAGAACCGCGCGCGTTCCGCCAGAATGGCGTCAATCTTGTCAGGTGGCAGATCGGGCATGGGGCACCTCTTTCAACGCCTTGACCCTGAACGAAAAAGGGGCGCCCCGCAAGGCGCCCCCTCTGATGCGAATGGTCGCGGCTCAGTTGCGCGAACGGTCGACCATCTTGCCTTTGGAGATCCAGGGCATCATCGCGCGCAGCTTGGCGCCGACCTGCTCGATCTGGTGCTCGTCGTTCAGGCGGCGGGTGCCCTTGAAGAACGGCTGACCCACGGCGTTTTCCTGCATGAAATCGCGCACGAACTTGCCGGTCTGGATGTCGGTCAGGACTTCCTTCATGGCTTTCTTGGTCTGCTCGTAGGGCAGGATGCGCGGGCCCGAGACATATTCGCCATATTCGGCGGTGTTCGAGATCGAGTAGTTCATGTTGGCGATGCCGCCTTCGTAGATCAGGTCCACGATCAGCTTTACTTCGTGCAGGCACTCGAAATAGGCCATTTCCGGGGCGTAACCGGCTTCGACCAGGGTTTCAAAGCCCATGCGGATCAGTTCGACCAGACCGCCGCACAGCACGGCCTGTTCGCCGAACAGGTCGGTTTCGCATTCTTCGCGGAAGTTGGTCTCGATGATGCCCGAGCGGCCGCCACCGATGGCCGAGCAGTAGCTCAGGCCGATTTCCAGCGCTTTGCCGGTCGCGTCCTGATGGACGGCCACGAGGCAGGGCACGCCGCCGCCTTTGACGTATTCACCGCGCACAGTGTGGCCCGGGCCTTTCGGCGCCATCATGATGACGTCCACGCCTTCCGGCGCCTCGATCAGGCCGAAATGCACGTTCAGGCCGTGGGCGAAGGCGATGGCCGAGCCGGGCTTGAGGTTGTCACGGACGTATTTCTTGTAGGTTTCGGCTTGCAGCTCATCGGGCATGGTGAACATGATCACGTCACACCAGGCGGCGGCTTCCGCGATTTCCATGACCTTCAGGCCTTCGCCTTCGGCTTTCTTGGCCGAGGCCGAACCGGCGCGCAGCGCGACGACCACGTTCTTGGCACCCGAGTCGCGCAGGTTCAGCGCATGGGCGTGGCCTTGCGAGCCATAGCCCAGGATGGCCACTTTCTTGTCCTTGATCAGGTTGATGTCGCAATCGCGGTCGTAATACACGCGCATGAGGCGGTCCTTTCCTTGCCTTGATGATGGGCAGAATAGGGAAATTCCTGCGCGGTTCTGTGCAAAATTTTCTGATTGATCCGGTCTGCCGCAAAAATCATGCGCCAGATGAGCTATCAGTCGGATTTCAATTCGTCATGCCGCTTTGCGCGTGCGGGCGGGGGGGGCTGAGAGCATGATCCCGGGCAGCCGCATCCCCGTGCCACCGGCCCGCAGATGCGACAGCAGCAATGCTGCCTCTCCCCGGTTCAGGCTGCGGTGGCTGAGCCGGTGGTGCCGCAGATCCAGACCGGGCATCAGGTCACGCAACTCGTCCACCGCGGCGGTATCGAGCGAATCCAGAGCCACCTGACCGGCAAACAGGCTTTCGGTTGCCACGTTGTTGGAAAACACGGTTTCGTGCCGGTCCAGCAGCATATGCAGGTAATCGACCTGCCTTGCGGGCATGCTGCGCACGCTCTGGCCATCGATCAGGAATTTTGCGGGCACCAGTACCTCGGTGCTGCCAAAGAACAGCTCGGCCTCGGCGCAGCGCAGCAGGATGCGGTGATTGGGCGAAACGCTCAGGGCCTCGGTATTGCCCATGATCCCGGCGGCAATCTGCACCGGCGCATTCAGCCCGATGCCGCGCACGGTGCTGTGCCCGATCCAGCGCAGCGGCTGCATGCCGTGATGCAGGGTCCGCACCATATCGCCCGCGCGCAGGCTTTCGATCGGGCGCGGACCATCCCCGGTTTCGATCCGGGTTCCGGCGAGGAAACAGGTGACCGGGTCGATGATCGGCGTGGACTGGCCATAGCCCGAATAGCTGGAGATCCGCTGCAGGTAATAAAGCTTGGTGCCTGCGGGGGGCTGATCCCCCTCGAACATGACGCCGACAACCTGGGTCGTATAGCCCTGGGTGATCGACACGCCCACCATGCGGTAGCTGTGCCCCGCCGCATCGTAAAGCGTGACCTCATATTCGTTTTCCACGCCCACCGGCGGCGGGTATTTCCAGCGGATCGTTTCATTCGACGGATTGTAGGTGGTGCCGTTGATGTTCAACGATTGCGTCAGTCGTTGGTCGATCACGGTGGCGCCGGAGAATGGATCATCCGTCAGATAGCCGTCGCTGTCATCGAAATGAATGGCGGTGGTCGGCCCCGAGAAGGTCAGCGCAAGATCATAAGGCACTTCCCAGCTGAAGGCATCTCCGTTCAGCGCATTGCCGATGATGTCATTCTGGTTGGTGGCGGCGCCGTTGATACGGGTGATCGAGACCCCGCTTTTGGCGAAGACATAGATGGTGCGTTCGGTCATCCGATGGGGCCTGTTCTTCTCGTACCCTGTCGTTGCAGGGCGCACTGCTTTGGCCAAGCTTACCCGCACGGCTGCATGATGTTGCCGGAATTCGGCGGTGGGGCAGCGGTTTATCCGGCACTGTGGCAGAAAGGTGGCTGGCGCCGGTTTGACCCGGAACAGGGTTTCTGCGAAAATCTCATTCGCGAAATAGAGGATTCATGTGAGCATCATGCTTGATGACAGCGACAGGCGGCTTTTGCGGCATCTGCTGGCCGAGCCGGGCCTGCCGACCGCCACGCTGGCAGAGCGTGCGGGCCTGACCACCGCGACCTGCTGGCGCCGGCTGGAGCGGCTGGCCGACAGCGGGGTCATTCAGGCCCGGCAGGCGGTGATCGACTGGCATGCGCTGGGGTATGAGGTGGAAGTCTCGCTGCGCTTCACGCTCGACAAGATCCACCCCCGCGCTTTCGATGAATTCCTGCAAGCGGCACGCGAGGTGCCCGAGGTCATTGGTTTCGAAACCTTTCTGGGCCGCGTCGACGTGCGTCTGAACGTGATCGCGCGCGATCTGCAGCATTATCAGCAGATCTACCGCGAACGCATCCTGACCCTGCCGCATATCAATGACATCGAGGCGCTGATGCTGGTGGCCACCATCAAGGACAGCGCGGGGCTGCCGCTGTGATCGACCTGGACGACACCGACCGTGCGCTGCTGCGCGACCTTGCCCGTGACGGCACGCTGTCCGCAGGCGAACTTGGCCGCCGTCATGGCCTGAGCCAGCCTGCCGCCTGGCGCCGGGTGAAGCGGCTGACTGATGCCGGTGTGTTGAAGGGCCAGCGCGTGCTGGTGGATCGCGCGGCGCTTGGCTTCGGGGTGACGGTGTTTCTGGGTGTGAAGCTGGCCACCAAGGGCCGCGTCAGTCTTGAGGACTTCGAACGCGCCGTGACCGCCATTCCCGAGGTGCAGGTGGTGCAGCATGTCCTTGGCCTGTTCGACTACCGCCTGCGCGTTGTCGCCCGCGACATTTCGGATTTCGAACGCGTGCTGCGGCGGCGGATCATGACCCTGCCCGGGGTGGGGCAGGTCGAGGCGAATGTGGTCCTGTCCGAAGAACCGCGCCCCGGCCCGCTGGGCTGAGGGCGGCTTTCGCAAACCGAAACAAATGCTTTCGCGCAATCCGGCGGAATTCATGTCGGATTTCGCGGGCGTAGCCGTGCCGTCTCGCGCTAGGGTTCCCCGGAAGAATGAGAGGAGATCGTCATGCCCGGATTGCGCCCCGAAGTGGACCCGGAAGGCTTGCAGGAATTTTCGGTGGTCTTCACCGATCGCTCGCTGAACCATATGTCGCACCGTTTTCAACAGGCGATGCGCGATATCTCCGGCCTCCTGCGCGAGGTCTATGGCGCCGCCGCCGTGGCGCTGGTGCCCGGGGGCGGCACCTATGCGATGGAGGCGGTCGCGCGCCAGTTCGCCAGCGGCGCCCATGCGCTGATCGTGCGCAACGGCTGGTTCTCCTACCGCTGGAGCCAGATTTTCGAAGCAGGTGGCTTTGCCGCGGACACGACGGTCGTCATGGCGCGGCAATCCGGCAATGGCGCCCGCGCCCCCTTTGCACCGCCGCCGATTGACGAGGTGGTGGCGAAGATCCGCGACACCCGCCCCGATGTGGTCTTTGCCCCGCATGTGGAAACCGCGGCGGGACTGATCCTGCCCGACGATTATATCCGCGCGATGGCGGAGGCCGCGCATGAGGTCGGCGCGCTGATGGTGCTCGACTGCATCGCCTCGGGCACGATCTGGGTCGATATGGCGGCCACGGGCGTCGATGTGCTGATCTCGGCGCCGCAAAAGGGCTGGTCGGCCTCTCCCTCGGCCGGCCTTGTGATGCTGTCGCCGCGCGCGGTGGAACGGCTGGAGGCGACAACTTCCAGCAGCTTCGCGCTGGACCTGAAGAAATGGCGCGCGATCATGGCGGCCTATGAGGGGGGCGGCCATGCCTACCACGCCACCATGCCGACCGACGCGCTGATCGGCTTCCGGGATGCCATGGCCGAAACCCGCGCGCTGGGGTTCGAGGCGGCAAAGGCCGCACAATGGCAACTGGGCCGCGCCGTTCGCGCGCTGCTGGCGGAAAAGGGCGTTCAATCGGTGGCGGCTGAAGGCTTTGGTGCGCCGGGCGTGGTGGTCAGCTATACCGACGATCCCGACATTCAGAATGGCAAGAAGTTCCTCGCCGAAGGCATGCAGATCGCGGCGGGCGTGCCCTTGCAGGTGGGCGAAGGGCCGGAGTTCCGCACCTTCCGCCTCGGTCTGTTCGGTCTCGACAAGCTGAAGGATGTGGATGGCACCGTGGCCCGCCTGAAAGTCGTGCTCGACAAGGTGCTTTGACGGGCAGAGCATTCACTCCGCCGAAAATAGGGTGGCGAACCGGGGGCAGACCCCGGTTCAGCCGTGTCTCACCGCACCCCGATCCCCGCCCGCATCAGCCCGCGCCGGACAGGCGCCACGGAATAGAGCGCGTCCAGTGTTGCCGCGCGCAGATCACGCAGCGGCTGCGCCCCGATCTGCGAGGCGCGGTTCAACAGGTCGATGCCGCGCACCCGTGCTTCCACATCCAGATGCCGCTTGCGGTGATAGGCGTCCAGCATCGCGGCATTACCCAGATGCGCGGGATCAGCCTGCGCCAGATCCAGCAGCGCGGTCAGGTCGGCGAGGCTCATGTTCAGGCCCTGCGCCCCGATGGGTGGCATCACATGCGCAGCCTCGGCCATCAGCGCCACGCGCTCGCCCGACATGCGGGCGGCGATCTGAGCGATGATCGGCCAGCTTGTCAGGCGGCTTACCAGCGTCAGCGGCCCCAGCAGCCCGCAGGAGCGCTCCATTATCTCGGCCTCGAAACCGGCCACGGACAGCGCCATGCGGCGGTCGATTTCGGCCGAGTGGTCCATCCAGACCACGGCAGATCGCGGCAGCCCGTCGCGGTCAGGCAGGGGCACGAAGGTGAAGGGCCCGCCGGAGCGGTGGATCTCGGTCGAGATATTGCCATGCGGTATCGGGTGGCTGACGGCGAAGGCCAGCGCCTTCTGGCCGTAGCGCAGGGTTTTCACCGGGATGTCCAGCGCCTGCCGTACCGTGCTGTTGCGCCCGTCGGCGCCGATCAGCAACCGCGCCGCGATGCGCCGCCCGTCGCTGAGGCCGACAAGCGCCTCGGTTTCGCGGGTCAGCACGCTGGCGGTGCCGACGCCGGGCAGGAAGCGCACATTAGGCAACTCCCCGATCCGTGCCAGCATCTCGCGCCGCAAAAGCCAGTTTGGCAAGTTCCAGCCAAAGGGCTTGTCCGACAGGTCGGTGGCGTCGAAATCCTTGATGACGCGCGGCTCGGGTTTTTCGCCACCCGCATCGACGATCCGCATGATCTGAAGCGCAGCGGCATGGGGTTCCAGCCGCTGCCACAGCCCCGCCGCCTCCAGCACCGGAATTGACGGATGCAGGAAGGCGGTGGTGCGCAGGTCCGAGCCTTCGGCCTCCGCCTCGGTCACCGGCGGGTTCGGCTCCACGCAGATCACCGAAAAACCCGCGCTGCCGAAGGCACAGGCTGCCGCCAGCCCCGCCACGCCGCCGCCGGAAATCAGGATGTCGGTCGTCTCACGCATGGCCAGCCCTCCGTTCCCCTGTCAGATAGACCAGAAGGCAGGGGCCGTCCACGCGACGAAGCGTCAGCCCCGCGTGATGGCGATGAGAATGCAGAACATCACCGGCACCATGGCCAGCGCCACCATGGCGAGGGCGACGACGCCCCATGTCATCACCGCCAGCGTGATCATCGTCACCACAATGGTCAGCATGTAGAAAATGACGTTGATGTCACGGGCAATATCGCGGGCGATGAAGCCGATCAGCGGCAGACGGCCAAGGCCGGTGGCGGGAAGCGCGGTCATGGAACTCTCCTGTTTGCGTGGCCGGTTTATCGCCGCCGCTCAAAGGTGTTTCCAGAATACAACTTGACGCGCGACAGGCTGTCGCAGGTCGTCAGGGCAGCAGCCGGGCGAGAAAACCACTCAGATCGTCGGTATGGTGGTGGATATGCGGCGCTGGGGCAGGGGCGGGGGCCACATGCACTGTGCGCATCCCCATGTCATGCGGGGCGGCAAGGTTGCGCGGATCATCCTCGAACATGGCGCCGGTTTCCGGCACGATCCCGTCGCGGCCAAAGACCGTCTCGAAGGCCGCGCGCTCCGGCTTCGGGCGAAAACCGGCATGCTCCACCCCGTAGATCGCGTCGAACACCCCGGCAAGCCCCCGCGCGGCCAGGACTTTTTCTGCGTAAGGCGCGCTGCCATTGGTATAGACGATCCGCCGCCCCGGCAGGTCACGGATGCGTGCGGCCAGACCGGCGTCCGGCGTCAGCACCGTGAAGTCTATGTCATGGACCTCGTGCATGTAGCCATGCGGGTCGATGCCGTGTTCTGCCATCAGCCCGGCAAGGGTGGTCCCGTAAAGCTGCCAGTAGTGGCGGCGCAGCCGGTCGGCCTCCGGCTGGTCCACCTTCAACTCCTGCATCACCCAGGCGGTCATCCGGCGCTCGATCTGGTCGAACAGCCGCGCCTCGGGCGGGTAAAGCGTATTGTCGAGGTCGAAGACCCAGTGACGGACATGCGAGAAGGATTGGGCTACCATGTGCCACAGCTAGCGCAACCGGGCCGCTGCGGCAATGTCGCTTGCACCCGGCGCCACGCCCGGCTTAGTGTCGCCGGATGCGAAAGGAGTGCCCCTTGCAGAAAGACGCCTATACGCTGATCCTCGAAGCGATCGAGGCGGGGGATTACAAGCCCGGCTCGCGGCTGGTCGAATCCGAACTGGCCGAGCGGTTGGGCGTATCCCGCACCCCGGTGCGCGAGGCCTTGCAGCGTCTGGAGACCCAGTCGATGCTGACCCGCGATGGCCGCAGCCTGATTGTGGCGACGCTGGATCACAACCAGCTGGCTGAGCTTTATACCGTGCGGACGGAACTGGAGGGGCTGGCCGCGCGGCTCGCCGCCCGCCATGCCACGGATGAGGAAATCCGCGTGCTGCGCTCGATGGTCGAGGAAGACCGTGCGCTGCTGGGGGGGGATCCCCGTGCGCTGAGCCGGGCGAACAAGCGGTTCCACAAGCAGATTCATCTTGCGTCGCACAACCGTTTTCTTGTGCAGCAGCTCGATCTCGTGCATCGCTCGATGGCGCTGATGGCCAATACCTCTTTCGCGGCCGAAGGGCGCGACGAGGTGGCGATCTGCGAACATGACGAAATCGTGCAGGCGATTGCCGCGCGGGACGGCGATGCCGCCTATGCGGCGCTGAAGGCACATATTTCCAAGGCATTCGAAACCCGGCTGCGGGTTGATGCGGGCGAGTTGCGGCTGCGCTGATTTCAGCCGTCGTTCAGCGGGTCGAACAGACCGTGATGCGTCTTGTCCCACCAGAACGGGCGCGTCACCAGCTCCCACGCTGCCTTGTAGGAGGCCAGCGCCCCGAGCGGGAAATAGAAATGCAGCACCGGCGCCCAGAGTGGGTTGATCCGGTTCGGGGTCAGTCGCAGTGAAACCAGGGTGACGACCAGCAGCATGACCTCGGTAAACATGAAAATCCCGGCGGTCAGCGCATAAAGCCAGCCGGGCATGGCGGTGACCAGCGGGTGCGGCACACCCAGCGGCACAAGCCAGAACGACCACATCACCGGCGCCAGCAGGAATTGCGACAATGTGGTCAGGAAGAACACCTGAAAGCCCGCGAATTTCCACCAGCCCAACTGCCGCAGCAGCAGGCGGGGTGACCGCATATGCACCGCATAGGTCATCATGTAGCCCTTCAGCCAGCGCGAGCGCTGTCTGATCCAGGGCAGGGCGCGGCAGTTCGCCTCCTCAAAGGTGGTGGTCGGCAACAGCTCGGTGCGAAAGCCGTGGCGGGCGAGGCGGATGCCCAGATCGGCGTCCTCGGTCACATTATAGGCATCCCAGCCGCCCAGCCGCTCCAGCGCATCGCGGCGGAAGAACAGGGTTGTGCCGCCCAGCGGGATGGCCAGCCGCAGCCGCTCCAGCCCCGGCAGGATGATGCGGAACCATGTGGCATATTCCATGGTGAAACAGCGGCTGAGCCAGTTGGTCTGCGGGTTGTAGAAATCCAGCACCCCTTGCAGACAGGCGACCTCGGGGCCGCGGCGATGGAAACGCTCGACCACGCGGCGCAGCTGGTCAGGCTCCGGCGCGTCTTCTGCGTCATAGACGCCGATAATGGTGCCCCGGCAGGCCCTCAGCGCGTGGTTCAGCGCGCGTGGTTTGGTTTTCAGCGGTCCATCCGGCACCACGACAACGCGCATCCAGTCGGGCAGGCGGGCGCTGGCCAGCGCGGCGCGGGTCAGGCTGTCCTCCTCTTCGACCACCAGCAGGATTTCAAGACAGTCCCGCGGATAATCCAGATGGCCCAGCCGCCGCACCAGACGCGGGGCGATATCGGCCTCGCGGTAAAGTGCCACCATGATCGAGATGACGGGCTGACGGGCGATATGCGGCAGGGGTGGCTCCGGCGGCGGTTTGCGCAGCGCGGCAAGGATGGCGGCGGCCTTCATCAGCGTCGCGAACAGCAGCGTCAGCACTGCCCAGAAGGCGAGAGCCGCCGCGAGGCTGACCGGCGCGAGCGTCAGCCAGATGATTGCCAGAACCAGCGCAGTGCGGGCGACACTGGCATGGCGGTGCCCGCCCCAGTCACGGCAGCTTTCCTCTGCCGCAACCTTGAACCGGGCGGCACGATCCATCTGCGGCCCGCGCACGGCGATCAGGGCAGCCTCGATCTCCTCAGGCGGGGCGATGGCCATGCCTACCCGCCCGAAGACCGCCTCCAGCGAGAATTGCTGGCGATGAAAGACATCGGGGTGAGACACGGCAATGATGGTCAGCGCCCCGCTTTGTCGCCAGGGCACCAGCCGGTCCCGCAGGCAGGCGGCAATGCCCAGCCGGTCGATCAGGCGCGGATCGGGCGGCTGGCGCGACAGGTTGGCGATATCGACGCGCCAGTGCCGTGCCATGCTGTCGTAAACCGCGGGACGCTGCGGCCCGCCGCCCCGCAGAGCATCGGCGAGGTCGTGTTGCGTGGCCTGAACATCGGCAAGCGCTGTGACGATCTCATGCGGCGGAACCAGACCCTCGCGCAGCAGGGCAACACCAAGCCCGCCGCCGCCCGCAACGGGCGCGGTCCGGTCCTGCCGCAACTCGGGTCTGTGTGCCGTCATGCCGATCCCGTGCCATCCGGCGGCAGGATCGGCGGAAAGCCGTTAACGCGGGGTTAACGGCCGGAGGTCTGGCTCAGCCGGCGCGACGGGCACGCATCGCCTCGGCGAAGCGGTCGAACAGATAGAAGCTGTCCTGCGGGCCGGGGCTGGCCTCGGGGTGATGCTGGACCGAGAACACCGGCTTGCCTTCAACGGCGATACCGCAATTGGTGCCGTCAAACAGCGAGACATGGGTTTCCACCACACCGGCGGGCAGGGTCTGCGCATCCACGGTGAAGCCGTGGTTCATCGAGGTGATTTCCACCTTGCCGGTGCCAACTTCCTTCACCGGATGGTTGGCGCCGTGATGGCCATGGCCCATTTTCACGGTCTGCGCGCCAAGTGCCAGCGCCAGCATCTGATGGCCGAGGCAGATGCCGAAGACCGGCAGGTCGCGCTTCAGCACTTCCTGAATCATCGGAACGGCATAGACGCCGGTCGCAGCCGGGTCGCCCGGTCCGTTCGACAGGAACACGCCTTCCGGGTCATGTGCCAGCACCTCTTCCGCGGTCGCGGTGGCGGGCAGCACGGTCACTTCGCAACCCGCCGAGGCGAGGCAGCGCAGGATGTTCCTCTTGGCGCCGTAATCCACGGCGACGACACGCAGGCCCGGACCTTCGCGGCGGCTGTAACCCTCGGGCCAGGCCCAACGCATTTCGTCCCAGCGATAGCTTTGTGCGCAGGTCACGTCTTTCGCCAGATCGAGGCCCACCAGCCCTTGCCAGGCGCGGGCCTTGGCGACCAGCGCCTCAAGGTCAAATTTGCCTTCGGGATCAAAGGCCAGTGCCACATGCGGCGCACCCTGTTGCCGGATCGCGCGGGTCAGGCGGCGGGTGTCGATCCCGCCGATGCCGATACGGCCCTTCGCGGCCATCCAGGCTTGAAGATCCGAAGTCGCGCGCCAGTTCGACGGCTCTGTCGGATCCCATTTCACCACCATGCCCGCTGCCACCGGCTCGGCCGTTTCGTCATCCTCGACGGTGACGCCGGTATTGCCGATATGCGGGAAGGTAAAAGTGACGATCTGCCCGGCGTAGGAGGGATCCGTCATGATTTCCTGATAGCCGGTCATTGCGGTGTTGAACACCAGTTCGGCCACCGTTTCGCCGGGGGTGCCGAAACCCTTGCCGTAGAAGATCGTTCCGTCTGCAAGCGCGAGGCAGGCGGTGGGGACTTGCGTCTGGGGCATGGCGACTCTCCGGATAAACGGGGGGAACCTAAGGGCGACAGGCGGCGGGGTCAAGGCCGATGATCCTTACGAAGCGTGAAATTATTATTTCATAAAAATCAGTATCTTACACATTTTTCGGCTGGTTGTGTTACAGAGCGTGAACGGTTAGACTGCCGACTTCGGGCAACCTGGGGATGGGTGTTTCATGAGCTTGCGTGACCGGCTTCAAGCCACGCTGAAAGATGCCATGAAGGCGAAGGAGGCCGACCGGCTCTCCACGCTGCGGCTGATCAACGCCGCAATCAAGGATCGCGAGATCGCGGTGCGGGGCGAAAGCGACGGTGCCGTGGTCGACGATGCTGCCATTCTGGCCATTCTGGGCCGCATGGTGAAACAGCGTCAGGAAAGCGCGCGCGCCTATGAAGAGGGCGGGCGGCTGGAACTGGCCGAGAAGGAACTGGCCGAAATCTCGGTGATTTCCGAATTCCTGCCGAAGCAGCTGACCGAAGCGGAAGTTGCCGCCGCCATCGAGGCCGCCATTGCCGAGGCGGGCGCCACCAGCATCCGCGACATGGGTAAGGTCATGGCGGTGCTGAAGGGCAAATACACCGGCCAGATGGATTTTGGTGCAGTCGGCCCGATGGTGAAGGACAAGCTGGCCTGAAGGACCGCGCATGACGGGGGGTGTCCTTGAGACCTGGCAGGTAGCGCGGTTGCGTCCCGGCCCGGTGCGGATCTTCCCAGATGGCTGTCAGGATGTGATCTGGCAACATATGCCCGGACAGGCGCCGGTCTGGAAAGTTTCCTCGCTGGACCTTCGGGTCCGGGTGGTGCGAGGACTGACCGGCACAGCGATGCGGGGCTTTCGTCTGGCGCCGGGAATTCGTGTGCCCGCGACGCTCTGGTCGGCGCTGGACCCCGAGAAACCGGACGAGGTGGCGGCGATCAGTGCGATCTGCACCGTCAATCCTGCCCTGACCGAAATGCTTGCTGCGCTGGCGGAACCACCGGACGGGGCCGGGGCGCTGGCCCGCAGACTGGGGCAAAGCCTGCGCAGCCTGCAACGACTGAGCCGTGCGGAAACCGGCCAGCCGCCGCTGTTCTGGCTTCGGCTGGCGCGCCTGCGCCGGGCGATGGCTGAAGCCGCCGAGGGCGTGCCCCTGGCCATGGCCGCCGCCGGTGCCGGCTATGCCGATCAGGCGCATTTCACCCGCGAGGCGCGCCACTTCCATGGCGCGCCGCCCGCCCGGCTTCTGGCCGATCCCGAGGCCATGGCGGCGCTGCTGGCGCCGGGTCTTTAGGCGGTCAGCCGACTTTTGTGCAAAGCTCGACCAGCGTGCCATCCGGGGTGCGGACATAGGCCGTGGTCTGGCCCCACTCCATCCGCTCGACCCCTTGCACCTGTTCGGCACCGGCCGCGACGGCCCTCTCCAGCGCGGCGGCGACGTCGGCGGTTTCAAAGGCAATTTCGAAAGCGGGCAGGGCGGGCGTCCCGGTCGCGATGCGTTTGCCCAGCCGCTGCATCAGCGCGACCGAACTGAAGGCAAGCCGCGTCTTGCCGGTCTGCACCTCGCCATAATCGCCGGAGTCATGCAGAAAGCCGCGCTCCAGCCCGAAGGCGCGGGTATAGAAATCCAGGGTGGCGGGCACATCCTGAACGTAAAGGATCGTATAGCGGAAAATCATGTCTGGCTCCTTTCGACCGGGCCAGATTGCGCATGCAGGTCGCTGCCGTATTGAACAAAGGCGACAGTCTCAGCGCAGCGCGCGCAGATGCTGGCGCAGCTCATGTTCCAGCGTCAGCCGCTCTTCGGGGGTCAGGAAGGCGCCGATCTCCACCGGGCGCGGACCACCGGAGAAGGTGAGGTATTGCGGCACCGGCCCGCCGGTTTCGTGACGCTCCACCCGTACCCAATGCGGGTTCGCCTCCCAGCTCTGGTGACGGCCGCGCGGGCCGTGGCGGGTCAGCGTCATCCGCGCCGGGGTCAGAAGCAGATCCTCGACGATCTCGGCATCACGGTATGAGCGGTCCAGCGCCCACCAGATCGCGGCGATGGCGGCGATCAGGAAGGGCAGCAGCGCCCAGAGCACGGGCGACCCCAGCACCCCGATCAGCGGCACGGCGATCAGCGCGGCGGTGGCGCCGACAAACCACACGAAACCGCGCCGCGGCAGCGAGCGATAGGGCCAGAGGTGCAGCCGTGCGCCTTCGGGCGAGGGGGGAAGCCATTCATAGGGCATGGGATATGTCTGTTGTCGACAGGAGGCTTACCGTCCCCTCTTGCCTGCGGCAATTCACCCCCGGGGATATTTGCGAACAGATGAAGGGGCGGGAGGCGGAATGCAAAAGGCCCCGGCGCGGTGCCGGGGCCTTCTGTGGTTTCAGCGCTTAGTGGGCGTGGCCCTTGTCCCAGTCCTCACGCTTCGGCAGTTGCTCGAAGGTGTGTTCCGGCGGCGGCGAGGGCAGCGTCCATTCCAGCGTGTCGGCATATTCGTTCCAGTAGTTCTTTTCGGTCACGCGTTTACCCGCGAACAGCGTGTAGAACACGATGCCGAGGAAGAACAGGAACGAGGCGAACGAGATGAAGGCGCCGATCGACGAGACGTGGTTCCAGTAGGCGAATTCCACGGGATAGTCGATGTAGCGGCGCGGCATCCCCTGACGGCCGAGGAAGTGCTGGGGGAAGAAGGTCAGGTTCGCACCGATGAAGAACATGAAGAAGTGCAGCTTGCCCGCCCATTCCGGGTACTGGCGGCCCGACATCTTGCCGAACCAGAAGTAGATCCCGGCGAAGATACAGAAGGCAGCGCCCAGCGACATGGTGTAGTGGAAGTGCGCCACGACGTAATAGGTGTCGTGATAGGCGCGGTCCACACCGGCCTGGCTCAGAACGATGCCGGTCACGCCGCCGATGGTGAACAGGAACAGGAAACCGAGCGCGAACAGCATCGGCGTCTTGAACTCGATAGAGCCGCCCCACATCGTCGCGATCCACGAGAAGATCTTGATGCCGGTGGGCACCGCGATCACCATGGTGGCCATCATGAAGTAGGATTGCTGGGTCAGCGACATGCCGACGGTGTACATGTGGTGCGCCCAGACGACGAAGCCCAGCACGCCGATGGCGACCATCGCATAGACCATCGGCAGATAGCCGAAGATCGGCTTGCGCGAGAAGGTGGCGATGACCTGCGACGCGATGCCGAAGCCCGGCACGATCACGATATACACTTCCGGGTGACCGAAGAACCACAGGATGTGCTGGTAGAGGATCGGATCACCGCCGCCCGAGGGCTGGAAGAAGGTGGTGCCGAAGTTCCGGTCGGTCAGCAGCATGGTGATGGCGCCAGCCAGCACGGGCAGCGACAGCAGGATCAGCCAGGCGGTGACGAAGACCGACCAGGCGAACAGCGGCACCTTGTGCATGGTCATGCCGGGGGCACGCATGTTCAGGAAGGTGGTGATGATGTTGATCGCGCCGAGGATCGACGAGGCGCCCGAGAGGTGCACGGCGAAAATGGCGAGGTCGGTCGAATAGCCGCCTTCCGAGGTCGAGAGCGGCGGATAGAGCACCCAGCCGATACCCGAACCCAGCTGGTCATTGCCGCCCGGCGAGAACACCGAGGCCACGGCGAGCGAAGTGCCCGCGACATAAAGCCAGTAGGACAGGTTGTTCATGCGCGGGAACGCCATGTCCGGCGCGCCGATCTGAAGCGGCATGAAATAGTTGCCGAAGCCGCCGAACAGCGCCGGAATGACCACGAAGAACATCATCAGGATGCCGTGCGCGGTGATCGACACGTTCCAGAGATGGCCGTTCGGCGTGCATTCGCGGGTGGCATCCGCGAAAAGCCGGGTGCCTTCGAGGCACATGTACTGAACGCCCGGCTCCATCAGTTCAAGCCGCATGAAAACGGTGAAACCCACCGAGATCAGCCCGGCGAGGCCGGCGGTGAACAGATAGAGGATCCCGATGTCCTTGTGGTTGGTCGACATGAACCAGCGGGTGAAGAACCCGCGGGTATCATGGTCATGACCATGAATGGCTGCGTCTGCCATACGTTGCTCCCTTATGTCCCAGCGGCCGGGAAGGGAATCCCGGCCGCATTATGAGCCATTACTAGAGCGGCACTGCCCTGCGGGCAATCGCAGACTTTGACGCAGATCAAGAAAAGCCGCGCAAACTCCGCAAGATGGTGCGTCAGTTCGACGCACCTTCGGGCGCCGGAGCGACCGAGGCGAGATAGGCCGCCATGTCCTCGCCGCCCTTGGTCAGCTTGAAGGTCATCTTGGTCTTCAGCGTCTTGTCGCCGGTCTTTTCATCGACGTATTTGTTCGGATCGGCGACGTAATGCGCGATGTCTTCTTCCGTCCAGACCTCACCGGCCTCGCCCAGCTTGACCAGGGCGTTGGAGTAGTTGAAGCCCTCAAGCGACCCTGCCTTGCGGCCGACCACGCCATAAAGGTTCGGGCCGGTCTTGCCGCCTTTCTGGATCTCGGTCCCGTCCGGGGCGACGATCATGTGGCAGGCCTTGCATTTCTTGAAATCGGCCTCGCCCTTGGCGGCGTCTCCGGCAAAGGCCGGGGCGGCGAGCGCAAGGGTGGCGAGGGCGGCGGTGAGTGTCAGTTTCATCGTGATCGTCCTTGTCTGGCGTCAGGCCCGGCGCGCGGCGGGCGCGTCCGGTGGCTAGGGCTTCGGCAGATGGATAGTGCCGTGCCACGAGGCTTTACCATGAGGCGGCTTGTCGCGCTTTGACAATTGTCAAAATGTCTAGGCCCGGCAGGACGGCGCCTCCAGCGCGGCGTCGAAGGTGGCCATCAGCGCGGCATCCAGATCGGCCATAGTAACGGGCAGCCCCAGATCGACGAGGCTGGTCACCCCATGGTCGCGGATGCCGCAGGGCACGATGCCGCCGAAGTGGCTCAGGTCCGGCTCCACATTGATCGATATGCCGTGGAAGCTGACCCATTTGCGGATCTTGATGCCAAGCGCGGCGATCTTGTCCTCGGCGACCGAGCCATCGGCATTGCGTGGCCGGTCAGGCCGTTCGACCCAGACGCCGACGCGGCCGGGGCGGATTTCGCCTTTCACGTTGAATTCGGCCAGCGCGGCGATGACCCAGTTTTCCAAGTGGCGCACGAAGCAGCGCACATCGCCGCCGCGCTTCTTCACACCCAGCATGACATAGACGATGCGCTGGCCGGGGCCGTGGTAGGTATACTGACCGCCGCGCCCGACCGCATGAACCGGGAAGCGGTCCGGCTCCACCAGATCCTCGGGCCGGGCCGAAGTTCCGGCGGTGTAAAGCGGCGGATGTTCCAGAAGCCAGATCGCCTCCTCCGCCTCGCCCGCTGCGATGGCTGCCGCGCGGGCCTCCATCGCGGCCAGTGTCTCGGCATAGGGGCTGAGGCCCGGCATGTGGCGCCATTCGACCATGGGCATCCTCCTCAGACGCGGTTTTTTCTCGCAATGTAACGATGGCGTGTTACGCTGACAGGATAGCTTACGCCTTTCTTCAGGAGTCTTTCGATGAAAGTCAGGACAGTTGCAACCACCTGTGCCGTGGCGGCAGCCATGGCATTGTCGCCTGCCAGCCCGGTTCGGGCCGATGCGGGCGATGCGATTGCCGGTGCACTGATTGGCGGCATCATCGGTCATGCCATTGCCAAGGACCAGCAGCGCCGCAAGCAGACGACGACCACCCGGCGGTCGACCAGCACGAAATCAACGAAATCCACCGGCATCTCGGCTGCGCAGCGCGAACAGAACCGCGAGGTGCAGACCGCGCTCAATCACTTCGGCTATCCGGTCGGTACGCCGGACGGTTCGCTGGGGCCAAAGAGCCGGTCGGCGATCTCGTCCTATCAGGCGACGCTGGGCTATCCGCCCACCGGCCAGCTGACCGACTATGAACGCACGCTGCTGGTGACGGCCTATCACCGTGCCGTCGCGGGCGGTCCGCAGGTCATGCAGGTGATGGGCACGCATCCCATGGGGATCAAGGGCCTGCTGCTGCTGCAACGGGACGAGATGGCGGGTCTGCCAACGCAGATGCCGGGTCAGATGGCAGGCCAGATGACGGGGCAGGGCATGGCCGTTGCCGGTGCGATGATGGCGGCCGAGCCGGTGCAGCCGGTGGCGCCCGCACCGGCGCTGCCCGCGCTGGTGGCCGAACCCGCGCCTGCCCCGGCAGCGCCAGCCTTGCCGTCCTTCGGTGGCACTCTGGTTTCGCTCAGTTCGCATTGCAACACGATCGCGCTGAAGACCAACGCCAACGGCGGTTATATGACGGTCGCCAACATGAGCGATCCGGCACAGGCATTGTCAGAACAGTTCTGCCTCAGCCGTGCGGCGGCGATCCAGCAGGGCGAGGCGCTGTCGCGTGCGGTGCCGGGCGTCACACCGCAGCAGGTGGCGGATCAGTGCAAGGCCTTTGGCCCCGTGCTGAAGGACCAGGTGACGGCGGTATCGCTGAAACCTGCGCCCGAGGTTCTGGCTGGTGTAACACAGTTCATCGCCGGATCGGGCATGTCGCCCGCCCAGCTTTCTGGCACGTCGAAGATCTGTCTGGGTGTCGGCTATGCACTGGATGATGCCGATGTGGCGCTGGGATCGGCACTGGTGCTGACTGCGCTGGGAGAAAGCGGCTATGCCGCCCTGCCGGGCTATCACCTCGCCGACGGGATCGGCGCGACGCGGCGGCCCGATCTGGCGATGGGCTGGTTTGAGCTGACACCCGCGGGGGCGCCTGGCCTGCCCGGCACGCCCGCAGGGCAGGGGGATCTGGTGCGCAAGGCAGTATTCATGCTGAACGGCCGCAGCGATGGCCCGGCCCAGCCTGCCGCGCCGCTGCCGGTTCTGGCGCCGGCAACCTCCGCGCCCGAAGTGGTGGTCGAGGCCGCACCGGCTCCGGCGGAAACGGTGATCGCGGCGGCCCCGCAGGCCACGTCCGCTGCGCCCCCGGCGACGACGCCGGTCGCCGCGCGGGCGGTTTCGGTGATGACCGCGCTGCCCCGTCTGATGCTCGGCCAATAGGCCGTTTGATCGCTCCCCGCCCGTCGGATAAAATTTTTCCGGCGGGCGGTGAAATCCCCCTTTCCTTCGCGCAGAGGCTTCGCTAAACAGCCCGTCACCAAGCCAGAGCATGCGGTTGTGGCGGAATTGGTAGACGCGCAGCGTTGAGGTCGCTGTGGGGTAACTCCCGTGAAGGTTCGAGTCCTTTCAACCGCACCATGACTGACTGAAGCGCCGGGCGAAAGCCGCGGCGCTTTTGTCATTCTGGCCGGCTATCTCGCAGTTGCAGCATGATGGAAAACGACATCCGGCGCCGTTCACGCGATGTCGTTTTCGTGTGCCATTGCATACATCGCGACCTCGCCCGCACTTTGAGTGATTCTGTCAATTATGCCGCGAATCGACTCTGTCATGCCGGTTGTGAACCTGAAATGCGCCAATTTTGACAGGTTCAGGCCCGCCTTTTCCATTCTCGCCGCTGCCGTGCGGACAAGTGTCGTTTTATTGCCGGTATGGGGGCGGTGACGCAACGACACTGCCGGGCATCAGAACAGCGTTGCAATGCAGCGACGCATCCGCTTTAGTCGGAACAAGAGAAAGTGCAGGACGACCTGCCGATACACGGGGAGACCAGGGTGACGACAGAAGCCCGCAACGACGATTTCGTCGTCTTCGACCATGTGCAGAAAAGCTATGACGGCGTTTCTCTGGTGGTCAAAGACCTCAACCTGAACATTGGCAAGGGCGAGTTTCTGACGATGCTCGGGCCGTCCGGCTCTGGCAAGACCACCTGTCTGATGATGCTGGCCGGGTTCGAGACCGCCACTCATGGTGAGATCCGGCTGGACGGGCGCAACATCAACCTCGTACCGCCGCACAAGCGCGGCATCGGCATGGTGTTCCAGAACTACGCCCTGTTCCCGCATATGACGGTGGGCGAAAACCTCGCCTTCCCGCTGGAAGTGCGCGGCATGGGCAAGGACGAGCGCGAAGCCAAGATCAGGCGCGCGCTGGATATGGTCCAGATGGGTGCCTTTGCCAACCGCCGCCCGGCCCAGCTTTCCGGTGGCCAGCAGCAGCGGATCGCGCTGGCCCGCGCGCTGGTGTTCGACCCGGCACTTGTGCTGATGGACGAACCTCTGGGCGCGCTCGACAAGCAGTTGCGCGAACACATGCAGTTCGAGATCAAGCACCTGCACGAAAGCCTCGGCATCACCGTGGTCTATGTGACTCACGACCAGGGCGAGGCGCTGACGATGAGCGACCGCGTGGCGGTGTTCAACGATGGCAAGATCCAGCAGCTTGCCCCGCCGTCCGATCTGTATGAACGCCCCGACAACAGCTTTGTCGCGCAGTTCATCGGCGAGAACAACAAACTGCCGGGCACCATCGAGGAGCTTTCGGGCGACAAGGCGCTGGTGCGTCTGGGAACCGGCGAATTGATCGACGCGACGCCCGTCAACGTGACGGCGAAGGGTCAGAAGACCCTTGTGTCAATCCGCCCCGAGCGGGTGGAGTTCAAGCCCGAGATGATGCCGGCAGGCGCCCATATGATCGACGCCACCGTGCTTGAGGTGATCTATATGGGGGATATCCTGCGCGTGCGGCTGCGCGTGGCGGGCAGCGATGATTTCGTGATGAAGATGCGCAACACGCTGGGTCAGACCAAACTGTCGCCCGGTCAGCAGATCAAGGTGGGCTGGCATCCGGCGGATGCCCGCGCGCTGGATCCGATGTAAGATATCGAATGTCCGGCGGTTGCCGCCGGAGATGCCGCAAGGACGCGGCCAATAACGTCCAACCAACGGGAGCACCATAACATGAAGAAACTTCTCGTCCTTTCGACCGCCCTGACCGGCATGGCCCTTCCGGCCGTGGCCGATGTTACGGTCATGTCCTGGGGCGGCGCCTACGGCACCAGCCAGACCGAAGCCTATATCAAGCCCTACAGCGCCGAGACCGGCGTGAAGGTCACCATGGTCGACGCCGACAACCCGGCGACCCCGGTGAAGGCCATGGTCGAAGCCAATAACGTGACGGTCGATATCGCCGACGTGGAATATGCCGATGCGATCCGCCTGTGCGACGAAGGCATGCTGGAACAGATCGACCCGGCCATGCTGCCCCCGGCTCCCGATGGCACCCCGGCGACCGAGGATTTCCTGCCGGGCGCGCTGACCGATTGCGCCGTTGCGACCATCGTGTTCTCGACCGTCTTCGCCTACGACTCGTCGAAGTTCCCGGAAGGTCCGACCTCGATCCACGATTTCTTCGATCTGGAGAAATTCCCCGGCAAGCGCGCGATGCGCAAGGGCGCCAAGGCCAACCTCGAAATGGCGTTGATGGCTGACGGCGTGCCGGCGGCCGATGTCTACGCTACGCTGGAAACCCCGGAAGGGGTGGATCGTGCCTTCGCGATGCTCGACAAGATCAAGAAGGACACGATCTGGTGGGAAGCCGGTGCCCAGCCGCCGCAGCTGCTCGCCGATGGCGAGGTGGCGATGACCACCGCTTATAACGGCCGGATCTTCGCCGCCGCCGTGGCCGAGGGCAAACCCTTCCAGGTGGTCTGGGACGGTCAGGTCTATGAATATGACCTCTTCGTGATCCCGAAAGGTGCCCCGAACCTCGAAGAGGCCAAGAAGTTCCTCGCCTATGCGACGGACACCCAGCGCCTTGCCGATCAGGCCAAGTGGATCAGCTATGGCCCGGCCCGCAAATCCTCGGGCGCGCTGGTCGGTCTCTATCAGGACGGCAAGACCGAGATGGGCCCGCATATGCCCACCGCCGCTGAAAACCTGACCAACGCGCTGCCGTCGTCCTACGAGTTCTGGGTCGACCGCGATTCCGAGCTGAATGAGCGTTTCAACGCCTGGCTCGCCGCCAACTGATGGCAGATCCGGGCCGGGGCATTTCACCCCGGCCCGGCTTCCCGTTTCCCCGGACTGACCCTGCTTCAGCCTTGTTCAAGGACTGACGATGACCGATGCATACTCGCAATTGACCACTGCCGACGGCCGCCCCCTCAAGGCGGCTCTGGCCGCCGCTCAGGCGCGCGCGCGACGCCGTGCCTTCCTCCTCGTGGCGCCCCTTCTGCTGTTCGTGGTGGTGACCTTCATTCTGCCGATTGGCCAGATGCTGCAACGCTCGGTCTATCACGACGGATTTTCCAATTCTGCCCCCGCGCTTGGCGAATGGTTCAGCAGCCATCCCGATGGCAGCGACTTCGACGAAAGCGCCTATGCCGCGCTGGCCTCCGATCTCGCGCTGATGAAAAAGGACAAGACGGCGGGGGAGGCAGGCACGCGGATCAACTATACCGTGCCCGGCACCCGGTCGCTGTTCACCTCCTCCGCCCGTGGCGCCGACAAGCTGGAGCCGCCCTACAAGGAGGCGTTGCTGGCGCTGGATGCTAAATGGGGCGAGCCGGTGATCTGGCAGGCGATGCGCGAAGCCTCCAGCCCCTGGACCTCGGATTTCTACCTGATCGCCACCGACCGCCAGCGCACTGCCGACGGCGGGATCGAGCGGGTGCCGGAAAACGAGCGCATCTATCTCTGGCTGTTTGGCAAGACCTTCATCCTGTCCGGCGTCATTACGTTCCTCTGCCTGATCCTCGCCTTCCCGATCGCACATCTGCTGGCCACGCTGCCGATGTCGAAATCCAACCTGCTGATGATCCTTGTGTTGCTGCCGTTCTGGACCTCGCTTCTGGTGCGGACGACCAGCTGGATTGTGCTTCTGCAAGGGCAGGGCGTGGTGAACAATATCCTAGTTTCACTGGGCGTGATCGGTGATGATGGCCGGATCACCATGATCTACAACCAGACCGGCACCATCATCGTGATGACGCATATCCTGCTGCCCTTCATGGTGCTTCCGCTCTATTCGGTGATGCGCACGATCAAGCCCTCCTATGCCCGTGCCGCCCGCAGCCTGGGCGCGACCAGCTGGACAACGTTCCGCCGCATCTATCTGCCGCAGACCCTGCCGGGGATTGGCGCAGGGGCGCTGCTGACCTTCATCCTCGCGGTCGGCTACTACATCACCCCTGCTCTGGTCGGGGGGGCCGACGGGCAGCTGATCTCGAACCTGATCCAGTTCCACATGAGCAAATCTAACTGGTCGCTGGCTGCCGCACTTTCGGCCATGCTGCTGGCCGGGGTTCTGGTGCTCTACTGGCTCTATGACCGCCTCGTCGGCATCGACAAGCTGAAACTGGGCTGAGGCGCCCCCGCGCCTCCCTTTATCCTGGTCCAAATATCCCGGGGGTCCGGGGGCAGCGCCCCCGGCGATCCGGCCCGAGGAGAAACCGATGGCTCTTCCCGTCTATGCCGATCCGCTGGAACGCCTGTGGTATTACACCTACCACGTCATCTGCGTGGCGATCTTCGTCTTCCTGATTTCGCCCATCCTGATCGTCATGCCGCTCAGCTTCAACGCCGAGCCCTATTTCACCTTCACGCAGAAGATGCTGACCTTCGACCCCGAGGGCTACAGCCTGCGCTGGTATGACCTTCTGCTGACGCATGGCATGGTCGCACCGGATGCCCCGCGCGACAGCAGCTGGTGGGAAGATGTCTGGGCCAATGCCGCCTGGGTGAAGGCCGCCAAGAACTCGGTCATCATCGGCTTCTGGTCAACCATCGTCGCGACCGTTCTGGGGACGCTGGCGGCGCTTGGTCTGTCGCGGTCCGAAATGCCTTATCGGCGGCTGATCATGGCGGTTCTGATCTCGCCGATGATCGTGCCGATCATCATTATCGCCACCGGCCTGTTCTTCTTCTATTCGAACCCCTGTTCCATGCTTGGCTTCGAATGCGGGCGGCTGACCTCCACCTATACCGGCGTCGTGCTGGCCCATGCCACACTTGGTATTCCCTTTGTCATCATCACCGTGACAGCGACGCTGATCGGTTTCGACCAGTCGCTGAGCCGCGCTGCCGCCTCTCTGGGCGCGTCGCCCTCGCGCACCTTCTTCAAGGTGGTCCTGCCGCTGATCCTGCCGGGTGTGATTTCGGGTGCGCTGTTTGCCTTCGTGACCTCGTTTGACGAAGTGGTGGCGGTGCTGTTTATCGCCGGTCCCGACCAGCAGACCATCCCGCGCCAGATGTGGAACGGGATCCGCGAGGCAATCAGCCCGGCCATCCTGTCGGTGGCAACCATCCTTGTGCTGATCTCGATTGCCCTGCTGGCCACGGTGGAACTGCTGCGCCGCCGGTCGGAGCGGATCCGGGGCGTCACCCCGCAGTAATCCGGGTGTCAGGAATGCAGAAAGGGGGCCATGCGGCCCCCTTTTTCATTCTGATTTCCCGGGATCACGGCAGGATATGCAGCCACATCCAGATCGTTCCGATGGAGGCGGCGGTGGCCAGCAGCACAGCCGAGGCATTCACCCGTTTCGCCACGCCGTAGAGATGCGCGAACAGATAGGCATTCACCCCCGGCGCCATCGAACTGGTCACCACCGCCGAGCGCAGTTGCTCGACGGACAGGCCGAAAACCTTGCTGCCCAGCAGCCAGGTGATCGCCGGATGCAGCAGCAGCGACAGCCCGACGACCAGCGCGATGGCACGGCCGTCGCCCTCGGGGCGGTAGCGATAAAGAACGCCACCCAGCCCGAACAGCGCTGTCGGGATCGCCGCGCCGCCGATCATCTTCAGCGCCGACCATGCGAAATCGGGCAGCGGCAGGCCGGTCAGATTGACGAAGAACCCGGCACAGATACCCAGCACCATGGGCTGCGAGAAGATCGCGCGCAGCACCTGTCGCGCCAGCCGCCCTGCGGGCAGGCCCTGGCCATGGCTCCGCGTCAGTTCCATCACCGTGATGCCGGTTGCGTAAAGCAGCGGCGAGTGGATCGAGATGATGGCGTAGTTTGCCGCCAGCGCATCAGCGCCATAGGCGCGTTCGGTGATCGGCAGGCCCAGCAGCAGCGAGTTGGAAAACAGGCAGGCAAAACCGATGGCCACAGCATCGGTGCCGGGCCGCCCCAGCAGACGCGCGCCAAGGATGCCAAGGCCGAAGGCCGCAAAGGCCCCGGCATAGAAGCTGATGAACAGGCCGATGTCATAGGCCGCCGACAGGTCCAGCCGCGAGATTGACAGGAACAGCAGCACCGGCACCGCGAAGGTCTGTGCAAACCGCATCAGCCCGTCAACGGCCGCATCGCTGAACAGCTTCGCCCGCGCCGCCAGCCAGCCCCCCCCGATGACCAGAAAGACCGGCATGATGACGTCGAGAAGGGCGCTCATATGTCAGGAAGCTCCAGAACCATACCGTCGAAGGCGGGTTCAATATGCGGCGGCAATTCGGCCGCCAGCGTTTCGTAATCAAGGTCGAGATGCATGTTGGTCAGCACGCCGCGCCGGGGCGCGGCACGGGCCATCCATTCCAGCGCCAGCGCCAGATGGGCATGGGTGGGGTGCGGCTTGCGGCGCAGCGCGTCCAGCACCCAGATCTCCAGCCCCGCCAGCGCAGGCCAGCTGGCCTCGGGGATCGCCACCGCATCGGGCAGATAGGCCAGCCCCGCGATGCGGAACCCCAGCGCGTCGATGGAACCGTGATCGGCGAGGAACGGGGTCAGCACAATCGGCCCGCCCGCGCCGTCGATGGTGAAATCGCCGTCGATGGTGTTCAGGTCCAGGATGGGCGGATAGGGCGAGCCTGCGGGCTGTACGAAGGCATAGCCGAAACGGTCGATCAGCGCGCCCTGCGTCGGCCCGTCGGCCCAGACCGGCAGGCGGCGGCGCAGGTTGAACACGATCTGGCGCAGGTCGTCGATGCCATGCACATGGTCGGCATGTGAATGGGTGAAGACCACCGCATCCAGCGTGCCGACGCCCGCATCCAGCAGTTGTTCGCGCATGTCGGGCGAGGTGTCGATCAGCACCCGTGTCGTGCCCTCCGGCCCGATCCGTTCCACCAGCATGGAACAGCGGCGGCGGCGGTTCTTCGGGTTCATCGGATCACAGTCGCCCCAGTCGCCCCCGATGCGCGGCACGCCGCCCGACGATCCGCAGCCGAGGATGGTGAAGCGATGCATCAGGCGGCCTCGCTCACACGGGCCTTGCGGAACAGCCGGTCGAAATTGGCGGTTGTGGCGGCGGCAAACTCGGCTTCGGTCAGGCCAAACAGGTGCGCGCCGGTCCTGGCGGTGAAGGCAGTATAGGCCGGTTCATTGCGCTTGCCGCGATAGGGCACCGGGGCCAGATAGGGGCTGTCGGTTTCCAATAGGATGCGGTCCAGCGGCGCGGCAGCGAAGATGTCGCGCAGCTCCTGGCTTTTGGGGAAGGTGGCGATACCGGACATGGAGAGGTAGAACCCCAGATCCAGCGTCGCCCGCGCCAGTTCCGCGCTGGAGGAAAAGCAATGCATGACGCAGGCATAGGGCTTTTCGCGGAAGCCTTCGGTCAGGATCTGCGCCATGTCGTCATCCGCCGCGCGGGAATGGATGATGAGCGGCAACCCGGTTTCCTGGGCCGCCCGGATATGGAGACGCAGCGAAGTCTTCTGCACCTCGGCGCTGTCGGCGGTGTAATGGTAATCAAGGCCCGTCTCGCCGATGCCCACGAATTTCGGATGCGCGGCCAGCGCGATCAACTCGTCCAGCGTCGCCATAGGTTCTTCCGCCGCGCTCATCGGATGGGTGCCTGCGGCATAGAACACGCCGTCATGCGCCTCCGCGATGGCGCGGACGCGGGGCTCGTTCTTCAGCCGGGTGCAGATTGTCACCATGCGGCGCACCCCGGCGGCGCGGGCCGCGTCGATGATGCGCGGCAGTTCACCCTCGAAATCCGGGAAGTCGAGGTGACAATGGCTGTCTACGATTTCGGGCAGGGTCATGCGTCACCTTGCGGCGAGCATGGCCGCCGTCTGTTCGATCTGAAGGAACATATCCATGAGAAGCGCGGCAGGGTCAAGGTTGACCGCCTTGCCGCGCCGCGCCCGCGCCGACAGGCTTTGCGCAAGGTCGGCCCATGCCCGCGCGGCCCAGGGGTCGGGCGACAGGCGGGCCAGCAGCGCGGCTTCGCCCTGTGCGGCCTCGGGCGGTGTCATGCCCAGCGTGCCCGCCCGCGCCAGACGTGCGAGCATGAGGTCGATCAGCGACACCATCAGGTCGAACTTCGCCTCGTTCCCCTTGCCGGTGCCGGTCTCCGCCAGCGTCAGAAGGCGCGGCCGGTCCATCCGGGGCAGGGCGCCCAGCAGGGTGACGAGCTTGCCGTAAAGCTCCAGCCCGTCGAGGTGGATCATCCGCAGCGCCTCGCCGACCGAGCCGCCGGCAAGTTCCGCCATGGCCTGAGCGTCGTCAATGGCGGTGCCCGCCTGATCCAGCGCGGCCGCCATGTCGCCCGCCGCCAGCGGCGACAGACGCAATTCGCGGCAGCGTGAGCGGATGGTGGGCAAGAGCCGCGAGGGCTGGTGCGAGATCAGGAAGAAGGTCACATTGCCCGGCGGCTCTTCCAGCAGTTTCAGCAGCGCATTGGCGGCCGAAACGTTCATGTCATCCGCGCTGTCCACGATGGCGACGCGGCGGCCGCCATCGGCGGCGGAAAGCGCGAAATATTCCTTCAGCAGCCGGACTTCCTTCACCAGAATATCCTGCGCCACCGCCTTTTCGCTTTCGTTCAGGCCCCGCCGCAGCAGATAAAGCCGGGGTTCCGACAGCGCCGCTATGCGGCGGGCGACCGGGTGGTCGGAAGGAATGTCCAGCGTCTCGGGCGGGGGCGGAGCAAACATGCCGCCGTCATCGGTGGGCGTGGCCAGCAGGAAGCGCGCGAGCTTCCAGGCCAGCGTCGCCTTGCCAAGGCCCCGCGGCCCGGTGATCAGCCAGGCATGATGCAGCCGTCCCACCCGGTAGGAAGCGAGGAAATCCGCCTGTGCCGCCGCGTGGCCGTAAAGATGCGCGGTCTCGCGCGGATGGGGGGCACCCTCGATCCGGTCGGGTTCGGGAAAGTCGTCCAGAAAGACCGAGGGCATGTCAGCCCCCCGTCACGGCGGCCAGCACATCGGCGGCCACCGCCTGCGGATCGCGGGCGCCGTCGATCACGCGGAAGCGGCCCGGATGGGCCGCCGCCAGCGCAAGGAACCCGGCGCGCATCCGGCGTTGCAGATCCAGCCCCATATCCTCGAACCGCTGTTCCGCCCCTTGCCGCGCCACCGCACGCGACAGGCCGACCTCCGGGTCAATGTCGATCAGCAGCGTCAGATCGGGTTCCACCCCGATCATCAGCCGGTGCAACTGGTCGACCAGCGCCGCCAGATCCCCGCGCGAGATGCCCTGATACATCCGGGTGCTGTCGGCGAAGCGGTCGGTGATCACGGTCTCATCCCGCGCCAGAGCCGGGCGGATGGTCTTTTCCAGATGGTCGCGGCGGGCGGCGGTGAACAGCAGCAACTCGGTTTCCGCCGACCAGCGGTCGGGGTTGCCCTCCAGCACCAGACGGCGGATTTCCTCGGCGCCGGGGCTGCCGCCCGGCTCGCGCGTCAGCACGACCGACTGGCCACGCGCGCGCAAAGCATCGGTCAGCAGCCGCGCCTGCGTGCTTTTGCCCGAGCCGTCAATGCCCTCGAAACTGATGAACCGTCCCGGCATCAGCTCGCGGGGCTGTCGGCGGGCAGGGCGCGCGAGATCAGTACCCTGGCGGCGCCCAGCATCCGCTGCGCGAAGCCCGCATTGGCGACATCGGTTTCAGCCACCAGCGGGATCCGCGCATCCGGCAGGTCGGGAATGTGGATCACCAGATCGGCGACCTTCTGCCCGGCCGTGATCGGTGCCTTGACCGGGCCGGAATAGACCACCTCGGCCGTCATGGTGTCCTGCGCCAGCGCGGGCACCAGGCGGGTGACATCCTCGGCGGCCACAAGGCCCACGCGGGCCTGCTCGCCCATCCAGACATCGGCCTCGGCAATGCGCACGCCCGATTTCACCACGGTCTTCATCGAAAACTGCCGGAAGGCCCAGTTCACGATCCGCTCTGCCTCTTCGGCGCGGGCCTTGTCGCTCGGCAGGCCGGTGATCGTGAAGACGATGCGGCGGTCACCCTGCTTGGCCGAACCGACAAGGCCATAGCCCGCCTCGGCAGTATGCCCGGTCTTCAGCCCGTCCGCGCCGATGTTCAGTTTCAGCAGCGGATTGCGGTTGAAGCGGTTGGCGGGCGAACGCTCCTGATAATCAAACTCGGTTTGCGCGAAGATCGGGTAATATTCGGGAAATTCGCTGATCAGCCGCACGGCAAGGATGCCCAGATCCTCCATGCTCATGCGCTGGTTCGGGTCGGGCCAGCCGCTGGAATTGGCAAAATGCGAATTTTCCATTCCCAGCGCGGCGGCGCGTTCGGTCATCTGGCGCGCGAAGGCCTCTTCCGTGCCCGCCAGACCCTCGGCCACCACCACGCAGGCATCATTGCCCGAATTGATGATCATGCCATGGATCAGTTCCTCGACCGTCGGGCGGTCGCGTTCGTTGAGGAACATGGTCGACCCCTGCATCGCCTTGGCGCGCGACGACACGGCGAAAGGCGTCGACAACTGCACGCGCCCGTCGCGCAGCGCCTCGAACAGCATGTTGATGGTCATGAGCTTGGACATCGAGGCCGGCGGAAGCGGCTCGTCGGCATCCTTGTCCATCAGAACGGTATGGGTCGTCATGTCATAGACCCATGCCGCGCGGGCCTGGGTTTCGAACGCCTGCGCAGGCGCCGAAAGCAGAAGGAGCGCAAGGGCGAGGCGAAGCGGTTTCATCATGGCAGCGATCCGTGGTCTGGGGGCGCCCGCATCGGGCGGGCGCCGCGTGTGTGTCAGGCGGTCATTTCGACAGAAGATAGGCGTCGGCGAAGCCCAGCCCCTTGACCTTGTTCAGAAGGGCGGTGCGGTCGCCACTGCCCGAGGCAGTGACCGACCAGTGTGCCTTGCCCTGGGTCTGGCCGGGCTTGATGCTGGCCGAGACACCGGCCTTGCCAAGCGCATCGGCGGCGCGTTTGGCATTGGCCTCGACCGAGAAGATCCCGATCTGGATCGTCGTGGTCTTGCCCTTGGGGGCTGCCTTGGCCGCCGGGGCCACCGGTTTCGCGGCCGGGGCCGCAGCGGCGGCGGCCGGTTTGTCCAGCGGCTGCGCGGTGACGGGCGCGCCCGCGATCGGCTTGGCCCCTGCAACGGGCGCGGGGGCTGCGGGCTGTTCCGCTGCCACGGTTTCGGCGGCGTCAAGGATCGGCTTCGACGCATCGGTCTGCGTCGGCGCCTCGTCGCGGCGCAGGGCGGTCACGTTGATCTTGCCGGGCTGCCCGGCCAGAAGCCCCAGCGCGGCAGCGGCATCGGAGGAAATTTGCAGCTTCGGCCCCGGATTGTCACGTTCGCGGCGGAACAGCGCCCCGATGACGAATTTTCCGTTCGCCGGATTGCGCAGGATCACCCGCTCCGGGTCTTTCGCATCGGGCGAGGCCACCCAGACGCCGCCCAGTGAGGGACGACCATCCCAGAGCGCCGTATCGGTGGTCTGAAAGATCTCGGGCGCCTCGACATCGCGGTCGACCAGCTTGACCGAGGTCGCCGCCGGGCTTTCGCCGCTGCCGGTGGCCGCGACCTCCGGCTTCGGTTTCGGGGCGAAAGGATTCTTGCCTGCTTCACAGGCTGTCAGAAGACCGACGGAAACCACCGCCATGACCAGATGTCCGACCGCTGCTCGTGCCATTCCTAACCCTCATTATGGCGCGCCTTCTGCCGGGCTGCGCTTCATTCGCTCGTTGCGGCAACTGCCCTGCCGCCGGAATGGCATTAGCATAGACGCAGGACGGGGTCGAGAAAAGGCCCGAGGCCGGTATTGGCGGAAAACGCCGCAGGGGCGGGCGGGCCCCTGCGCGGGGCCGCCCGGCCGGGGGGGTCAGGCAAAGATGAAGTCGCCTGCATCCAGAACCGAAGCTGCAACATCGTGCAGAATGACGATATTCTTGCCATCGGTGATGCGGGCGCCAAGGCTCGTGTCGGTGATCGTCAGGTCGGCGAAGCTGTCGGCGCGGCTCCAGCCGATCACGATCCTGTCAGTGCCATCGCGGTAGTCGGTGATCGTGTCGCGGCCAGACCCATTGCCAAACACGAAATGATCGGCGCCCTTGCCGCCGGTCAGCACATCGCGCCCGACGCCGCCTTCCAGCCGGTCATTCTGGCTGCCGCCATACAGGCTGTCGTTGCCCTGACTGCCGACCAGCGTATCCGCCCCCGTGCCGCCGGACAGCATGTCGTTGCCCTTGTAGCCGATCAGATGGTCGCGCCCGCCATTGCCGCTGAGGCTGTCGCGGCCCCAGGTGCCCATGATCAGTTCGTTGTCACGATCCCCTTCGGCGGTGGGATCGAACATCAGGATCGTCCCGACCGGCGAGCGGACGCCATCCACCACGAAGCGGTCGATATGGCCGGGATCGGAAGTGTCGAGCGGGCCGGTCAGGTTCATCAGCGTCGTGCCGTCGGGCGCGGTCAGCTTCATGCCATCCAGCGCCAGCCCCGCGATGGACGACAGATCCGGGTCTTCGCCCATCTGGGCCAGCAGATCCCAGCCCACCGTCAGCATCTCGCCGAAATTGGTGGGGAAGACGCCATCGAACTGGAGCGTATAGCCAAAGAGCTTCAGCGCCAGCGTGTCTTCGGTCAGGCTGAACGAAAACACCTCGCGAGTCGCGTTGGTAAGGCTCAGCCCGGTGATGCCGTAATCAGACAGCGCATCGGCCAGTTGTTCACGCTGGCTGGGCGTCATGTCCTCAAGATCGCCGATCTGGCCGACGACAGCGGCGATGGCATAAATGTCATCCATCGAATCCGGCAGGCTGCCGGTGATGCGCAGCGTGTCAGTGCCGGTTTTCAGCGTGTAGCCGGTGGGCGAGAAATCAATGTTCATCAGCGTGGTCTTGCCCTGTTTCAGGGTCAGGCTGTCGAACTCGCCCTTTGCCACGCCATCCTGGATCGCTTCGATCAGGGACTGGATATTGCCGACCGGGCTGATCCCCTTGCCGGCAAGGCTCAGCGTCCAGTTGGACTCCGCGCTGAAAGCCAGCGTGATCTTGGTGGAGGACAGCTGCGTCACGCGTGGGGTGACGGCGTCGATGACATCACCAAACAGGTCAAGCCGGTCCGCATATTTGAGCGAGGGGAGGTAAAGGCCGGGTTTCGCGCCGATCTGGGCGACCGTCTTCTGGATGACATCGACAAGCGATGTGTTGATGCGCAGCGTGGACATGTATACCTCCTTGGAAAATTGCAGCAAATCTGGAAGGGCGACGCTGGGAATGCAAGGGCAATTGTGGCCCCTCCGGCCCCGCCAAAGGGGGTGGCGACGCCTTGTCGCGGCGGCCTCGGTTCTGGCCGTATTTTCGGGCTGTACGGGGGCTTGTCAGGGCTGCCGCAGTGCGCTGGTTCTGGGGCAGGACAGACGCGGTCATGTGGAGCCTGCGCTGCGCGTCACCGCGGCTCGCTTCGTCACGGCACCTGCGGCGGTTCCTGCGCGGAACCGGCCCCCCGCCTTCGGGCTGGAGATCGACCCCGAAGTGCTTGGCCCGGACAGCGACACGCCGCATGATCTGGTGCGCGACCGCCTGATCGGGCTGCGGCTGTCGCGCGAGACCGATCTGGGCGCGGGCTTCGGGCTGGAGGCCTCGGTGCTGACCGGGATCGGTGAAAGCCGCTACCGCCTGCCCAAGGGCATGGGCATCCTGACCGATCCGGTGGACATTGGCTTTCGCAGCCTGTCGGTCACGCCCGAACTGGCGCTGAGCCGCCGCGCGGATCTTGGCGCCCTTTCGGGGCAGGTGGTGCTGGGGCTGGGGATGCAGGCGGCACGGTCGCGGGTGACGGTGCGTTCCGCCTTGCTGGACGTTTCTGAAACCGTGGTGACACGCCGCCCCTACGCCCGGCTGGGGCTGGTGCTGGAAGAACCGCGCCGCGGTGTGGCTCTGGCGGGCGAGGCGCGGTTTTACGAGGGGCGCGCGGCCGAGATCGGCGCCGAGATGCGCCTGACCCTGCCGCGCTGAGGCTTGCCGCCCCGGCACGCGGGGTCCATATCGGAAGGGCGCGACAGGAAAGGGCGGATCATGACACTGGCAGAACAGGCGGCGGGCAGCTTTGGGCTGCGCTTCGACAACAGCTATGTGCGCGATCTGCCGGGCGCCTGGCTGGAACAGGCACCGCGCCGGGCGGTGGCGCCGAAGCTTCTGATGTTCAACAGGGAACTGGCAGAGGAACTTGGCGCGGAACCGGAAGCACTGGAGGCCCGCGCAGCCGAGGTATTTTCCGGCAACCTGCTGCCTGACGGCGCCGAACCTGTCGCTCAGGCCTATGCAGGCCACCAGTTCGGCGGCTTTTCCCCACAACTGGGCGATGGCCGGGCGCTGCTGCTGGGCGAGGTGATCGACCGGAAGGGCGAGCGCCGCGATATCGCGCTGAAAGGCTCTGGCCCCACCGCCTTTTCGCGTGGCGGCGACGGTTTCGCGGCGGTGGGGCCGGTCCTGCGCGAATATCTGATGGGCGAGGCGATGGCGGCTTTGGGCGTGCCGACCAGCCGGGCGCTGGCCGCCGTGGCGACCGGCGCGCAGGTGCTGCGCGAGCGCCCGCTGCCCGGCGCGGTGCTGACCCGCGTTGCCGCAAGCCATCTGCGTATCGGCACCTTCCAGTTCTTCGCCGCGCGCGGGCAGGGCGACATGGTGAAACGGCTGGCCGATTACGCCATCGCTCGGCACCATCCGCAGGCGTTGAACGCCGAAAACCCCTATCTCGGGCTGTTCGAGGCGGTCACGGCGGCGCAGGCGCGGCTTGTGGCGCGCTGGATGGGGCTTGGCTTCATCCATGGCGTGATGAACACCGACAACATGACCATTTCGGGCGAAACCATCGACTATGGCCCCTGCGCCTTCATGGAAGGCTATGCGCCCGCCACGGTCTATTCCTCGATCGACCGGCAGGGGCGCTATGCCTATGGCAACCAGCCGCAGATCCTCGGCTGGAACCTCGCGCGGCTGGCAGAGACGCTGCTGCCGCTGTTCGATGCCGACGAGGATCGCGCCGTGGATCTGGCCAATGCGCGGCTGGAGGCGATTGCCGGGCAGTTCCGCGCCGAATGGCTGGCAGTGATGCGGGCGAAGCTGGGGCTGGCGGGCGAGGAGGACGGCGATGGTGCGCTGATTGGCGATTTCCTGAAAGCGCTGGAAGGCACTGACTGGACGCTGGGCTTTCACCGGCTAGCGGACGCGCCCGATGCGGCGGCCCTGGCGGGGCTGTTCGCCGATCCGGACGCGCTGGCCGTCTGGTGGCCGCGCTGGCAGGCACGGCGCGCGCCGGATTTCGCGGCGCGGATGGCGGCGATCAATCCGGTCTACATCCCGCGCAATTTGCGGGTGGAAGAGGCGCTGGCGGCGGCGGAGGCGGGTGACATGGCGCCTTTCCACGCGCTGCTGGATGTGGTGACGCAGCCCTTTGGCGAAAGGCCGGGGCTGGAGGCCTATGCGTTGCCCGCGCCGCAGGACTTTGCGCAGGGCTTCCGCACCTTCTGTGGCACCTGACGCCGCGAAAATACCAGTTGCGCGGCGCGGTGCCGCCGGGGACTATGAGTCATGAACGCAAGATCCGACATCCATGACCGGCTGGCCGCGTCGCTGCGCGAGGCGCGTAAGGCGCGCGGGCTGAGCCTTGATGCGGTGGCAAAGCTGTCGGGTGTCAGCCGCTCCATGGTCAGCCAGATCGAACGTGGCGAAAGCTCGCCCACCGTGGCGACGCTGTGGAACCTGACGCAGGCTCTTCAGGTCGATTTCGCGGGGCTGCTGGAAGGCCGCCCCTCTGGCGGGATCGAGGTGATCCGTGCCGGTGCTGCGCCGGTCATTGCCGGGCGGGGCAGTGGCGTGCGCATCCGCATCCTTTCCCCTGCCGAGGCGGTGGGGGAACACGAGGTTTACGAACTGATCTTCCAGCCCGGCGGCGCGCTGGTGTCCGATCCGCACAGCCCCGGCTGCCGCGAACATCTGACCGTGATCGAAGGTGCGCTGCTGGTGCAAAGCGGCGAGGATGAACAGGCTTTGGCCGTGGGCGATACCGCGCGCTATGCGGCGGATCGCGCCCATGCCATCCGGGCCGAAGCCGGGGCGCGGGCCATCCTGATCGTGCAGGACAGCTAGGGCGGCGGCTCGGGCAGTGAAAAAGAAATCCGTTTTGGCGGATGCGTATCCGCTATCTTGACGGATTTCCGGTTTTGCGGCAATTTGTCCGCCATAACGGAGGATGTTCTGCGATGACGGATTCGGGGAAGGCGGCGTTTCTGGCGCATCTTGGCGAGGTGCTGGCGGGGATTGAGGCCGAGGGGCTGATGAAGCGCGAGCGGCTGATCCACGGCCCGCAGGGCGCGCATGTCGAGGTGGCGGGGCGCAGGCTCCTGAACCTCTGCGCCAATAACTACCTTGGGCTGGCGGATGATCCGCGTCTGGTGGCGGCGGCGCGCGGCGCGATGGAGGGGCAGGGCTATGGCATGGCCTCGGTCCGCTTCATCTGTGGCACGCAGAACATGCACCGGGCGCTGGAGGCACGGATCGCGGGCTTTCTGGGGATGGAGGATGCGATCCTCTTTGCCGCCTGTTTCGACGCCAATGGCGGGCTGTTCGAACCGCTGCTGGGGCCGGAGGATGCGGTGATTTCCGACAGCCTGAACCATGCCAGCATCATTGACGGCATCCGCCTGTGCAAGGCGAAGCGCTACCGCTACGCCAATTCCGATATGGCGGATCTGGAGGTGCAGTTGCAGGCCGCCCGCGCCGATGGCGCGCGGTTCATTCTGGTGGCGACGGATGGCGTGTTCTCGATGGATGGTTATCTGGCGAAGCTGGCGGAGATCCGGGCGCTGGCAGACCGTTACGGGGCGATGGTGATGGTGGATGACTGCCATGCCACCGGCTTCATGGGGCCACAGGGGCGCGGGACGCCGGCCCATGCCGGGGTTTCGGTCGACATTCTGACCGGCACGCTGGGCAAGGCTCTGGGCGGTGCGCTGGGCGGCTATATCGCCGGGCCGCAGCCGGTGATCGACCTGCTGCGGCAGCGCGCGCGGCCCTATCTGTTTTCCAACGCCCTGCCGCCCGCCGTTGTGGCCGCCGGTCTGGCGGCACTGGATATTGTCGAGGCCGCCGACGACCTGCGCGCGCAGCTGTTCGAGAATGCCCGCTACTGGCGCGCGGGGCTGGAGGATACGGGCTTTCGTCTCTTGCCGGGTGAACATCCTATCGTGCCGGTGATGCTGGGCGATGCGGTGCTGGCGCAGAACATGGCCTCGGCCCTGTATGAGCGCGGGGTTTATGTGGCCGGGTTCTTCTTCCCGGTGGTGCCGAAAGGGCAGGCGCGCATCCGCACGCAGATGAATGCGCGGCTGACGCGGGATGATCTGGATTTCGCGCTTGATGCCTTCCGGGCAGCGGGCAAGGCGGTGGGGGCCCTGGCATGACCAACCAGATGAAAGCGCTGGTGAAGGCGAAACCCGAAATCGGGCTTTGGGCCGAGACGCGCCCGGTGCCGGAAATCGGGCCGGATGATGTTTTGATCCGCATCCGCAAGACCGGGATCTGCGGCACCGACATCCATATCTGGAACTGGGATGACTGGGCGGCGCGCACCGTGCCGGTGGGTCTGATCACCGGGCATGAATTCGCGGGCGAGATTGTCGAACTGGGCCGCAATGTCACCGATCAGGCCATCGGCCAGCGCTGCTCGGGCGAGGGGCATCTGATCGGCCGCCACTCGCGCCAGTCGCGTGCGGGCAAGTTCCATCTGGACCCTGCCACGCGCGGCATCGGCGTGAATGAAAACGGCGCCTTCGCGACCTATCTGAAACTGCCCGCCTTCAACGTGGTGCCGCTGCCCGACTCGATTGATGACGAGATCGGGGCCATTCTCGATCCGCTGGGCAATGCCGTGCACACCGCGCTCAGCTTCGATCTGGTGGGCGAGGATGTGCTGATCACCGGCGCCGGGCCTATCGGCATCATGGCGGCGGCGGTGGCGCGGCATGTCGGCGCCCGGCATGTGGTGATTACCGATGTGAACCCCGCGCGGTTGGAACTTGCTGGGCAGGTAGCCGATGTGGTGCCGGTCAATGTGGCGACCGAGGATCTGAAGGCCGTGCAATCACGGCTGAAGATGACGCAAGGCTTTGACGTGGGGATGGAGATGAGCGGCAATCAGGCCGCGCTGGACCAGATGGTCGAACAACTGGTGATGGGCGGGCGTATCGCCATGCTGGGCATCCCGCCGGGCAAAAGCCCGGTGGACTGGTCGCGCATCGTCTTCAAGGCCATCACGATCAAGGGTGTCTATGGCCGCGAGATTTTCGAGACCTGGTACAAGATGATCGCCATGCTGGAAAACGGCCTCGACATCCGCCGCGTCATCACCCACCGCTTCAAGGTTGCAGATTTCGCCGAAGGGTTCGAGGTCATGCGCTCCGGCCTGTCGGGCAAGGTCGTTCTGGACTGGGAATAGCCGCATCCGGCCTTGCGGCGCGGGGCGTCATGCGCTTCATGGGGGCAAAGGAGTGCCCCCATGGACCAGACGCTTGCCCCCGACGCCAGTTCCGCCGCGCAGCATGAACTGCCGGTCAGTTCGGATGCGCTGATGGCGGCGCTGCGTGCGGCGGGGATCGCCTTTGAAAGCTACGACCACGCGCCCCTGCGCACGGTCGAGGATGCCAAACAGGTGCAGCATGCCATGCTGGGAAGCGAGGCGGGCGGCTATCACATCAAGAACCTCTATCTGCGCGACCGCAAGAAGCGTAACTATCTGGTCACGGTCGAACAGGATCGCGCAGTGGATCTGAAGGCGCTGGGCGCCGCCATCGGGGCACAGAACCCGTCTTTCGGTTCGGCCGACCGGCTGATGGAGCATCTGGGCATCCGCCCCGGCGCGGTCAGCCCGCTGGCCATGGTGACGGGGGCGGAAACCGGGGTGGTGCTGGTGCTGGAACGCGCGTTGAAAGAGGCGCGGCTGGTGCATATGCATCCGCTGGTGAATGACCGCACCGTGGCCATGGCCCCGGCCGATCTGCTCCGCTGGCTGGAAAGCCTTGGCGTCACGCCGGTCTGGATCGACTGACCCTCAGGGCAGCAGCGGCGTCAGCCTTTCCAGCGGGCGACACAGCGCGGTTCCCTTCGGGCTTTGCACGAAGGGCCGCTCCACAAGCACCGGATGGGCCAGCATGGCGGCGAAGATCGTCGCATCCCCGGCCGCAGCCAGCCCAAGCTCTGCCACCAGATCACCCTTGCGGCGCAGCGCCTGTGTCGGGGTCAGCCCGGCAGCCTCCAGAAGGGCGCGCAGCCCGGCCTCCTCCCAGCCGGTTTCAAGATAGCGGATCACGCGCGGTTCCACCCCCGCATCACGGATCGCCTGCAACGCCTTGCGCGACGTCGAACAGCCGGGATTGTGCCAGATCGTTACGGGAAAATCGGTCTTTGTCATAAGCCGATCCTGTGGCCAGGCGGGCTTGTCGTCAAGCCGCGCAAAAGGCGGTTGCGATTTGCATTCAGTGAATCGAATATGTCTCTGCGGGAAGGCGAAGATGGCTTGTTGCCGTTGCCGGTTTTCTGTGGCATCACCTTGTGAGCCGAAACTAGACCGACGAGTTTAGCATGACCGATTTCGCCACGCGCCGCACCATGATGGTGGACACGCAGATCCGCCCCTCGGATGTCACGAAATTCCCGATCATCGAGGCCATGCTGACTGTCCCGCGCGAAGCCTATGTGCCGCAGGACCGCCGCGAGGCCGCCTATGTGGGCGAGCATGTCGCCATGGGCGGCGGCCGCGTGCTGATGGAGCCGCGCACGCTGGCCAAGATGCTGGACGCGCTGGATATTCAGCCGACGGAAACCGTGCTGGATATTGGCTGTGGCCTTGGCTATTCGACCGCCGTCATCGCCCGCATGGCCGAGGCGGTGGTGGCCGTGGAAGAGGACGAGGCGCTGGTGGCCGAGGCACAGCGCACGCTGTCGTCGCATGGCGTGGACAATGCCGCAGTGATGGCTGGCAAGCTGGCCGATGGCGCGCCCAAGGCTGGCCCCTATGACGTGATTACTGTGCAGGGCGCAGCCGAGGTGGTTCCCGCCGCGCTGCTGGCGCAGCTGAAAGAGGGCGGGCGCATCGGCTGCCTGTTCATGGAAGGCGCGCTGGGCGTCGCCCGCATCGGTTACAAGATCGACGGCCAGATCACCTGGCGCTATGCTTTCAACGCTTCCGCCCCGGTTCTGCCGGGCTTCGCGGCGCGGAGAGCCTTTACACTCTGAACGACCCCGGCAGGCGGGCAATAGAACAGGAGCAGGCGATGTTCGGCATGAGGCGGATTCTTGCGACGGCGGCGGTGTCCGTCATGATGATGGCCCCTGCGGCACAGTCCGAAACGCTGGCGGATGCGCTGATTGCCGCTTACCGCAACTCGCACCTGCTCGACCAGAACCGGGCCGTGCTGCGCGCGGCGGATGAGGATGTGGCCTCGGCGGTCTCTGCGCTGCGCCCGGTGGTGGAATTCACCGCGAATTTCCGCCGCTCGCGCCAGATCTATGAAAATGCCGGGCAGTCCAGCGGCCTGTTCAGCACCGTTCCGGACGAGGCGACCGCCACCACCAATTCGCTGGAGCTGTCCTTCCAGCTTCTGCTGATTGATTTCGGCCGCACTCATTTCGCCATCGAAGCCGCCAAAGAAGCGGTTCTGGCTACCCGCGCCGGGCTGGTCTCTGTGGAACAGCAGGTGCTGCTGAATACGGTCAACGCCTATGTGAACGTGCGCCTGGCGCAGGAGATCGTGGTACTGCGGCAGAACAACAGCCGCGTCATCACGCAGGAGCTGCAAGCCTCCAGAGACCGCTTCGATGTGGGCGAGGTGACGCGGACGGATGTGGCGCTGGCGGAATCGCGTCTGGCGCAGGCCCGTGCCGCGCTGACGGCCGCCGAGGGCGATCTGATGGTGGCGCGCGAGGCCTATAAGGCCATGACCGGCGCCTATCCGGGGCGTCTGTCGGCCCTGCCGAAGGCACCGAAGCTTCCGGCGTCGAAAGATGCGGCGCTGGGTATTGCGCGGCGCAATCACCCCGACATGATCCGGTCGCAGCATCTGGTGAAGGCCGCCGATCTGGGCGTCGACATTGCCAAGGCGAATATGAAGCCGACGGTGACGCTCGATGCGACCGCCGGGATGTACGAAGGCACGGCCTCGGCCAGCAGCGACTACAACCTCGCCACCGTGGGGATCACCGGCCGCCAGACGCTGTATGCGGGCGGCCGGCTGTCGGCGCTTTATCGCAAGGCCATGGCGCAGCGTGAGGCACAACGCGCCTCGCTGCACCAGACCGGCGTCTCCATTGAACAGAACCTGGGCAATGCCTGGTCCGGCCTTGACGTGGCGGCGGCGCAGATCGCAGCGAACAACCGCCAGATCGAGGCGGCGCAGATCGCTTTCGACGGACTGCGCGAAGAGGCGAAGCTGGGCGCGCGCACCACGCTTGAGGTGCTGGACGCCGAGCAGGAGCTTCTGGATGCCCGCGCCGCCCGCGTGCAATCCGAGGCGGAGCGCTATTTCGCGGTTTACAACGTGCTGTCAGCCATGGGCCGTCTGACGGTGACGGATCTGAACCTCGGTATCCCGACCTATGACGTGACCGGCTACTACAACGCTGTCAAGGACGCGCCCGCGACCTCGTTCCAGGGCAAGAAACTGGACCGTGTGTTGCAGTCCATCGGCAAAAAGCCGTGACCGGCGATTGCACGCAAGTTGACGGATAAGGCGGCGCCCGCTTGTAAGCGGGCGCGCCTGCGGCTAGTCTGGACCGAAAGGCGAATAACGGGGCAGGCATGAACGAACCGATGAGTTCCCGGGAAATCGAGGATGTGCTGTCGTCGATTCGTCGGCTTGTCTCCGACGATCTGCGTCCCGCGCATCGCACGCCTACCAACCCGCCAGCCGTTCCGGGCAAGCTGTTGCTGACACCCGCCCTGCGTGTTGTGCCCGCGCCTGCGGCCGCGCCTGCGGCCGCGCCGGAACAGCCGGAAACCGATATCACCGGCCTGACGGAAGAGCCCGCTTCGGCGCGGCGCATCGAGGATGTGGTCGCCTCGCTTGGGGCGGCTGTCGAACCCGACGAAGCCTGGGAAACTGAGGCGGCCGAGCCGGAGTGGGGCGAGGCAAGCTGGCCGAGCCTGCCCGAGGTTGTCGAGGTGGATCTGGACAGCGTGGCCGAAGCCGAGGTGGTGCAGTTCGTTTCGGCCGATCAGGCGCGCATGGAAGATGCCTGGCGCGACGGGGCCTGGCCGGATGGTCCGCAGCCCGCCGAACTGGACGAGCCGGAACCCGTGGCCGAGATCGACAGCGATCCGGCAGCGGCGGATCTGGCTGAGGCTGAGGTGGTGGCCGAGCTCAGCCGCGCGGTCGAGGACGAGGTAGCCGAACAGGCCGCCGCTGAACCCGGTCTGTTCGCACCCGGCGATGCCGATGATTTCGACGAAGAGGCACTGCGCGAAGTCGTGCGCGACATCATCCGCGAAGAGCTTCAGGGGGCTCTGGGTGAACGCATCACCCGCAATGTGCGCAAGCTGGTGCGGGCCGAGATCAGTCGCGCGATTGCCAGCCGCGATCTTTCCTGAAACCGGACTGACGCCAAAAGCAAAAACGCGCGCCATCCGGCGCGCGTTTGCATTTCGCAGGGTGCCGGCGGCTCAGGCCGCTTCGGCCTCCAGCTCGGCGGCGTGACGGCGTTCGCTTTCCTCGCGCGACAGCGCGACAGAGGTGCGCACACCTTTCGCCACGAATTCCATAAGGCCCTTCACGACACGTTCGTTCGGGTCGATCCCGGCGCAGGACAGAACCTCGCGCCCGTCGCGCGAGCGCGCCCAGCGGGCGATCTGCTCCGGCCCGTTGCCGTATTTCTTGTCATCGGCGATGGCATCGTCGAGGGCCGCCAGAACGACAGCCGCGAAGAGCTTGCGGGCACGTTGCCCCTGCTCATAGTTGAACGCGGTGCCGTCGATGAAATCAGCCATGTCCGTTTTCCTGTTCTTGCTCTTGCGTATTCCGGCGCCCGGGGAATATGACGTTTTCGAGACGATTCGGTATCTCGGGTTTGATATGGCTGCCATGCGTCTACGTCATGGCTGGCAGCGCATACCACTAGGTTTTGGGGTCAAATCCGGGGTGTGCCGACGAGATATAGGATACGCCCCGAACGGTTCAAGGACTGGTCAAACTTTCGCCAGTTTTTCGGGGTGGTTGCGCGTTCCCGCGCCGAAATCATGTTGCGGGAAAGCTTGTCAATCTTCGCATTTTATGCGTCAGCCCGCAAAATGGCATCTCCGGCCTGCAACGGGCCTGCCAGACGGTCCAGTCGCATCTGCGCCAGCGCCCGGTCGCCGGATTGCGTGAAAAGCCGCCCTGCCTCGCGCCCGTCGGCCATCAGGATCGGCGTTCCAGCGGGGGCAGTGCCCGAGATATGCAGCCGGACCAAGCCCTTGCGCAGCTCGGTCTTGTGCTTCATCCGCGCGGTCACCTCTTGCCCGACATAGCATCCCTTGCGGAAATCGACGCCATTGAGCCGCTCGAACCCGGCTTCGAGGATCAGCGTTTCGTCGGGGATCAGCTCGACCCCGGTCTCGGGAATGATATGCGCCACGCGAATGGCATCCCAGTCCACCGTGGCCTCGGGCAAGGGCGCGCCATAGAGACGCCAGCCAAGCGCGGGGTGGCGCGGATCGGGCAGGGCGCCTTCGGGCGCGTCGCCGATGCCGCGGCTGACCGACAGATCCGACACCGCGAAGGCCACGTCGGCGCGCAGCCGATACATGGCCAGCCGCCGCATCACCCCGTCAGCAAGGCTTTCGGGCAGGTCCAGCAGCAGCTCCGTTCCGGTGTTCACCACGAAAAAATCCGCCAGATACCGCCCCTGTGGCGTCAGCAGTGCCGCATAGACGATGCCGCGCGCTTTCAGCGGCAATACATCATTGCTGACCAGTCCTTGCAGGAGGCTCAGGGCATCGGGGCCGGTCAGACGGATGAGGCGGCGCATGGCTCACTCCTGGAATTGCAGACGGTAGAGATCGGCATAAAGCCCGCCCTTTTCAAGCAGGCTGTCATGCGTGCCTTCCTCGACGACGCGACCGCGATCCATCACCACGATCTTGTCAGCCGCGCGGACGGTGGCCAGACGATGCGCGATCACCAGCGTGGTGCGTCCACTGCCCAGACGGGTCAGCGCCTCTGACACGATGGCCTCGGACGCCGCATCCAGCGCCGAGGTGGCCTCGTCCAGCAGCAGGACCGGCGCGTCGGCCACCAGTGCCCGCGCAATGGCCACGCGCTGCCGCTGCCCGCCCGACAGGGCCGAGCCGCGCGGCCCGGCATGGGTATCGGCGCCCTCCGGCAGGGCACGCAGGAAATCGGCGACATGCGCGGCCTCGAAGGCGCGCTCCAGCCGATCGGGCGCGATGTCGCGGCCCAGCGTTACATTCTCGCGGATGGTTTCATCGAACAGCATGGCATCCTGCGAAACCACGGCGAATTGCGCGCGCAGCTCCGGCAGGCGCATCCCGGCGATGTCGCGCCCGTTCAGCGTGATCACCCCGGATTGTGGTTCTGCCATGCCGGTCAGCAGATGAAAGACCGTGGATTTCCCGGCCCCCGAAGCGCCGACCAGCGCGGTCATCTGGCCCGGCTCTGCCGTGAAGCTCAGCCCGCGCAGCACCGGCGTTTCGCCATAGCCGAAGCTGATGTCGTTCAGCACAATGCCCACCGGCGGGGGGCCGGGCTCTGCCTCGCCGGCGCGGGGGCGTTCGGGCGGGGCGGTGTCGAACAGGCGGAAGATACGCTCCAGCGAGGCAGAGGCCACCTGCCAGACCCCGGCCTGATCACCGATGCGGCGGATCGGCTGGAAGGTCAGTGCCATGGCGGTGAAGAAAGACATGAACTCGCCCGTCGTGCGCTCGCCTTCGGCGATTTCTGCCCCGCCCAGCATCAGTACGGTGAAGAAGCCGATGCCGGTCACCACGTCGATCAGCGCCGGGATGGTGGAGCGGCCAAAGGCGGTGCGCACCTCGGCGCGGACGATGGTGCCGACGATGCGGCGGAAGCGGCCGGTCTGGTAGTCCTCCATCCGGTTCAGCTTGATGGCCTGAATGCCGTGAAAGATTTCGTCCAGGCGGGTGGCGCGGCTGCCTGCCTGTTCGCGCATCAGCATGGTCTTGCGGCGGATATAGCGCTGCACAACCACCGCCGGCAGGATCAGCAGCGGCGCCCCCACCAGCGCCGCCAGCGTCCAGTGCACGTCGATCGACAGCGCCACGGCGAACAGTGACACCAGTGCAATAGTGTCGCGCCCGACCCCTATGATGATGGAGGACCAGACGCCCTGCACGGCGGCGGTATCGCCCACCACCCGCTCCATCAGCGCGCCGGGCGGGTTGTCCTGAAAGAACCGGCCACCCAGCCGCAGCACATGCGCCAGAAGATCCACCTGCATGGCGGTGGAGCTTTTCTGCGCCACCGCCGTCAGCGTGGTTTTCGACGCGACCGAGGTGACGGCGCGGACAAGGAACAGGCCAAGAATGGCAAGGCCGACCCAGATCAGTGCGCCTTCCCCACCGGGCGCGAAGACCTTGTCGAACAGCGGCTCCAGCAGCCAGGACAACGCGCCGAGCGTCGATCCTTCAATCACCATCAGCCCGAAGGCCAGCGCCATCAGCCCCGCATGGGGGCGCAGGTAGCCCGACCAGAGCCTGCCGAACAGGCGGCGCGAGGTGTAACGCGGGTCTTGCGGCGGTCTGGCCAAGGGCGGCTCCTGTCACGGCTGGCCCTTGGGATAGCCCGCGTGGCAGGGCAGGGCAAGGCGCGTGCGCGTGCGTGCCCCGCGTTGACGCCGCTCCGGCGCGGGCGTAGCCATTTGTCAGGACTCGCGGAGAAGCAGATGACCCTCGCCAACGGACGCCCCTACCTCGCCATTCCCGGCCCCTCGACCATGCCGGATCGCGTGCTGAACGCGATGCACCGGGCGGCGCCCAATATCTATGCCGGGGCGTTGCCCGAGATGGTGGAAAGCCTCTGGCCCGATCTGCGGCGGCTGGCGGGGACGAAGGCATATGTGGCGCTCTATATCGCCAATGGCCATGGTGCGTGGGAGGCGGCCAATGCCAACCTGTTCTCGCGCGGGGACCGGGCGCTGGTCGTGGCAACGGGAAGGTTCGGCATCGGCTGGGCGGAAAGTGCCACGGCGCAGGGCGTGCAGGCCGAACTTCTGGATTTCGGCAAGGCCGCCCCCGCCGATCCCGCCCGGATCGAGGCAGCGCTGCGGGCCGATACCGCGCATGGGATCAAGGCGGTTCTGGTCACTCATGTCGATACCGCCAGTTCGGTGAAGAATGACATCCCCGCCATCCGCCGCGCCATCGACGCTGCGGGCCATCCGGCCTTGCTGGCGGTGGATTGCATCGCCTCGATGGGCTGCGATGCGTTCTTCATGGATGACTGGGGCGTGGATGTGGTGGTAGCGGCCAGCCAGAAGGGGCTTATGGTGCCGCCGGGGCTGGGGATTTTGTGGTTTTCCGACCGCGCGATGGAGCGTTGCAAGACCAGCGACCTGCGCACGCCCTACTGGAACTGGACGCCCCGCGCGACCGCGACCGAGTTCTGGCAGCACTGGGCGGGCACCGCCCCGACGCATCACCTGTTCGGTCTGCGCGAAAGCCTGAACATGATCGCCGAGGAGGGGCTGGAGGCGGTCTGGGCGCGGCATGCCGCGCTTGCCCGCACCGTCTGGGCGGCGTTCGATGCCTGGGGCGCGGGGCAGCCCGAGATTGCGCTGAACGTGGCGGATCCGGCGTCTCGCGGCCATTCGGTGACAGCGGCCCGGATTGGCCCGGCGCCGAATGCCAGCCGCCTGCGCGACTGGCTGGAGCAACGTGCGGGGGTCACGCTGGGCATCGGTCTGGGCATGGCCTTGCCGTCGGAGCCCGCCTATCACGGCTTTCTGCGGGTGGCGCATATGGGCCATGTGAATGCCCATATGACGCTGGGCGTACTGGCGGCGATGGAGGCCGGCATGATCGCGCTGGACATCCCGCATGGGCCGGGCGCGCTGACGGCGGCGGCGCATGCGGTGGCCGGGGCGGCTGGCGCATGACCGCGCGCCGCGCCATGCCCGCCGATCTGGCGCAGGTGCAGACGGTGGTCGAGGCCGCCTTTGCGCCTTATGTGCCGCTGATCGGTCGCCGTCCGGCGCCGATGGATGCCGATTATGCGGCGCTGATCGCGGCGGGTCAGGTCTGGCTGCTGGACGAGGGCGCTGTCATGGCCTGCTGGCCCGAAGACGGGGCCATGCTTCTCGACGTGTTGGCGGTGGTGCCAGAGGCGCAGGGCCGCGGTCTTGGCGCCCGGCTGGTCGCCCTGTGCGAGGCCGAGGCGCGGGCGGCGGGGCTGCCCGCCGTCACGCTTTACACCAATGCGGCGATGGCGGGTGCGCTGCGGCTTTACCCCCGCCTCGGCTATACCGAGACGGGGCGGCGGGTCGATCAGGGCTTTTCCCGCGTGTTTTTCCGCAAGGCGCTGTGATTGCCGCTCCGCGCAGCAGGATTCAGGGCAGCAGGATCATATCATCCCAGCCCAGAGAATTGACGCCGACCAGTTTGGCGACGGTCTGCCGTTCATAAAGCGTGCCCGAGCCATCCGGGTCGTAGCTCAGCACATGGGTTTTCGTGTTGAAATAGAACCCGATCTCGGTGGGCCTGGCGGCAGTCCCGTTGGGCAGCGGATTGAACGGATTGGCGCCGCCGAAGCCCGAAAACATCAGCTTGTCGCCCTGACCGGGCCGGAAATCGGTGATCGTGTCGCCGCCTTCGTCAAAGACGAACCGGAAGCTCTCTCTGCGCGCGGTGAAGATGAAATGGTCGGCCCCGGCGCCACCCGTCAGCGTATCTGCCCCCGCGCAGCCATGGATCCGGTCGTTCCCGGTTCCGCCCAGCACGCGGTCGCGCCCCGCACCGCCATAGAGCACATCGGTGCCGCTGCCGCCGTCGAGCGTGTCATTGCCCGAGCCGCCTTCCAGCCAGTCGAACCCGGAGCCGCCCTTGAGCCGGTCATTCCCACTCCCGCCGGTCAGCAGATCATTGCCCGCGCGCCCGTCCAGCTTGTCCTTGCCGCCACGCCCGTCCAGCATGTCGTCCTTCGTGGTGCCGTTCAGGGTATTGCCGCGCCCGTTGCCATTGCGCTCGGCGCCCTGCGTCGAGATCAGGCTGAAGGCCTGACCGTCCAGGTGTTCCTTCGTCAGTTCGGTTTCCCGTCCGATGGTCCAGCCAAGAAACCCCTTACCCTGACGGATAATGCCGCCATCGTTCTTTTCGCCCTCCACGACCGAAAGATCGGCGCCATTGTCGGTCAGCAGAAAGCGCCCGGTGCGGGCTGCGCCGTCGCCGTCGAACACCTGCCCCAGCCACAGCCTGTTGTCGCTGTCGAACCAACTGAGCGCGAAGGTGTTTTTCGCCAGCGCGATGACCTTCAGGTCGGTCCAGCTGTCGTGGCCGTCCTCGTTCAGGGTGATGGTCTTGCTGGCCACTTTGCCATTGGCACCGACGATCCGTGCCTTGTGCGCCCCTCCATCGGCAGAGTCATACCACGTCACCACCGCGCGGCCATTGTCCAGCGCCACCGCCTCGGGGCGCAGGGTTCCCGCGCCCAGCGTGTCGTCTATGGCAATGGCCTTGCCCACACGTTTGCCGCTCGCGGTGATCTGCTGATAGGTGATCTGCTTGTCGGTATAGGTGATGCCGTTGATCGTCTCGCCCCCGACCTCCTTGTAGAAGACCCCGATGCGCCCGTTCCCCAGCACCACCGCCGAAGGGGCGACCGGACTTGCCTCGATCGCCCAGGGGCTGATGCCGACCGAATGATCCTCGACCACCACCTTGGCCTTGCCCGAGGGCGCGCCACTGGCCTTGAATTTGGTCATCAGGATGCCGGTCGAGATGTCGGCGGCGCTGGCGCCGGGCTGAGTGTGGAAAACGGCATAGCTGCCATCCTTCAGCCGGACCCCCGACCAGTCGGTCGCCGGGTTGATCCCGGGCTGGCCGGGCGTCACCGAATGCGGCTCCAGCCGGGTGCCGCCAACCGGCGCCGTTCCGCGATAGCCCTGTGCGGCCAGCGACCAGTTATGGTCGTCGCCGTCGATGCGGTTGTTGTAGAACATCCCCGTCAGCAATGCGCGGCCCTTGGTCCCCGCGATCAGATCCACATATTGAAATGTGCTGATCGGGGCGAAGCCGCCGGGCGTGGTGGCGACCGAGGCGGTGGTGATCGGGCCAAGCTTGTCGGTCCTGAGGTTCAGCGTGGCCGTATAGACCACCGAATTGGCATAGATGCCTGAATCAATCAGCGCCGAACCCCCGAAGGCCACCATCACCTTGCCGTTGGACAAGGTTGTGGCGTCGAAGGCCAGCAGGTCGAGATCCTTGGTGTTGTTGAACCAGGTTTTCACCTTTTCGATGGTCTTTGCCATGCGCACTCTCCACAAATTTCTGTCGGAACAATGGGGTGTCCCTTCCGGGTCTGTTGCTTCTAAAGGCCGGACCCGTTGCCGGGCCATCCCCCGAACGGGGGGCAAAGGGGCAATTTCCGGCTCTGGAGCGGCATTATTTCCGGCCTGTCCGGCGGGCAAAGCCGGGGCAGCCTGCGCGGAATGACGGCGAGTTCTGCACCCATGCACCGAAACAGCCGGGTTTCACGCTTCAAAACCGCGGGCTGCGGGCCTAGACTTGGCGAAACACAGGGAAATGCGCTCAGACCATGTCAGTTCACGCCGCCAGCCGCCGCCCCGTCGTGGGGATCATCGGGAACATGAGCCTGCTGAACGAAAGCTATCCGGTTCATGCCGGGGGCACGATGAACTCCGAGGCGGTGGCGCAGGTGGCGGGCTGCGTGCCACTGATCATCCCTTCGGACCCCCGGCTGGTCAGCGTTGACGAACTTCTGGCGCTTTGCGACGGCTTCCTGCTGACCGGCGGGCGGCCGAACGTGCATCCCAGCGAATATGGCGAGGCGGAAACCCCCGCCCATGGCACGTTTGAACGCGCGCGCGATGCGATCACGCTGCCGCTGATCCGTGCCTGTGTGGACCGGGGGCAGCCCTTCCTTGGCATCTGTCGCGGCTTTCAGGAAGTGAACGTGGCCATGGGCGGCACGCTCTACCCCGAAATCCGCGATCTGCCGGGGCGCATGAACCACCGCATGCCACCCGATGGATCGCTGGAGGAGAAGTTCGCCTTGCGCCATCCGGTGCGCTTTACCCCCGGCGGGGTATTTGCGCGGCTGATGGGGGCCGAAGAGGTGATGACCAACACACTGCACGGGCAGGGGATCAACCGGCCCGGTCCGCGCATTGTCATCGACGGGCAGGCCCCCGACGGCACACCCGAGGCGCTTTATGTGAAAGACGCGCCGGGCTTCACGCTTTCGGTGCAATGGCACCCGGAATGGAATGCGGTGGCTGATCCGGTCTCGCGGCCGCTGTTCGCGGCCTTCGGGCGGGCGGCGGCGGAATGGGCCGGGCAGGGCGCGGCAGCGGTTCGCTCCGCCTGATCCCGAAAGCGGCAACCTGCAAAGCAAAAGGCGCGGCAAAAGCCGCGCCTTTGTCATTAGATGCACCAATCGGCCTCAGGGGCAGGGCTTTTCCGCCGTGGGCACGCAGGTTGCGGCAGGGGCCGGAGCCTCGGGGGTGGCCGGTTCGGCCGCAGGCGGGGTCACGGTCACGGCGGCAGCTTCCGGCGCCGGGGCGGCGGGCTGGGCCGGTGCCACCAGCGCGGCAGGCACGCCGCCCAGAGCGGGCGGGTTCAGAGCAGGTGCCGTCATGGTGGGGAAACCCGGCGCAGGCGCGCCCGGCGCTTTGGCTGGAACCGGCGCATCGGCGGGTTTCGGCGTCTGCTTCGGCTTGACCGAAGCTTTCTTGGGTTGCGGCGGCGGCAGCTTCAGCGCGGCGGGACGCGAGCCATCGGCATTCAGCACAACCACCTTCACCCCGTTCGGCACGCGGTCATAGAGGTCGATCACATCTTGGTTGATCATGCGGAAACAGCCCGACGAGGCGTTGCGCCCGATCGACTTCCATTCCGGCGTGCCATGGATGCGGAAACCGTAATCGACGCCATTGGTCGTCAGATACAATGCACGGGCGCCCAGCGGGTTGGTCGGACCGCCCGGCTGGCCGTCTTTCCACTTCTCAAGCTGCGGCTTGCGCTCGATCATCTCCTTCGGCGGCGTCCAGGTGGGCCAGTGCTTGCGGTTGGTCACCAGAGCCTCACCCGCCCACTGGAAGCCGTCAGCGCCGACCGCGATGCCATAGCGCATCGCCTTACCCGGCGCGGTCACCAGATGCAGCGTCTTGTTCGTCGGGTTGATGATGATCGTCCCGACCGGATCATTGGTCGGGAAATCCACCAGCTGCCGCTTGAACTGCGGCGGGATCTTTTCTTCCGGCACGGCGGGGATGGTGAAGGGGCCGTCCTGACGCGCGACATAGCTGTTCACGAAATCTTCGGGAACAGGCTGTTTCACCACCGGCGCGGGCGGCTCGGGCGACTTGGTCGCCTCGGTGACGGCAGGCTGGACGCAAGCCCCGAGGGAGCCCACAAGCATCCCGCCAAGAACCAGAGCCAGAACATTACGCAGCATCAATTTCTCCCAGCGAATCCGAACGGACGGAACCCGTTTACCCGATACACAATTCCCACAGATATTGCAGGGTTCCGTCTTGGTCCATCACGGATTGTTCACAGAGCCGTGCGCAAGTGCCACAATTCGGGAAACAGTTCGACTTCCAGCATGCGGCGCAGATAGCTCACGCCCGCCGTGCCGCCGGTGCCGCGCTTGAAGCCGATGACACGTTCGACCGTGGTGACATGGTTGAACCGCCAGCGCCGGAAATAATCCTCGAAATCCACCAGTTTCTCGGCCATTTCATAGGCTTCCCAATGTGCCTGCGGATCGCGGTAAACGATCTCCCAAGCCGCCTGCACCCCCGGATCGGCCACCCAGGGCGCTCGCAGGTCGCGGGCCAGCACGGCCTCCGGCACCGGCAGACCCTTCCGCGCCAGCAGCCGCAGCGCCTCGTCGTAAAGCGAGGGGCGGCCAAGTTCCGCCTCCAGCTTCGCCGTCAGGTCGGGACGATGCGCATGGGGGCGCAGCATGGCCAGGTTGCGGTTGCCCACCGCATATTCGATCAGCCGGTATTGCCAGGACTGGAAGCCCGAGCTTTGCCCCAGCCCGTCACGGAAGCGGGTATATTCGCTGGGCGTCATGGTGCGCAGCACATCCCATGCGGAATTGAGCTGCTCGAAGATCCGCGCCACGCGGGTCAGCATCTTGAAGGCAGAGCGCGCCTCGTCCGCCGCAATTGCACGGCGCGCGGCATCCAGCTCGTGCAGCGCCAGCCGCATCCACAGCTCGGATGTCTGGTGCTGGATGATGAACAGCATCTCGTCATGCGCGCCGGTCAGCAATTGCTGGGCGTTCAGGATCGTGTCGATATGCAGGTAATCGCCATAGGACATGCGGCCGTCGAAAGACATCTGCGCGCCGTCGCGGGCGGGATCGTAGGTGGTCATGGGAAACTCCGGTGTCTGAAAGGGCAGGGCGGCGGTCAGCCGCACACCTGCCGGTTCAGTACCGAAACCTTACCGATCCGCCGCCACAGACAAACCCATCCCGCCGGCCGGCACAGGGGCGGCACGCTCTGCACCTGCTCCTTGGCAAAATACTCCCGCCGGAGGCGCCTCCGGTTGGGCCGGGAGCCTCCGGCGGGGATATTTCGACCAAGGTAAAGCACGGGGCGGGTTTCTTTATGGGTCAGGTCACGCGGGCGCGGGTCTTGTATTCGGGGCGGTCCCACAGGGCGCCGTCCATTACATCCTTGATGATGGCGACCGCCTTGTCCACATCTTCCGCATTGATGAACAGGGGCGTGAAGCCGAAACGCAGGATGTCTGGGGCGCGGAAATCACCGATGACGCCGCGCGCGATGAGCGCCTGCATGATGGCATAGCCTTCCGGGTGGCGGAAGCTGACCTGGCTGCCGCGCATCGCATGATCGCGCGGCGTGGCGAGTTCCAGGCCGGGGCAGGCGGTTTCCACCCCCGCGATGAAGCGGTCGGTCAGGGCCAGCGAGGCGTCACGGATGTCCGCCATTTCCACCTTGTCCCAGATGTCGAGCGAGGCGTCGAGCGCGGCGAGTTGCAGCACCGGCGGGGTGCCGACGCGCATGCGCTCGATCCCGCGGCCGGGGCGATAGTCCAGGTCAAAGGCAAAAGGCGCCTCATGCCCCAGCCAGCCGGACAGGGCCGGGCGCGCGGTTTCCGCGTGGCGTGGCGCGACATAAATGAAGGCCGGGCCGCCGGGGCCGGAGTTCAGGTATTTATAGGTGCAGCCCACCGCGAAATCGGCGCCGCCCTTTGCCACCTCGACCGGAAGCGCCCCCGCGCTATGCGCCAGATCCCAGACCGCGAGCGCGCCCACCTCATGCGCCCGCGCCGTCAGCGCCGCCATGTCATGCCGGCGGCCGGTGCGGTAATCGACTTCGGTGATCATCATCACTGCAACCGTGTCGTCCAGCGCCTCCAGCACCTGTTCCGGCGCCACGGTTTTCAGGTTGTAATCCGGGCCCAGCGTGCGGCACAGCCCCTCGGCCATGTAAAGATCGGAGGGGAAATTGCCGGTATCCGACAGGATCACCCGCCGCGTCGGGTTCATCTCCAGCGCCGAGGCCAGCGCCTGATAGACCTTGATCGACAGCGTGTCGCCCATCACCACATGGCCAGGCTCGGCGCCGATCAGCCGTCCGATCCGGTCGCCGGTCTTCGAGGGCTGTTCCATCCATCCGGCCTTGTTCCAGCCGGTGATCAGCATTTGTCCCCATTCCTCGGTCACGGTGCGGGCAACGCGGGCGGCGGCGGCTTTCGGCAGCGGTCCCAGCGAATTTCCGTCAAGATAGATCACCCCTTCGGGCAGATCGAACAGGGCGCGGGTATCAGCGAAATCGCGGGTCATCTTGATCCTTGCAGTCAGCGGCCGGGAGTCACGCGCACGGCCTTTGCACCAGATTGGCGTGTCGGGCGAGGGGCGACAACTTATATCTCTATCCTGAAAGTCATAAATTTCAAGTTTAAAACTTATGGGGCGGCGGCAACCTTTCCTTGTCATAGCCATACGCAGGACCAAACAGGGTTGCAAAGTCGTAAATGAGCGGGAATAAGCCGGTATTGACCTAACGTGAGGGACGCGCCTTGCTGTCGCTGGACTGGCCGCCGCTCTGGCTTGCATGTGCCATTGCCCTCGTCTGGGTGATGGACCGGGTTGTTCCTTTCGCGGGCTTCGGTACGGCCGGGGCGGTCGTCGCCCCCGTGCTGGCGGGGCTTGGTCTGGCGCTGATGCTGGCTGCGGCGATGCAGATGTGGGGCGGGCGCACGACGGTCATTCCGCGCCGCGTTCCGCAGGCGCTGGTAACGAGGGGCGTGTTCCGCCTGTCACGCAATCCGATCTATCTCGGCGATGCGCTGATTCTGGCAGCGGCGATTCTGTGGTGGGATGTGCCGCTCGCACTGCCGGTACTGCTGGTGTTCATGGCGGTGATCCAGCACCGTTTCATCCTGCCGGAGGAGGGGGTGCTGCGGCAACGGTTTGGCGCGGCTTACGACCTTTGGACCGCGCAGGTGCGGCGATGGATATGATATGCCGCAGCGTAGCGACGCAATTTTGCCGCAGAGCAGAACTTTCTTTTTGAAATTTTCTTGCGCGGCGATTATCGACTAGAAACCTGACGCGCTGAAACGCGCCATCGAACGGGGGAGAAACAGTGAAGATCGGGGCACCGAGAGAGATATTCGAAGGCGAGAACCGGGTGGCGCTGACACCCGACTCGGCTGTGCAGTTGCAGAAACTGGGGCATATCTGTGTTCTGGAAGCGGGCGCCGGGGCCAAGGCTGGCTTTTCGGACGCGGCGTACCGCACCGCCGGGGTCGAGATCGTCACCACTGCGGCAGAGCTTTATGCCGCCGCCGATGTGGTGGTGAAGGTGCGCGGGCCGGAGCCTTCCGAGGTCGCCATGCTGCGGCAGGGGCAGACTCTGATCAGCTTCTTCTGGCCTGCCCAGAACCCCGAACTGCTGGAGGCCGCGAAGGAACGCGGCGCCACGGTCGTCGCCATGGACATGGTGCCGCGCATCAGCCGGGCGCAGAAGATGGACGCGCTGTCGTCGATGGCCAATATCGCGGGCTATCGCGCGGTGATCGAGGCGGGCAACAACTTTGGCCGTTTCTTCACCGGTCAGGTGACGGCAGCGGGCAAGGTGCCCCCGGCCAAGGTGCTGATCGTCGGCGCCGGTGTGGCAGGTCTTGCGGCCATCGGCACCTCGACCTCGCTGGGCGCCATCACGCTCGCCTTCGACGTGCGTCCCGAAGTGGCCGAGCAGATCGAATCGATGGGTGCGGAGTTCGTCTACCTCGACTTCAGTGAAGCGCAGACCGATGGCGCGGCGACCGGCGGTTATGCCGCCCCGTCCAGCCCGGAGTTCCGCGAAGCGCAGCTGAAGAAGTTCCGCGAACTGGCGCCCGACATCGACATCGTCATCACCACCGCCCTCATCCCCGGTCGGCCCGCGCCGAAACTGTGGACCGAGGATATGGTGCAGATGATGAAGCCGGGCTCGGTCATCGTCGACCTTGCGGCCGAGCGCGGTGGCAACTGCGACCTGACGGTGCCGGACGAAAAGATCGTCACCGAAAACGGTGTGACCATCGTCGGCTATACCGATTTCCCCAGCCGGATGGCGGCACAGGCCTCGACGCTTTATGCCAACAATATCCGTCACATGATGTCCGATCTTACACCGAAGAAAGACGGTGTGGTCGATCACAACATGGAAGATGACGTGATCCGCGGCGCGACGGTGACCAAAGACGGTGCCATAACCTATCCGCCGCCGCCGCCGAAGGTGCAGGCCATCGCCGCGCAGAAGCCGAAGGAAAAGGCGAAGGAGCTGACGCCCGAGGAAAAACGCGCGCAGGAAGCCGCGGCCTTCAGGAAACAGACCCGTGATCAGGTGCTGATGCTGGCCATCGGCGGCGGGCTGATCCTGCTGGCGGGGTTGTTCGCGCCCGCAAGCTTCATGGCGCACTTAATCGTCTTCGTGCTGTCGGTCTATGTCGGCGTTCAGGTCATCTGGAACGTCAGCCACAGCCTGCACACGCCGCTGATGGCGGTGACCAATGCGATTTCGTCGATCATCATTCTGGGCGCGCTGATGCAGATCGGCTCGGGCAACTGGCTGGTCGTCATTCTCGCAGCGGCCTCGGTCTTCATGGCCGGGATCAACATCTTCGGTGGTTTCATGGTCACCCGGCGGATGCTCGCCATGTTCCAGAAGTCGTAAGGGGGAGGCCGGGAAATGGAATACGGATTCACCACGGCCGCCTATGTCGTTGCGGCAGTTCTGTTCATTCAGTCGCTGGGCGGCCTTTCGGGGCAGGAAAGCGCCAAGCGCGCGGTGTGGTATGGCATTGTCGGCATGGCGCTGGCCGTGGCGGCCACGCTGGTCGGTCCCGGTGCGGGCAACTGGCTGATCTCGGTTGTCATGGTGGCAGCGGGCGGCGCGATCGGCTGGGTCGTCGCCAAGCGCGTGCAGATGACCGAAATGCCGCAACTGGTGGCGGCGATGCACAGCCTCGTCGGTCTGGCGGCGGTGTTCATCGGGTACAACACTCATATCGAACTTGCCCGCGTGGCAGGCATGGACGAAGCGGCCCGCGCCGCGCTGCACGGCTTTGCCGCCGTGGTGGCGCACAAGACGCCGGTCGAAGTGTCGATCCTTCGGGTCGAGACCTTCCTCGGCGTGTTCATCGGGGCGGTCACCTTCACCGGCTCGGTCATCGCCTTCGGCAAGCTGGCGGGGCGTGTGGACGGCAAGGCCAAGAAACTGCCGGGCGGTCACATGCTGAACGCAGGTGCGGCGGTGCTGTCGCTGGCGCTGCTGCTGGTCTATCTGCAATCGGGCTCGACGCTGGCGCTGATCGTGATGACGCTGGCGGCCTTCTTCATCGGCTACCACCTGATCATGGGCATCGGCGGTGCCGACATGCCGGTCGTGGTGTCGATGCTGAACAGCTATTCCGGCTGGGCGGCGGCGGCCATCGGCTTCTCGCTGTCGAATGACCTCCTGATCGTGGTGGGCGCGCTGGTGGGCTCTTCCGGTGCCATCCTCAGCTACATCATGTGCAAGGCGATGAACCGTTCGTTCGTCAGCGTGATCCTCGGCGGCTTCGGTGGCACGACCGGCCCGGCGATGGAAGTCACGGGCGAACAGATCGCCATTGACGCCGAAGGCGTGGCGGCGGCGCTGAACGACGCTGACTCTGTCATCATCATTCCGGGCTACGGGATGGCGGTGGCACAGGCACAGCAATCGGTCAGCGAACTGACCCGCAAGCTGCGCGCCAAGGGCAAGAACGTCCGCTTCGCCATTCACCCGGTGGCGGGCCGTCTGCCAGGGCATATGAACGTGCTCTTGGCCGAGGCGAAGGTGCCCTATGACATCGTGCTGGAGATGGACGAGATCAACGAGGACTTCCCCGAAACGGATGTTGCCATCGTCATCGGCTCGAACGACATCGTGAACCCGGCCGCGCAGGAAGACCCCAACAGCCCCATCGCCGGCATGCCGGTGCTGGAATGCTGGAAGGCGAAACAGGTCTTCGTGTCGAAGCGCGGGCAGGGCACCGGCTATTCCGGCATCGAAAACCCGCTGTTCTACAAAGAGAACACGCGCATGTTCTACGGTGACGCAAAAAAGAGCATCGACGCCCTGCTGCCGATGATCGAGTGATCGCCGCGACATGATGAAAGGCCCCGGCACCACCGGGGCCTTTTGCATTTCAGCAACAGGGGCGATGCATACGCGGGTATGCCTCGATTCCGCTTCCAAATCCGGGGGCGACCGACCCATCAAGGGGCAAAAGCCCGAGACCGAAAATGCCCAAGATCCCCGACCATCCCCTGCGCTATCCGCTGGTGAACGAACTTCATGCCCGGCCCTTCCCGTCGCTGGAGGTGCCCTGCATGGCCGCCTATGTGGCGATCAAGGAGCCGGTGGACGCCCATAACCGCGACCGGAATGCCGACCGTGCGCATCTTCTGGCGCTGCTGGACCGGCATGGCTCGGCCCATCCGCAGCCCGATGCCACGCATTTCTCGGGCGAGATCGGGCGTGCGACGCTGAAATGGGAAAGCCATACCGAGTTCGTCACCTATTCCGCCTTTACTCCGGGCCTGTCAGAGCGCCCGTTCGATGCGGTGGAGGCCAAGGTCTTTCCGACAGAATGGCTGGCGGCGGCGCCGGGCAAGCGGCTTGCCTCGCTCCTGATCCGGGTCGAACCGATGCCGGAAACCGAGGAAGAGATTCTGGCCCGGATCGACGACTGGTTTGTTTCGGAAAGCCTGGCGGTGTCACGCGTGGTCGATGGCGCGGCGATCATCGCGGGCGATTTCCGCATCGACGCGGCGGGACACATGCGCTTTGCGGTTTTCGTGGCGCCGGGCGTCGGCACGCGGCGCGTGGGCCGGATCGTGCAGCGCCTGTGCGAGATTGAAACCTACCGCGCCATGTCGATGCTGGGCCTCAGCCGGGGGCGCGAACTGTCATCACGGCTGAATGCGCTGGATCCGCGGTTGTCGGCGCTGGTCACCAGCCTCGACGCGATGGATCGGGGGCCGGAGGCGGTGCTGCATGATCTGCTGTCGATCTCGGCCGAGCTGGAATCGCTTGCCGTGCGCTATTCCTTCCGCTTCGGCGCGACAGGGGCTTATGAGGCCATCGTATCGCAACGCATCGCGGTGCTGCGTGAAACCCGGCTGGATGGGCGGCAGACCTTTGGTGAGTTTATGATGCGCCGCTATGATCCGGCGATGCGTACGGTGAAATCGACCGAGACGCGACTGGCCACCATGTCGGAACGGACGGCCCGTGCCGCCGAACTGCTGCGCACCCGTGTCGATGTGGACCGCAGCGCCCAGAACCAGCGTCTGCTGGAAAGCATGGACCGCCGCGCCGATCTGCAACTGCGGCTGCAACATACGGTCGAAGGGTTGTCTGTGGTGGCGATCAGCTATTACGCCGTCAGCCTTGCCTCTTATCTGCTGTATCCGCTTGGCAAGCTGGTGCATCTGCCGAAAGAGATGCTGACCGCGCTTCTGGTGCTGCCGGTCATACTGGGGGTCTGGCTGATGATCCGCCGTATCCGGCAAGCGATGCACTGACTGGAAATGCGAACCGGGGGCACGAGGCCCCCGGCTGTTGTTTCAGCGCCCGCGGATCCGCGGATCCAGCGCGTCTCGCAGCCCGTCGCCGATGTAGTTCACACTCAGCACCGTCAGTGAAATGGCAAGGCCGGGCCAGATCACGCGGGCGGGGAACAGCTGCATCTGCTCCACCCCGTCATACAGAAGCCGCCCCCAGGTCGGGAAATCCGGCGGGAAGCCGAGGCCCAGAAAGCTCAGCGCGCTTTCGGTGATGATGGCGCTGGCGATGCCCAGGGTCGCGGCCACCATGATGGGTGACATCACATTGGGCAGCACATGGCGCAGGATCACCCGGCGCGGCGGCGTGCCGATGGACCGGGCGGCCAGCACGAATTCGCGTTCCTTCAGCGCCAGAACCTCGCCCCGCACGATGCGCGCCGCCTGCATCCAGCTTGTCACGCCAATGGCCGAGACGATCAGCAGGAAGGTGCCCGCCTCCGGCCCCAATGCGCCCGCGAGCTTTTCGCGGAACAGCATCACCATGACCAGCAGCAAAGGCAGCAGGGGCAGGGCAAGGAACAGATCGGTCATCCGCATCAGCGGCCCGTCCAGACGCTTGAAATAGCCCGCCAGCACGCCGACGGTCGATCCCAGCGTGATCGAGATGAGCATGGCGACCAGCCCGACCGAGATCGAGACTTTGCCGCCCTCCATCATGCGCAGCAGCATGTCGCGGCCCAACTGGTCGGTGCCGAAGGGAAATTCCCAGCTTGGCGGTTTGTTGCGGAGCTTGATCTGCTGCGCGATGGTCAGATCGGGCGCATCGCGGAAGAACGGCCCGATGGTGACGAACAGCACAAGAGACACCAGCACGATCAGCCCGAGAAGCGCACCCTTGTGGGTGCGGAACTGATCCCAGACATCACGCCACTGGCTGCGCGGCGGTTTCAGCGCGGCGGGGGAGGCAGCGGTTTCAGTCATAGCGGATTCTCGGGTCCAGGATGCCATAAAGGATATCGGCGATCAGGTTGAACAGCACGATCAGGATGGCGAAGATGAAGGTCAGCGTCTGTACCATTGGCAGGTCATTGCCGTGGATGGCAGAAATCAGCAGCTGGCCGAGGCCATTCACCTTGAACACCTGTTCGGTGATGATGGCGCCGCCGAAGATGGTCGGGATGCCAAGCGCGATCACCGTGACCACCGGGATCATGGAATTGCGCAGCACGTCGCGCAGCACCACCACCCGCTCGGTCATGCCGACCGACCGCGCGGTGCGCACATAATCCTGCCCCAGATTGTCGAGCATCGAGGACCGCATGTAGCGGCTGATCTGCGCCGCGTTGTAAAGCGCCAGCACCGAGACCGGCAGCACCATCTGCTTGACCTGCTTGCCGAAGCTGGCCCAGTCCGTCACCCGCAACGTGGTGTCGTAGATCGAGGGGAACCAGCCCAGCTTCACCGAAAAGATCACGATGAGCAGGACGCCGGTAAAGAAGGTCGGCACCGAAAACCCGATCATCGAGATGAAGGTGCCAAGCTGGTCGAACCAGCTGTATTGCCGATAGGCGGAATAAATGCCGATGGGCAGGGCGATCAGCACGCCGATCAGATAGGCCGCGCCGATCACGGTCAGCGTCTGCGGGATGCGCTGCGCGATGATGTCGGCCACCGGGCTGCGGCTTTGCCACGAGATGATGCGCTGCGCGTCACCCGCCAGGTCATAGCCGGTGATGGCGCCAAGGATGTGCAGCGGTTCGATGACGAAGAATTGTTTCAGCCACAGCATATAGCGGAAGAACATCGGCTGGTCGGCGCCAAGCGCCTCGCGCATCTTCTGCTTCACCTCGGGCGGAACGGTCAGTGGCACTTCCGACATCGGGTCGCCGGGGGCGAGCTCCAGCAGCAGGAAGATCACGAGACTGATGAACAGAAGGGTCGGGATGGCCAGCAACAGGCGGCGGATCGTGAATGTCAGCATGGCACGACACCTCGGGTCATGGGTCTTGGCCTCCTGGTCTTGTCGGGAAGGGGGCCGGTGCGGTTGCCGCACCGGCCGGGATCAGAGCCGGGGCTCAGGCCCGCATCACTTCATGCGATACCAGTCCGAGGCATTCCACAGTTCGGAATCCCATGTGTTCAGCACGACACCGCCCAGGGTTTTCGACCGCGCCGACAGACGGCCACGATCCACCAGCGGCACGATGGTCATGCTTTCCTTGGTCAGCATGTCGTTCAGCTTCTTCGCAAGCTCGGCGCGCTTTTCGAGATCGCCGGTTTTGCCCAGCTCCGCGATCATGGCGTCATAGGCCGGGTCGCAGTAGCGGTTGATGTTCTCGCCCTGCCACTGGGTATCCGGGCGCGGGGCCTTGGCGCAGGTATGTTCCGCCAGATAGGCCTCCGGGTCGGTGCCGTCGAAGTTGTTGGCGTACATCTCGACATCGGCATAGAACTTCTGGAACGTGTCGGGCGAACCGGCGTCGCCGCCGAAGAACACCGAACCGTCCACGGCCTTCAGTTCGACCTCGATGCCGATTTCGTTCCACCAGCCCTTGATCAGCGCCTGGAAGTCCTGCCGCACCGGGTTGACCGAGGTCTGATACAGCAGGCTGAACTTCTTGCCGTCCTTGTCGCGGATGCCGTCGCCGTCGCTGTCGGTCCAGCCGGCCTCGTCCAGCAGCTTCTTGGCGCCTTCGATGTCCTGCGTCAGACAGCCGGTGTTATCGGTCGAGGCATACATTTCCGGTGCGGGCACCAGATTGCAGGTCGGACGACCGGCATTGCCATAGCCGATTTCCACCAGCAGGTTGCGGTCGATCGCCATCGACAGGGCCTGACGCACCTTCAGATCCGACAGGATCGGGTGCGGGTGCTTGGCGGTGGAGCGTTCGCCCTCCGGCAGATCGGGCGAGGGATCGGTCATGTTCATCTCGATCCGTTCGACCAGCGTGCCGAAGCCGCTGACGAATTCGCCCTTGCCGCCCTGTTCCATCGCCTGTTGCAGTTCCGGCGGGATCTGGGTGTTCCAGGCATAGTCGAATTCGCCGGTTTCCATCACGGCGCGCGCGGCCGAGGCGGCATCGCCGCCACCCTTCACCGTCACGGTGGCGAAAGCGGGCTTGGCCGGGTCACGGTATTCCGGGTTGGCTTCCAGCTGGATCACGTCATTGGTCTTGAACTCGACCACCCGGAACGGGCCGGTGCCGATGGGGCCAAAGTTCTGTTCGGTACAGGTCGAGGCGGCAGCGCCAAGGCAATTGGCGAACTGCGCCTTCTGAAGCACCGGCGTCGTCGAACCCACGAAAGCCAGATAGGGGTTGGGCTTCGCTTCCTTGAAGCTGATCTTCACGGTCTGCGGATCGACCGCTTCCACCTTTTCCACGCCCTCGAACTTGGCAAGCTGGGCGCAGCCACCTTCGGGATGCATGCAGTATTCGGCGGTGAACACCACGTCATCCGCAGTCACGGGCGAGCCGTCGGACCATTTCAGATCGGGCTTGATCTTCCAGGTGATCGATTTCTGGTCCTCGGCCACGCCGCCGTTTTCCAGGGTCGGGATCTCGTCCACCAGACGCGGGATCATGACGCCCTTCTCGTCGTAGCCTGCCAGCGGTTCGATCACCAGCGAGGCGTTCTCGATGTCTTTGGTCCCCGAGGACAGATAGGGGTTCAGCGTCGAGGGCGCCTGGGAATAGAGGATATTCACATGGCCGTCGGCGCCACGCTCTGCATAGGCGGCCGGGGCGAGCCCGGCCAGAGCGACGGCGCCCAACAGGGCGGCTTTCATTTTCATTGTTACACTCCTTGTTGTTGGCTGTGCTCTTGTGCCCCGGCTTGGCCGGTTTGCCCGGCTCTCGCGGCGTCTATCGGATGAATAAGATGGCAGGCGACCAGGCGGTCGGGCGCCGCCTCCTGAAGCCGAGGTTCCACCTCGCGGCAGACCGGCATCACCTTCGGGCAGCGGGTGCAGAAGTTGCAGCCTTTCGGCGGGTTGGCGGGCGAGGGCACATCGCCCTTCAGGATGATGCGCTGGCGCGCGCCCTCGCGGCTCGGGTCGGGTTCAGGCACAGCCGACAGCAGCGCCTCGGCATAGGGGTGCAGCGGCCGGGCATAAAGCGCGTCCACCGGCGAGATTTCGGCGATCTGGCCCAGATACATCACCGCCACGCGGTCGGCGATATGGCGCACCATGCTCAGGTCATGGCTGATGAACAGATAGGTCAGGCCCAGCCTGTCCTGCAAATCCTCCAGCAGGTTCACCACCTGCGCCTGGATCGACACATCCAGCGCCGCGATGGGTTCGTCGCAGACGATGAACTTGGGGTTCAGCGCCAGGGCCCGGGCAATGCCGATCCGCTGCCGCTGACCGCCGGAAAAGGCATGCGGATAGCGGTTGGCGAAGGCGCGGTTCAGGCCGACGGCATCCATCAGCTCATAAATCCGCGCCAGCTTGTCCGCACTCGACAGCCCGCTGTGTTCGTCCAGCGGCTCGCCGATGATATCGGCCACCGTCATGCGCGGGTTGAGACTGGCCTGCGGGTCCTGAAACACCATCTGCATGGTGGGGCGCTTGCGGCGCAGCGCCTCGGGCGACAGGCTCGCCACATCGTCGCCCGCAATGGTGATCTGTCCTGCGGTGGGTTCGTAAAGCCTCAGCAGGGCTCGCCCAACCGTCGACTTGCCGCAGCCACTTTCGCCCACAAGGCCCAGCGTCTCGCCCTCATAGATGTCAAAGCTGATGTCATCCACCGCCTTCACATCGCCGGTGTGCTTGCGCATCAGACCGCTGTGGATCGGGAAATACATTTTCAGATTGCGCACCTCGACCAGAGGGCGCGTCGTGGTGTCACGCATGGGCAGCCTCCTGCGACGGGTCTTCTGCACCTTCGGGCGACCAATGGCAGGCCACATCATGCCCCTGACCGACAGGGCGGCCATCCACCGGGCGGCGGACCGGGTTTTCCGCCTCGCAGCGCGCGAAGGCATGGGCACAGCGGGCGCGGAACGGGCAGGCGGCTGGGGCGGAACCAAGGATCGGCGGCTGCCCCTCGATCACCTGCAAGCGTTCGCCGCGCTGGCCGCCCAGCTTCGGGATCGTCTTCAGCAGGGCACGGGTATAGGGGTGGCGCGGGTTGCGGAACAGCTCTTTCACCGGGGCCTGTTCCACCACCTGACCGCCATACATCACCATCACCCGGTCGGCGATTTCGGCCACCACGCCAAGGTCATGGGTGATCCAGACAATCGCCATGCCCAGCTTCTGCCGCAGCTCTTTCACCAGTTCGAGGATCTGCGCCTGAATCGTCACATCCAACGCCGTCGTCGGTTCATCCGCGATCAGCACCTCGGGGTCGCAGGCCAGCGCAATGGCGATCATCACGCGCTGCCGCATCCCGCCGGAAAACTGATGCGGATAGCTTTTCAGCCGCCGCCGCGCATCGGGAATGCCCACCAGTTCCAGAAGTTCCACGGCGCGGACTTCGGCCTGCGCCTTCGACAGCCCCATGTGCTTGCGCAGCGGCGCCATGATCTGACTGCCCACGGTAAACACCGGGTTGAGCGAGGTCATCGGGTCCTGAAACACGAAGCCGATGCGGGCGCCGCGCACTTTGCGCAGGGCCTCCGGCGTCGCTTTCAGCAGATCCTGACCGCCGAGCAGCACCTGACCGGATTGCACATCAGCCGGGGGCGAGGGCAGCAGGCCGATCAGCGACATCATCGTCACCGACTTCCCCGAACCGCTTTCGCCAACAACGCCCAGAAGCTCGCCGGGCATCAGATGGAAGCTGACATCATTGACCGCGTGAACCGATCCACCACGGGTGTGGAAAACGGTTTTCAGGCCGCGAACCTCAAGTACGGGCACCGCCCCGTCGGGCATATGTAACTCCCCAAGTTTTTGTTTTTATTCTTGTTTGGACGGTCTCATTTGGATTTTGCCGCCATCTTTGACCAGAGTGTCAGATATTTTTCTTCACCTAGCAAGGCAGTTCTATCACTTTGACGGCAAGAGTTTGCGCTCTGCCTGCGATGGACGCTACGGCACTTGCAAATTGCATGGGCACTGGGCAGGCTCGCCCCGGAAAATGGAGATCGCGATGCCCGAGCAGCTTACGCCACGTCAGATTCTGGACCGGCTGGTGGCCTTTCCGACCGTCAGCCGGGGAAGCAACCTGGACCTTGTGGACTGGGTGGAAAGCTATCTGGCGTCCTGGGGCGTGGCAGCGCATCGCGTCTACAATGAAACCGGCGACAAGGCCGCGCTTTATGCCAGCGCGGGCCCGGCGGTGGAGGGGGGCGTCATCCTTTCGGGGCACAGCGATGTCGTTCCGGTTGACGGACAGGACTGGAGCTCTGACCCCTGGACTGTGACCGAGCGGGACGGGCGGCTTTACGGGCGCGGCACCTGCGACATGAAGGGCTTCGTCGCGCTGGCACTGGCCGCCGTGCCGCTGGCGGTGCAGCGCGGGGTGAAGCGGCCGCTGCAATTCGCGCTGTCCTATGACGAGGAACTGGGCTGCACCGGCGCGCCGCCGATGATCGCCGAAATGGCCCGCACCCTGCCGCGCGCATCTGCGGCAGTGATTGGCGAGCCGTCGCGGATGAAACTGGTGAATGGTCACAAGGGCGGCACCGGCTTCTGGGTGCATGTGAAGGGGTTCGAGGTGCATTCCTCGCTTCTGCCCGAGGGTGTCAGCGCCATCATGGAAGCTGCGCGGCTGATCCAGTGGATGAATGACCGCAATGACGAGAACCGGGCGAAGCCGGTCACCGAGATTGCGGGCCTGTTCCGCCCGCCCTTCACAACGCTGCATTCCGGCCAGATCTCGGGCGGGACGGCGCATAACATCACCGCCGCCGATTGCCGGTTCGTCATGGAATTCCGCGTGGTGCCGGGTGAAAGCGTCGAGGACTGGGCCGCGCGGTTCGAGGCTGAATGCGCGCGGGTTGAGGCTGCGATGAAGGCCGTGCGCCCCGAAGCGGCGGTGCTGCTGGACCGCATCTTCGTGGTGCCCGCGCTGACCCCGGAAACCAATGGCGCGGCCGAGGCGCTGGTGCGGCGCCTGACCGGCGACAACGGCACCATGGTTGTCAGCTACGGCACCGAGGCCGGGCAGTTCCAGGCCGAGGGCTATTCCGCCGTGGTCTGCGGCCCCGGCGACATCGCGCAGGCTCATCAGCCCGACGAATATCTGGAGGTCAGCGAATTCGAGGCAGGCTGGCGCTTCATGCAGGCGCTGGTCGAGGATCTGGCGCAATGATGCCATTCCCGATTTCCGAGGCAACGCCGGTCCGCTTTGCCGGCCCGCTGCCCGACGCCTGCGACGTGGTGGTGATCGGCGGCGGCGTCATCGGGGTGATGACCGCGTGGAACCTTGCCGAACGCGGGCTGCGCGTCACGCTGTGCGAAAAGGGCCGGATCGCGGGCGAACAATCCAGCCGTAACTGGGGCTGGATCCGCCAGCAGGGCCGCGATTTCGGCGAATTGCCGATCATGATGGAATCGCTGCGCCACTGGAAATCGCTGTCGCAGGAATTTGGCGAGGCGCTGGGGTTCCGTCAGGAAGGCGTGATGTATCTCGCCCGGACCGAAGCCGAGATGGCGGGGTTCGAGGCCTGGCGCGCCGAGGCCCGCAGCTTTGGCGTCGATACCGAGATGCAGAGCGCGGGGCAGGTGGCCGAACGCATCGCAGGGGCGGCGACGCCGTGGAAGGGCGGGCTGTTCACCGCCTCCGACGCGCGGGCCGAACCCTGGGTGGCGGTGCCGCTGCTGGCCGAGGGCGCGCAGGCGCGTGGCGCGGTGATCGTGGAAAACTGCGCGGTGCGGGCGCTGGACATCGCGGGCGGTCGCGTCACCGGCGTTGTCACCGAACAGGGCAGCATCGCCTGCGATCAGGTGGTTCTGGCGGGCGGCGCCTGGTCGGCGCTGTTTGCCCGCGCGCATGGCGTGGCGATCCCGCAGCTTTCGGTGCGGGCGACCGTGATGGCGACCGAACCCTTGCCGCAGGTCTTTGCCGGCAATGCGGCGGATGATGCCTTTGCCTTTCGGCGACGTGCCGATGGCGGCTATACGCTCGCCCCCGGTGCGGCACATGACTTCTTCATCGGGCCGGATGCCTTTCGCAACTTCGGCCTCTATCTGCCTGTGTTGAAAAAGGATTTCCGCTCCACGAAGTTCCTTCCCGCCGCACCTTCGCATTACCCCGATGCCTGGGGCACTCCGCGTCGCTGGGCGGCGGATGCAACCAGCCCGTTTGAACGGATGCGCGTGCTGAACCCCGAACCCTCGGCCCGGATTGTTGCCGATGTCTGCCAAAGCTTCGCCGCCTGCTTCCCGCATCTCGGGGCGCCGAAGCTCAAGGCAGCATGGGCCGGGATGATCGACACGATGCCTGATGTGGTGCCAGTGGTGGACCGGGTGGCGGCGCTGCCCGGTCTGGTGCTGGCAACGGGGATGAGCGGCCATGGCTTCGGCATCGGCCCCGGTTTCGGCCGCGTCATCGCCGATCTGGTGGCCGGGAACGATACCGGCCACGATCTGCACCGTTTCCGGCTGACCCGCTTCACCGACGGCAGCAAAATCGCACCCGGCCCGTCATTGTGATCAAATCCCGACACGCCGGGGTTGAAGCGGCGCGGTGATTGTAACAGGCTGGCATCCAAGTCCGCACGCGCGGCCAGGACACGAGGAACGCCATGCCCCCGAAGAACCGATTTGCCGAACTGCTGCCCGAAATCACTGCCTGGCGGCGTGATTTCCATGAAAACCCGGAACTGCTGTTCGAAGTGCACCGCACGGCGGGCAAGGTGGCCGAACTGCTGCGCGGCTTTGGCTGCGACGAGGTGGTGGAGGGCATCGGCCGCACTGGCGTTGTTGGGGTCATCAGGGGCCGGACGGACAGCACGGGCCGTGTCATCGGGTTGCGCGCCGATATGGATGCGCTGCCGATCATCGAACAGACCGGGGTTGAATATGCCTCCAAAACCCCCGGCAAGATGCACGCCTGCGGCCATGACGGCCATACCGCCATGCTGCTGGGCGCGGCCAAATATCTGGCGGAGACCCGCAATTTCGACGGCACCGCCGTGGTGATCTTCCAGCCCGCCGAAGAGGGCGGCGGCGGCGGGCGCGAGATGTGCGCCGATGGCATGATGGACCGCTTCGGCATTCAGGAAGTCTATGGGATGCACAACATGCCCGGCATCCCGGTCGGCCATTTCGCCATCCGCCCCGGCGCCATGATGGCGGCGGCGGATCAGTTCGACATCACCGTGACCGGCAAGGGCGGCCATGCCGCCAAGCCGCATGACTGCATCGACACCACCGTTGTCGCCGCCCATATCATCGTCGCGGCGCAGACCATCGCCAGCCGCACGGTCGATCCGCTGAAACAGGTCGTCGTCTCGATCTGCACTGTCGCCACCGATTCCACCGCGCATAACGTCATTCCGCAGGTGGTGAAGATGAAAGGCACCGTGCGCACCATGGACCCGGCGGTGCAGGATCAGGTGGAACAGCGGTTGAAGGAAATCGTTGAGGGCACGGCGCTGGCTTTGGGCGCGAAGGCCGAGCTGAACTATCAGCGCGGCTATCCGGTGACGATGAACACCGAGGAAAATACCGGCTTCGCCGCCGAGGTGGCGCAGGCGGTGTCCGGCTATGTCGACACCAATACCGCGCCGCTGATGGGGGCCGAGGATTTCAGCTTCATGCTGAACGAACGCCCCGGCGCCTATATCTTCCTTGGCAATGGCGATACTGCGATGGTGCATCACCCGGCCTATAACTTTGACGACAATGCCATTCCCTTCGGCGCAAGCTGGTATGCGGGCATGGTGGAAACGCGGATGCCGGCCGCCTGACGGTCAGAACAGCGGGCGGGGCGTCGAAGCCCCGTCCTCTTCCTGTGCCAGTTCGGCCAGCCGCGCCGGATCAGGCACCGCCAGATAGCCGCCGGACCAGTGCGCGGCGCCCAGGATGCGCAGCCGGGCCAGCGTCTTGTTGGTATGAACCAGCGAAAGACCCAGCGCATCGGCCAGATCGCGCTGGCGCCAGGGCAGCGGCACGCCGCGCGGCCCCTGCATGCCCGTCGCAACCGCCCGTCGCCACAGTCGCAGCAAGGCCCAGGCCAGACGGCTGGTCGCGTCGCGCTGGCCGAGGGTCAGCAAGGCCTCTCCCAGAAAATGTTCTTCCGTCGCCGCCAGATAAGTCAGGTCGAAGGCGCGGGCGGGTTGATCGCGAAACACCCGCCACAACTCGTTCCGTTCAAAACGGCACAGGGTCATGTCGGTCGTAGCCTCGACCGAATGTTTCATCTCGCCCATAACTCCCGACTGCAAGCCAAGGAAATCCCCGGGAAAAACGAAATTCACCACCTGCCGTTCACCATCTGGCAGCGATTTGCTGCGCAGGCCCTGACCGCGCAGCACGGTGTAAAGCCACGGGCTCGATTGCCCCTCCCACAGCAAGACCTGTCCGGCGGCCACCTCCACCTCTGACGATTTGAAGGCCTGCATGAAGGCGACCTCCCCGGCATTCATCGGCTGGAACATCGGCTGGCAGCGCAGGGGGCAGTCGGCGCAGGCTGTGGGCATGGCGAATTCCTCTTCGGCTATGTCACAGTTTAATGCGAACCTGCGCAGACGGTTCCATGCTACCGGGGAATCGGGCGGGGAATCGGGTGACCGGAGATCCTGGCGCAGGGAGAATGGGATGCGACGGCTGTTTCTGGTGGTCGACCCGGTCCGGCTGGTGGCCGAGGATCTGGGCATGCTGATCGGCGAGGCTGACCGCATGGCGACGGTTCTGGTCGCGACCGAGATCGAGGCGGCGCTGGCCGAACTGGCCGATGCTGTGGATCTGGCGGCGGCTTTCCTGAACCTGCCTTTCGCCACGGCGCGCGACAGCGGTCTGCTGGAGCGTATAGCGGCGCTGGGTGGTCGATATGTCAGTCTGCGCGCCTCGGTCGAGGCGCTGCCGGGACAGCCGCCGCCCCTGGTGCTGGACCTGCCGTTCAGCGACGAGAGCGTGGCCGGAATGCTCCGACAGCTCCGCTGAAGCGGGGCTTCCGGTGCGGTACAGGCGGTTTTTCGCGCTTCTCGATCTCGTCCAGCACGCGACGCAGGTCTTCGACCCCGATATTGGCCGACAGGCGCAGGTCTCCCAGAATCCGCTCCAGCACCTCTGGCGAGGGGCGGTCGGCGCGGCGCGGCGCGGCGGTGGCGTCATGGGGCAGGCGGAAAGGATAGACCCGGCCGGTCAGCCGGTTTACCGCGATGGCTGCAATCACCAGAATGGTGCTGTCCAGCATCACCGGCGTCAGCGCGAACTGGTAGCCCAGCTTCATCGTCGCCGGGGCTGACAGTACGGCGGCCATGGCAACGGCAGCGCCGGGCGGATGCATGGCACGCAGCAGCATCATCGCCAGCGTCGCCCCGCCCACTGCCAGCGCAATGGTCAGCGGGACGGGCAGGCCGAATTGCAACACGGTCACCGCCACCGCAGCACTCGCGCCATTGCCGATCACCACCGACCAGGGCTGTGTCAGCGGGCTGTTGGGAACCGAGATCAACAGGAAGGTGGTGGCCGCCAGCGGGGCGATCAGCGAGAACCGCGCATCATTGGCGCCAAGCAGCATCTGCATCAGCGCGGCCAGACCCAGCGTCAGCCCGATTGCCCCTGCCGCGCGCAGCATTTCGCTGCCGCGGGGCAACACCATGGCGGGCAGCAGATGTTCTGCCGCGGCAGTCAGCCATTTCTGCCGGTCGCTCACGGCTTCAGCCACCCGTATGGCTCATGTGGCGGGTCATCTGTCCGGCGATGGCCTGGCGCGAATAATCGAAGTCATGGCCCTTCGGCTTGCGGGCAATGGCGGCACGGATCGCCTGTTCCAGCCCGGCGTCATCCGGGCTGGCGCGCAGCGGCGCGCGCAGGTCGGCCATGTCCTCCTGCCCGAGGCACATGTAAAGCTCACCCGTGCAGGTCAGCCGCACCCGGTTGCAGCTTTCGCAGAAATTATGGGTCAAGGGCGTGATGAATCCGATCTTCTGCCCCGTCTCCTCCAGCCGCACATAGCGCGCCGGGCCGCCGGTGCGTTCCGCCAGATCGGTCAGGGTAAAGCGTTCGGCCAGCCGGGCCCGCAGGTCGGTCAGCGCCCAGTATTGCGACAGCCGGTCCTCGCCGCCCAGATCGCCCATCGGCATGACCTCGATGAAGGTCAGGTCATGGCCCTCCCGCGCGCACCAGTCGACCAGCGGGAACAGCTCGTCCTCGTTGAAGCCCTTCAGCGCCACGGCATTGATTTTCACGCGCAGCCCGGCCGCCTTCGCTGCCTCGATCCCGTCCAGCACCTGCGGCAGGCGCCCCCAGCGGGTGATTTCCGCGAATTTCGCGGGATCGAGCGTATCCAGAGACACGTTGATCCGACGGATCCCGCAATCGACCAGTTCCTGTGCGAAACGGGCAAGCTGGCTGCCGTTGGTTGTCAGCGTCAGTTCCTTCAGCGCACCGCTGTCCAGATGGCGCGACATGGCGCGGAAGAAGGTCATGATGCCCTTGCGCACCAGCGGCTCGCCCCCGGTGATGCGCAGCTTTTCCACGCCCATGTGCACGAAAGCGGTGCAAAGCCGGTCAAGTTCCTCCAGCGTCAGCAACTCTGCCTTCGGCAGGAACGTCATGTGTTCAGCCATGCAATAGGTGCAGCGGAAATCGCAGCGGTCCGTCACCGAAACCCTCAGGTATCGGATGGCACGGGCGAAAGGGTCGATCAGGGGCGCGTTCATGCCTGAAAGGTAGGCATTCGCCGAACGGCCAGCAAGCGCGAATCCGACAGTTGAAGCGCCGTTCCCCCCCGACTATCGTTGCACTCTGCCCGATGCGGGCGCGTGAGAAGGAGGTGCGGAATGCTGCGTGGTCTGACGATTCTGGGGGGGTGCCTGCTACTGGCGGGCTGCGCAGACTTGAAGATGCCTCAGTTCGGCAAGCGCCCCTCTGCACCGCAAAGCGCAATTTCCGAGCCGCTGCCGCTGCCCACGCCCGAGCTTTCGGCGCCGCCGCCGAAACCCGGCGCCCGCACGGCCGAGACGCTGGACACGACCACCGACGAACAGCGCAAGGCCGCCACGGCGGCGACGGTTCCGGCCGGAGGCTCGCTGGGCAAGGTGGTGGTGACGCTGGGCGATCCGACCACGCCGGGATTCTGGCTGCGGTCGTCGCTGGTGTCGGCGCCGGTGCCGGGGGTGATCCGGACGGCCGGTGGCGTGACCGTGCAGGTTGACCTGATGCCGGGCGAGGGCGCTGCGCAACTGTCGCTGGCAGCCTTCCGCGCGGCGGGCCTGTCGCTGACCGATCTGCCCACCGTCGAGGTTCTTAAACGGTAAGGCCGCGCAAGCCTCAGTTTCCGTTCAGGATTTTGTCGAGGATGCGCCCGGTTTCCGCCTCCAGCGCCTCTTGCGCGCGGCGTTTGGCGGCGGTTTCAAGGCTTTCGCCCTCCTGTGGGGTGACACCTAGCTTGTCTTTCGCCAGTTCCTCCAGCCGGGCCTTGGCGCGTTCTTCCGCGCGGGCCTTTTCGGCATCCAGCCGCTTTTGGGTCAGCCATTCCAGATCCAGCCGGATCTTGGGCGATGCCCATGGCCCCTTGATCAGCACCGGAATTTCTACGCCGTCGTCTCCGCCCAGACGCGGCAGCAGCCGGTAGTCGAGACTGCGCGCGCCAAGGTCGATCTGCCCGGCGCCGCCTGCGGTGAACAGGTTGGCGGCGATGTTCAGGTCGTCCGAAACCGCGATGCCATTGGTGATTTTCGCGGTCATTCCGGCGGTGTCGAAGATCGTCCGCTTGCCTTCACCGACATAGCCGGGGTCCATGGTGCGCAGCATCCCCACGATGTCGAGACCAAGGATTTCGCCCTTGCCCATCTTGACGGCAATGTCGCCGGACAGGCTGCGGAGGATCGCATCGACCGACGCGCCGGAGCCGAGGAAGCTCAGCTTCACATTTCCGCGACCAAGCAGCCGGTCGGTTCCGGTCAGGTCTTGCAGCAGGGGTTGCAGGTTGAGCTCCTTCAGCGAAAGGTCACCCCCGACTGACAGGCCCTGACGCCCGTTCAGCACGAATTGCCCGGTGATCCAGCCGCCATAGGCTGCGGCTTCGGTCAGTTTCACCACGGCACGCGCGCGGTCCAGCGTGACGCCCGCCTGGGTCTGGCCCAGCTTCAGCGGACCGGCTGCAATGGCCCCGGCGGACAGAGTGATTTCGGCATCCAGCGCCGACAGGCCCGAGACGTCAATGGGGGTGGTGGACCAGCCCGCATCGCCCGTGTTCTTGCCGTCCCCTTGCGTCGTGCTGCCGGGCAGGGTCAGCCGTTCGGTCGTGAAGCGACCCTGAAGGCGCGGGCGGTCTGTGCCGGGCAACAGGTCGGCCTCGCCCGTGATCACGGTATCGTCCAGCGCGATTTCGGCCTTGCGCAGATGCAGCGCGCCCTTGGCCGTGCGCGTCAGATCGGCGCTCAGCCCGATGGCGCGCGCACCCAGGCCTTCGGGCAGATCGGGCAGGGGGCGGCCCAGCACCGCCTCCAGTGCCGGGCGGTCGCCCAGATCGGCGGTCAGATGGCCTTCGGCCTCGGCCCGCGCGAGACTTGCCTTGCCCTTGAAGCCGAAAGCCGCCTTGCCCGCGCCTGCCTGAAGCTCGATCGCGCCCAGTTCTCCGGCCAGCAGCGGCCCCAGCGCCTCGACCGAGGCATTGAGTGTGACCGGCTGCCCGCGCACCAGCCCGCGCAGGTCGATCCGGGCCGGGCCATCGAACTCGGGTATGGCGGCGTCGATATTGACGTCGGTCATCTCGATCTCGGTGCCGCTCTGACGGTCGATGAAGCGCAGGCGGCCATCGCGGATCGTGCCCCGCCCGAGCGTCATGCCCGCGCCGGAGGATGCGCCGCTTGCGGGGCCCGACCCGCCGCTGCCCCCCATGGCCCAGGTGGTGCGCCCGTCCTTGCGCCGCTCCAGCAGCAGTTCGGGCTTGTCGATCTCCACCTCCGTCATGCGGATCTGGCCATCGAACAAAGGCCCGAGTTCCAGCCCGATGGCAATGCGGTCGGCATGCAGCAGGTCCGGTCCGGCTGCCCAGTCAGGATTGGCGATGCGCACCGGCCCGGCGGTGACCCCCAGCACAGGCCAGATCGTCGGGCGGATCTGGTTGCCGATCTCGATGACGCGGCCGGTGGTGCGGGCAAATTCCGTTTCCGCCAGCCGGGCGATCCTGTCCTTCGGCATTAGGAACACCATCAGCGCCAACAGCAGCACCAGAACCAGCAATGACGAGACGATCCGCATCAACCAGCGCATCCGGCCCTCCTTCCACTCTTGCCCGCAGCCTAACCGCAGCCGTTGCGGGCAACAATCCCGTGTGGCGCCGGTCGGCGGTGGGCTGCGCGTGGCCCCTTTGCGGCGGCCTGCTTCACCGCTATATGGGGCCAATGTCGCAGAACCCGCCGAACCTCCGCCCCGATCTCGCCCGTGCCATGATCCCCGACGTGGCACGCCCCGGCCAGCCGACCATCGGCATGGTCTCGCTTGGCTGCCCCAAGGCGCTGGTGGACAGTGAACGCATCCTGACGCGCCTGCGCGCCGAGGGTTATGCGATCAGCCCGGATTACAAGGGCGCCGATGCGGTGATTGTGAACACCTGCGGTTTTCTGGACAGTGCCAAGGCGGAAAGCCTTGATGCCATCGGCGAAGCTCTGCGTGAAAACGGCAAGGTGCTGGTCACCGGCTGTCTGGGGGCCGAGCCGGATTACATCACCGGCGCGCATCCCAAGGTTTTGGCCGTCACCGGCCCGCATCAGTATGAGGCCGTGCTGGATGCCGTGCACAAGGCCGTGCCGCCGCAGCCCGACCCCTTCGTCGATCTGCTGCCCGCCAGCGGGGTGAAGCTGACGCCGCGCCATTACAGCTATCTGAAGATCTCGGAAGGCTGCAATCACAAGTGCAGGTTCTGCATCATCCCCGACATGCGCGGCCGTCTGGTCAGCCGCCCGGCTCATGCCGTCCTGCGCGAGGCGGAAAAGCTGGTCGAGGCCGGGGTGAAGGAACTGCTGGTCATCTCGCAGGATACCTCGGCCTATGGGGTCGACCGCAAGCATGACCTCTCGCCCTGGAAGGGCGGCGAGGTGCGGGCGCATATCACCGATCTGGCGCGCGAGATGGGCAAGCTGGGCGCCTGGGTGCGGCTGCATTACGTCTATCCCTATCCGCATGTGCGCGACCTGATCCCGCTGATGGCCGAGGGGCTGGTGCTGCCCTATCTGGACATCCCGTTCCAGCATGCGCATCCCGAGACGCTGAAACGCATGGCCCGCCCTGCGGCGGCGGCAAAGACGCTGGACGAGATTGCCGCCTGGCGCGCCGCCTGCCCGGACATCACGCTGCGCTCGACCTTCATCGTGGGCTATCCCGGTGAAACGGAAGCGGAATTCCAGACCCTGCTGGACTGGCTCGATGAAGCGCAACTGGATCGCGTTGGCTGCTTCCAGTATGAGAACGTCGCCGGGGCGCGCTCGAACGATCTGCCCGACCATGTGCCGGCCGAGGTGAAACAGGACCGCTGGGAACGCTTCATGGAAAAGGCTCAGGCGATTTCCGAAGCCAAGCTCGCCGCCAAGGTGGGGCAGGTGATGCAGGTTCTGGTGGATGAGGTGGACGAAGAAGGCGCCACCTGCCGCACCATGGCCGACGCGCCCGAAATCGACGGCAACCTGTTCATCGACGCGGATTTCGAAACCCTGTCGCCCGGCGACATGGTGACGGTCGAGGTCGAGGAAGCCAGCGAATATGATCTGTGGGGGCGGGTGGTCTGAGGCGGTCGACAGCGACAGGCCGTGCCCCTAGACTGACGGCATGAGCGTTTTCACCGATCCCGATACCGTTGCACGTTATACCGAAGGGCCTGCGCGCCTCGTTCCCGGTCTGCGCGACCTGCATCGCATGACGGCGCTGCTGCTGGCGGAACATGCGGGCGAGGGGGCGGGCATTCTTGTGCTGGGCGCGGGCGGCGGGCAGGAGCTGGATCTGTTCGCGCGCTACCGGGCTGACTGGCGGTTCGTCGGCGTCGATCCCTCGGCAGAAATGCTGGCACTGGCGCGTGAGGTCACGCGGGATCACGCCGCGCGCATCGACTGGCACGAAGGTTATATCGACGATGCACCGACGGGGCCGTTCGAAGGCGCCACCTGTCTGCTGACTCTGCATTTTCTGCCCCGCGAAGAACGTCTGCACACGCTGACCGAATTGCGCCGCAGGCTGAAACCCGGCGCGCCTCTGATCGTGGCGCATCACAGTGTGCCCGAGGCCGGACGGGCGCTATGGTTGCGGCGCTATGCCGATTTCGCGGCAAGCAATGGTGTTCCGCCGGAAAGCGCCCGAACGGCGGCTGCGGCGATTGCAGAGCGTCTGCCGCTTCTTTCCCCGACCGAAGATGAGGCCCTGTTGCAAGAGGCAGGATTTACCGATGTCGGCCTGTTCTACGCGGGCTTCACCTTTCGGGGCTGGGCCGCCACGACCTGACCCTCACCGCCGCGGCACGCTGAACATCGTGTATCCTGCCGCGTCGGTCAGGCGGCGGGCGGCGGTTTCGGTGATGAAGACGCCCATGTTCTCCATCCCCGCCGGGCAGGCCACCAGATCGGCGGCATCGTCGAGGAACTGGTTGGTAAAGGCATCCTCACCCACCCGGCGGCAGGGATCGGCCGGGTCGCGGTAGCCACCCATTAGCGGCAGGCTGGTTGGGCCGGGCGGGGCAGGCTGCACACAGGCCGCCAGCGGCAGCAGGGCGACAAGCAAGGATAGGGCACGCATGGGAACCTCCGTCTTTCCCGCAGGATGCCACACCCTGCCGGTCCCGTCAGGTCGGAAATGCCCGCTTGGCGGTTCGGGGCGCGCGCGCTAGCATTCCCGCAGCCAACCGCCAGCGGAGAGCCTGATGACCGACAGCCCGGAATGCCCGCAGAAAGCCCCTTACAGGGTCGAACTGACCGAAGGGAAAACCTATTTCTGGTGCGCCTGCGGGCGGTCGCAGAAACAGCCCTTCTGCGATGGCAGCCACAAGGAAACCGGCTTTACCCCGGTGAAATTCACCGCCGAGGCGACAAAGCCCGCCTTTCTGTGCGGCTGCAAGCATTCGGCCAAGGCGCCGTTCTGCGACGGCACGCACAAGACGCTCTGATCCGCTTACCCCAGCAGGATCATCAGCCAGGCCAGACCGCCCGCGATGGCGGTCACCGCGACAGCGGCCGAGGCGGCATCCTTGGCGCGTTTGGCGCGGGGGTCATGGTCGGTGGAGATATAATCTACCACCTCCTCCACCGCCGTGTTCATCAGCTCTGCCGCCAGCAGCAATACGCCAAGCGCAAGGATCAGGGCCCGTTCGCCCGGCGTCAGGTCCAGCGTGAAAGCCAGCGCGGCCGAGGCGATGTTGACGGCAAACCACTGCCGCAGCGATTTCTCGTTGCGCCATGAGGCGGCCCAGCCCTCCCATGACCAGGTTGCGGTATTCCTGAGCCGGGCGAGTTCCGCCAGCAGCCGTCCGATCATGCCTGTTCCCCGACTGACGTAAGGTCGAATGCCGCCGCATATCGCGAAAACGCCCGGCCTGTCCACGGCGCAGCCCTCAATCTTGGGGTGGAGACGCGGTTTCCCCGGCCAGAAAGGCACGCACACAGGTGACGACATGCGCGAAACGGTCGCCGCCAAGGTGGACACCGCCATACCAGCGGGTGACGACAACAATGGTGTCCTTCAGTTCGGCCCGTTCCAGCATGCGCAGGATCACGGCCCCCGCGCCACTTTCGCCGTCGTCATTCTTCACCGCACCGCCGTCCGACAGGATGCAGGCCCAGGAATTATGTGTGGCCTTGGCGTATTTCTTCACCCGCTTCAGATCGGCAACGAACGCGTCACAGCCCTTGCGGCCCGTGACCCTGCCGCCCGAGACGGCATATTTCGACCCCCGGTCCGAAACCACATTTTCAACCTGACGCATCCCGCCTCCGCTTTGGGGCAGGTTAGCGGCGGGCGCCGGAAAGGGCCAGCACTCAGGGCGCCAGAGATTCGATGGCCGCCTTGTTCCGGCAGTAGCCGGGCAGGGCGGCGGCATGTCCCGGATCGGCCAGCCAGCCGGTGCAATCGGCCGAACAGCCGCAGCCCTGACAGCGCGTGACGATCTGCGCCAGTTCGCTGCGTTTCAGCCAGCCCTCCGTCACCGCGCGCGGCAGGTCCACGCCCACCGCGCGTGCCATGCCATGTGTCAGCCACCAGGCGCGCGGCGCCTCGACATATCCAAGCATTGCCCGTCTCCCTGCAATTCTGAGGGAAGGGTCGCGCGGGGCCGCCGGACGCGCCTTGATGCAGGTCAAGGCGCGGGGGGAAGAGGTCAGATTCCTGGCGGGCGACGGTTGTCCGACAGCGCCCCGATCCGGCCCGCCACGTCGCGCAGACGCGCGAGTTCATCGGGCAGCATCTGCGGCTCGGCCCGTGTCAGCGCCGCGCGGGCCTGTTCCGAGGCGGCCCGGCCAAACAGGGCGGCGTCGATCTCGCACAGCGCCAGCAGCGCCTTTTGCAGCCGGATCTGCACGGCGAAGATGCCCGCGCCGTCGCGCGCGATGGGCGGAAAAACATCCTCCATCATCTCGGCCACAGTCAGCGGCGGCACCCAAAGCCGGTTGTAGCGCACTTCGGGGCTGCGGGTTTCGGTACAGATCGCCAGCAGCCGGACCGCGCGTCCCAGAATGTCGATGGCCGATCCGGGGTCATTGACGGCGGGTGACAATGCGCGTTCGGCGATTTCGGTCAGCACCGACAGGCCGAAGCGCGGGTCCTGGTCGAAAGAGCGCGTGGCACCGATGTCAAAGGCATCGAGGCAGGTGGCGCCCTCAGCCTCGCTTGCCGGGGCGCCGACCCACAACAGCGGCGCGCCGGGATGGACAAAGCTGCCGGGCAGGGCCGCAACCCAGATGGCGCATCCCGCAGCCTCGGCTACCGCCTGCAACGCGGCGAGGTCGACATGGCGGACATAGCCGATCCGGTCGGCCATCACGGCGCGGGCATCGAAAGGCGCGGGGCCGGTCATCGGATGCGCGCCCAGCCACGGCTCGTCCGTGCGGGCGCGCAGCGCCTCGGCCACGGCCTGTTCCACGCGGTCATGGGTATCATCCCGGCGGCCATAGGCCGTCAGATGCGCAATCCAGCGCAGCATGCCAATGACGATCAGCGCCACCAGCGCCAGCGTGACGACGAACAGCACGAACTTGCCGTTCGGCCCGTAGGCGCCTGCCTTCAGCCCGATGACCGAGACCAGCGAGAAGATGAAGCTGCCCAGAAAGGTCGACAGAACCTTTTGTGTGGTCCGGTCATGTTGCAGCAGGTTGGTGGCGCGCGGGGTGATATTGGTGGCAGCGGCGTTGAAGGCGCCCAGCATGGTGCCGAAGGCGAAGGTGGTGACCGTCAGCATGGACGAGGCGATGATGGTCAGCACCGCCTCCACCGCGTCGGTGCCGATACTGTAGTCGATCCCTTCGGGCAGCATCGGCCCGATCCACGAGGCCGCGCCCGCCGTGGCCAGCGCCGCCAGCGCATAGACCACCGAAGTCACCCACAGCTTGCGGCTGAGCTGCCGCCAGATCCACCGCGCCTTGCTGATCACGCCTGCCTCCCGTTTTCGGGCAGGCTGCGGCCTTGTGCGCGGCAGGTCAAGGGCTGCCGGTTCGCAGGCGTGCAAGGGGAAGGGTGCCCCCTGCGCCGATCTTGCTCCACCTTCTCAACCCGACCTTCTCAGTATGCGGCCTGCCGCTCCAGCCCGGCGACCACGGCGCCCACCTGTTGCAGGCGCTGCGCGTTGGGCGGGTGCGAGCCGAGGAACTGGTCGCCCGGATCGGGCAGGCGGCTGAAGAAGCCCGCGCCGCGCACCGGATCGTAACCGGCATACCAGGCGATACGGGCCCCCAGCGCATCGGCCTCCAGCTCGTATTCCTTGGAATAGCGTCGCGCGCCGATGCTGGCACCAAAGCTTTGCCATTGCTTCATCGTCGCGGCATCGGCGCCGGTGGCCTGCCCGAGCATGGTGCCCAGAACCGCGCCCGCTTCGGCGCCCTGCTGCTTGCGCCCGATATGGCCGAGGATATGGTGCGAGGCCTCATGCCCCAGAACAAAGGCGATCTCGTCTTCATTGCGGGCATCGGCGATCAGCGCGAGCGTGAAGCCGACCACGGGGCGGCCCTGTTCGTCGATGGTCTGGAAGGCGTTGGGCGGCAGGTTGCGGCGGCGGTCCACCACGATCTGAAGATCGCAGTTCTGGCCGGGCCCGGCCTGCTGGCGGCAGAAGCGTTCGGCCACCGGCTCCACCCGTTCCACCACGGTCACGAAATTGCGCGCGGCATCCTGCGGCGAAAGGCGCCCGCCGTCCGCTCCTGCGGCGGCAGGCGCGGGGGGCGGTGCTGGGGCGGGCACAGGCTGGCCGGTGGTCACGCATCCCGCAAGGACAAGTGAGACAGACAGCAAAACCCCCAGCCGCAACAGCGCCATGAACCCCGCCCCGGAATATCCTGCCATCGTCGTCATTTTCTGCCCTGCCGTTTTCCCCAATCTAGCAAAACGCCCGGCGGCGGAAAGACCCCTCGGCCAGGGCTGGTGGCCTGTCACGGCAAAGTGTCACGGCCCTTTTTGCCGTTGCGCCGCGCGCCGGGCCTGCTAGCCTGAGGTCATGTTTACCATCGAGCACGAATTCGACGCGACCGTGATCACCCTCATTGACGAGGGGCATGAGGGGTTGCAGGAAGACATCACCATTTCGGCTTTCGACGACTGCATCACACTGGAACAGGTGCATCCCGTCACGCAGGAACCCATGGTCATCACGCTGTCCATGGTGCAGTTGCGCGACCTTGCCGCTGCGCTGGATCTGCCGGAAGGCAGCTACCGGATCGAGACCCGCAAGGCCTGAGCCTCACCCACGTTGAGCGTCCCGGCCTTTGGGGCGCGCGTCCCATCCGCTTCCTCATCCGCACCGCCCCTCCGGCAAAGCCCGGCCGCGCCCGGAGGCCCCATGTTGCGCGCTGCGGATGCCGCGTGTATCTAGCTTCGCAAGGTCTTGCCCTGTCACGGGCGTTGCGAGAAGGAAGATCGGATGCGTCGCGTTGTTGTCACGGGTCTTGGAATGGTCACGCCGCTGGCTTGCGGGGTGGAGGAGACCTGGAAACGGCTGCTGGACGGGCAATCGGGCGCGGGTCCGATCAAGCGCTTCGATGCCAGCAATGTGGTGACGAAATATGCCTGCGAAATTCCGCTGGGCGACGGCAGCAACGGCACGTTCAACCCCGATGACTGGATGGAGCCGAAAGAGCGTCGCAAGGTCGATGATTTCATCCTCTATGGCATGGCCGCCGCCGTTCAGGCGGTGAAAGATGCCGGATGGGAGCCTGAGGACGAGGAAAGCCGCCTGCGCACCGGCGTGATGATCGGTTCGGGCATCGGCGGGCTGTCGACGATTGCCGACACCGCGGTGCTGATCAAGGAAAAGGGGCCGAAGCGGGTTTCGCCCTTCTTCATCCCCGGTTCGCTGATCAACCTGATCTCGGGTCAGGTGTCCATTCGCTTCGGCTTCAAAGGGCCGAACCATGCGGTCGTGACCGCCTGTTCCACCGGCGCCCATGCCATTGGCGATGCGGCGCGGCTCATCATGTGGGGCGATGCCGATGTGATGGTGGCGGGCGGGGCGGAAAGCCCGATCTCGGAAATCGGGATCGCGGGCTTCAACGCCTGCAAGGCGCTGTCGACCAAGCGGGCCGAGGAGCCGGAGAAGGCCAGCCGCCCCTATGACGCAGACCGCGACGGTTTCGTGATGGGCGAGGGCGCGGGCGTCGTCGTGCTGGAGGAATACGAACACGCGAAGGCGCGCGGCGCGAAGATCTATGCCGAGGTGCTGGGCTACGGCCTGTCGGGCGACGCCTATCACATCACCGCGCCGTCGGAAGATGGCGATGGCGGTTTCCGCAGCATGAGCGCGGCGCTGGCCCGTGCCGGGATCTCGCCGAACCAGGTGGATTACATCAACGCGCATGGCACCTCGACCATGGCCGATACGATCGAACTGGGCGCTGTGGAGCGGCTGATGGGCGATGCGGCGGCGAAGGCCACGATGTCTTCGACCAAGTCGAGCATCGGGCATCTTCTTGGCGCGGCGGGCGCGGTCGAGGCGATCTTCTGCGTGCTGGCGATCCGCGATCAGGTGGCGCCGCCGACGATCAACCTCGACAATCCGGCGATCCAGCCGAAGCTTGATCTTGCGCCGAACAAGGCGGTGAAGCGCAAGATCGACGTGGCGCTGTCGAACAGCTTTGGCTTCGGTGGCACCAATGCGAGCCTCGTTCTGGGCAAGGTGCGCGGCTGATGTGGCGGTCTGTCGCCTCCAACGCGCTGACCCTGTTCATCGTGTTGCTGATTGCCGTCGCCGGGGTTCTGGCCTGGGGACGGCAGGAATTCAACGGCCCCGGCCCGCTGGCGCAGCCGATCTGCCTGAAGGTGGAGCGTGGCTCGTCGCTGAGCGAGGTGAGCCGCAATCTCGAAGCGCAGGGCGCGGTCAGTGACGCGCGGATCTTCCGCATCGGTGCAGATTATTCCGGCAAGGCCAAGGGCTTGAAATTCGGCTCCTATCTGGTGCCCGAAGGGGCGTCGATGGCACAGATCCTTGATCTGGTGACGGCAGGGGGCGCCTCGACCTGCGGGCGCGAGGTGAATTACCGTATCGGCGTCGCCAAGGCGGAAATCATTCTGCGCGAACTGGATGCCGGGACCAACCGCTATGTCGAGGTGGCCAAATTCGCCCCCGCGACCGATGCCGCGCCGCAGGAATATGTGGATGCGGTGGCGGCGGGCGATCTGCGCTGGCAGATCACGCTGGCGGAAGGCGTGACCAGCTGGCAGGTGGTCGACAGCCTGAAGCGCGCCGATTTCCTGGACGGCAATATCGAAGCCGTGCCGCCCGAGGGCACGCTTGCCCCCGATGCCTATGAGGTGGACAAGGGCGCCTCGCGCGCGGCGCTGCTGGTGCAGATGCAGGACAAGCAGACCCGGATCATGGATGATCTCTGGGCCTCGCGCGCGGGCGATCTGCCTTATGACACGAAGGAACAGGCCATGGTTATGGCCTCCATCGTGGAAAAGGAAACCGGCATCGCCGATGAACGCCCGCTGGTCGCCAGTGTCTTCGTGAACCGGCTGAACAAGGGGATGCGGCTGCAAACCGACCCGACGGTGATCTATGGCATCACCAAGGGTGAGGGGGTGCTGGGCCGGGGCCTGCGGCAAAGCGAGTTGCGTCGCGCCACGCCCTACAACACCTATGTCATCGAAGGGCTGCCGCCGACCCCCATCGCCAATCCGGGACGGCTGAGCATCGAGGCCGCGCTGAACCCGGCGCAAAGCGACTATCTGTTCTTCGTGGCGGATGGCAGCGGCGGTCACGCCTTTGCGGCCACGCTGGAGGAACATAACGCCAATGTGGCGCGCTGGCGCGCCATCGAGGCGGAGCGTGGTCAGGCGAATGAAGGCGGGGTGCAGGGCCAGTAAGGCCCTGCGCTATCCGATCTGCGGCAGGGTTTCGGCCAGCCGCGAAACGCCCGGCGACAGCGGCAGCAAGGCCGCCTGCACCGAGTGATAGATGTCGGGCTTGCCGTGGAACTGCGTCACCGTAGGCTGGCCTTCCGCGTCGATTTCCGGGAACCAGCCGCCCTGCGCATGGTCGATGAAATGCGCATCGGCGAACTGCCAGAGGCGGCGATACCATGCCTCGTCGTCTTCGGTGCCGCCCAGCTTGATCAGCGATGACAAGGCACCAATGGCTTCGGTCACTGGCCACCAGTAGCGGTCACGGATGGCAGGCGCGCCGCCGAACTGAAGCGTGTAGAAGATACCGCCCTTTTCTACATCCCAGCCGTCGGCCAGCGCCTGTTCGATCACCCGGCGCGCCGTTGCCGGGGCGCCGTTGTTGGGACGGTTCGCCAGATCCCAGTGTTGCAGCATCAGCCGGCCCAGTTCAAACGAATGGCCGGGGGTGGTGCCTGCGGGGCGGAACATCGGGTTGCCGGAATAGGCACGGTCGATCTGCCAGTTTTCAGTGTAATGTTCGGGCAGGCGCCAGCCTTCGGCAGGGGCGATGCGGTTCAGAAAGAAATCCAGAATCCGGCCCGCGCGGGTCAGATAGACCTCGCGCCCCGTCGCCTCGTAAGCTGCCAGCAGCGCCTCGACCCCGTGCATATTGGCATTCATGCCACGATAGGCAGAAAACGGCGCCCAGTCGCGGTTCCATTCGTCGGCAAACAGGCCCACGCCGTCTTCCCAGTAATGCCGGTCCAGCACGGCGGTCGCATCGTCGATCAGCCGGTCGGCATCGGGGTGGCCTGCAAGCCGGGCACTGGCCCCGGCCAGCAGAACGAAAACATGACCATAGGCGAGCTTGCGTGTGTCGCAGGGCGCGGCGCCGTCCAGCGACCAGAGATAGCCGCCATGATCCGCGTCGCGGTGATGCGACCAGAGGTAAGCCATGCCCGCGTCGATGATAGCCTCGCATCCCGCCACCCCGGCGCGATGGCCCAGAGCGTAGGAATGTACCAGCCGCGTCGTGGTATGCAGTTCCTGCACCTCACCCGGCAGCGGTGTGCCGTCATGGGCCAGAACGTGAAAGCCGCCGTCCTTGCGTGGGCTGGCACGAAAGAAAGCGAATTGCCGCCGCGCCTCGGCGGCCAGCCAGTCGCGATGTTGCGGATCGTCGATCCAGCGGGGGGCGGCGGGGCTGGCGAGCGGCGTGTCGGTCATGCGTTCCTCCATGCCGGTCCTCTCCGGCGCGCCATGTTTACGCTAACTGCGAGGTTACGCCAAGTCGGGCAGAGGGGTGGGCGGGTCCAGATCGTCGCCCGCCGTCACGCCGCTGATCAACTGATAGGACAGCAGGTCCGGCATGTCGCGCGGATCGTGGCGCAGGGGGCGGCAGGCGGCGCGCAGGCTGGCCAGACGCGCGGCACGGGGGCGGGCCAGTGCATCGGCCTCGGCCAGCGTCACCCGCTGAAAACGCAGCACCGCACCGGGGGCGGCCTGGGCTGCACGGGGCAGATCGGCGGGCAGGACGGTTCCGATCCGGGGATAGCCGCCGATGGTCTGGCATTCCGACAACAGGATATAGGGTCGCCCGTCGCCGGTCATCTGGATGTCGCCGGGCAGGATGAACTCGGAGGCGAGGCCGGTTTTCGGCAGATCGGCGGCAAAGGGCGGGCCGTCGCAATCCAGCCGGATGCCCTGCCGGTTGCCGGTGGGGGCGCGGTGGAAGGGCGTGGCGGCAAAGCGCGCGCGGGTTGCCTCGGGGAACAGGGCGGTCTGCGGCCCGTCGATCCAGCGCAGCAGGCCGCCGGTGAAGCGATCTTCGACCGGCAGAAACTGTGCCGGTTCGTCAGGCGCGGGGTCATCACCCAGCGGCAGCCGGTCGCCCGCCGCCAGTGTCGCGCCGATCCCCGCCACCAGATGCGCCGCACGGCTGCCCTGCCATTCGGGGCCCAGAATGCCGCCCGCCGGGGTGAGATAGCCATAAACCCCTGAGGTCGCCGCGCTGATGGTCAGACGCTGACCCGGCAGGATCAGATGGCTGGCGGACCAGCGCAGCGCGCTGCCGTCCAGATCGGCCCGCATCGGCGCACCCGTCAGCGCGATGCGGGTCGGTCGCGTCACCTCGAAACTGCCGCCCAGTGCGGGCATCTCCAGCGCGGCGACGGGCGCGCGCAGGCCCAGCAGGGCCGTGGCCTCCAGCAGCGCCAGCCGATCGGCGGCGCCCCCGCGCGACAGGCCCAGCCGGGCCAGACCGGGGCGACCCATGTCCTGCACGGTCAGCCCCGGCCCGGCGCGATGCAGGATCAGCGCGCCACTCATGCCTGCACCTGACAGCGTGCGCCGCCATCGGGATCGCCCGCGCGCAGCAGCGCCTCCAGTTCATCGCCGGAACAGGGGACCAGCCGCAATGCGTCGCCCGCGCGCAGGGGGGCCGGGTCACGAGTCTCGGGGCGGAAGGGGCGGAAGGCCGCGCGGCCGATCTGGCGCCAGCCGGTCGGCGAGGCATTGGCGAACAGCACGATCTGGCGCACCGCCACCGTCACCGCCCCCTGTGGCACCTGCGGCGCAAGGTCCGACAGGCGCGGCAGGTTCCAGGTCTCGGGCAGCAGGCCCAGATAGGGCTGTCCGGGGGCAAAGCCGATGGCCAGCACCCGTAACTCGGTTTCCGCGATCTGCCGCACCGCCGCTTCGGGGCTGACACCGGCAAGGGCGGCGGCTTCCTCCAGCATCGGGCCATGCACCCCGCCAAAGGCCACCGGCACCTGCCAACGGCGCGTGGCGGGTCGGGGAGTGGCCGCGTGCCAGTCGCGCGCCTCTGTCAACGTGGCCAGTCGGGCCGCCAGATCTGCGCGTGTCACTTTCGCTGGATCGAAGCGCAGCATGACCGAGGCGAGGCTTGGCAGGATTTCGGTCACGCCTGGCAGGTCAGCGTGGTCCAGCATGTCGTGCAGCACCTGAACGGCGGCGGTGGCCGATGGCGTGACGGACAGGCCAAAGCGCAGCAGCAATGCGGTACTGCCAAGGGGCAGAACTTCGGGCCCTCCGACGGGCGTCTTGTCACGCTGCGATCCGCTGTCCATCTGCCCCGCCTTGTCGGCACCCCGTCATGGATCGGGGTTCGGCGGCGGCTTGTCAACGCTTGCGGCCTCCGTGAACCGTGCCCGCAGCACGTCGCGCGCGGTCCCGATGGCGCGGGGCAGCGGTTCGCCGCGCGCCAGTGCCACCGCGATGGCGCTGGCCAGGGTGCAGCCGGTGCCACGCAGGGAGGCGGGATAACGGGGACCGGAATAGCAATGCGGACCGCGCCGCGCCGCATAAAGCCGGTCCTCGCAATCTGCCGTTTCGGCATGGCCGCCCTTGACCAGAACCGCCGCGCAGCCCCGATCCCGCAGGGTCTGCACCTGCGCGGCCTCCAGTCCCGGCGTGGTCAGGGCCTGCAATTCCGGCAGGTTCGGTGTCAGCAGTGTGACGCGCGGCAGCAGCAGGCGCAGCAGGGCGGCGACGCCCTGCGGGTCCAGCAGTGGGTGGCCTGAACTGGAGGCCAGCACCGGGTCCAATACCACTGGCGCCTGCGGCAGGGCCGCCGCCACCGCTTCGACAATGGCGGCACTGGCCAGCATGCCCATTTTCACCGCATCTACCCGGCCCGCCGCGCGGATCTGTGCTGCGACGGTTTCAGGCGGCACCGGATGGCTTGCCAGCACCCCGGCATCGGTCTGGGCGGTGACGGCGGTGACGGCGATGCAGGCATGAGCACCCATGCCGGTGGCGGTGGCAATGTCGCGCGCCAGCCCGGCGCCGCCGCCGGAATCGCTGCCGCCGATGCACAGGACGCGCGGCCTCATGGCCCGACCGCGCAGATGGCAACATCGGCATGTCCCCGGTCGGCCAGCGCGCGTGCCGACCGCCATGCCCTGAGCCCGCTGGCGCAAAGGAAGACAACCCGGCGGTCTTGGGGCACGGTCACGGGGGCTTCCTGACTGCGCAGGTCGATACTCAGATCCCCGGGGCGGATCATGCCGGGGGCAATGACCCTGGGGCTGGGCGGCGGGTCTGCGGCCCCGTCGAAGCGGAACTGTGCCACCCGCCATTCCGCGAAATCGACGCTGAGCATCAGGCCAAGCGGTGACGGCCTGTGTCCCAGCAGCACCGAAAGCGCCATCTGGGCCTGCATGGCACCCAGCGTCGCCACGGCAGGGCCCATCACCCCGGCGGTGGCACAGGTGGCGGCGCGGGGCGGCGGGTCGGGGAAGACGGCGCGCAGGCCGGGCGCCGGGCCACAGAAACCGCCGACATAGCCCTGTCGCCCCAGAACCGAGGCGCTGACGAGCGGTTTGCCCGCCGCGCGGCACAGGTCCGACAGCGCGTAGCTGGTGGCGAAATTATCGGCCGCGTCCAGCACGAGATCGGCCGCCGCTATCAACCCGGGCGTGGTTTCCGGGTCCAGCCGGGCCAGGACGGGCCGCGCCTCACAATCGGGGTTCAGCGCTGCCAGATGCCGCACGGCGGCCTCGGCTTTCGGCGCGCCGATATCGGTCATACGGTACAGGGTCTGGCGGTGGAGATTGTGTTCCTCCACCCGGTCGGGATCGCAGATCACCAGATGCCCGACGCCCGCACCCGCCAGCAGTGGCAGGAGGGCGGACCCCAGTCCGCCCGCCCCGGCGACCAGAACCCGTGCCTGCGCCAGCCGCGCCTGACCCCCGGCGCCCACCTCGGGCAGGCAGCTTTGCCGGATGTAGCGGTTCATTGCCGATACCTTTCGGTCGCCGTGATCCAGTCGCGGCAGCGCGCCTCGGGGTCTTTGGCCTGGGCGATGTCAGTCACCACGGCGGCACTGGCGGCGCCTGCGGCGAACAGGCCGGGCAGGCGTTCGGGCACCAGCCCGCCGATTCCGACCAGCGGCACATCGCCCGCCCGCCGCGCCCATTCCGCCACACGGTCCAGCCCCTGTGGCCCCCATTTCATTTTCTTCAGCAAGGTGGGCCAGACCGGACCCAGAGCAACATAGGCCGGTTCAGCGGCCAGGGCGCGGTCGAGTTCGGCGGGATCATGGGTCGAAAGGCCATAGCGCACCCCGGCGCGATGCAGGGCCGGAAAATCGGCACTGTCCATATCCTCTTGCCCCAGATGGACAAAATCACAGCCCAGCGACAGCGCGATCTGCCAGTGATCGTTGATCACAAGCTGGGTGCCATGGGCAGCACAGCAGGCTTTCGCGCGCAGGATCTGGGCGCGCAGATCCGGCTCCGGCCGGTCTTTCACGCGCAGTTGCACCAGTCGCACCCCCAGTGGCACCAGCCTCTCCAGCAGCCCGACATCGCCCACGATCAGGTAAAAGGGGTCGGGCCGTATCATGCCAGCACCGCCTGACCGAAAACCGGAGTGGAGGCGACCGCCATGTCGCGCCGGGGCATCAGCCCGGCCCTGTAGGCCAGCCGTCCGGCGCTGACCGCCTGCCCGAAAGCGCGGGCCATTTCCACCGGGTCCAGCGCGCGGGCGACGGCGGTGTTCAGAAGCACCGCGTCAAAACCCATCTCCATCGCCGCCATGGCCTGCGAAGGCGCGCCGATCCCCGCATCAATCACCAGCGGCACTTCGGGGAAATGCGCCCGCATCGTGCGCAGCGCCTCGACATGCCGCAGCCCCTGGCCCGAGCCGATGGGTGCCCCCCAGGGCATCAGCACGCGGCATCCGGCCTCCAGCAGACGTTCGCCCACGATCAGATCCTCGGTCGTGTAGGGAAAGACCCTGAAGCCCTCGGCGCAAAGCACCCGCGCCGCCTCGACCAGCGCGAAGGGATCGGGTTGCAGCGTATCGGCATGGCCGATGACCTCCAGCTTGATCCAGTCGGTGCCGAACAGTTCGCGCGCCATATGGGCGGTGGTGATCGCTTCGCGTGCGGTGTGGCACCCGGCGGTATTGGGCAGGATGCGACAGCCGCTGTCGCGCAGGATCTGGCGGAAGGCGCCGCCGCCTTGCCCCTCGCGCCGCAGCGAGACGGTGATGACCCCGGCCCCCGATGCTGCGATGGCGTCGCGCAGGATGGCGGGCGAGGGGTATTGCGCGGTGCCCAGCATCAGGCGGCCGGGCAGGTCGATGCCATAGAACATGACTCAGCCCCCCTGCATCGGGGCCAGAACCTCGATCCTGGCGCCGGGGTGAAGGCTGGTTGCCGCCCGCGCCGGTCGGGGGACGAACTGCCCGTCCAGCGCGGTGGCAACCGAGGCGGCGTCAAAGCCCTGCTCAGTGATCAGGGCGGCAAGGGTGGTGGCGCGAGTGACGACGGGGGTTCCGTTAAGGTCAATCTGCATGGGCGGGTTCCGTAGTCAGCAGGCGGGCCAGATCCATCGCCAGCGCGGGAGCCATGAGGAAACCATGGCGATACATGCCGTTGATGTGGATGTGCCCGCCGCTTTGGTGGATGGCGGGAATATTGTCGGGGAAGGCGGGGCGCAGGCCGGTGCCGGTGGCAAGGATCTGCGCCTCGGCAAAGCCGGGGTGGACGGTCCAGGCGGCGGACAGCAGCTCCATCACTGCACGGGCGGTGATCGGGCCGGGGTCGGCGCTTTCCACCATGGTGGCGCCGATCATGTAGCGGTCCTGTCCGCGCGGCACGATGTAGCAGGGAAAGCGCGGATGCAGCAGCCGCACGGTGCGCGACAGTGCGACACCGGGGGCGCTGACCTCCAGCATTTCACCTCGCACTGCGCGCAGGCCTTGCAGGGTGGCAGACATGCCGCGGCAATCAACGATGCGGCCACGGGGCGGCCCGCCCCGGAAAGCAACGCCCCGCGCGTTCAGGCCCTCGGTCAGAGAGGCCAGCGCGACGACAGGGTCCAGATGCGCTTCCTCTGCGTAAAACAGACTGCGCGTGAAGCGGCCCGTCAGATCAGGTTCCAGCGCGCCGGGATCGGCCGGTTGGTAGCCGGTGGTCGCGCGGGCGAAGCGGTCAAGCTCTGCCCCGTCGCGCGGTGCAGCCAGCACCAGCGTGCCACGCCGGACCACGCCGGGCACATGCCCCGCCCACCAGTCCACCGCCGCGCGACCGCGTGTGACCACGGTTTCCGGCGCGCTTTCACCTTCGCAGAACGGGGCGAGCATCCCGCCCGCCAGCCGCGACACCGGCGGCGGAGCGCCGGGCGGGGTGATGACCTCGACCGCCAGCCCCGCCTCGCTCAAGGCGGTGGCGGCACAAAGCCCCGCCACCCCCGCACCAAGGACCGAGATCATTCCGCAGGCTCCGCCGGAATGTAGAGCTGCCCGGCCTCGCGGAACTTCTCGGCCATCGCGGCCATGCCCTGCTGTTTTTTGGCCTCGGCGCGGATGTCGTGCGAAATCCGCATCGAACAGAACTTCGGGCCGCACATCGAACAGAAATGCGCGACCTTGTGCGCTTCGGCGGGCATGGTTTCATCATGCATCTCGCGCGCGGTATCGGGGTCGAGACCAAGATTGAACTGATCCTGCCAGCGGAACTCGAACCGCGCCCGGCTCAGTGCATCGTCGCGCCGTTGCGCCCCCGGATGGCCTTTGGCCAGATCGGCGGCATGGGCGGCCAGCTTGTAGGTGATGACCCCGGTTTTCACATCATCGCGGTCGGGCAGGCCAAGGTGTTCCTTCGGCGTGACGTAACACAGCATCGCCGTGCCGAACCAGCCGATCATCGCCGCGCCGATGGCGCTGGTGATATGGTCGTAGCCCGGCGCGATGTCGGTGGTCAGCGGCCCGAGCGTGTAGAACGGCGCCTCGTGGCAATGTTTCAGCTGCTCGTCCAGATTGGCCTTGATCTTGTGCATCGGCACATGGCCGGGGCCTTCGATCATCACCTGACAGTCCTTTGCCCAGGCGATTTTGGTCAATTCGCCCAATGTCCGCAGCTCTGCAAACTGGGCCTCGTCATTGGCATCGGCGATGGAGCCGGGGCGCAGCCCGTCGCCCAGGCTGAATGACACGTCATAGCGGCGGCAGATATCGCAGATTTCCTCGAAATGCTCGTAGAGGAAGCTTTCGCGGTGGTGATGCAGGCACCATTTCGCCATGATCGACCCGCCACGCGAAACGATCCCGGTGACCCGTTTCGCCGTCATCGGGATCATGTGCAGCCGCACGCCTGCGTGGATGGTGAAATAATCCACGCCCTGTTCCGCTTGTTCGATCAGCGTGTCGCGGAAGACCTCCCACGTCAGATCTTCGGCCACGCCGCCCACCTTCTCCAGCGCCTGATACAGCGGGACCGTGCCGATCGGCACCGGGGCGTTGCGGATGATCCAGTCGCGGATATTGTGGATATTGCGGCCTGTGGACAGGTCCATCACCGTGTCGGCGCCCCAGCGGATCGCCCAGACCATTTTTTCCACCTCCTCCTCCATCGAGGAGGTGACGGCGGAATTGCCGATATTGGCGTTGATCTTCACCCTGAAGTTGCGGCCGATGATCATCGGCTCCAACTCGCGGTGATTGATATTGGCAGGGATGATGGCGCGGCCCGCAGCGATTTCGGCGCGCACAAATTCGGGCGTCACCAGATCGGGCAGCGTGGCGCCGAAGCTTGCACCGTCGCGCGTGACGGCGGCGCTGCGCCCCTCGTTCTCGCGCAGGGCGACGAATTCCATCTCGGGCGTGATGATGCCCGCGCGGGCATAGGCAAGCTGCGTGACCGCCCGGTCGCCCGTGGCGCGCAGGGGCGCACGCTGCACGGGGAAGGCGGGCGTCAGCCGCGCGCCGGTGGCAAAGCCGTTGTCGGCTTCCGTCACCGCGCGGCCCGTGTAGCTTTCCACATCGCCACGCGCCTGCAACCAGCCACCGCGCACATCGGGCAGGCCCTGCGCAATGTCGATCTGCGCCGCCGGATCGGTATAGGGGCCGGAGCTGTCATAGACGGTCAGCGGTGCCTCGTTGGAAATGCCGATCTCGCGCAGCGGCACGCGGATGTCATGCGTCGCGCCGGTGACATAGACCTTGCGCGAGGCGGGCAGGGCGCCGGTGGTGATGGCGGGGATCGTGTCTTTCATTGTGGTCTCCTCTTGCGATGAGACCCAAGTGAAACAGTCGGCAGAAAGGGACCACATGGCCCCGGCTGCGCCGAATGGGCCATAGCGGCCCGAAAGGACCGCCCCCGGATGTGCGAGGAATGCGGAAATACCCTTCGGTCTTCCTACGCCAGTGTCAACTGGGTCAGGTTCAAAGGGTCGCGTCACCGGGGTCCGAGCGGATCGGAACCCCTGTCAGCCTCTCAGTCCCCTTGGCGGGACTCCCCTGACGTCCGGGCATCATCGGGGCCTCGGGCGGCGCTGTCAACCGCGAAACGCCGGGGTGTCTTTTTCGTCTGCCGCCGCCTTGCCGCTGGCCGAATGCGGTGCAGCGGGTATAAGGAAACCACGATGGATGATCCGACCGAAGACCTGACCGAACAACTGGAACGCGCGCGGGTCGCGTGGTTCTATTTCATGGGCGGGCTGACCCAGCAGGAAATCGCCGCCCGCATGAACATGACGCGGCTGCGCGTCAACAAGATCATCGGGCAGGTGCGCGAGGATGGTGCGGTGCGCATCGACGTGACGCTGCCGCTGACCGACTGCATCGCGCTGGCCGAGGCGGTGACCGCGCGTTACGGGCTGGCCGAGGCGGTGGTGGTGCCCGATGTGCCGGATTATCTGGAACAGAAGCGGGTGATCGGCGAGGCGGCGGGGGCCATGGCCGGGGCGCTGGTGGAAGGGCGTGATCTGGGAATCGGTGTTGCCACCGGGCGCACGCTCAGTTTCGCGGTGCGCCGGCTGCATGCAAGGCCACATCCCGACAGCTGGGTTGTCGGGCTGACCGGCGGGGTCACGCGGTCTTCGGGCACCAATACATTCGAGGTCGCCACCAGTTTCGCCCGCAGTCTGGGGGTGGAATGCCATTACCTGACCGCGCCGCTGTACTGCGCCTCGCCGGAAAGTCGCGAGACGCTGTTGCTGATCGACGAGCTGACCGATGTTCTGGCCCGCACCGAAATTGCGGATCTGGGTATCACCTCCTGCGGGTCGCTGGCCGAGGATGCGACGCTGACGCAGATCCGCGTGGTGAAGGATCATCTGGACGACGTGCTGAAACGTGGTGCTGTGGGCGAGTTTCTGGGCTGTTTTCTGGATGCGCAGGGCCGGCCGGTCGATCATTTCCTGAATGAATCGATCATCGCGCTCAGTCCCGACAAGCTGAAGCTGAAGCCGATGTCCATGCTGGTATCAGGCGGGATCGAGAAGGTTCAGATCATCCGCGCCATCCTGCGCGGCGGCTATGTGAACCGTCTGGTCACGAATGAAGCCGTGGCCCGCGCGCTCATGGCGGGGCCACGGTGAGGGCTCAGGCGGTGGCCTGCGCCTCGGCCATGGCGGCGGCCATGGCGCGCAGGATCACGAAGGTCGAGGCGGCGCCGGGGTCGATATGGCCCTTAGAGCGCGCGCCCAGCTTGGCGGAACGCCCACGCCGCGATTCCAGACCGGCGGTGGCCTTCATGCCCGCCTCGGCGCCATCGCGGGCGGCCTCGATCACTGCAAGTTCGGCACCCGTGGCCAAGGCCTCCTGCGCGCGGGCCACGGCGGGCACCCAGGCGTCGATCATGGTCTTGTCGCCCGGTTCGGCCCGGCCCCGGTCGCGCACGCCTTGCAGCGCGGCGGCAAGCCAGGCTGCCAGCGCGCCCGCGTCAAGGTTCTGCCGGTCGCTGACCGCCGCGCCTGCCCGCAGGAACGCGGTGGCGTAAAGCGGGCCTGAGGAAGCACCCACCGCATCCAGAAACGCCTTGGCCATGCGCTTGCAACTGCCTTCGATGGTTTCGTCGCCGGGGGCGTTTTCCAGCGCGCCCTGCACGGCCTTCCAGCCGATTTCCATGGTGACACCATGGTCGCCGTCTCCGATCACCCCGTCCAGTTCCGATAGCCAGTCGCGGGCGGCGATGATCTCGTCCCCCGCGCGCTGCATCATGGCGCGGAACAGCAGGGGCGTGATCGCGCCATCGCGGATCAGCGCGACCGTCGGGGCGCTGCGGGCGGCAGGTTCGGCCCCCGTAACGGTCTTGCGGACAGACCGCGCCGTGCTGGCGGCGGTGCCCTCAATGGCGCCGACCGTCACCGCCGGGGTGCGGCAAGGGTGGTCCAGCAGTGCGGCAAGTTCATCATCCAGCCGCATCAAGGTAATCGAGGCACCCGCCATCTCCAGCGAGGTCGCATATTCCCCGACCCAGGAGCGGTAGATCGTGATGCCACGCGCATCCAGCACCTGCCTGAGTCGGGCAAAGAGGATGTAAAGCTCGACCAGTGAGGTCGAACCCAGCCCGTTCACCAGCACTGCCACCCGGTCGCCCCGCGCTGGCGCCATCTCGGACAGGATCGCCTCCAACAGCGTATCGGTCACCTGATCGGCCGGGGCCAGCTTGTCGCGGCGGATGCCCGGCTCGCCATGCAGACCCATGCCGATTTCCATTTCGTCATCGCCGATCTCGAAATTCGGCTTGCCGGTCTGCGGCAGTGAACAGGCCCCCAGTGCCACGCCCATCGACAGGGTGGCGTCATTGGCCTTGCGCGCCAGCGCCTCGACCCGCGCCAGTGGCTCGCCCAGATCGGCGGCAGCCCCGGCCACCTTGAAGACAAAGAAATCGCCCGCGATGCCCCGCCGTTCCCCGCGCCGTTCAACCGGGGCCGAGGCCACGTCATCGGCCACCTGCACCTGCCGGACCGGGGTGCCTGCGGCAGCAAGTTCTTCCGCCGCCATGGTGAAGTTCATCACATCGCCGGTGTAATTGCCGTAAAGCAGCAGCACACCCGCCCCGCCATCGGCGGCACGCGCCGCATCGAGGATCTGTTCGGGCGAGGGCGAGGCAAAGATATTGCCCACCGCCGCCGCATCGGCGAGCCCGCGCCCGACATAGCCTGCGAAGGCCGGTTCATGCCCCGAGCCGCCGCCGACCACTACGCCGACCTTGCCGTCGCGCGGCCCGTCCACCGCGACCACGGCGCGGCCGGTGGGGCCTTCGACCGTCAGCATGTCGGGATGGGCGGCGACCATGCCCGCGATCAGCTGGGGGATGATGTCTTCCGGCGCGTTGATGAGTTTCTTGGTCTTAGTCATGGGAATATCCACTTCGTCAGGTCAGGCGCCGTCGCGGCGAAGATAGCGGCGCGACAGGGCGTCGAACGAGATCGCCAGAACCACGATCACGCCGGATACCACGCCCTGCCAATAGGGCGACACGCCAAAAAGCACGATGATGTTTTCGATGATGGCGATGATCCCCGCCCCGAAGATCGCCCCCAGCGGCGAGCCTACCCCGCCGGTGGTGGCAACCCCGCCGATCACGGCGGCAGCGATGGGGGCCAGCACCCAGGTCTGCCCGATGGAGGGTTGCGCCGTGCCCAGCCGCGCCACCATCAGCAGCCCGGCCAGTGCCGACAACATCCCCGCCAGCGTAAAGACCAGCAGACGGATGCGGTCCACCCGGATGCCCAGCATGCGGGCGGCAGCAGGGTTGTTGCCGATGGCATACATATACCGGCCCATCGGCGTCTTCAGCGACAGAAACAGCGCGATGGCCAGCACCGCCAGCATGATCAGGAAGGGCACGGGCACGCCGAGAAGATCGCCCCGGCCAAGGAACTGGATCTCTGCCGGAATGCCGGTGATCGCGACGCCCTTGGTCAGCACGAGGATGGCGCCGCCATAGATGCCCGCCGTGCCAATGGTCAGCACCAGCGAATGCAACCCCAGCACGGTGACCAGCAGGCCGTTCAGGAAACCCAGCGCAAGGCCAAGGCACAGGGCGAGGATCAGCGCCATGGGCGCGGGCAATCCCGCCTGCACCATCAGCATGCCGGAGACCACGCCGCACAGGCCGCCAATGGTGCCCAGCGACAGGTCAAGCTCACCCAGGATCATCAGCGAAGATTGCGCGATGGTGACCAGCCCCACGAAGGCAAGGCCCCGCGCGATGACCGACATGTTGTAACCGGACAGGAAATATGGGGAAATCACCGCCGAGATGGCGAAGATCGCCACAAGCGCCACGAAAACCCCGGCCAGCGGGTTGCGCATCAGGAGTGTCAGCGCCGGGGGGCGGCGCGTCTGTGCGGAGTGTTCAGTCGACATGAGAAGCCTCTGCGTCTTCGGGGGCGGACCCGCCAGCCCCCGTGCCGGTGGCGAAGATCGCCCCGACGAGTGTTTCGGTCTCGGTGCTGGCGGCATCGAAGCTGCCGGTCAGGCGGCCGCCATGCATGGTGATGATGCGGCTGGCACAGCGGCGCAGCTCGGTCATTTCCGAGGAGATGAGGATGATCCCCACGCCCTCCTCGGCCAGCCGCTTCATGATGCGGTAGATTTCGGCCTTGGTGCGGATGTCGATGCCCTTGGTCGGTTCATCGAAGATCAGGATGTGCGGCGTCGTGGCCATGGCGCGGCCGATGATGGCCTTCTGCTGATTGCCGCCCGACAGGGTGGCGATGCGCTGTCCGGGGCCGGAGGCGCGGATGCCGTAATCACCGATCACGCGGGCGACGATACCGCGTTCCTTGCCGCTGTCGATGCCGGTGGCGCCGGTGGTCAGCGACAGGACCGAAAGGCCGATGTTCTCGCGCAGCGACAGCAGCGGGAAGATGCCATGCGCCTTGCGCTCTTCCGACAGATACAGCATCCCGCCCGCGACCGAGGCGGCGGTGTCATTCAGCCGCCAGTCGCGGCCTTCCACCCGGACACGGCCGCCGCTGGCCTTGCGGTAGCCGAAGATCGTCTGCATCAGTTCGGATCTTCCGGCGCCGACAAGGCCCGCGAAACCCAGGATCTCGCCCCGTTTCAGCGTGAAGCTGACATCGCGGAACAGTGGGCCGGACAGGTTGTCGACCTGCATGATTGTATCGGTGACCGGGCCATCGGGGCGGAAATGTTCGTCGATCGCTACCTCGCGGCCCGACATGGCGCGGATCAGCGCCGCTTCGTCAATTTCGTCTACCCGGCCTGCATCGACCTTCCGGCCATTGCGCAGCACCGTATAATCCTGCCCGATCCCGAACACTTCCTCCATCTTGTGCGAGATGAAGATGATCGCATGATCGCGGTCCAGAAAGCCGCGGATCACCCTGAACACCCGCTCCACCTCGCGCGCGGTCAGGGCCGAAGTCGGCTCGTCGAGGATCAGCACCTTCATGTCACGGTTGGTCGAGGCGCGGGCGATCTGCAACAATTGCTGATCGGGGACCGAGATATGGCGCACCATATCGGATGGTTTCGCCTCGATCCCGAACCGATCCAGATACTCCTGCGCTTCCGCCTCCATCCGGCGGCGGTTCACCAGCCCGCCATGGCCGGTGCGGTCAAACGGCATGAACAGGTTTTCTGCCACGCTGACATCGGGGAACAGCGACAGTTCCTGCGGCACATAGGCGATCTTGCGGAACAGGTCGGGGTGATCCAGCGGGTTTTGCCCGTCGATGGCGATGCTGCCGCGTGTGGCGCGATCCGCCCCGGTCAGGATCTTCACAAGCGTTGATTTTCCGGCGCCATTCTCGCCCGCAAGAATATGCGTGCGGCCCAGTTCAACTGACAGATCGACACCGTCAAGCGCGGTCACGCCCGGAAAATCACGGCCGAGGCCGCGTGCTTCGAGATAGGCCATGTCTCCTCCCACGGCTGGTGTGCGGCCGGCGGGTTGCCGGCCGCGCGTGGCTCAGTTGCCCAGATTGTCCTTGGTGAGGAAGGCGTTCCCGGTATCCAGATAGCCCGGAACCGGCGCGCCGGTCGCCTGTGCCCAGAGCAGCATGACCGACCAGTAGCCTTGCAGTTCCGGCTGCGAGGCCGAGGAACTGTCGGCCACGCCAGACCGGATCATGTCGAGCATCTCGGGCAGGTTATCCAGACCGACCAGCGTGACCTGACCCTGCTTCCCGGCCTCGACAATGGCCTGACCGATGCCGATGGGACCGGCGGCATCCGAGGCGACCCAGCCCTTGAGATTGGGGTTCGCCTGCATGATGGCAGCGGCCTGCTGTTGCGCCGTCTCGATGCTGTCATTGTCGATGCCTTCAGCCACGACCTTGATGCCCGGATGTTCGGCAAAGACCTCGCGGTGGCATTCGGCACGGATCGAGTGGTTCGGCGCGGTCGGCACGCCCATCATGATGGCGACCTCGCCCTCACCGCCCAGCACCTCGACCAGACGGCGCGCGGCGATCTTGGCCTGCTCGCAGAAATCCGAGCCGATATAGGGGATCTGCGTCCCCTCGGGCGGCACCGAGTCGAAGATCACCAGCGGGATGTCCTGCCCCTGCGCGGCTTCCAGCGAGCCGCGGTTGCCTGCCGGGTCCAGCAGGTCAATGGCGATGCCGTCGGGACGGGTGGAGATGGCGCTTTCCACGATCTGCACCTGTTGCACGACATCGGCGGTCTGCGGTGCGGAATAGACGATCTCGACGTCAGCGCCGGTCTGCGCCTTCAGGGCGGCGGCGGCCATCTGCGCACCGTCGTTCACCTTGTCGAACCAGGGGTGAACCACCTTCGGGACGATCAGGAAACGGTAGCTGTCTTTCTTGGTGGTGCCCGCAGCATCCTGCGCGGCGGCGGCAATCGGCATGGCAAGGGCCACACCGGCCAGCATGGCGGCCAGTTTCTTCATGGTATTCCTCCCAGATTGTAAGCCCGGCGCGGGCAATCCTGCTGTCGGCGCGCGGTTCCTCCCTGACGCCTCAAGACTTAATACATATGTATTTTTAAAATTACAAGTATATCCGGCGTGCGATTGCATCTGTCGGCGCCCTGCGGCAGGCGCATGCGAAAAGGCCCCGCACGACCGTCAGGTCGCCGGGGCCGGAAGTGCCGCGCGCATCAGTCAGGGCAGGGGCCGGTTCACCGGATCGGGCAGTCTGCGATCAGACGCCGACATCGGGGCCCGCACAGGCCAGCGGGGTCTTGCTTTGCTCGACCTCGGTCAGTTCCGTGCCGTCGGGATCACCGGCAAAGCGGGCTTTCAGCCTGCCGCCCTCCTGCCAGAAGGCCCAGCACTGAGGATCGGACTCGCTTTCATAGACAAAGCAGATCTGGCTCTCGGCCTCGTACCAGTGGCCCTCCTGGCATTCCTGCGCGGTAAAGGCCCAGCGGACACGGCGGTTCGGCAGATATTGCTCGGTCCCGAAGATCGTGCCGCCCTGCGCATAGGTCAGTGTCTTGCCGGTGGCATAGGCCTCGAATTCTGTCGCCGTCATTGGCGTTTGCGCGGCGGCAGCAAGCGGCGGCAGAAGCAGGGCCAGCGCAAGCACAGGGGCGGGGCGGGAGGGCAGCAGCATGGGGGACTCCGGGTTGCGGATTTGGGGCAGGGTGACAGAGCGGCGCGTCAGGCGCCAGTCACGCCCGCTTGATCGTCATGCGTTGGCGCTGCCTGCCAGTGCGCCAGACGGGGCTTCATCATCCGCCGCCAGCGGCGCGGCATCAGCGCGATGGCCCCGCAAACCGGCAGCGAATACGGAAGCCACGGTGCTTCGTCCGGCTCGGGCAGTCGCAGCGCGGGATAGGGACGCGCGGGATGGGCATGATGATCGGAATGGCGCGGTGCGTTCAGCATGACGCCCGATGAAAACCAGTGCGGGGCATTCCAGCTATGGCGTGGCCCCACCGGCTCCGGCCGGCCATCGGGCAGCAGGCGGCGGCGCAGGCCGTAATGCTGGACATAATCCGACAGCATCAGTTGCGCGGTGGCGTAACCTGCAAGCAGCAGCCAGACAAAAAGCCCGGCCCAGCCCGCCAGAACGGCGCCCAGCCCGAGGCAGGCAAGACCGCCCGCGACATAGATCACATAGGGGTTGAGCCCAGCCGTCTGTTTCCACCGCGCGGTTTCGGCGCGCAGACCGGCGCGGAAGCTGCCGAAATAGGCGCGTGGCAGGAATTGGTAGAAACTCTCGTCGTCGCGGGCCGAGTTCGGATCTTCCGGTGTCGCGACATGCCGGTGATGCACCAGCCGGTGTGCCGAGGTGTGATGCCCATTCAGCAGGGTGACATAAACTGCCATTCCCAGCCGGAACAGCCGCCGGTCGCCGCGATGGATCAGTTCGTGCGCGGCGGGGTTCGAGACCTGACCGAACAACTGGCCGAACCCCAGAAACAGTACCATCCGCGCCCAGAGCGGTAATCCGCTGTCGCCCGCAATCGCCCAGACCGCCAGCGGAAAGGCCAGAAGATGCGCGGTACCGATCAGGGCCAGCAGGCGATCGGCGGCGGGAAACTCCGCTCCTTCCGGCGCATCCGGGGCGACCCAGGGGATCAGCCGGTCCAGAAGTGCGGTCAGCCCCGCCATATAGCCCAGCCCCAGCCAGACCCAACCGCCTCCGGCCCAGACCCCGAGGCCCAGCAGAAGGAAGGGGGTGGTCGCGGCGGTGGCGAACAGCGCCATGCGCGGCAGCGGAAGGAAACGGGGGGGTACCTGCATCATGGCGCCACCTTAGCACGCGGCCGGGCCGGGCAAAGCCCCCCGCACTGCGACCGGCTGCCGCGTGGTTCAGGCGAAGACCGATCCGAGCGCCCAGAGGCCGAAGCCGATCAGCACCGCCCCGGAAAGCCGCGCGACCCAGAGGGCAAAGCCCGGCGGCAGACGGTGGCGTGCCAGAGCGACGCCGCCACTCAGTACCACCCACCACAACATCGACCCTGCAAAGACCCCCGCAACGACGGGAAAGCTGCCACCCTTGCCCGAGGCCAGCCCCAGCCCCGCAAAGAGTGCGGCAAAGGACAGGATGGTCATGGGATTCGTCACGGTCAGCAGGAATGTGGCGATGGTGGTGCCCAGAAGGTCACGGGCCGAGACGCGGGCCGCTGCGCGAGGTGGTCCGGGGCGCAGGCTTCGCCAGCCCAGCCACAGCATGAAGATCCCGCCAACCAGCCGCAACGGCAGGTCGATCCGCGCCAGCAAATCGGAAAAGGCCGCAAAGCCAAGCGCCGCCAGTGTCGCATAGGCCGCATCGGCGAGGCCGGTGCCCAGCCCGCCCGCGACCCCGGCCCAGAAGCCGCGCTCCAGCACCCGGTTGATGCAAAGCGCCCCGATGGGGCCAAGTGGCGCGGCAATCGCAAGACCCAGCACAAGGCTTTTGAGGAAAAGCGCGACTTCCATCACACACCCGGTGCCGGAACATGCGGCCCGGCGACGGCAGAGGACAGTACAATCACCGTCTCGCTGCGCCCCAAAAACCGGCCCGCCTTCAGCTCGGCCAGAACGCTCTCGATCTCGGTCACCGCCCCGACCCGCAGCTTGACGAGATAGGACCAGGCGCCCGTTACATGATGGCATTCCAGAACACGCCGATGGCTGGCGGCAAAACGGCGAAAGGCCGCTTCGTCGGCATCTTCGCGCAGGGCGAGCCACAGATAGACCAGCATCGGCAACCCCAGCGCGGCGGGGTCGGTGTCGACGGTGAAGCGGCGGATCGCGCCCGAGGCGGTGAGCCTGCGGATGCGTTCATTCACGCTGGACGGCGCCAGCCCCACCACGGCGCCGATATCGGCAAGCGCGCGGCGGGAATCCTCTGCCAGAAGTTCGATGATCTTGCGGTCTGTCTCGTCCATGTCCGGATGATGTTCTGCTTGGTTGTGAATTTTTCGAAATATGTGCGGACACCCATGTGGAGTCAATGCAAATTTTGGCAGATAAGTTGGTTCGCCGCATAATATGCGGCGAAATAGCGTATTAACCGAATGAGATGCCGCCGCAACGTCATGCTTGGCGCCCTGCCGGACAAGCGCCACAATCGGGCGATGACATGGGTCTTCCTGCTTTTCGCCGCAGCCTGCGCGCTGCTTTACGGCCTGCGCTGGGCCGCATCCCGAACGACTTCGGCGGCGCGCTCGACCGTCAAGACCGCCTCGGTGGCCTGTCTGGCGCTGGCCGGCCTGACCGGAGGCGCCCCCGCGCCGGTCGTGGTGGGGCTCGCGCTGGGCGCTGTGGGGGATTTCCTGCTGTCACGACAGGGCGAGGGCGCCTTTCTGGGCGGCATGGCCGCCTTCGCCGCCGGGCATCTGGCCTATGCGCTGGCTTTCGGGGCGGGGATGCCGGGCTGGCCGGTGCTGATCGCGCTCGGCCTGCTGGCCATCTCGACCGAAGCGTGGCTGGCGCCGCACACGGGTGCGCTGCGCTGGCCGGTGCGCGGCTATGTGCTGGTGATCTGCGCCATGGCCACGCTGGCCGCTGCCCGGTCCGAACCGTTGCTGCGCCTTGGGGCCGCGCTGTTCGTGGCTTCCGACCTGATGCTGGCGCTGGAGATTTTCGTGATCCGCGCGCCCGCCCGTCGCCGCCTGTTGTCCTGTGCGCTCTGGCCCGCGTATTGGGGCGGTCAGGTGCTGATCCTTTGGGCGCTTCTGCCCTGAGGCGCCTCGGCCCTTCCATCCGGCGCCTGAATTGACTAGGTGAAAAAGGCAACCAGCCCGGAGCGGCCATGTCCTTCTTCAAGAAACTCAAAGACCGGATGTTCCGGTCCTCCGACAAGATCGCGGGCAGCCTTGATGCGCTGGTGAGCGAGGATGAGGCCCCGGTGGCGGCGAAACCCGGCCTGCTGGACCGGCTGACCGGCCGCGAGCCGGAGGAGCCGCGCCGCGTCATGGATGACGCGATGCTGGAAAGCCTGGAGGAACTGCTGATCGAGGCCGATATGGGCGTCGATACAGCGACCCGCGTCGCGGCCAACATCGCCGAGGGGCGGATGGGCCGCAAGATCGGCGCGACGGAGCTGAAACGCGCCCTTGCCGCCGAAGTTGCACGCATCATGGAACCCGTCGCCCGTCCGCTGCCGGTCTATGCCAAACGCCCGCAGGTGGTGCTGGTGGTCGGCGTCAATGGCTCGGGCAAGACCACGACCATTGGCAAGCTCGCCTCGCAATTCAAGGCCGCCGGAAAATCGGTGGTTATCGCGGCGGGCGATACGTTCCGTGCCGCGGCGGTGGAACAGTTGCAGATCTGGGGCACCCGTGCCGGTGTTCCGGTGCTGACCGCGCCGGAAGGCTCTGACCCCGCGAGCCTTGCCTTCGACGCGCTGACCCGCGCGCAGGCTGATGGCGCCGACCTGCTGCTGATCGATACTGCGGGCCGCCTGCAAAACCGCGCCGACCTGATGGAGGAACTGGCCAAGATTGTCCGCGTCATCCGCAAGAAGGACGAAACTGCGCCCCACAACACGCTGCTGGTGCTGGACGCCACCACCGGCCAGAACGCGGTGATGCAGGTGGAGATCTTCCGCAAGATCGCCGATGTCTCGGGCCTCGTGATGACGAAACTGGACGGCACCGCCAAGGGCGGTGTGCTGGTCAGCCTCGCCGACAAGTTCGGCCTGCCGATCCATGCCATCGGGGTGGGCGAACAGATCGACGACCTTGCCCCGTTTGATCCCGAAGATTTCGCCCGCGCCCTCGTAGGCCTGCCCGAGTAACCCTCTTGCCTTCATCTGTTTGCAAATATCCTCGGGGGGCCGCCCCGCAAGGGGGCGGCGCGGGGGGCAGACAGTCCCCTGTCGCGGCTGACATCCCGCGCAGGCACCGGGCATGAGTGACTGGCTCCTCAGCCTTGAAGGCACCGAAGCCGGGCATGACCTCGCGCTGGCGCTGGCGCTGATGGCCGCTGTCCTGCATGCGCTGTTCGGCGCCTTGCAGAAGGGGCGGCACGATCCCTGGCTCGCCCGCGCTGCCATCGACGCAAGCTATGGCGTCATCGCGTTGCCCTTCGCGCTGTTTGTCGTGCCATGGCCCGAGCCGCATATGTGGCCGATCTTCGCGGGCGCCTTTGTCATCCATGCGGGCTACAAACTCTTGCAGGCAATGACCTATTCGCGTGGCGCCTATACCGTGGTCTATCCGGTGGTGCGCGGCACCGGGCCGCTGTTCACCGTTATCGGTGCCGGACTGGTCTTTGGCGAGCATTTCGCGCCGGGGCAGTGGCTGGGCGTGCTGATGCTGTCGGGCGGGATCTTCGGGCTGGCACTGTGGAACCTGGCCCATGTCACAGCGCAGCGCGCGACGATGATCCCGGCGCTGTGGCTTGCCTTCGCCACAGGCGGCTTCGTTGCAGCCTATACGACTTACGATGCCTATGGCATCCGCGCCACCGCCGACCCGTTCACCTTTCTCGCGTGGTTCTTCCTGATCGACAGTTTCCTGATGCCGGTCCTGACCTTCCGTCGCTGGCGGGGGCTGACCCGGACCCAGGTGCTGCCTCTGCTGAAACGGGGTGTCATGGGCGCTATCGTCGCCTATTTCAGCTTCGGCGCCATCATGCTCGCCACACGGCTCGACAAGGTGGGCGAGGCGGCGGTGCTGCGTGAAACCTCGACCGTTTTCGCCGCGCTGATCGGCTGGCTGGTCCTGGGCGAAAAGGTGGGACGCATGCAATTCCTGCTCATGGCGGTGATCGCCGCCGGGGCCGTCATGGTGGAGTTTACCGGATGACCGAGATGCAAAACGGCAAGAAAGCCCCGGGCTGGCTGAAGCCCGTTCTGGAATACGGGCCTCTGCTGGTGTTCTTTGTCGCCTATATGCGGCTGAAGGATCAGACCTTCCTTATCGGCGGGGGCGAATATTCCGGCTTTCTGGTGGTTACTGCCGCCTTCATCCCGCTGATGATCCTCACCACCGGGCTCTCCTGGTGGCTGACCGGCAAGCTGTCGAAGATGCAGATCGTGACGCTGGTTCTGGTGGTGGTGTTCGGTGGCCTGTCGGTCTGGTTGCAGGACGAACGTTTTTTCAAGATGAAACCCACGATGATTTACCTGCTGTTCGCGGGCGCGCTGGGTCTGGGCCTCTTGCGTGGGCAAAGCTGGCTGGGCGCGGTGATGGGCGATGCGCTGCCAATGCGCCCCGAGGGCTGGATGATCCTCACCAAGCGGGTGATGTGGTTCTTCCTTGCACTGGCGGCCGCGAACGAGGCGGTCTGGCGGCTCACCAGCACGGAACATTGGGTGCAGTTCAAGACCTTCGGCCTGCCGCTGGCGCTGTTTGCCTTTTTCATGACTCAGGCGCGGTTGTTCCAGACCTACGCTATTGAGGAGAAGGGCGAGGATTAATCCCGCCCGACATACCGATTCCGCCCACAGGAATCCGCCCCGGCCTGTGGAAAACTGGCCGGACTCAAACCCCCGAATCCGCCTAAGCCTTTGTCAACGGCCCGGAAAAACCGGGCGCGGCAGGCAGGGGGATTCGCTTATGCAGCTCATCATCGGCAACCGGCAGGTCAATCCGCTGCGCATGAAGGCGGTGGCGGGTGGCGTGGAGGCGGTGTTGCAGGGGGGGGCGATGCTGTCGCTGCTGGATGCGGCGTTCCACGGCGCGGGCACCATCGAGGTTTACGGCGGCGCGCTGGATCGCCGCCCGCTGGAACTGGCGCGGATCGAGATGCGCGGCGCGGAAACCTGCGTGACGCTGCTCTGCCGCGGCCCGGCGCCGATGCTGGCCTGATCGCATCCGTTGCCATTTGGCAAATAGATGCTATATCTATGCCAGATGGAGGATGCGATGCAGCTTCAACCGATCACCACCACCCCGGCGCGAAGCGACTCGCCGGTCATTACCGAGGCCGAGGCAGGTGCGCTGGCCCGTGCCACGGTCAACCTGTTCCGGGCATGGGCCCTTTCGGATGCCGAGGCGCGGGTGCTGCTGGGCGGCATGGCGGCCCGCACCTGGGCGCGCTGGAAAGAGGGCGAGGCCGGGCGGATCGACCGTGATCTGCGGATGCGGATGGCGCATCTGATGGGTATTCATAAAGGTCTGCGTTACCTGTTCCGCGACCCCGCGCGCGGCTACGCCTGGCTGCGCAAGCCGAACGCGGCTTTCGACGGCCTGTCGGCGCTTGATCTCATGCTGCGCGGGGAATTGTCGGATCTGGCGCTGATGCGTGAATGGCTGGACGCCGAGCGCGGCGCATGGTGAGCGGCGCTGTCCTGCGTCGGGTGGACTGGCCGCAGACCTGGCGCATCATCCGCTCGATCTATCCGCCGGTTGATCTGTTCGAGGACATTGCCGACCCCCGCGACTGGGAGGCGCTGGCGGCGGTGGAGGCCAAGACCAACCCGCGCATCCGCAATGAAATCGGTGATCTGGGCAAGGTGCCGCCCGCGCGCCGGGTCGCGGGGCCGGGGGCAAGCCTCGTCATGGCGCCCTTCGTGCATTGTTCCATCGCGCGGCCGGGGCGGTTCACCGATGGCAGCTATGGCATTTACTATGCCGGGGACCGTGAGGAAGTGGCGCTGGCCGAGACCATCCATCATCACAGCCGCTTCATGTCGGCCACAGCCGAGCCGGAGGGATGGACCGCTGATTTCCGCGCGCTGATCGGCAGGGTTGACCGTGATCTGCATGATATGGATGCGGTGCCGGGCGCGCGGCATGTTTCGGATTATGGCGCCTCGCAGCAGGCGGGGGCCAGCCTGCGCGCGGCCGGCAGTGACGGGCTGGTCTGGACCAGCGTCCGTTACCCGGAGGGGCTTTGTCTCGGTCTGTTCTGGCCCGATGTCGTGGCGATCCCGTTGCAGGGGCCGCATTACAGCTATCACTGGAACGGCACGCGGGTCGATTACATCCGCCGCCATGATACCGGCACCATCCTTCAGGTAGCCGAGACGGGATAGCCCTTCCGCTTCGCCCCGGCTTGCGCCAGAAAGGGCGGCAGCGACGGGAGAGGCGGCATGACGGAACAGCACAAGGGAATTCTGGCCATGGTGCTGGCCTGCATCCTGTGGGGCACCACGCCGCTTTACTACAAGCTGCTGACGCAGGTGCCGCCGCTGGAAGTTCTGGCCCATCGCACGCTCTGGTCGGCGGTGATCTTTCTGGGGCTTCTGGCCGCGACCGGGCGGCTGGCGGCGCTTCGGCCCCTGCTGCGGGGCAGGCGGCTGGCCATGGTCGCGCTGGCGGCGGGGCTGATCTCGTTCAACTGGTTCCTGTTCATTTTCTCGGTGCAGGCGGGCCATGTGATCGAGGCGGCGCTGGGGTATTACATCTTCCCGCTGGTGGCCGTGGCCCTGGGTGTGCTGGCCTTTGGCGAGCGGCTGACACCGGGGCAGGGCGTTGCAGTCGCGCTGGCGGTGGGGGCGGTGGGTGTGCTGACCTGGGGGCTTGGCGTCGCGCCCTGGATCGCGCTGGCCATCGCCTCCAGCTTCGGGCTTTACGGGCTGCTGAAGAAACGGCTGGCCGCGCCGCCGGTGCCTTCGGTCACGGCCGAAGTTCTGGTGCTGGCGCCGCTGTCGCTGATCTGGCTGGCGATCATTGCCACCGGGAACGGCCCGGAGGCGGGGCACGGGCATTTCCTCGATTCGGCGGGAACGGCGGGGCTTCTGGTGCTGTCCGGTACGCTGACCGCGAGTCCGCTCATGCTGTTCACCTATGCCACCGCGCGGGTGCGGCTGGCGACGGTCGGGCTGATCCAGTACATCAACCCCACGCTGCAATTCCTGACCGCAACGCTGATCTTCGCCGAGCCTTTCGGGCGCTGGCATGCCATCGCCTTCGGGCTGATCTGGGCAGGCCTCGCGCTTTACACGCTGGAGGGGTTCCGTCGGGACAGGGCGGTGCGCAGGGCGGCGGTCAGCGCGGGCACGTCGGCCACAGCAGCGAAGTGATCGCGCAGGCCGGGGTCTGCAAAGCCCTCGGCAATCGTGTGATCGACAAGCGCCACCAGCGGCTGCCAGTAGCCCGCCACATCCAACAGGAAGATCGGCTTGCGGTGCAGCCCGATCTGCGCCCAGGTCAGCACCTCGAAAAACTCGTCCAGCGATCCGGCACCGCCCGGCAGCACCACGATGGCATCGGAGTTCATGAACATTACCTTCTTACGCTCATGCATGTTCTCGGTAATCACCAGCTGTGTCAGGTCGCGCTTGCCGACTTCGCGTTTCATCAGATGGGTCGGGATCACACCCAGTGTCATGGCGCCCGCCGCCTGTGCGGCGCGCGCGACCTCGCCCATCAGGCCCACATCCCCCGCACCATAGACCAGCCGCCAGCCCTCGGCCGCCAGCATCGCGCCGGTGGCACGCGCAGCCTCGGCATGGGCCGGGTTCCGGCCGGGGCGCGAGCCGCAAAAGACACAGACGGAAGGGGTGCTGGGCATCGCGGACCTCGGAAAACTGTTGCCTTTTGACCGTGTATCGGGGTTCCTGAGCGAAAGGAAGCGGCGCCGGAACAACCTGCGCCGGGAAGGGGATAAGGGATGTCCGACAAGCAAGGGCTGAACCCGGCCATGGTGGCCGGGCTGGCCGCGGGGGCGGTCGCCGTAGGGGCGATCCTGTGGTATGCGCAACGCCCGGCGGCGCCGGTGGCGCCGGCGGCATTGGTCAGCGAAGCACCCGCTGCGGCACCACAGGCTGCACCTGCGGAAAGCGCCGCCCCGGCCACACCGGAGGCGGCGCCCGGAGCGGCGGCTGCTCCTGCTGAGGCCGCGCCGGTGGCGGTGGTTGAACCGCCTGCTTTCGATACGTTGCGCATCACGCCTGAAGGCGCGGCAGTGGTTGCAGGGCGGGCAGAGCCGGGAGCCTCGGTCGCCATTCTGGTGGACGGGGCCGAAGTGGCGCGGGCCGATGCCGATGCCACCGGCAATTTCGTGGCGCTGTTCGACTTGCCGCCTTCGGCTGATCCGCGTCTGATGACGTTGCTGGCGCATGGGGAGGCGGGAGAACTGCCGTCGCAGCAATCGGTGGCGGTTGCGCCGGTCGCGGCACCCGAGGCCGTGGCGGCTGCCGCTCCGGCAGAGCCGGAAAGTGCCGCACCCGCTGCAACCCCGACTGAAGCTCCGGTCGTGGCCAGCGAGGCAACTGCAACCGCCGTGGCGCCGACGGCGATTCTGGTGGATGACAGTGGGGCGCAGGTCTTGCAGGGGGCGGGCGCCGGATCAGGCGTCACCATTGCGGCCATTACCTATACGCCGGATGGCGCGGTGCAGCTTGCAGGCTCCGGCACGCCGGGGGCGCTGGTGCGGCTTTACCTCGACAATGCGCTGGCCGGTGAGGCCCCGGTTGGCGCGACCGGCGGCTGGGTGACAAAGTTGCAGGGCGTGGCGCCCCGGCTTTACACCCTGCGGGCCGATCAGGTTGGCGGTGACGGCAAGGTGACGGCGCGATCCGAAACGCCCTTCCTGCGAGAGGCGCCCGAGGCTTTGGCCGCCGCGATGAAGCCGCGCGCCGTGCGCACGGTCCCGCCTGGCGCAGGCAGCCCCGCGCCAGCAGCACAGGGCCCGGCAAAGGTTCCGGCGACGGTCACCGCGCTGGCGCAGCCGGAAGCTCCGGCCCCGGCCGGGAACGACGCCGCCGCGCCGCAACCCGCGCCCGAGCCCGTGGCCACTGCCACGCCCGAGGCTCCGGCCGCGACCGGGGCAGAGACCGCGCCGCTGCGGCCGGTCAGCGTAACGGTGCAGCCGGGCTTCACGCTGTGGCGCATCGCGCGCGAAAATTTTGGCGACGGCGTGCTGTATGTGAAGGTCTTCGATGCCAACAAGGATCAGATCCGCAACCCGGACCTTATCTATCCGGGTCAGGTGTTCCTGATTCCGGATCAGTGATCCGGGGCGCGGCGTCCCCTTCGGCCACGCGATGCAGCGCATGGCGGGCCGAGGCGCCGCAGCAGGCCAGAACCTGCGGATGATCCATGCAGCAATCGGCCAGCAGATAGGAAATCGCCCCGCCGATCCCTGACAGGTCGGCGCTGTAGATCACATTGCGCGACACCCGGCGCGAGCGGATCAGCCCGGCCTGTTCCAGCGCCGACAGATGGAAGGACAGGCGCGAGGCCGAAAGTCCCAGCGTGCGTGCGATGTCACCCGCCGCCATGCCCTCGTCGCCGCGTGGCACCAGAAGGCGCACGAGGTCCAGCCGGCTTTCATGCGCCAGCGCTGACAGGGCCGAGAGGACTTTACTTCGCTCCATCCTTCAACTACTCGTGAAACGTTGAATTCACCCTGCATAGCCCGTCAGGGCCGCCCGATCAACCATCAGGGCAGGCCGCACGGGCAAGGATTTACGATGCGCCGACCCTCCGATTCCCTGACCTCCAGCGATGCCGAGACGCCCTCGACTTCGGGCTGGACCACCCTGCGCCGCGTAGCGCCCTACCTTTGGCCCGACAATGAGCCGTGGGTGAAACAGCGCGTGGTCATCGCCATGGTGATGCTGTTTGTCGCCAAGATCATCTCTGTCTCGACCCCGTTCTTCTATAAGGCGGCGGTGGATGCGCTGGCAGGTGACGCACCGCCGCCCGCGCTGCTGGTCGGGCTGACGGCGGTGGGAATGACGGTGGCCTATGGCCTTGCCCGCTTTGGTGCGGTGGTCTTTGGCGAATTGCGCGACGCGGTATTCGTCAAGGTCGGTCAGCGCGCGCTGCGCAAGCTGGCGCTGGAGACCTTCACCCATATCCACGCGCTGTCGCTGCGCTATCACATCACGCGCAAGACCGGCGGTCTGAGCCGGATCATCGAGCGCGGGGTGAAGGGCGTCGATTTCCTGCTGCGCTTCATGCTGTTTTCCATCGGGCCGCTGATCCTGGAACTGAGCATGGTGGCGGTGATCTTCTGGGTCGCCTTTGGCTGGCAATATATGGCCGTGGTTATCGTGACCGTGGCGCTTTACGTCGCTTTCACTTTCAAGGTCACCGAATGGCGGGTGCAGATCCGTCGCAAGATGAATGATCAGGACAATGACGCCAATCAGAAGGCCATCGACTCGCTTCTGAACTTCGAAACGGTGCGCTATTTCGGTGCCGCGAAGCGCGAGGCCGCGCGCTATGACAGCGCGATGGAGGGGTATGAAACAGCCGCGGTGAAGACCGGGCAATCGCTCAGCTTCCTGAATGCCGGGCAGTCGCTGATCATCACCACCGGGCTGGTGGCGGTGATGGTGATGGCGGCGATGGGGGTGCAGGCTAAGTTGCTGACGGTGGGCGATTTCGTCATGGTCAACGCCTACATGATCCAGATCACCATGCCGCTGAACTTCCTTGGCACGGTCTACCGCGAGATCCGGCAGGCGCTGGTCGATATGGGGCAGATGTTCGGCCTGCTGGCGCAACCGGCCGAGATCGTGGATGCGCCGCAGGCGACGCCGCTGGCGGTCGCGGGCGGGCATGTCCGGTTTGAGGGCGTTCAATTCGCCTATGACAGCGAGCGGCCGATCCTGAAAGGCGTCGATATCGACATTCCGGCCGGGCAGACCATCGCGCTGGTCGGGCCGTCGGGGTCGGGTAAATCCACCATCGGGCGGCTGCTGTTCCGCTTCTACGACGTGACTGGCGGGCGGGTAACGATTGACGGGCAGGACCTGCGTGACATCACGCAGGACAGCCTGCACGCCGCCATCGGTGTGGTGCCGCAGGATACTGTGCTGTTCAACGATACGATCTATTACAACATCGCCTATGGCCGCCCCGAGGCCAGCCGGGCCGAGGTGGAGGCTGCCGCCCGGGCCGCGAAGATCCACGATTTCATCCTGTCGCTGCCCGATGGCTATGACACCACGGTGGGGGAACGCGGGCTGAAGCTGTCGGGCGGGGAAAAACAGCGCGTGGGCATTGCCCGCACCCTGCTGAAGAACCCGCCGATCCTGCTGCTGGACGAGGCGACCTCGGCGCTGGATACCCAGACCGAAAGCGACATCCAGCAAAGCCTGCATGAAATGGGGCAGGGGCGCACGGTCATCACCATCGCACACCGGCTGTCCACCATCGCGGACAGCGACCGTATCGTCGTGCTGGAAGCGGGCCGTGTGATCGAGGAAGGCACGCATGAGGCGCTGCTGGCGCGGGGCGGCCGCTATGCTGCCATGTGGGCGCGGCAGGCCGCCGAGGAGGAGGCCGAAGCCGCCTGAGGCTCAGGCGTCTTCGGATTCCGGTTTCAGGACAAGATCGTCGGTGGTCAGATGCTGGCCACCGATCACCTCGGCCACCACCACATCGTTGAAGCGGATGATGCCCGCAGTTCCCTCGTCATTGGCGGTGACCGAGATGTTCGGGGCGACCTCGTTGCCGTCAGTGTCGTATTCGGGGCGATAGAGCAGTTCGATCTGATCACCCGAGCCGAAGTCATGCACCTGCGAAATCTGTCCGAAGCCATCCTCGCGATTGTCGAGCTGGAACAGGTCATCCCCCTCGCCGCCGGTGCCCTGATCACCCGCACCCATCAGCAGCGTATCGTTGCCCGCGCCGCCGAACAGCGAATCGAAGCCGTCGATCATCGTGGCATGGCCGTTCTGGCTGGAGTCGAAGTCCTTGCCGGACAGGTAATCATTGCCTTCGCCGCCATAAACCTCGTCAGAGCCGGTGCCGCCCAGAACGGTGTCGTCTCCTTCCTGACCAGCCAGCGAATCCTGTCCGCCGTTGCCGTGGATGTAATCATTGCCCAGGCCGCCCAGCACGATGTCATGTCCGATCCCGGCATCAATCGTGTCATTGCCCTCGCCGCCGATGGCAATGTCATCGCCCTCACGCATCATCAGATGATCGTCGCCTGCACCGGCATTGGCATAGTCATTGCCCGTCGAGGCATCGAGCGTGTCATTGCCCGCATTCAGGAACCAGGCGAGCGATTCCTGCTCGTCCGCGCTCAGATTGTCATCCTCTGCGGTGCCCTGAACCTCGTCGGTGTAATCATCAGCGATATACAGCGGGTTTTCGGTATCCGGGTCGGGTTCCGGCGCCTCGTCATCCGAGCCGCTGGAGCTGCCAAACCAATCGGCTTCATAGCCCAGAAAGAGCATGAAGAGACCGACATACATTGCCATATACACGTCCATGGCCGCACTCCGCTGGGCAGGCTAATTTCACTTGGGCCGACAATTGCCGGGGATTGTGGTCAATTATTGGCGAAACCGGCACGGTTTGGGGTCAGGCCGGAAACCGGGGGGCGGGTGGTCTGCCCGCGGGCACCGATCCCGGCGCGGGGCTTGGCAAATCCGCTTCCTTGCGTGTAAGACAGGGAAAATTCCGGGAGAGACCCATTGAGCAACCCCGAAAGCTTCATTGACGAGGTGACCGAAGAGGTTCGCCGCGACAAGCTGTTCGCGATGTTCCGCAAATACGGCTGGATCGGTGTCCTGCTGGTCTTGCTGATCGTTGGCGGTGCGGCCTGGACCGAATGGCAGAAGGCCCGCGCGCAGTCGCAGGCCCGCGCCTTTGGCGATGCGCTGCTGGGCGCGCTGGATGCTGATACGCCCGAGGCGCGGATTGCCGCGCTTTCTGCCGTCGAGGCAAAGGGCGACCAGGTGGCGCTGAAGGGTCTGCTGCTGTCCTCCGATCCGGTCAAGGACCGGGCGGGTGCATTGCAGGCGCTGGCTGCGGTCGAGGCGGATGCAACGCTGCCGCCGGTCTGGCGCGATCTCGCCGTGCTGCGCCGCGTGATCCTGCAAGGCGCCGAGGCACCGCTGGCGGATCGCCGCGCCGCGCTGGAACCGCTGGCCCAGCCGGGCCGTCCTTACCGGACCATGGCGGCGGAACAGCTTGCCTATCTGCTGATCGAGGAAGGCCGCAAGGATGAGGCGATCACCGCCCTGCGCGCGCTGACGCAGGATCAGGAGGCGCCGGGGGGCTTGCGCAACCGCGCCTCGCAGATGATTGTGGCCCTCGGGGGCGATCCGGCGCAGGGCTGACCTGCGCCCGCAAGCCAAGACGTTGCAACGGGAGAGACTCCGTGACCTTCATCAGACCCGCCGTCTCCGGCCTTGCCCTCGTTGCGCTGCTTGCCGCCTGCGAGAAAGAGGTGATCCTGCCGGGCGAGCGCTTTGGCACCCGCGCCGATCTGGAGGCCAGCATCCCGACGGCGGAGCGGCCCAATCCGGTCGATACCTCGGGCAAGATCGCCAACAGATCGGTGCCGATCGCGTTGCCCGCCGCACAGGCGAATGCGGAATGGTCGCACCGGGGGGGCAATGCCCGCCACCTTGCGCCGCATGGCGCGCTGAGCGCCGCGCCGCAACTGGTGTGGTCGGCGAATATCGGCAAGGCCAACAGCCGGCGCAACCGCATCTCGGCCGCGCCGGTGATTGGCGGCGGCAAGGTCTATACGCTGGATTCCCGCATGGGGTTGCAGGCGACCTCGCTGGGCGGGGCGCCGGTCTGGACCACCGATCTGACGCCCGAAGGCGACCGCGCGAGCGAGATTTCGGGCGGCGGTCTGGCCTATGGCAATGGCCGCGTGTTCATCGCCACCAGCTATGGCGAGCTGATTTCGGTTGATGCGGGCACTGGCCGTGTGATCTGGCGCCAGCGCCTTGGTGCCGCCGTGGCGGGTGCCCCGGCTGTGGACGGCGATACCGTCTATGTGGCGGGCCGCGACAGTGCCGCCTGGGCTGTGACGGTTTCCGACGGCAAGGTGCGCTGGGAAGTGCCGGGCACGCCGGGGGTGACCGGCATGACGGGCACCGCAGGCCCTGCCATCGCCGACCGCACCGTTCTGGTGCCGACCGTCTCGGGCGAGATGATCGCGGTGCTGAAGGATGCGGGGATCAAGACCTGGGGCGCCGCCGTGGTCGGCCAGCGTCTTGGCCGCGCCTATGGCATCGTCACCGACATCACCGGCGATCCGGTGATTTCGGGACAGACCGTCTATGTCGGCAATGCCGCCGGGCGGACCTATGCGCTGGATGCCGCTTCGGGCGAAACCAAATGGACGGCGCCCGAGGGCGCGCTGGGGCCGGTGGTCGTGGCGGGCGGTTCGCTGTTCCTCGTGAATGACGAGGCGCAACTGGTGCGTCTGGAAGCCGCGACAGGGGATATCCTGTGGTCGGTTCCGATGCCCTATTTCGACAAGGAAAACCCGCGCAAGCAAAAGGCCATCACCGCGCATTACGGGCCGGTGCTGGCGGGCGGGCGCATCGCCGTTGCCTCGGGCGACGGGCTGCTGCGACTGTTTTCACCCACTGACGGCACGCTGGTTGCCACCGCACCGATCCCCGGCGGGGCGGCGGCTCAGCCCGCGCTGGCGGGGGGAATGCTGTTCGTCGTCGGGGGCAACGGGCAACTTCACGCTTTCCGTTGACGCCGATCCGGTGTATCGGCCCCTCTTCGGTTTCAACCGGGCCTTGCCCGTGACACGCCCCCGGAGGGCAGGATGACCTTTACGCTCGCCATTGTCGGCCGCCCGAATGTGGGTAAATCGACCCTGTTCAACCGTCTCGTCGGCAAGAAGCTGGCGCTGGTCGATGACCAGCCCGGCGTCACCCGCGACCTGCGCGAAGGCGATGCGCGGCTGTTTGACCTGCGCTTTACCGTGATTGACACAGCCGGTCTGGAGGAGGTGACGGATGACAGCCTGCAAGGCCGCATGCGGCGGCTGACCGAACGGGCGGTGGAACTGGCCGATGTCTGCCTGTTCCTGATCGACGGGCGGGTGGGGGTCACACCGTCCGACGAGGTGTTTGCCGACATCCTGCGCCGCAAGAATGCCCGCGTCATCCTTGGCGTGAACAAGGCCGAGGGCAAGGCGGGCGATGCGGGCGCGCTGGAGGCGTTCAGCCTTGGCCTGGGCGAGCCGGTGCGGCTTTCTGCCGAGCATGGCGAGGGGATGGAAGATCTTTATCACATCCTGCGTCCGGTCAGCGAAGAGTTCGAAGAACGCGCCGCGCAGGATGCGCCCATCGTCGATGTCGATGTATCGGAAGACGAGGCAGAGCTTGAGGCAGATGAAGACGCCCACAAGCCGACCGCGCGCCACCCGCTTCAGATCGCGGTCATCGGGCGCCCGAATGCGGGCAAATCGACGCTGATCAACAAGATCATCGGCGAGGACCGCCTGCTCACCGGGCCGGAGGCCGGGATCACCCGCGATGCGATTTCCGTGCGGAGCGAGTGGATGGGTACGCCGACGCGCATCTTCGATACGGCGGGCATGCGCAAGAAGGCCAAGGTCGTTGACAAGGTCGAAAAGCTGTCTGTGGCCGACGGGCTGCGCGCCGTGCGCTTTGCCGAGGTTGTGGTGGTGCTGCTGGATGTGGAAATCCCGTTCGAGCAACAGGATCTGCGCATCGCCGATTTCGCGGAAACCGAGGGTCGCGCCGTCGTGGTGGCGGTCAACAAATGGGATCTGGAAGGCGAAAAGCAGGAAAAGCTGGCTGAGCTGAAAGAGATGTTCGACCGCCTGCTGCCGCAGCTGCGGGGGGCGCCGCTGGTCACGGTTTCGGCCAAGACCGGCCGCGGGCTGGACCGGCTGCATGCCGCGATCCTGAAGGCGCATGACGTCTGGAACCGCCGGATCACCACCGCGCGGCTGAACTCGTGGCTGGGCGCCATGACCGAGGCGCATCCGCCGCCGGCACCGGGTGGCAAGCGCATCAAGCTGCGCTACATGACGCAGGTGAAGACCCGGCCGCCGGGCTTCGTGGTGATGTGTTCACATCCCGATCTGATGCCCGAAAGCTATCGCCGTTATCTGGTCAATGGTCTGCGCGACCATTTCGATATGCCGGGCACGCCGATCCGGGTGACGTTCCGCGGTCAGGGTGACAAAAACCCCTATCGTGACAAAAAGAACTGGGGCACGCCCTCGCGCTTGCGCAAGCATCTGGACAAGAAGAAAGACTAACCCGGCCCGGATCGCCGCCTATTCGGCGGCGATCTTGATGACCGGCTCCATCGTGGTCAGGGCTTCGTCCGACAGGTGGCACTTGATCTGATGCCCGCCCGCCAGATGCCGGACTGGCGGCACCTCGCGTTCGCACAGCCCGCCCGGCACCTGTGATTTCCAGCGGCAGCGCGTCTGGAACGGGCAACCCGGCGGCGGGTTCATGGCCGACGGAATATCCCCCTCCAGCACGATGCGTTTCTTCTGCACATGGGTGTCGGCAATGGGCACGGCCGACAGCAGCGCCTCGGTATAGGGGTGGTAGGGCGGCTGGAACACCTGATCGGTGGTGCCCAGTTCAACCACATGGCCGAGATACATCACCATCACCCGGTCCGACAGGTAACGCACGATCGACAGGTCGTGGCTGATGAACAGCAGCGTCGTTCCATTCTCGCGCTGAATGTCCATCAGAAGGTCGGTCACGGCGGCCTGCACCGATACGTCCAGCGCCGAGACGGGTTCATCCGCCACCACCACCTTGGCGCCCCCCGCGAAGGCACGGGCGATACCGACACGCTGTTTCTGCCCGCCCGACAACTGGCGCGGCATTCGGTCGGCAAAGGCACGCGGCAGTTTCACCAGATCCAGCAACTGCAACATGCGCTCGCGCCGGTCTTCGTCTGACGCGCCCTGACCAAAGATTTCCAGCGCGCGGATGATCTGGCGGCCGACGGTCATCGAGGGGTTGAGCGTGTCGAACGGGTTCTGGAACACCATCTGCACGCCCGAGACGGTATCGGTGTTGCGTTTCTCGATGGGGGTGTTCTGGATGTCGCGGTCATAGAGCATGATCTTGCCGCTGGTCGCGGTTTCCAGCCCCATCAGCACCTTGGCGAAGGTGGATTTGCCGCAACCGGATTCGCCCACGATGGCCAGCGTTTCGCCTGCGCGGGCCTCGAAGCTGAGCGTTTCATTGGCCTTCACCACCTTGGCCGGGCCGCCACCGAAGACGCCGCCGCCGGTGACCTCGTAATATTTGCGCAGATCTTCCATGCGCAAGACCACCTCGCCAATCTCGGCCTTGCCCTGCGTTGCCTTGGCAACCGGCGGCGCGGACCAGTCGATTTCGTTCACCCGCAGGCAGCGACTTTCGTGGCGGGGCCCAACCTCGGCCATCGCGATGTCGCCCGCATTGCAGCGGCCTTCCGCGAAGTAATCGCAGCGCGGCCCGAAGTTGCAGCCTTTCGGTCTTTCATGCGGCAAGGGGAAGTTGCCGGGGATGGCGACCAGCGGACGGCTGTTCTTGTCGGCGCCGGGCAGCGGGATCGAGCGGAACAGTGCCTGCGTATAGGGATGGCGCATGCGGTCAAAGACCTCGGCCACGCTGCCGGTTTCCACGGCCTCGCCGGAATACATCACGGTCAGGCGGTCGCAGACCTCCATCACCAGACCAAGGTTATGGCTGATGAACAGCATGGAAGTGCCGTATTTTTCGGCCAGTTCCTTGACCAGATCGACGATCCCGGCCTCTACCGTCACATCGAGCGCCGTGGTCGGCTCGTCAAGGATCAGCAGCGCCGGTTTCGACATCAGCGCCATGGCGATGACGATACGCTGCTGCTGCCCGCCCGAAAGCTGATGCGGATAGGCTTGCAGGATGCGGTCGGGGTCGGGCAGGCGCACATCGGCGACGATCTGGCGGGCCAGCGCCCAGGCCTCGGCCTTTGCCATGCCGCGATGGATCATCGGCACCTCGGCCAGTTGTGCGCCGATCCGCATGGCGGGGTTCAGCGAGGCCATGGGCTCCTGATAGATCATCGCGATTTCCGAGCCACGGATCCGGCGCAGTTCGTCATCCGACATCTGCGTCAGGTCGCGGCCCTTGAAGCGGATCGAGCCGCCGGTGATGCGACCGTTCTTGCCCAGATAGCGCATGACCGCGAGCGCAACGGTCGACTTGCCACAACCGCTTTCGCCGACCAGCCCCATCGCCTCGCCCGGCAGGACGGTGCAGGAGAAATCCATCACCGCCGGGATTTCGCGCAGCCGCGTGAAGAAGGAAATCGAGAGGTTCTCGATTTCAAGGATGGGTTGATCCGGGGTCCAGTCTGAACGTGTCATCGCATCAATCCTTCAGGCTTTCTTCGCGCAGGCCGTCGGCCAGCAGGTTCAGACCCAGCACGAGGCTCATCAGGGCGACGGCGGGGACCAGTGCGGGGACCGGGAAGATCGACAGAAGTTTGCGCCCCGCATTGATGGTGGACCCCCAGTCCGGGCTTTCGGGGCTGACGCCAAGGCCGAAAAAGCCCAGTGTGCCGAGCAGGATCGTGGTATAGCCGATCCGCAGGCAGAAATCGACGATCAGCGGCCCGCGCGCATTGGGCAGCACTTCCCACAGCATGATATACCACGGGCCTTCGCCGCGGGTCTGGGCTGCGGCGACGTAATCGCGGGATTTCAGGTCCATGGTGATGCCGCGCACGATGCGGAACACGGTGGGAGCGTTCACGAACACGACCGAGACGAAGACGTTCAGCAGGTTCGGCTCCATGATCCAGAGACCGAACGGGTCGGCCCGGAAGGCAAGGCCCGCATAGATCCACAGACCCAGCACCAGCGTGATGCCGACATAGAGGTTGCGCCGCGCGGGGGTGGTGAAGAAACGCGCGTTCCACAGGATGCAGAGGAACAGGATCGGGAAGGCGAACAGGATTGCCGCCATCACATTGGGGATCGAGGCGCGCCAGCCCAGCAGCAGCGGCCCGGTCTCGCGGATTTCCGGGGTGACCAGCAGGTAGAACATCAGGATCACCGGGAAGGCCAGCACGAGGTTCGCCACGAAGCTGAGCCCGGTATCGAGCCGCCCGCCGAAATATCCGGCAGGCAGGCCCAGCGTGATCCCCGCCATGAAGGCGAAGGCGGTGGCGGCGGGTGCGATGGTCAGCACCGAGCGCGCACCGACCACCATGCGTGAAAATACATCGCGCGCGAGGTTGTCACCGCCCAGCAGATAATGGGCATAAATGCCCTCGACCGGGTTTTTCAGCGGGCTGCCGGGCAGGGCGTTCTTCATGCCGGAAATTTGCGCCAGCGGATCATGGGTGGCGACGATATTGGCGAACAGAGCGGTGAAGACCCAGAACATCACCAGCGCGAAGCCGGTCATGCCGATGGGGCTGTCGAACAGGCGGCCGTAAAGGCCAAGCCGCCGCTTGAAGCTGATCGAAAGGGCGAAGGTCAGGGCCAGCGCGATCCAGACCGGCCAGAAGCGGCCGATCATCGTCACGAGGATCTGGGTGAAGCCGAGTGCGTCCATCAGATCAGCTCCTCACGACAGCCGGATGCGGGGGTTGAGCCAGGCATAGCCGACATCGGAAATGAGCTGGGTGATCAGCACGACGGCGACGGCGACCACGGAACAGCCCAGCAGCAGGTCGATGTCGTTGTTGCCCGCAGCCTGCACCAGCGTCCAGCCGAAGCCCTTGTAGTTGAACAGGGTTTCCACGATCACGACACCGTTCAGGAGCCAGGGGAATTGCAGCATGATGACCGTGAAGGGCGCGATCAGTGCATTGCGCAGCGCGTGGCGCAGCACGACCTGACGGAAGCTCACGCCCTTCAGCAGCGCAGTACGGATATATTGCGCGGTCATCACCTCGGTCATGCTGGCGCGGGTCATGCGGGCGATATAGCCGATGCCGTACAGCGCGATGGTCAGCACCGGCAGAAAGAAGTTTTCAAAGGTGATGTCATCCATCGCCGACGTGGCCGAGCCTTTGAACCATTTCAGCCCGGTCATCGAAGACGCGAAGATGGTGATGAACAGAACGCCAGACACATATTCCGGCGTCGCCGTGGTGGCGATGGAGAAGGTGGACAGCGTGCGGTCAAGCTTCGATCCCTCGCGCATCCCCGCCAGCACCCCGATCAGCAGCGCGACCGGCACCATCAGCGCCATGACCGACAGCATCAGCCAGCCGGTCAGCGACAGGCGGGTGGCGATGATCTGCGATACCGGCTCCTTGAAGACGTTGGACCAGCCCCAGTTGCCTTGCAGCACGCCACAGAACCGTGGCGCGGCGGCCGGGTCCGCCCCTCTGGCGATGCAGCGGCCAGTGACCTTGCCATCGGCGGCGGTGGCGGTCCAGCCGGGCAGCACGCCCAGCCATTCACCGTAGCGGCCCAGAAGCGGCTGCGCATAGCCGTTCTTTTGCAGCCAGCTTTCCACCTCGGCATCGGAGATCCGCGATCCGGCCTCGGATTTGGCGATCTTCTCAAGGTTTGGGGGCAGGTTGGTCAGGTAGAACACAATGAAGGTCAGGCACAGGGCCGTGGCGATCATCGTGAACAGGCGTCGAAACAGGAATTTGGCCATGACGGCACGGGCCTTTCCGGGCGGCAGGCTTCAGGGCGCGGGCGGGTGGCCCGTATGAGGAAAGAAGGGCGCGCCATTGCGGCGCGCCCCGGTCCGGCGATCAGGCCGCCAGCCACCATTTGTAGTGATGATGCTCGAAGGTCGGATGCATCTCGCAGCCGCGCACCTTGTCGGTCATGTGACGGAACAGCGAGCGCCAGTAGGGCTGGATCAGCACGCCCTGTTCCTGCATGATCTCTTCCAGCCGCTTCATCACCTCACGCCGCTTGTCGGCATCGGCGATCGCCAGCGCCTCGCTCAGCTTTTCGTCGAATTCGGCGTTGGAGAAGGCAGTCTCGTTCCAGGCCACGCCCGTCTTGTAGGCGAGTTGCAGGATCTGCACGCCGAGCGGACGCATGTTCCATTCGGTTGCCGAGAACGGATACTTCAGCCAGTCGTTCCAGAAGGTCGAGCCGGGCAGGATGGTCCGCTTGACGTTGATCCCGGCATCGCGCAGCTGCGCGGCCACGGCGTCGCAGGAGGCCGACTGCCAGTTGTCATCCAGCGAGATGAGCTCGAATTCCGTATCGGCATGGCCTGCGGCGGCGAGGTTCTCTTTCGCCTTGGCCGGGTCGACGGTCAGCGGCGGCAGCTGGGCGTATTCCGGGTGGATCGGGCAGACGTGGTGGTTTTCCGCCACCTGACCCAGACCGGCATAGCCAAGCTCCAGCACCACATTGTTGTCGACGGCGAGTTGCAGCGCCTTGCGCACTTCGACATTGTCATAGGGCGCGGCGGCGTGGTGGAAGCGCACGGCCAGCGTACCGGCGGTCAGCGCCTCGGATTTCTCCCAGCCCAGACCGTCGAAGACGGCGACGAAATCGCCCTCGGTCCGGTAAGTCGCGTCGATCTCGCCCGCCTCTGCGGCGGCCACGACGGCAGCCGGATCGGTGCCGTAGTCGATATACTCGATCCGGTCCAGATAAGCACCTTCGCCCCACCATTTGTGATCGGTGTTCTTCACGAGGATCTGCTTGACGCCGACCTCGTTGGCCTCGGGCTTGTAGGGGCCGGTGCCGATCGGGTTCGCGGTCGGGTCGCCGTTGTCATAGGATTTGTGAACCACGGCCGCCGGATAATCGGCGAAGCCCGCGATGATCGAGATGTCGGGTGCGGGCAGCATCAGTTTGACGGTGTGGCTGTCGACCGCCGTCACCGCGCCATCGCGCATCTTCTTGGTGGCCTCGTCGACGAGCCCGCCCATGCGCGCGGCCATCGAATTGCCCTCGACCCCGGCATCGCACCAGCGGTCAATATTGTGAACCACATCCTCGGCGGTGAATTCGTCACCGTTATTCCAGGTCACGCCCTTGCGAACGTTCAGCGTGTATTCGGTGGCGTCGTCATTGGCGGTCCAGCTTTCCAGCAGGCGCCCCTCGAAGGTGCCGTCGCTGTTGTACTGCACCAGATATTCCAGCCAGCCGCGCCCGAAATTCGCCAGCTCCGACCAGTCCCAGGTGCGCGGGTCTTTCATCGCGCGGGTTTCCATGTTCATGCGCAGCGTGCCGCCCATGACCGGAGTTTCCTGCGCCAGCGCCGGGGTCGGCGCCGCCAGACCCAGCAGACCATAGGCCGCAGTCGCGGATACCCCCAGTGCGGTGGTGCGGGTCAGGAATTCGCGCCGGCTCAGGCTGCCCGCGCGCACTTCCTCGGCATAGGCCGGGGCGGCGGGGTGAACGGCGATAGGTTTGGTATGGATCATTCTCTACTCCCTGACAGGTATTTTGGTTGTCTTTATGCGGCGATAGCCATGTGGCCGGTCGCACCCTCGGGTGCCACGGTCGGCCACATCGGAGTTTCACAAGGACTATCGTGCCCTTTTTGGACCGGACGTCAACGCCCGCTTTCGGCAAGCCAAAGCAATTTTGCGACATAATTCTACCGGAAATGGACGGAATCCCGGAAAATAGGCGTAAAAAGCGATTTAAAATTACAAGACGATTCCGTTAAAACGGAATCGCCCTGTGGCCAGCCGGGGAAAGGATCAGCCCGCGCGGCGGAAGGCGGTGGGGGATTTGCCGGTCTGGTGCTGGAAGGCGCGGGTGAAATAGGCGGCCGAGGTGAAGCCGAGGCTGCCCGCGATCAGGTTCACCGGCAGGTCGGTTTCCGACAACAGGCGCCGGGCCTCGAAGATCAGCCGGTCGTGCAGCAGGGCTGATGCCGGACGGCCGCAGGCCAGCTTGCAGCAGCGCGTCAGATGCGTCGGCGTCACGCCCAGCTTTGCCGCGAAATCGGCAACGCCCATGCCAGAGCGGAACTCGCGTTCCAGCAGCGCGGTGTAGCGTGCAACGAGCCGCTTTGCGGCATCGGGTTTCTGTTGTTCCGGCGCCGCGCGGGCGATCTGGCGTTCCAGCCAGACCCCCAGAAGCCCCAGATGCGCCAGTGTCGCCCGGTCATGGGCGGGAGTGTCGGCATCCATTTCGCGCAGGATCGCATCCAGCGTAACGTTCAGTTCCTGCGCGGCAAAGGTTTCGCGGATACGCAGGTGCTGTGGGTCTTTCGGCAGGGGCACCGGGCAATCGCGCCCGAAAAACACAGCGGTGCCAAAAACCTGCGGTCCGACCTCGAATCCATGCATGACGCCGGGCGGAATGAAGATGGCGTTATGAGCGGTATAACCGCGTGTCACACCGGCAATGGTGATGCGCCCCTGGCCCTTGGTGAACCACAGAAGGCAGGATTCGGAATAGGCGCGCATCGCCTCGACCCGCCAGCGGCCACCGGCGGCCAGACGGGGAATCGCCACAAGGCGAAGGGATTTCAGCGCGCTCAGATCGTCCATTCCGCAGGGTCTTTCGGGTTCGGGTGGCAGGCACGGGCAACGGAACACTCGATGACCGGCCCAGATAAGCAGTCTGTGCCGCAAGACCCAAGCAAAAAGATGGCAGCAGCGGCCGATTTGCGCCGCTGGCCGGTTATATGTGACGAAAAGTCAGCAATGCCCTGTGGATAACCGACGTTCTTAACGTGTCAGGGCAGACGGATCGTCGTCCAGTCCGACATCCGGGCGCGGAACCATGTGCGCTGACGCTTGGCATATTGGCGCGAAGCCAGCTTCGCTGCCGCAACCGCCTGTTCCAGCGGCATTTCCCCCCGCAGATGAGCCACAAGCTCTGGGGCGCCGATGGCGCGGGCCGAAGGGCGCGCGGGGTCCCAGAACGGTAGTTCGGCGCGGGCTTCCTCCAGCGCGCCTGCGGCCATCATCCGGTCAAAGCGCAGGTCGATGCGGGCGTTCAGCCAGTCGGGGTCGGGGCGAAATACAAAGGCGGCACAGGCGATGCGGGGCAAAAGCGGCGGCGGCGTGTCGCGCTGCCAGTCGGCGAGGCCGCGGCCCGTGCTGCGCAGCACCTCCCAAGCGCGCTGGACGCGGGCGAGGTTGTTCAGATCGGTTTTTGCCACGGTCGCGGGGTCCAGTGTTGCGATCATAGTGGCGGGATCGGTGGTGCGCAGGGCATCCGCTTCGGCCCGCACCTCGGGCGGGATCGGCGGGATTTCCGCCAGCCCCTCGGTCAGTGCCATGAAATAAAGCCCGGTGCCGCCAACGATGATGGGGCGCTGGCCGCTGTGCAGCACTGCTGCCACCTCGCGCAGCCAGTGACCGACGGAATAGGGCGTGTCGCGCCCGATATGGCCGTAAAGCGCATGTGGCGCCTGCGCTTCTTCCTCAGGCGAGGGGCGGGCGGTCAGCAACCGCCAGCACTCATAGACCTGAAGCGCATCGGCATTCACCACCACGCCGCCCTGCACCCGCGCGACTTCCAGCGCCAGCGCGGATTTGCCGCTGGCGGTCGGCCCGGCGATCAGCACCGGCTGGTCGGCGGGCAGCGAGGCGAGCAGATCGTGCACGGGCTTACAGCTTCATCCGGTAGCGGACATGGCCGTCATAGGGTGCGTAGCTGTCGTACAGCGCGCGGGCGCGGGCATTGCCTTCATCGGTGTGCCAGTAAAGCCGGTGCCAGCCGCGCGCCTTGGCCAGATCGCGCAGATCGTCGATCAGGGCGCGGCCGACCCCCTTGCCGCGCGCCTCGGGGGCGACGAACAGGTCTTCCAGATAGCAATCTTCGCCCATCACCCAGGTCGAGCAGTGATGATGGTGCAGCGCAAAGCCGAGCGGCTGATCGCCCTCGACCGCCAGACGACCCTTGAGAGGGCTGGCGGGGTCCATCATCCGGGTCCAGGTATGGGCGGTGATGTCGGGGGAAAGATCGACCTTGTAGAAGGCGAGATAGGCAGACCAGAGTGCCTCCCATCCCGCGCGGTCGGCGGGGGCGATGTCGCGGATCGTCAGGGTCATGTGAATGTCCGTTCTGTTGGGGCAGCCGGGGCGGTGAGGCCCCGGCGGCGGCATCACGCCAGACGTGCCAGCAGGCGCGCCCAGCTGCGGATGCCCTTGTGGAAGCATTCCAGATCATATTTCTCGTTCGGGCTGTGGATCTGGTCATCATCGCGGCCGAAGCCCAGCAACATGGCATCCATGCCCAGTTCGGTCTTGAAATAACCGGCGATCGGGATGGAGCCGCCGCAGCCGACGTAAGACGCCGGGCGCCCCCATTCGGCGGCCAGCGCGGCGCGCGCGGCCTCGAAGGCGGGGTGGTCGATGCCCATGGTGCCGGCGGGCGAGGCGCCGTGGCCTTCAAACGTCACCTCGCAATCGGCAGGCACGCGGGCACGCACCCAGTCGCGGAAGGCTTCACGGATCGCCAGAGGGTCTTGTTGCCCCACCAGACGGAAGCTGACCTTGGCACGCGCTTCGCCCGGCAGCACGGTCTTGAAGCCGTCGCCGGTATAGCCGCCGGTGACGCCGTTCACCTCGGCTGTCGGGCGTGACCAGATCATTTCCAGCGGCGTGCGGTCTTGCTCACCTGCCGGGATCGACAGGCCCACATCGCCCAGGAACTTCGCATGATCGAAGGCAAGGTTCTGCCATTGCGCGCGGATCGCCTCGGGCAATTCGCTGACGCCATCGTAGAAGCCGGGAATGGTGATGCGGCCGGTCTCGTCATGCATGTCGGCAAGGATCTTCGACAGCACATGGATCGGGTTGCGCGCCAGCCCGCCGAACATGCCGGAATGCAGATCCTTGCTGGCGGCCCGGATCACGATCTCCTCGCCCAGAAGGCCGCGCAGCATGGTGACGATGGCGGGGGCGGTATCCTGGAACAGCCCGGTATCGCAGATCAGCGCAAGATCGGAGCGCAGCGCATCGGCATGTTCGCGCATGAAGGGCATGAGCGAGGGGGAACCCGATTCCTCCTCGCCTTCCAAAAAGATCGTCAGGCGACAGGGCAGGGTGCCATGCACGGCCTTCCAGGCCCGCAGCGCCTCAAGGAAGGTCATCAGTTGCCCCTTGTCATCCGAGGCGCCACGCGCCCGGATCACCTTGCCGCGCGCGCCGCCCTGAAGCTCGGGGTCGAAGGGATCGCGGTCCCACAGGCTCAGCGGATCGACGGGCTGCACGTCATAATGCCCGTAAAACAGCAGATGCGGGCCACCTTCGCCGCCCTGCGCCACCACCATCGGATGACCGGGTGTCGCATGGGCGGCTGCGGCGAAACCGAGGCTGCGCAGGTCGTCCACCAGCCAGTCGGCGGCGCGGGCACAATCGGCCCTGAAGGCCGGATCGGTCGAGATCGAGGGGATGCGCAGCAGATCGAACAGGCGGTCGAGCGCGGCCGGAATCTCGTCATCAATCCGCTTCAGCACGGCATCGAGCGACATGGGGATCTCCTTTTCGTGACTTTGGCGCGAAGCCTAGCAGGTGGCTTTGCACTGTCCAGAGCCGCCGCGCCGGGGTATTCAGGGGCCGTTCCTATCTGACGGGAGTGTGATGATGAAGGTTCCGGTTTCAGTTTTGTGCCTGTCGCTGCTGGCGGCCCCCGTGGTGGCAGAGCCGATGACCGGCAAGGCGGCGGCGAAGCTGATGTATCGCGGCGAGGGCGCCGTGGTGCAGATGCTGGACGGTGCGGGCCTGCCGGAGGCGGATGTGACCGCGCTGACCATGGTCGGCACCGGCCAGCCCTGGTATGGCGCGATCGCAATTTCCCCCGACGAGGGGCTGATGGTCGAGGCCACAGTGGCCGCCGTGAATCATCACACGATCGGGGCCGCCGAAACCGCTGCCCGGCAGGGCTGCGACGCAAAGCGCAAGGGCAAGGCGGCCTGTGTGGTGGTGGCGCATCTGCTGCCGAAGGGCTGGAAACCCGCCGATCTGACGCTGTCGCAGGATGCCACTGCGGCACTGCGCAAGGAGTACAAGGCGCCCGGTGCGCTGGCGATTTCGCCCTCGACCGGCAGTTTCGCATTGACGAAGGGCGAGGCTGCGGGTGACCTTGCGGTGCAGACCTGCAATGAAAAGGCCGGTACGAAGGATTGTATCGTGGCGGTGCAGGACTGACCGAAAGGTCGGGCTGGGCAAAGGGGGGACAAAATGTCCCCTTTGCGATACAGGATTTGACCAATATCAAGGCGGCGCGCACAAAGGCCGCTCAGAAAGGGCCCAGCACGGCAGACCAGCCGCAGCCAGGAGACGGGACATGGACTACGACAAGGCACTCGACAGCGCGATCCAGCGCCTGCATGACGAAGGGCGCTATCGCACCTTCATCGACATCGAGCGCCGCAAGGGCCAGTTCCCCCATGCGGTCTGGCGCAAGCCCGACGGGACGGAGAAGGATATCACCGTCTGGTGCGGTAATGACTATCTGGGCATGGGCCAGCATCCGGCGGTTCTGTCCGCGATGCACGAGGCGCTGGATGCCACCGGCGCAGGCTCGGGCGGGACGCGCAATATCTCGGGCACCACGCTGTATCACCGGCGTCTGGAGGCCGAGATCGCCGATCTGCACGCCAAGGAGGCGGCGCTGGTGTTTTCCAGTGCCTATGTCGCCAATGACGCGACGCTTTCGACGCTGCCCAAGCTGTTTCCGGGGCTGATCATCTATTCCGATGCGCTGAACCATGCCTCGATGATCGAGGGCGTGCGCCGCAACGGCGGCGCCAAGCGCATCTTCCGGCACAACGATGTCGCCCATCTGCGCGAACTGATCGCGGCAGATGATCCTGCCGCGCCCAAGCTGATCGCTTTCGAATCGATCTATTCGATGGACGGCGATTTTGGCCCGATCCGTGAAATCTGTGATCTGGCCGAAGAGGTCGGCGCGCTGACCTATCTGGACGAGGTTCATGCCGTGGGCATGTATGGCCCGCGCGGTGCCGGTGTGGCGGAACGCGATGGTCAGATGGCGCGGGTGGACATTATCAACGCCACGCTGGGTAAGGCTTTCGGCGTTTTTGGCGGTTACATTGCTGCAAGTGCGAAGATGGTGGACGCGATCCGGTCGTATGCGCCGGGCTTCATCTTCACTACGTCGCTGCCTCCGGTCGTGGCGGCGGGGGCGGCGGCTTCCATCGCCTTTCTGAAGACCGCTGAGGGGCAGGCACTGCGCGACAAGCAGCAATTGCATGCGCAGATCCTGAAGATGCGGCTGAAGGGGCTGGGCCTGCCGATCATTGATCATGGCACTCATATTGTGCCTGTGCACGTCGGCGACCCGATACATTGCAAGATGCTGTCCGACATGCTGCTGGATCAGTTCGGCATTTATGTGCAGCCGATCAACTTCCCCACCGTTCCGCGCGGTACCGAGCGGCTGCGCTTCACGCCCTCTCCGGTGCATGAGTCAAGCCAGATTGACGCGGTTGTGAAGGCGATGGACCGCCTCTGGCAGCACTGTGCGCTAAATCGTGCCGAGGTTTCTGCCTGAATCAGTTCTGCGGCTGCAAATGCCGCTTGTGCTGTGCTAGGGTTGGAGCAATGAGATTGGCACCGAGTCGCCCCGCGGGCGACTCAGGGCACAGGCGGGACAGAAACGGGGCAGGCGACGTATGATCTGGCGGAGGAACCAACCTTCGACGGCGGAAGCCGACAAGCCAAAGGGCTTTGACGACTTCGAATTGCGGCTCGGCGATGTGATGCGCGGAGAGCGCGCCACGCTGGGCAAATCCCTTCTGGATGTGCAGCGCGAGCTGAAGATCAAGGCGACCTACATCGCCGCCATCGAGAATTGCGATGTCTCGGCCTTCGAGACGCAGGGCTTCGTTGCGGGCTATGTGCGCTCCTACGCCCGGTATCTGGGCATGGACCCGGACTGGGCCTTCAAGCGCTTCTGTGCCGAGGCGAATTTCGAGGTGGCGCATGGCATGTCTGCCGCTGCCGCGCCTGCGACGATCACGGCGGCCCGTTCGCGCGTAGCCACGCAATCTGAAACCCGCGATCCGCTGGGCAACCCCAATGCGCTGTTCGTGCCGCGCAGCGAAAGCTGGATTCACCGGGTGGAACCCGGTGCCATCGGCTCGGTCCTTGTGCTGGCGGCCCTGATCGGCGCGCTGGGATATGGCGGCTGGTCCGTGCTGCAAGAGGTGCAGCGCGTGCAACTGGCGCCGGTGGATCAGGCGCCGGTCGTGGTGGCTGACATCGACCCGCTGGAGCAGCTGGATGGTGTTTCCGCCGGTCGCGCGACGGTGCAGGCACAAACCGGGGTGACCGAAGACCCGGCCGCGCAGCAGGTGGCAGGCGCTTCGCCGGACCTGATGAACCGCCTTTATCGTCCGCAGGCGCTGGATGTGCCGGTGCTGGTATCGCGTGACGGCCCCATCGCCTCGATTGATCCGCGTCAGACCGGAACGCTGGCCGCTGCCAGCCTGCCGCAGGCGGGGGGCGTTGCTGCCGTGGCGACTCCGGCTGATCCGGCGCAGGATCAGGTTCAGGTGGTGGCGCAGGCAGAACCCGGGGTCGAGATCCTCGCGGTCCGGCCTTCCTGGGTCCGGGTTTCCTCGGCCGATGGTTCCACTCTGTTCGAAAAGATCCTGAACGCGGGCGAACGCTACAAGGTGCCGCAGCTTGATACGGCACCGGTGCTGCGTTCGGGCAATTCCGGCTCGGTCTATTTCGTCATGGGTGGCAAGGCCTTTGGTCCCGCCGCGCCCGGCCCGCAGGTCGTGAAGAACATCGCGCTTTCGGAAGAGGCGCTGACGCAGAAATATGCCGAGGCCGATCTTTCGGATGACGCCGATCTGGCCCGCATCGTCAATGTGGCGCAGGCTACGCAGATCGACGCCCCGCAGGAATAAGCCTCGGCAAGACGTGATCCAGAGACGGCTCCGGCGGCATTGCCCCGGAGCCGTCTTGCCTTTATGCCTGCCCTCAAACCACCGAAAGGCGTGATCATGTCGCACAATCCCGTCCGTCCCTGGCGCAACATCGACCGGCGCAAGTCGCGGCAGATCCGCGTGGGCAAGGTGCTGGTGGGGGGCGATGCGCCGATCTCGGTGCAGACCATGACCAACACCATCACTTCGGATGTGAAGGCGACGATCGAGCAGGTGCAGCGCTGCGCCGTGGCCGGGGCCGATATCGTGCGGATTTCGACACCCGACGAGGACAGCACCCGCGCCCTGCGCGAGATCGTGGCCGAAAGCCCGGTGCCGATCGTGGCGGACATCCATTTCCACTACAAGCGCGCCATTGAGGCCGCCGAGGCGGGCGCTGCCTGCCTGCGCATCAATCCCGGTAATATCGGCGATGCGAAGCGCGTGGCCGAGGTGGTGCGCGCAGCCAAGGATCACGGCTGTTCCATCCGCATCGGGGTGAACGCCGGGTCTCTGGAAAAGCATCTGCTGGACAAATACGGCGAGCCTTGCCCCGAGGCGATGGTGGAAAGCGGGCTGGACCATATCAAACTGTTGCAGGACAACGATTTCCACGAATTCAAGATTTCGGTGAAAGCGTCCGATGTCTTCCTGGCCGCCGCCGCCTATCAGCAACTGGCCGAGGCCACCGATGCGCCGATCCATCTGGGCATCACCGAGGCCGGGGGGCTCATGTCCGGCACGGTGAAATCGGCCATCGGGCTGGGCAACCTGTTGTGGATGGGCATTGGCGACACGATCCGCGTCAGCCTGTCGGCGGATCCGGTCGAAGAGGTGAAAGTCGGGTTCGAGATCCTGAAATCGCTGGGCCTGCGCCATCGCGGCGTCACCATCATCTCCTGCCCTTCCTGCGCGCGGCAGGGGTTCGACGTGATCAAGACCGTGGCGGCGCTGGAGGACCGGCTGGCCCATGTGACCACCAGCATGAGCCTGTCGATCATCGGCTGCGTGGTGAACGGCCCCGGCGAGGCCTTGATGACCGACATCGGTTTTACCGGCGGCGGGGCAGGCGCGGGCATGGTCTATCTGGCGGGCAAACAAAGCCACAAGATGACCAACGACCAGATGATCGAGCATATCGTCGGCCTGGTCGAAGACCGCGCCGCGCAGATCGAGGCGGCGAAGGCAGAGGCGGCGGAGTAGGGGCTCCCCGCAACCGCGTCGCTGCCGGTCGAGAGCGGATTTGCTGACCATTGCGGGACATATGCAAAAGGCCGCTGCGGACAGCGGCCTTTCCTTGTCTTGCGCAAGGCAGCCGGAACTCACCCGTCCTGACGTTGCCCCTCGACGATCTGGCGCATGCCGTCCAGCGGGACGTAGCCGCGCACCATGGTCTGGTCGATCACGAAGCTGGGCGTGCCGTTGATCTGCATTTTCGTGCCAAGCGCGTGGTTGGCGTCGATGATCGCCTTGACCTCGGGGCTTTCCATCTTCGCCACGATGGCTGCGCCGTCGAGGCCCAGATCGCCCGCGAGTGCAGTCAGGCTTTCAGGCGTTGCGTCGCCGCGCAGCGTGATGAGCGCGTCATGGACCTTCTTGTAGGCATCATCGCCCGCCACGATCCGGGTGGCGATGGCGAATTTCGACGAGATCGTCGACTGCTCGCCCAGAATCGGGAATTCCTTGATGACGAAGCGGATGTTGCCATCCGTTTTCACAAGTTCCTCGACTTCTTCCCAGGCCTTGCGGCAATAACCGCAGCGGTAATCGAGGAATTCGACAACGGTGATATCACCCTCCGGGTTGCCGCCCAGCCAGGAGTTCTGGTCGTTGAACAGGGCATCCGAATTGTCGGCCAGAAGTTTCAGATCATCGGCTTCGGCCTGCTGCTGCTGGCGCTGTTCCAGCACCGAGACGGCCTCCATGATGACTTCGGGATTCTCGATCAGATAGGCGCGCACGGCCTCCCCGAAGGCGGCGCGCTCGGCGTCGGTCATCGCGCCAAGATCCAGCGCGGCGGCGGGAAGCCCCAGCGTCAGCGCAAGCGCGGTGGAGGCGAGGAAGGTCTTGGTCATGCGTCTCTCCGATGGGCGGGGCACGCATGACAACGCAGGGCCGGCCCTGCTTGACGCGCGCGACCCGCCGGGCCAGTGTCGGCCCGAGTTTACGGGGGCTTACATGCAGGTTTCAAGACGCGCTCTGGTCGATCCCTTCATTGTGATGGACGTGATGGAGAAGGCGCGCGCCGCCGAGGCGGCGGGGCGCAGCATCATTCACATGGAGGTGGGACAGCCGGGCACGCCCGCACCCGCCGGGGCCCGTGCCGCTCTGGCGCAGGCGATGGAGGCTGGGGCGCTTGGCTATACCGTGGCGCTGGGGCTGCCGGAACTGCGGGCCGGGATCGCGGGGCTGTACAAACGCTGGTATGGCATTGATCTGAATCCTGAACGGGTGGTGGTGACGGCGGGGTCTTCCGCCGCTTTCCTTCTGGCTTTCACCGCGCTGTTCGATGCGGGCGACCGCGTCGGGCTGGGCGAGCCGGGATATCCGAGCTACCGCCAGATCCTGCGTGCGCTGAGCCTGACGCCGGTGGGCATTCCTGCGGCGCCAGAGAACCGGCTTCAGCCGGTCGCTGCCGATCTGGACGGGATAGAAATGGCGGGGATGATCGTCGCCAGCCCCGGCAATCCTTCAGGCACCATGCTGTCGCATGAGGCGCTGGCGTCCCTGATCGGATATTGCGATCAGCGTGGAATCAGCTTTGTCTCGGACGAGATCTATCACGGGCTGCACTATGGCGACCGCGCTGTCAGTGCGCTGGAAGTCAGTGATAATGTCTATGTCATCAACTCGTTCTCCAAATATTTCAGCATGACGGGCTGGCGCATCGGCTGGATGGTCGTGCCCGAGGATCATGTCAGGGTGGTGGAACGTCTGGCGCAGAACATGTTCATCTGTCCGCCGCATGCGAGCCAGATTGCGGCGCTTGCCGCGCTTGACTGTATCGACGAACTGGAGGCGAACCGCGCGGTTTATGCCGAAAACCGCCGCCTGATGCTGGAGCATCTGCCGCGTGCGGGGTTTGACCGCATCGCGCCGCCGGACGGGGCGTTTTATATCTATGCCGATGTCAGCCATCTCACTGACAATTCACTGGCTTTCGCGGCGGAGCTTCTGGAACATGCCGGAGTGGCGGTGACGCCGGGGCTGGACTTCGATCCGGTGCGCGGGGCACAGACCTTGCGGTTTTCCTATGCGCGGGCGACGGCGGATATTGCCGAGGGGCTGCGGCGTCTGGAAGAGTATATGGCGCGGCGTGGCTGAGCCGTCGGCTGCCTCCGGCGGGGATATTTGGACCAGGGTAAATGGGGGCGTGATGCGCAGGCTGATTCTGGCGCTGGCGATGATCTGGGCGGGGTTCGGTGCGGCGGCGCAGGAGCTTTCGGCGCTGGCCCGGCTGGTGCCGCAGGACTCGCGCATCGAGGCCACGCAGGATGGAACGGTGCGGTTGTCGCTGGCGCTCAGCCAGCCGGTGCCATGGCGGGTGCGCGTCATGGCCGATCCGCCGCGTCTGGTGATGGATTTCCGCGAGGTGGACTGGCAGGGAATCGGCGGTATCGCGCATCCCGGCCTGCCGGACCTGCGGGCGGGTGTGTTCCGGCCTGGCTGGTCGCGGCTGGTCGCGGAACTGCCGGGGCCGATGCTGGTGGCCGAAGCGGGGATGGTCACGGAAGGCGCGACGCGGGTCGAGGTGGAACTGCATCCCGCAGATGCGGCGGCCTTCGCGGAAAAGGCGGCCGCACCAGAGCCGCCGGGCTGGGCGCTGCCGCCGCCTGCGGATGTACCCAGGCCCCCTGCACCGGGCAGCGGGGCGCTGGTCGTTGTGCTGGACCCCGGCCATGGCGGTATTGATCCGGGGGCCGAGCGGGACGGCGCGACCGAGGCCGCACTGGTGCTGGGTTTTGCACGCGAACTAAAAGAGGCGCTGTTGCGGCAGGGGGGCTTCACCGTGGTGATGACACGGGAGGAGGATGTTTTCGTGCCGCTGGAAACCCGCATTTCCATCGCGCGAGCGGCGGGGGCACATGTGTTCCTGTCGCTGCATGCCGATGCGCTGGCCGAGGGCGAGGCGGTGGGGGCCACCGTCTACACCTTGTCCGACGATGCCTCGGACCGGGCAGCGCAGACACTGGCCGAACGGCATGACCGGGCTGACCTGCTGGCGGGTGTCGATCTGACCGAACAGGACGATCTGGTGGCGGGGGTGCTGATGGATATGGCGCGCACCGAGACGGTGCCGCGGGTCGAACGCTTAAGCGCGGCGCTGGTGACAGCAATCAAGGGGGCGGGGCTGCGGATGCATCGCCATCCGCATCAGGAGGCGGGGTTTTCGGTGCTGAAATCGCCCGATATCCCCTCGGCGCTGTTGGAACTGGGGTTCCTGTCCTCGGCCCGCGATCTGGCGCGGTTGCAGGATGCGGCGTGGCGGGCCAAAATGGCGGCGGCCATCGTGGCGGGGCTGAAGGACTGGGCGGCGAAGGATGCGGTTCTGTCCGGCATGGCGGGTCAGTAAGCCAGAAGTGACCCGGCCAGCGGCGAGATTGTGCCTGTGCGGGCGGCGCAAGGTTTTGACCTTGACCCGCGCAGCGCCTATATGGGGGCCACGGCTCGGACGGGGGTAAGACGTGCTGCGATTTGTCGGATCCTTTTTCGGTGCGATCTTCACACTGGTGACGCTGGGCCTCTTGTTCGTGGCCCTGTCCATCGGTGCGGTCTTCTACATGTATTCGCGCGACCTGCCGAGCCACGAGAGCCTCGCGCAATATACGCCGCCCACGATCAGCCGGATCTATGACGGCGAGGGCCGGATGATCGACGAATTTGCCGAAGAGCGGCGGTTGTTCGTGCCGATCGAGGATGTGCCGGATCTGGTGAAATACGCTTTCATTTCGGCTGAAGACAAGAATTTCTATACCCACAAGGGCTATGATGCGCGGGGCATTCTGGCCGCTGCCATCGAGGCGGTGAAATCGCGCGGCCAGAACGTGCGCGGCGCCTCGACCATCACCCAGCAGGTGATGAAGAACTTCCTTCTGGGCGGCGAACGCAAGGCCGAACGCAAGATCAAGGAAATCATCCTCGCCACCCGGCTGGAGGAGACGCTGTCGAAGGACAAGATCCTTGAGCTTTACCTGAACGAGATCTTCCTCGGGCAGAACTCTTATGGTGTCGCGGCGGCGGCGCAGACCTATTTCAACAAGTCGCTGTCGGAACTGGCCCCGCATGAGGCGGCGATGCTCGCCTCGATGCCGCAGGCGCCGGGCGAATATCATCCGGTCCGCGCCAAGAAGCGGGTGACCGAACGGCGCAACTATGTGCTGCGCGAGATGTGGCAGAACGGCTATATCGACGAAGCGACCTATCTGCGCGAAAAGGACATGCCGCTGAAATCGGTGCAGAACGGCGATTATCCGGCCTTCCGCACCGCGCTGCCGCCGCGCGACTATTTCACCGATGAAATCCGGCGCCAGCTTTCGGGCAGCTTCGGGCATGAGGAATTCTTTGGCGGCGGTCTGGCCATCAAGGCGACGGTCGACCCCGATCTTCAGGAGGTTGCGGCCAAGGCGCTGCGGACTGGTCTGGAACGCTATGACCGGGCGCAGGGCGTATGGCGCGGCACGGGCCAGAAGATCGGGCCCGAGCAGCTGACCTCTGAGGCCGATTGGCGCGCAGCGCTGGCCGGGGCCAAGGTGCCGCGCGATATCGAGGGCTGGCATCCGGCGGTCGTGCTGTCGCTGGGCGAGAAATCCGCCCGCATCGGCATCGAGGGCGTGGACGAAGACGAGGACGGCCATTTCATCCCGGCCGAAGATGTGACCTGGGCGCGCAAGCGGCTGCAAGGCGGCAAGCTGGGGCCGAAAGCGAAGGTTGCATCTGACCTGCTGGACGTGGGCGATGTGGTTCTGGTGCGTGCCATGACCAATGATGGCGACGGCAGCTTCAAACGCTGGACGCTGCGGCAGGTGCCGCAGGTGCAGGGCGCTTTCATGGCGATGGATGTGTTCTCGGGCCGCGTTCTGGCGATGCAGGGCGGTTTTTCGTATCAGGACTCGGTTTTCAACCGTGCCACGCAGGCCACGCGCCAGCCGGGCTCAAGCTTCAAGCCCTTCGTCTATGCCGCAGCTCTGGATTCGGGCTTTACCCCGGCGACCATCGTGGTCGACGCCCCGATCGAGCTGAACACGCCGCAGGGCCTGTGGCGGCCGAAGAACGCGTCGAATAAATTCTATGGCCCGACGCCGCTGCGCACCGGGATCGAACAGTCGCGGAACCTGATGACCGTGCGGATCGCGCAGGAAATCGGGATGGAGACGGTGGCGGGCTATGCCGAGCGCTTCGGCGTCTATGACCGGATGCAGCCTTTCCTGTCGAACGCACTGGGCTCGCAGGAAACCACGCTGTTCAAGATGGTGGCCGCCTATTCCATGTTCGCCAACGGCGGCGAGAGGGTGGAGCCGACACTGGTCGACCGCGTTCAGGACCGTTATGGCAAGACGATCTACAAACACGACCCGCGCAAATGCGAGGATTGCGGCGCGCCGGCCCTGCCGGCGGGTGAGGCACCGCATATCAGCTCGACCCGCGATCAGGTGATGGATCCGATCACGGCCTATCAGTTGACCTCCATGATGCAGGGCGTGGTGCAGCGCGGCACGGCCCGCGGGATCAACCTGCCGGTTCCGGTGGCAGGCAAAACCGGCACCACGAACGACGCCAAGGATGTCTGGTTCATCGGCTATACCTCGAACATCGCGGCGGGTTGTTATATCGGCTATGACAATCCGCGCACCCTGGGCGGCCGCGCCTCGGGCGGCGGGCTGTGCGGCCCGGTCTTTGAAAGCTTCATGCGCAGCGCCATCAAGAAATACGGTGGTGGCAAGTTTGCCGTGCCGCCCGGCGGCTATTTCGTGAAGATCGACCGCTTCACCGGCGCCCGTTTGCCGGACAGCGCCAGCGGCGACAATGTGGTGTCGGAATATTTCCGCGAGGGCGAAGACCCGATCTTCGGCATCGGCGCGATGGTGGATGGTGGCTTTGCGATGGGGGCGAACCTGCCGCTGTTCGCGCAGGGGGAGGTGGAAACCGGCGGCTCCACCGTCACCACCGCCACCGGCAAGACACGGGTCATTCCGAAGAAGGCCGACTTTGGCACCCTGTCCTCCGGCGGGCTTTACTGAACTTCCGTCTCCCCCCCGCCCTTGCCGGGCGGGGGGCGAGGCGTTATTACCCTGCGCCGGGCATCCTGGCCCCGCAGCCGTCCATCCGATACGAGAGAACCCGCCATGCGCGCCGAAACCCAGTCCCAAGCCGAAACCATCCGCAAGTCGCTGGCCCTGCTGGCGCAGCGGATGGATTACGAGACGGCGCCGCACCGGCTGGAAGAATTCAACGCCATGATCGAGGACCCGAACCTCTGGAACGATCCGGCCAAGGCGCAGAAGCTGATGCGCGAGCGGCAGATGCTGATGGATGCCATCGGCACCTACCGGATGATCGACAGCGGGCTGCGTGACAATCTGGAACTGATCGAACTGGGCGAGATGGAAGGCGACAACGAGATCGTCACCGAGGCCGAGGCCGGGATCAGGGCGCTGGTGCAGACCGCGCGCGAGAAGGAGCTTGAGGCGCTGCTGGACGGTGAGGCTGACGGCAACGACACCTTCCTTGAGATCAACGCGGGCGCTGGCGGCACCGAAAGCTGCGACTGGGCCTCGATGCTGGCGCGGATGTATACCCGCTGGGCGGAAAAGAAGGGCTACAAGGTCGAGCTTCAGTCGATTTCGGAAGGCGAGGAAGCGGGCATCAAATCCGTCGCCTACAAGATTTCGGGCCATAATGCCTATGGCTGGCTGAAGTCGGAAAGTGGCGTGCACCGGCTGGTGCGGATTTCGCCCTACGACTCGGCTGCGCGGCGGCATACGTCGTTTTCTTCGGTCTGGGTCTATCCGGTGGTGGACGACAATATCGAGATCGAGGTGCTGCCGAACGAAATTCGCATCGACACCTATCGGTCGTCGGGGGCGGGTGGCCAGCACGTCAACACCACCGACTCGGCGGTGCGGATCACCCACCTTGCCACCGGCATCGTGGTGACCAGTTCGGAAAAATCGCAGCACCAGAACCGCGACATCGCCATGAAGGCGCTGAAATCGCGGCTGTACCAGATGGAACTGGACAAACGGAACGCTGCGATCAACGCCGCGCATGAAGCGAAGGGCGATGCAGGCTGGGGCAACCAGATCCGCTCTTACGTCCTGCAACCCTATCAGATGGTCAAGGATCTGCGGACCGGGGTGGAAACCTCGGATACCGACGGGGTTCTGAACGGTGATCTGGACCGTTTCATGCAGGCGACACTGGCCATGGATGTGGCCGGCAAGAGCCGTGCCGAGGCCACCGCTGAGGATTGAACGGCGCGCGGTAAACTCGCCGCGCAATTACATCTTTTCGATCCTGACACCGCGCGCTTAAGGTTCTCCCAAGAGGGAGGACATTATGACGCATGTCGAGACCGGGCCACCGCATGTGCCCGAAATCAACGAGGTCACCTTTGCTGATCTGGGCGCGAGCCTGCGCGCGGGCTGGCGCGATTTCCGCGCGGCGCCTGTCTATGGACTGGCCTTCGCCTCGGTCTATGTGCTGGGCGGCTGGCTGGTGGCCTGGGCGCTGACCGCGCGCGGACAATTGTGGTGGACGCTGCCCGCAAGTGCCGGCTTCCCGATCCTCGGGCCGTTCATCGCCTGCGGTTTCTATGAAATCTCGCGCCGCCTGCAGGCAGGCGAGCCGCTGGACTGGGGGGGCATCGCCGGGGTGATCTTTCGTCAGAAGGACCGGCAGATCCCCTCGATTGCTGCGGTGGTCGTAGTGTTCTTCCTGTTCTGGAATTTCCTCGCGCATATGATCTTCGCGTTGTTCCTGGGCACCGCGACGCTGACCAATGTCTCCAGCTCGCTGGGTCTGTTCCTGACCGGGCAGGGGCTGATGATGCTGGCGGTGGGCACAGCGATCGGCGCGGTCTTTGCGACTCTGCTGTTTTCGCTTACGGTGGTGAGCCTGCCCTTGCTGCTGGAGCGGGAGGTGGATTTCGTCACGGCGATGCTGACGAGCCTTGCGCTGGTGCGGGAAAATCCGGTGGTCATGCTGGCATGGGGCGCCTTCATCGCCATCACGCTGTTCGTCGCGATGATTCCGGCCTTTCTGGGCCTTCTGGTGGCCTTGCCGGTGCTGGGCCATGCCTCGTGGCATCTGTATCGGTGCGCACTGACCTGACCGCGCGCGGGGCGGTGAGGTTGGCATTTTGAGTATTTGGACAAGAAGCAGAGCATAAAGAAAAAGGGGCGCCGTCGGGCGCCCCTGATGGATCGGAAAGGCTCCGATCAGTCTTCTTTCGGGCCGGCGATGGCCTTAACGCCATTCAGCGGGTCGTCCTGACGCTGGACCGAGCCTTCGAAATGGGCGCCCGATTCGATGGCAATGGTCTTGTGGATGATGTCGCCCTCGACCCGCGCGGTGGAGGTGAGGCGCACCTTCAGGCCGCGCACGCGACCGATGACGCGGCCGTTGACCACGATGTCATCCGCCACGATCTCGCCCCGGATCGTGGCGGTTTCGCCCACGGTCAGCAAATGGGCGCGGATATCGCCCTCGACCGTGCCTTCCACCTGGATATCGCCGGTGGTGCGCAGATTGCCGACCACCGTCAGATCGGAGGACAGCACCGAAGCATTGGGCTTGGCCTTCACCGCCGAAGCCGAGAAATCCATCGCGGGCTTGGCGGCAGGCAGGTCCGCGGGCTTGGCTTTTTCGCCTTCCACCTGTTTCGGACCGGGTTCGTTGATTCTGCTTTTAGAAAACATCGCTCGCTGCCTTGATGAAGGTCATCGGATTGACCGGGCGGCCCCCGACATGAACCTCGTAGTGAAGATGTGTGCCGGTGGACCGGCCTGAATTGCCCATATCACCGATCCGGTCGCCGCGCGATACCCTTTGGCCCACGCTGACGCGGATTTGCGACATATGACCATAGAGCGTTTCCAGCCCGAAGTCATGACGGATCTTGACCATGCGGCCGTAACCGTTGCTCCAGCCTGCATGGACCACGACGCCATCGGCGGTGGCGCGGATCGCGGTGCCATAGGAGCCCGCGAAATCGAGGCCCGCATGCATGCGGGTGCCCGCGCCCTTGGGATCGCGGCGATAGCCGAAGCCCGAGGTGAAGCGGTAGTTGCCCGAGGGAATCGGATTGGCGAAGGGCGATTTCACCGCCGCCAGCCGGTAGAGGTTCATCCGGTCGAGCCCCTGGAGAATCGCATTGGCGCGCTGTTCGTCGGGGCTGAGTGTGGTGCCCTTGGTGGATACGAAGGGCATCAGCGGGCCACCCTGGCCGGAATAGCCGCGTTTCACCTGTTTCAGCAGATCGTCCGGCGACATGCCCGCGGCGCGGAACATCTTGTCCAGCGGCCCCATCGAGACGGTCACCGCCTCTTCCAGCCGGGCGAAAATGGCGTCGTTGCGCAGTTCCAGCTCTTCTTTGGAGCGGGTGATGGCGGCGGTTTCGTCACGGGCGGCCTCGGCCACGCGCGCCATTTCGTCCCGCTCTTTGGCGGTATTGCCAAGCGCGCCCGCCATAATGTCTAGTGTGGCCAGCGCATCGCGGGCGCGACCGGCTTCGGTATGGGTGCCGCCGGCGCTGGCCAGCGCCGTGCGCGCCTTGTCGGCGGCGGCGCGGGCCTCGTCGCGTTCCTTGATGGTGCGGCGCAGCGTGTTCTGGATCACGTCGATGCCGGTTTCCAGTTCCTTCCGGCGGTCTTCGGAGGCCAGAAGCCGGGCCTGCATGTCGCTGACCTCGGCCAGCGCCAGATTGAAGCGGTCCTGCGCATTCACCGCTTCCTCGGCGCGGCGGTCGCGGTCGTTGGAAAGCGTGGTCAGCCGTTCCTCGAACAGGGCCTGCTGGCGGAGCGACTGGTCGCGGTCGGACCCGGCTGAAATGCTGTCCATCAGCAGGATCGAAGTTGCGATGAAGGTCCATGCCACCAGAAGGCCGCCGCCCGCAAGGGCAATGGCCTGGGTCGTGGGACGCAGGCGGATAAAGCGGGTGGCGGTATCCGATTTCAGGAACAGGCGCTGCTCGGGCAGATAGCGGTCGAGCGTGGCGTTGATCCGGTAGGCGAGACGCGTCAGCACACGGTTTTCCATTTTTGTTGCGGCAATGGAACCGGAAGTCACGTCGTGTCCCCGGTTACCCGGCCATCGGTGCGCATTGGCACCTGATCCCCGGCGACGTGATTAAGGCGCGCCTGCCGCTGCCGCAACAAATTTGAACCGATGCAGGCGAATGCCGCCTGCTGCTGTGCAGAAATCGGCAATATCCCGCCGATCAGTCGACGGGTTCATCCTTCCCGGTCAGCGGCCAGTAGAAATCGGGGGGCAGCCCGGCTTCGGCGCGTTTTTCTTCATTGAACGGAGGTTTCAGCGCGCCGTGGAAATACTGCCGTACAAGGGTATGGAACACCTCTTTCGGGTCCAGCCCATCCCGGCCGCACAGCCAGTTGAACCATTTGGAGCCATAGGCAACATGGCCCACTTCTTCGGCGTAAATCACCTCCAGCGCGGCGACGGCCTGATCGGCCCCGGCGCGGCGGAAAATGTCGATCATGCCGGGGGTGACGTCGAGGCCGCGCGCCTCCAGTACCATGGGCACCACGGCAAGGCGGCCGAACAGGTCTTCCGCCGTGTCCGAGGCCGCGCGCCACATGCCCGCATGGGCGGGCAGCGCGCCGTAATGGCTGCCCGATGCCTCAAGACAATCGCAGATCATGTTGAAATGTCTGGATTCCTCGGCGGCGGATTTCACCCAGTCGTCATAGAAACCGGGGGGCATGGCGATATGGCCGAAGCGCGCGATGATATCCCAATGCAGGTCGACCGCATTCAGTTCGATATGCGCGACCGCATGCAGCAGCGCGATGCGGCCCTGCGGGCTGCCCGGGCGGCGACGCGGCACGTCGCGCGGGTCCAGCAGTTCGGGTTGCGCGGGACGCGCGGGGTGCGACGGCGGGCTGGCGGTGCCGACCGGGATCGGCACACCCGCCGCGCGGGCGGCGAACCAGCTTTCGGCGTGGCGTTGCGACAGGGCGCATTTGGCACGGCCATCGGCGGTGGCCAGCACCTCGACCGCCATCTCGGCAAGTGTGGTCATAGCGCGCGTGCAGCCTCCAGCACCTCGTCGGCATGGCCCGCGACCTTCACCTTCGGCCAGACCTGCGCCACGCGGCCCTCTGCGTCGATCAGGAGGGTGGTACGCTCGATCCCCATGTAGGTCTTGCCATACATGCTTTTCTCGACCCAGACGCCGTAATCCTCGCAGGTGGTGCCTTGCTCGTCAGAGGCCAGTGCGATGCCCAGCCCGTGTTTGGCGACGAATTTGTCGTGCTTCTTCACACTGTCTTTGGAAATGCCGATCACCATGGCCCCGGCCGCATCGAAATCCGCGGCGCGCGCGGTGAAGTCGAGCGCCTCTGTCGTGCAACCGGGCGTGTCGTCCTTGGGATAGAAATACAGGATCACCTTGCGACCCTTCAGGGCCGAAAGCGCGATCTCACCACCACCATCGCGCGGCAGGGTAAAATCGGGGGCGAGGGTTCCGGGGGTAGGTGTCATGGGCGGCTCCATGCCAATACTGTGAAGATGCTTGGGATTTTAGTTGCCTTCGGGCAAAGTTAAAGGCAACCCCGGCGAAAAAAGCCCGAATGCCGGAAAAGACGCAGGCATGACCGACGAAACAGAACCAGAGACGGAGCTTCGCCCGCGCAGCCGCGCGCCGCGCCGCGTCATGCGGTTCGGGCTCTGGATGCTGCTGAGCCTCGCGCTGGTCGTGGGTCTGGCGGGGTTCGGTCTGCTGGCGCTGACCGGAAAGCCGATCCGCCTGCCGGTCTGGGCGGTGGCGGAGGCCGAGGCGCGGCTGAACGATGCGCTGCCCATGGGAGGTAACAACCTGTCCATCGGCGGTGTCGAGATCGCTGTGGGCCGGGACTGGGTGCCGCGCCTGCGGCTGGAAGATCTGCGGCTGACCCGTTCGGGTGGTGCACCTTTGCTGCGCCTGCCCGAAGCGCGGGTGGCCTTCGATCCGCTGAGCATTGCCGCCCTGCGTCTGCGCCCCGCCTCTGTCGTGCTGTCCGGCGCGTCGATCCGGCTGCGCCGCGATGCGACGGGGCGGTTCGACCTAGATCTGGGCGAGGCGGGGGCAGGCCCGCAACTTGGCAGTTTCGCGGAGGTGATGGCGGCGCTGGACGCCTTGTTCGCGCGTCCTCAGCTCGCGGCCCTGCAGGAGGTGACGGTCGAGGCGCTGTCGCTGCGGCTGGATGATGCCCGCGCCGGGCGGGTCTGGCAACTGGGCGACGGGCGGGCGGTTCTGGCCAATGATCCCGAAGGTCTGGGCGCCGAACTGAGCTTTACCCTTGCCGGTGGCGCGCAGGTGGCGCAGGCGCAGCTTCAGGTCAGGACCGAACGGGGCACGGCAGGCGCCCGCCTGCGCGCCACGGTCGAAGGGGTGGCCGCGCGCGATCTGGCTTTGCAGGCGCCGGTACTGGGCTTCCTGTCCGCGCTCGACGCCCCGATTTCCGGGCGGCTGAACGGCTCTGTCGATGCCGAGGGGCAGGTGGCCGGGCTGGAGGCGGAGCTGGCCCTCGGCGCTGGCGCGCTGCAACCCAGCCCCGAAAGCAAGCCCGTGGGATTTGATTCCGCGCGTCTGGCCCTGGCCTATGATCCCGCGCAGGAGCGTATCGACCTGACCGAGATTGCGGTGCAAAGCCGGTCGCTGCGTCTGGGTGCCAGCGGCCACGTCTATGCACCTGGGGTAACGCGCGGCCGACCGGCGGCGTTTCTGGCGCAGATTGCCTTTTCCGAGGTGAAGGTCGATCCAGAAGGCCTGTTCGTAGAGCCTGTCACCTTCAGCCAGGGTGCGCTGGATCTGAGGTTGCGGCTTGATCCGTTCCGGCTGGATGTGGGGCAGCTGACCCTGCTGGAGGACGGGCGGCGGCTGGAGGCGAAAGGCTCGGCCCGCGCCGATGCTTCCGGCTGGCATCTGGCGCTGGATCTGGCGCTGGATGCGATCCGGCATGACCGGCTGCTGGCCCTCTGGCCGGTGTCGGCGGTTCACAAGACCCGCGAATGGCTGGTTGAGAATGTGCAGGAAGGCCTGCTGCGCAATGTGAAGGTCGCCCTGCGGATGGAGCCGGGGGCCGAGCCGCGCTTTTCGCTGGGATATGATTTCGCCGATGGCGATGTGCGTTTCCTCAAGACCCTGCCGCCGATCCGGCAGGGCAGCGGCTATGCCACGATCGAGGGCAACAGCTATACGATGGTGCTGGATCGCGGGCAGGTGACGCCGCCGGTGGGTGGGCGGATCACGATGGATGGCTCGATCTTTTCGGTTCTGGACATCCTGCAAAAGCCCGCGCAATCCGAAATTCAGCTGCGCACGAAATCCAGCCTGACCGCCGCGCTGTCGCTGCTGGATCAGGAGCCGTTCCGCTTTCTGACCAAAGCGGGTCGCCCCGTGGAACTGGGCGAGGGCCGGGCCGAGGTTTCTGCGGTGCTGCGCCTGCCGCTGGTACCGCACATCAAGCTGGACGACGTTTCCTATCAGGTCGAGGGCAGGCTGAGCGATGTGCGCTCTGCCGTGCTGGTGCCGGGCAAGGAGCTGACGGCGCCCGCGCTGAACCTGACGGCCGGGCCATCGGGGCTGGCGATCACCGGCAAGGGGCGGGTCGGTGCGGTGCCGTTCGATGCGACCTACAAACTGCCCTTTGGTCCGGCGGCGGGCGGCAAATCCACGATCACCGGCACGGTCGAACTGTCGCCGCGCGCGGTGGCCGAATTCTCGCTGGGTCTGCCGGACCGGATGGTTTCGGGGCAGGGCAGCGGGAAGTTCACGCTGGAGCTGCCCAAAGGGGGCGCGGGGCGGCTGACGCTGACATCGGACCTGCGCGGGCTGGGTCTGGCTTTGCCCGAAATCGGCTGGCGTAAGGCACCGGCCACGGCCGGCCGACTTGAGGTGGCGGCGACGCTGGGGCAGCCGCCACAGGTGCAGGCGCTGTCATTGCAGGCGCCGGGCCTGACCGCGAAGGGCGATATTTCGTTGCGCGCGGGGGGCGGGCTGGACCGTGCCCGTTTTGCCCGCGTGCAGGCCGGAAACTGGCTGGACGCGCCGGTCACGCTGACCGGGCGCGGCAAGGGCCGGGCGGTCGGGGTTGAGGTCACAGGGGGGCGCATCGACCTGCGCCGCCTGCCGGAGCGCGGCGGCAGCGGGGGGGCCTCTGACGGTGCGCCGATGCGGGCTGCGCTGGACAGCGTGCAGGTCACCGACGGCATAGCCCTGACCGGCCTGCGGGGCGAGTTCACCACGCGCGGCGGCTTTGGCGGCACCTTCACGGGCCGGGTGAACGGGGGGGCGGCGGTGCGCGGCACGGTCGCACCGATGAAGGGCGGCAGCGGTATCCGCATCACCTCGGACGATGCTGGCGGGGTGATCGCCTCGGCCGGGATCTTTGGCAATGCGCGGGGCGGCGCGCTGGATCTGCAACTGGTGCCCGTCGGCGCCAACACCTACAACGGCATCGCGACCGCCCGCAATTTCCGCGTGACCAATGCCCCGGTTCTGGCCGAACTGCTGTCGGCCATATCGGTCGTTGGCATTCTCGAACAATTGAACGGGGCCGGGCTGGTCTTTGCCGAGGCGGACGCGCAGTTCCGCTTGACACCGGCGGGGGTCGAGGTCAGCAGGGGCGCCGCTGTGGGTGCATCCATGGGCGTCTCTGCCGCTGGCACGTTCGACAGCCGCAACAAGCGGCTGAACCTGCAAGGCGTGATCTCGCCCATCTATCTGCTCAACGGTATCGGTTCGGTTCTGACACGCAAGGGCGAAGGCTTGTTCGGTTTCAACTACAAGATCCGCGGCACATCGGACCGGCCGGAGATTTCGGTCAATCCGCTGTCCATCCTGACACCTGGCCTGTTCCGCGAGATTTTCCGGCAGCCGGTGCCGAAGCTGAGGCCCGCGCAATGAAACTTGCGGATTTCGATTTCGATCTGCCCGAGCATCTGATTGCTACCCGTCCGGTGAAACCGCGCCCCGCCGCGCGGCTCCTGCTGGCCGATGGGGATGCGATCCGCGATCTCCATGTCCGCGATCTGGTGACGTTGCTGCGTCCCGGTGACCGGCTGGTGCTGAACAATACCAAGGTCATTCCCGCCCGCCTGAACGGCACGCGCTGGCGCGATACGGGGCAGGGCCGGGTTTCGGCGAAGGTGGAAATCACCCTGCTGGAACCTGTGGCCTCGGGTGGCTGGCGGGCGCTGGCCAAGCCCCTGCGCAAGCTTGCCCAGGGCGAAGTGATCGTGTTTTCAGATCAGCTTTCGGCGCAGGTCAGCCGGAAGGGCGAGACCGATCTGGTGCTGGAATTCAACCTGACCGGGCCGGATTTCGATGCAGCGCTTGCTGCTGCCGGGCAGATGCCGCTGCCGCCTTATATTGCCGCCAAGCGCGCTCCCGATGCGCAGGATCATCAGGATTACCAGACGGTCTTTGCCCGCCATTCCGGCGCGGTGGCGGCGCCCACCGCCAGCCTGCATTTCGACGCGGGTCTGCTGGCCGCGCTCAGGGCGCGCGGGGTCGAGTTCACCGAAGTGACGCTGCATGTCGGCGCGGGCACCTTCCTGCCGGTGAAGGTGGAAGATGTGACCACCCACCGGATGCATGCCGAATGGGGCGAGGTGACCGAGGCCGCCGTGGCCGAGATCGCCGCCACCAAGGCCGCGGGCGGGCGGGTCATTCCGGTCGGCACCACTGCACTGCGGCTGATCGAAAGCGCAGCGCAGGGTGGCGCACTTGCGCCCTGGCGGGGCGAGACTGACATCTTCATCTATCCGGGGTTCACCTTCCGCGTGGCCGACGGGTTGATGACCAATTTTCACCTGCCCAGGTCGACGCTGATGATGCTGGTCGCGGCGCTGATGGGGCGTGACCGTATCCTGCGGGTCTATGATCATGCGATTTCCGAAGGATATCGCTTCTTCTCTTACGGCGACGCATCGCTGCTGCTGCCGGGGTGACGGGGACATCCGCCCGCGTGTCGCCCGTGTTACACTGCTGTTTCTGAACCGCTGCTAGATCTGCCTGCCGAACCTGCCGAACCGGAGTCCGCCATGCCCAATGTCATCTCTTCATCCTGGCCCCTGCTGATGGGCGTCATGCTGCTGATGGTCGGCAATGGCATGCAGGGCACCCTGCTGGGGATTCGCGGCACGATCGAGGGCTTCAGCACGTTCGAGCTGTCGATTGTCATGTCGGCCTATTTCGCGGGCTTCCTGCTCGGGTCGCTGACGGTGCCGGACATGATCCGCCGGGTTGGCCATGTGCGGGTCTTTGCCGCGCTCGGCTCTGCGATTTCGGCCGTTCTTGTGGTCTATCCCGTCGCGCCCGACTGGACCGTCTGGGCTGCCCTGCGCGTCCTGATCGGGTTCAGCTTCTGCGGCGTCTACATCACTGCCGAAAGCTGGCTGAACAATACCGCCACCAACGAGACGCGGGGGCAGGCGCTGTCGGCCTATATGATCGTGCAGATGATCGGCATCATCTCGGCCCAGATCCTGATGAATGTCGCGAGCCCCGAGAGCTTTACGCTGTTCGTGATCCCCTCGGTGCTGGTGAGCCTTGCCTTCATGCCGATCCTGCTGACGGTGACGCAGACCCCGACCTTCGAGACCAACAAGCGGCTCAGCTTCCCGAAGCTCTGGCGCATCTCCCCCCTTGGCTGCATCGGCATGCTTCTGACCGGAGGCATCTTCTCGGCCATGTTCGGCATGGCCTCGGTCTGGGGGGCAAAAAGCGGCCTCAGCGTCCAGCAGATCTCGATTTTCGTGGGCGCCATGTATGTCGGCGGGCTGATCCTGCAATATCCGATCGGCTGGCTGTCGGACCGGCGCGACCGGCGCGGGCTGATCCTCTGGCTGGCGGCTGCGGCCTCGGTCGTCATGGCGCTGGCGACGGTGTTTCCCGTGCATTTCATCGGGCTGATCGTGGTGGCCATGTTGCTGGGTGGCATCGCCAACCCGCTGTATTCGCTGTTGATCGCTTACACCAACGACTTTCTGACCAAGGATGACATGGCAGCGGCTTCTTCGGGGATGCTGTTCCTGAACGGGCTGGGCGCGATCTTCGGCCCGTTGCTGACCGGCTGGCTGATGGAGGGGATCGGTCCGCGCGGCTTCTTCCTGTTCATCGGGCTGAACTTCCTGGGCCTTGCGCTTTATGCCGGCTGGCGGATGACGCGCCGCGCGGCGCCTGGTGTGACCGGCGCCTATGCGGCGGTGGCGCCCACGGCCTCGGCCCTTGCGGTCGGTGCGGTGATGGAAGAGGCTGACACGGGCGAGCCGTCGCTGCCGCAACCCTGACTTGCGGCCCGCCGGAAAGCCTGTCACCCTGCCTTGACGCGAGGCAGGCAAGGGAGGCGGCGATGTCCGATCCGGTTCAGGTTCTGGATTACTGGCTGGGCGAGGTTGGCCCCGAGGGCTGGTATGCCGGGGGCGAGGCGCTGGACGCCGATATCCGGGACCGCTGGCTGGATCTGTGGCAGGCCGCCCATGACGGCGGGCTGGATCACTGGGCCGAAGGGCCTGCCGGGGCGCTGGCGCTTCTGGTGCTGACCGACCAGTTTTCCCGCAACATGTTCCGGGGTGAGGGCAAGGCCTTCTCTACCGATCCGCTGGCCCGCGCGGTTGCCCGCAAGGCGGTGGCGGCGGGCTGGGATCTGGAGGTTCCGGCGCCGGAGCGGCAGTTCTTCTATCTGCCCTTCGAACACAGCGAAGATCCCGCTGATCAGGCGATGGCGGTCGAATTGATCGCGGACCGGATGCCCGAGGCAGATGAAACCCTGCTGCATGCCCGCGCCCATCAGGCGATCATCGCCCGCTTCGGCCGCTTCCCCTTCCGCAACGCGGTGCTGGGGCGGGAATCCAGCCCCGAGGAAACTGCCTTCATGGAAGGTGGCGGATATGCTTCAATGGTAAACGATCTTCGGAGCCAAGCCATGCGCTAAGCGCAACGGCCCATGCGCTGCGCTGCATTGCTGGGTGATGCGTGATGGTTTAATGGCAAACTACTTTTCCAGAGGAGGGGAAATATGGCTGCCAGAAATTTTGATGTCATCGTGGTTGGTGCCGGGCCGGGGGGGTATGTGGCCGCTATCCGGGCCGCGCAACTGGGCAAGAATGTCGCGATTGTCGAACGCGAACATCTGGGTGGCATCTGCCTCAACTGGGGCTGTATCCCCACCAAGGCCCTGCTGCGCAGCGCCGAAGTATTTCACCTGATGCACCGTGCCAAGGAATTCGGCCTGAAGGCAGATGGTATCGGCTACGATCTGGATGCCGTTGTCGCCCGCTCGCGCGGGGTGGCGAAACAACTCTCGGGCGGCATCGGCCACCTGATGAAGAAGAACAAGATCACCGTCTTCATGGGCGCGGCCACACTGCCCGCCAGGGGCAAGGTCTCGGTCAAGACCGACAAGGGCACCGAAGAGCTGACGGCCCCCGCGATCATCCTCGCCACCGGCGCGCGCGCCCGCGAACTGCCGGGGCTGGAGGCGGACGGCGATCTGGTCTGGACCTACAAGCACGCCCTGCAACCCAAGCGCATGCCGAAAAAGCTGCTGGTGATCGGTTCGGGCGCCATCGGCATCGAATTTGCCAGTTTCTTCAATACGCTGGGCGCCGAAGTGACCGTGTGTGAGGTGATGGACCGTGTGCTTCCCGTTGAAGACGCGGAAATCAGTGCCTTCGCGAAGAAAGCCTTCGTGAAACAGGGCATGAAGATCCTCGAAAAGACCACGGTGAAGAAGCTCGACCGCAAACCGGGCGTGGGCGTCACTGCGCATCTGGAAGATGCGAAAGGCACCACCACCGCTGAATTCGACACGGTGATTTCCGCCGTGGGCATCGTGGGCAATGTCGAAAACCTCGGGCTTGAGGCTCTGGGCGTCAAGATCGACCGCACCCATGTGGTGACGGATGAATATTGCCGCACCGGGGTCGAGGGCCTCTATGCCATCGGCGACATCGCGGGCGCGCCCTGGCTTGCCCACAAGGCCAGCCACGAAGGTGTCATGGTGGCCGAACTGATCGCGGGCCTGCATCCGCATGCGATCAAACCCAATTCCATCGCCGGCTGCACCTATTGCCACCCGCAGGTCGCCAGCATCGGCCTGACCGAGCAGAAGGCGAAGGACGCGGGCTACACCGTGAAGGTCGGACGCTTCCCCTTTATCGGCAACGGGAAGGCCATCGCCCTGGGCGAGGCCGAGGGCATGATCAAGACCGTCTTCGACGCGAAAACCGGTGAGTTGCTGGGCGCCCATATGGTCGGCGCTGAAGTGACCGAACTGATTCAGGGCTATGTTGTCGGCCGCAGCCTCGAAACCACTGAGGAAGACCTGATGAACACCGTCTTCCCGCATCCCACGCTCAGCGAGATGATGCACGAGGCCGTGCTGGACGCTTACGGTCGTGCCCTGCATATCTGATCCGGCGCCGGCTCATCTGTTCACAAATATCCTCAGGGGTGAATTGCCGAAGGCAAGAGGGGGCGCAAAGCCCCCTTTTTCCTGTCGGTCGCCTCTGGCTTCGGACGCAGGTGCGGGCTAAGCCTGAGGCATGAAAACCCATTCCGCTTTCTGGCTGGTTCTGGCGCTTTGGGGCGCGGGGCTGGGGGCCGCCGCGCAATTCGGCAAGATCGGGGTGATCTTCGATCTGGCGCCCGGGCTTTATCCCGGTGCCGGGCCGCTGGCGCTGGGGCTCTTCGTCTCGGTCGTCGGGGTGCCGGGCCTGATCTTCGGCACCACGGCGGGTCTGCTGGTGCAGGGGGCGGGCTATCGGCGGGTGCTGGTGGTGGCGCTGCTGGCGGGCGCCGTGCTGTCGCTGGTGGAAAGCCTGTTCCCGCCACTGCCCGTCATGCTTGCCCTGCGCGTGATGGAGGGGCTGAGCCATCTGGCCATCGTCATCGCCGCCCCGGTGATGATCGCGCAGACCGCGCCGCCCGCCCGGCTGGGGCTAGCCATGGCGCTGTGGTCCACCTTCTTTGCCTTCACCTTCACCGCGCTGGCGCTGCTGGGGCGGCCGCTCGCCGATGCGGCGGGGCCGGGCGCCCTGTTGCTGGCCCATGCGGGCTGGATGGCGGTTTTTGCGGCGCTGCTCTGGCGGATGCTGCCCGCCGATCCGCCACGCCCCCGCACGCCGCGCTTTCCCGGCGGGGTGCTGCGGGCGCATCTGGCGATCTATGCCTCGCCCTTCATCGCCGCGCCTGCCACGGGTTTTGTCTGCTATACAGCTACTTACGTTGCACTTCTGACCCTGCTGCCGCCGCTCGCGGGTGAGGGGCTGCATGCGGTGATGGCAAGCCTTTTGCCTCTGGTTTCCATCGCGGGGTCATTGACGCTGGGGGTCTGGCTGATGGGGCGCCTTGGCGCTGTGCGGGTGGTCATGCTGGGCTTTGCACTGGCCGTGATCGGTGCCACAGCGCTCTGGCTCGGCTGGCCGTCCGAGGCGCTGCGGCTGGTCGCGAGCCTCTGGATCGGGGCTGCGCTGGGGCTGGTGCAGGGGGCGAGCTTTGCCGCCGTGCCCGCGCTCAATGCCAGTGCAGGTGACCGTACGCTGGCGGCGGGGGCCATTGCGCAACTGGGGAATGTCGGCACCACGCTGGGCACGCCGCTTCTGTCAGCGCTGATCCTTGCGCATGGAGTCATGGCAGTGCCCGCCTTCGTGGCGCTGTGTTCTGCGACCGGGATTGCCCTGCATCTTGTGCAGGGCTGGCGGCGCGGGCGTCAGACCCGTTCAATCGCGCCGCCACCCGCCTGCCAGTGACCGAGGCCCCCGAGGTTATAGACTTCGGTGTAACCCATGCCCAAAAGCGTATCGGCGGCCATGCCCGACCGGCCGCCCGAGGCGCAGTAAAGGCAGATCGGGGTGTCCAGCGCCACGCCCTTGGGCAGATCAGCCGCGCCCGGCGCCATACGGCTTTGCAGCGCCATCAGCGGCACATGCACTGCGCCCCTGGCCTTGCCGCTGGATTTCAGCTCGGAAATGTCGCGCACGTCGATCAGCACGAGATCGCCCCTGGCAGCGCGCGCCACGGCATCGGCGGGGGCGATGGGTTTGCAACGATGGGCAGAAGGTTTGAGGAAGGAAAACATGCGCGGCTCCGACTCCGGCTTGAGGAATTTGTATTCAAATAAATGAATGTGATTGCTTTGCAAGAGGATCAAATCATCCTCTGCCCACAAAATCGTGACTTTTGCGGAAAATCACAAAAGTTCACCAATTGTTCACGTTTTCCGGTTGGCGATTCCCCGGTGATGCCTTAAATCTTGGCCGTCTCAGTGAGGTCGGTCATGGCGGAACAGAAGTTCATCGAGGTGCGCGGCGCGCGCGAGCACAATCTGAAGGGCGTGGATCTGGATATCCCGCGCGACCAGCTTGTCGTCATCACTGGCCTGTCGGGGTCCGGCAAGTCCAGTCTCGCCTTCGATACGATCTATGCCGAAGGCCAGCGCCGCTATGTCGAAAGCCTGTCGGCCTATGCGCGGCAGTTCCTCGACATGATGGGCAAGCCGGATGTGGACCATATCTCGGGTCTGTCGCCGGCGATTTCCATTGAACAGAAGACCACCTCCAAAAACCCGCGCTCGACCGTCGGCACGGTGACCGAGATCTATGATTACCTGCGCCTGCTGTTTGCTCGCGTCGGCACCCCCTACAGCCCCGCCACCGGCTTGCCGATCGAGGCGATGCAGGTGCAGGACATGGTGGATGCCGTGCTGGCGATGGAAGAGGGCACGCGCGCTTATCTGCTGGCCCCGATTGTGCGCGATCGCAAGGGCGAATACCGCAAGGAGTTTCTGGACCTCCGCAAGCAGGGCTTTCAGCGGGTGAAGGTGGACGGGCAGTTCTATGAGCTGGATGAGCCGCCGACGCTGGACAAGAAGTTCCGCCATGACATCGACGTGGTGGTGGATCGCATCGTGGTGCGCCCCGATCTGGCGACGCGGCTGGCTGACAGTTTCCGCACCGCACTGGATCTGGCGGATGGCATCGCCGTGCTGGAAACCGCGACAGACACGCCGGAACGCAAGACGTTCTCGGAAAACTTCGCCTGTCCGGTTTCGGGCTTCACCATCCCGGAAATCGAGCCGCGGCTGTTCTCCTTCAACGCGCCCTTCGGGGCCTGCCCGGCCTGCGACGGGCTGGGGGTGGAGCTGTTCTTCGACGAACGGCTGGTCGTGCCCGACCAGAACCTGACGCTGGCGCAGGGGGCGATTGCGCCCTGGTCGAAATCGAAAAGCCCGTATTTCCTGCAAACCATTGAATCGCTTGCCAAGCATTACAACTTCGACCGCAAGAAGAAGTGGAAAGACCTGCCCGAGAAGGTCCGGCAGGTGTTCCTTTACGGCTCGGGCGGCGAGGAGATCGAGTTCCGCTATGACGAGGGTGGCCGCATCTATCAGGTGACGCGCACCTTCGAGGGCGTCATCCCCAATATGGAACGCCGCTACCGCGAGACCGACAGTTCCTGGTCGCGCGAGGAGATGGAGCGCTACCAGAACAACCGCCCCTGCGGCACCTGCCACGGCTATCGTCTGAAACCCGAGGCGCTGGCGGTGAAGATCGGCGGCCTGCATGTCGGCGAGGTGGTGCAGATGTCGATCCGCGAGGCGCATGCCTGGATCGGCACGGTGCCGGAGCACCTGACCAACCAGAAGAACGAAATCGCCCGCGCCATTCTGAAGGAAATCCGGGAACGCCTTGGTTTCCTTGTGAATGTCGGCTTGGATTACCTGACGCTTTCGCGCAATGCGGGCACCTTGTCGGGCGGTGAAAGCCAGCGTATCCGGCTGGCGAGCCAGATCGGCTCGGGTCTGACCGGCGTGCTTTATGTGCTGGACGAACCCTCCATCGGGCTTCACCAGCGCGATAACGACCGGCTTCTGGGCACGCTGAAAGGGCTGCGCGATCAGGGCAATACCGTGCTGGTGGTCGAGCATGACGAGGACGCCATCCGCGAGGCGGATTATGTGTTCGACATTGGCCCCGGTGCCGGGGTGCATGGCGGTCGCGTGGTTGCGCATGGCACACCCGAGGCCATCGCTGCCGATCCCGCCAGCCTGACCGGGCAGTATCTGGCGGGCCAGCGCGAGATCGCGGTGCCAAAGGACCGGCGCGAAGGGAACGGCAAAAAGCTTACTGTTGTAAAGGCTTCGGGCAATAACCTGAAAGATGTGACGGTGGATTTCCCGCTGGGGAAATTCGTCTGCGTGACCGGCGTGTCGGGCGGCGGTAAATCGACCCTGACCATCGAAACTTTGTTCAAGACCGCCGCAACGCGGCTCAACGGTGCGCATGAGACGCCCGCGCCCTGCGAGACGATCAAGGGGTTCGAACATCTGGATAAGGTGATCGACATTGACCAGCGGCCCATCGGCCGGACACCGCGGTCGAACCCCGCCACCTATACCGGCGCCTTCACGCCGATCCGCGACTGGTTCGCCGGTCTGCCGGAATCCAAGGCGCGCGGCTATCAGCCGGGACGGTTCAGCTTCAACGTGAAGGGCGGGCGCTGCGAGGCCTGTCAGGGCGATGGCGTCATCAAGATCGAGATGCACTTCCTCCCCGATGTCTATGTCACCTGCGAGACCTGCAAGGGTCACCGCTATAACCGCGAGACTTTGGAAATTCGCTTCAAAGGCAAGAGCATCGCCGATGTTCTTGATATGACATGTGAGGATGCGCGCGAATTCTTCAGCGCCGTTCCGGCCATCCGGGACAAGATGGAGGCGCTGTGTCAGGTGGGCCTTGGCTATATCAAGGTCGGGCAGCAGGCCACGACGCTGTCCGGCGGCGAGGCCCAGCGGGTTAAGCTGTCAAAAGAACTGAGCCGCCGGGCGACGGGCCGCACGCTCTACATCCTCGACGAACCCACGACGGGTCTTCATTTCGAGGATGTGCGCAAGCTGCTGGAGGTGCTGCACGAACTGGTGGAGCAGGGCAATACAGTGGTGGTGATCGAACATAACCTCGACGTCATCAAGACCGCCGACTGGCTCATCGACATCGGCCCGGAAGGCGGTGATGGCGGTGGGCGGATCGTGGCGACCGGCACACCGGAGCAGGTGGCGCAGGTTGCCGAAAGCCATACCGGCCGTTACCTCGGCCCGATGTTGATGCCGAAAAAGGTGGCGGCGGAGTGATCCGCCGCCCATCGGTCAGTTCAGGATTGCATTGACCGCGCCCATCAGCGCCAGAACTTCATGGGTGTTGCGGTCGACGCGGTAGACATAGTCACCGGCCCGATAATAGGTGCCGTCCATAAGCCCATACCGCAGCGGATCTTCGATCAGGATGTAGTCGCGGCGGATCACATCACCCTGACGATAGATAACCACCCGGTCGTCGCGCACCACCTCACGATGCACCCGGTCCTTCGCCAGACCGGGCGGCACGCAGGCGGGCGATTTCTTCGCGAGGCCCGGCGGGCAATGCGACTGTGTGTAGATTACACCATGCCGCTCTTTGTGGTGTTTCTTGCCATGGGCCTTGCCATCGGCAAGGGCAGGGCCAGCCATCGCAATTGCGGCGACCAGCGCGACGGAAATCTGTTTCATCAGCATCGGAACCTCCTCTCGCTGTCGGGGAGGAAATCCCCGACCTGCATTCAGGGTTCCAGAAGCATTTTTTCGCTTGGCGGCTCTTTGCCGGTTCAGCCGCGTTTCAGCGGGCAGGTATTTACCCCAAGGACCGAATACAGCGGGCAGGTCGACAGAAGCCCGGTCAGCAGCGGCACGATGCCGATAAGCTTGGCCCAGTGCCAGAAACCGCTGCCCTGATCCACGAAGAACCAGACCAGCAGCGCCGCCCCGATGACGATGCGCAGGATGCGGTCGATACCGCCGACATTGGTGGGCATGGGAACCTCCGTTTCGTTCCGTAGCGGGAACATTTCCATATTCATAATATGGAATGAAACGGGGCAAAAGTCACGCGGCGCCTTGACGCGGGCGCCGCGCAATCGCCTCAGGCGCGACCCCGCCTTTCAAAACGCGGCAGCATGGCCGAGAAATCCATCCCGCGCCCGGCCTCGTCTTCGACAAAGCGGCGGTAAAGCTCGGCTGCAAGCTGACCCATAGGGGTATCGGCATCAGCTGAAACCGCTGCCTGCTGGCTGAGGTTCAGGTCTTTCAGCATCAGTTCCGCCGCAAAACCAGGCTTGTAACCATTGTCGGCAGGCGAGGCGGGGCCAACACCCGGCGCCGGGCAATAGGCGTTCATGGTCCAGCTATAGCCTGACGAGGTGGAAACCACGTCGAACATCTTCTGCCGGTCGAGGCCCAGTTTGTCAGCCAGTGCAAAGGCCTCGCAAGTGGCGATCATGGTCACGCCGAGGATCATGTTGTTGCAGATCTTCGCGGCCTGTCCGGCGCCTGAGGCGCCACAATGCACCGCCTTCTGCCCCATGATGTCAAAGAGCGGCTTCACCGTGGCAAAAGCCGCATCCGCGCCGCCCGCCATGAAGGTCAGCGTGCCATTGGTGGCGCCGCCAACCCCGCCCGATACCGGCGCATCCAGAGCGCCCAGCCCTGCCGCCTGCGCCTGATCCGCCACCGCACGCGCGCTGTCGACATCCACGGTGGAGCAATCGCACAACACCGCGCCTGCCGTCATCGCAGGGATCACCTCCGCCGCCACGCTGCGCAGGATGGCGCCATTCGGCAGCATGGTGATGACGACTTCGGCGTCTGTCGCCGCCTCGGCCGCCGTTGCGGCCCTGGTCACGCCGTCCGGCATCGGGGCGGTCAGGTCGAAGCCCGTGACCGCATGGCCCGCCTTCACCAGATTGGCCGCCATCGGGCCACCCATGTTGCCAAGGCCGATGAATCCGATCTTCATGCTGTTACTCCGTAAAGGTCAGGGTTTCGGCGCCCAGCGGCGCCAGCAGGGCATCGACCTCGGCCGCCGTCACCTCGGCGCCCGAGCCATGGCGCCAGCGCGGCTTGCGATCCTTGTCGATCACCATGGCGCGAATGCCTTCCAGAAAGTCGGTCATTTCCTGTGCACGATGGGTGACACGATATTCCATCTCCAGCGCAACGGGCAGGGCCACATCGGCGGGCAGTCGATGTTGCATCGCCAGCGTCGTCGCCACGGCGAGCGGCGCCCCCCGGTGCAACGCCTTCAGCGTGTCGCGGGCAAAGGCGCCATACTCGGCCGCAAGGCTCGCCTCGATCACCGCCAGATCGGCGCTGGCAAAATGCCGGTCGATGTCGGCTTGCTGGCCGGGCAGGGTGCCCGGCTCGGGCGCTTTCAGGAAGGGTGGCAGCACGGCAATCTCGCCGGAGCGTTCCAGCGCCGCGATGAGCGCGGGCCAGTCCGCTTCGGGCACGAAATGATCGGCAAAACCGGCATAGATCGCATCCGCCGGTCCCATGCGTGTCCCGGTGGCCCCCAGATAGCAACCGAGCCGCCCCGGCCCGTGCCGCAACAGCGCCGAGCCACCGACATCCGGCACCAACCCGATGGCGCATTCCGGCATGGCGATCTGTGCGCTTTCGCCGGCGATGCGGTGGCTGGCGTGGCAGGCTACACCCACACCGCCGCCCATGCAGAAGCCCTGCACCAGCGTGACCACTGGCTTGGGATAGGCGCCGATCCGGGCGTTCATCCGGTATTCGTCACGCCAGAACTCTTGCCCATATGCGACATTACCCGCCGTGCCTTCGGCATAAAGCTCGGCAATATCCCCCCCGGCACAGAAGGCACGGTCGCCTTCTGCGTCGATCACGACCAAAGCGACTTCCGGGTCATCGGCCCAGGCCACCAGCGCCGCATCCAGCGCCTTGCACATCTCGTAGCTCAGCGCGTTCAGCGCCTTCTGGCGTGTCAGGGTCACGCGGCCCGCACGCCCGACCTTGCGGAGGAAAATGTCGCTCATGCCGAAACCAGTGCGCGAGAGATGATCAGACGCATGATCTCGTTGGTGCCTTCCAGAATCTGATGCACCCGCAGGTCGCGCACGATCTTTTCCACCCCGTAATCGGCGAGGTAGCCATAGCCGCCATGCAGTTGCAGGCACTGGTTCGCCACATCGAAAGCCGCATCGGTGACATAAAGCTTGGCCATGGCGCAGAACTTTGTGGCATCCGGCGCGCCGGTATCCAGCTTCCATGCCGCCTGTCGAAGGAAGATGCGCGCCGATTGCAGCTTCACCTCCAGCTCGGCCAGACGGAATTGCAGCGCCTGGAACTGATCGAGCGTCTTTCCGAAGGCCCGCCGCTCGGCCATATAGGCCAGCGTCGCGTCAAAGGCCGCCTGCGCGCCACCCAAGGCGGAAGCGGCGATGTTCAGCCGCCCGCCATCCAGCCCGGCCATGGCATAGGCAAAGCCTTTGCCTTCCTCGCCCAGCAGGTTCGCAGCAGGCACCGCGCAATCATCCATCTGCACCTGACGGGTTGGTTGCGCGCGCCAGCCCATCTTGTCTTCCAGCCCGCCAAAGCTCAGCCCCGCCGCGCCATCTTCGATCACCAGCGCCGAAATCCCCTTTGGCCCCTCGGCGCCACTGCGCGCCATCACGATATAGGCATCGGAATAGCCGCCGCCCGAGATGAAGGCCTTTGTGCCGGTCAGCCGCCAGCCCTGATCGTCACGCACCGCCTTTGTGCGCAGTGCTGCGGCATCGGACCCTGAGCCCGGCTCGGTCAGACAGTAGGAAAACACCTTTTCCATGCTGCACAGGCCGGGCAGGTAGCGGGCCTTCATCTCGGCACCGCCGAATTTGTCGATCATGCCGCCGCACATGTTGTGGATCGACAGGAAGGCCGAAACCGCCGGGCAGGCCATGGCCAGCGCCTCGAACACCAGCGTCGCATCCAGACGGCCCAGGCCGGTGCCGCCAAACTCCTCGCTGACGTAAAGCCCGCCCAGACCCAGTTCGGCCACCCTGGTCCACAAGTCACGCGGGATGGTGCCCGCCGCCTCCCATTCCCGCGCGAAGGGGGCAATCTGTTCCTGCCCGAACGCCTGTGCCATTTCGAAAATGGCCTGTTGTTCCTCGGACAATGCAAAATCCATCCCGAGCCTCCTCCGCTGGAATTGAACACATGTTTATTTCTGGATTGTTGCGAGAGTTTTGCAAGGGTCGATCTTGCCGGGCTTCGCGCGGCCCGCCCCGATTTTCTGTCCGAAAATATCCTCGGGGGGTGAATGCGCCGTCAGGCGCAGAGGGGGGCAGACAGCCCCCCTCGCAACGTCGAACTCAGTCCAGCGCCTTGAAGTTCAGCGCCGCCCCTTCCTTGATCCCCGAGAACCAGCGCGCCGTCACCGTCTTGGTCTTGGTGTAGAAGCGGAAGGCATCCGGGCCATACTGGTTCAGGTCGCCGAAGGCGGATTTCTTCCAGCCGCCGAAGGTGTAGTAGGACAGCGGCACCGGGATCGGGAAGTTGATGCCGACCATGCCGACATTCACCCGGCTCGCAAAATCGCGCGCGGTGTCGCCATCGGCGGTAAAGATCGCGGTGCCATTGCCGTAATCGTTGTCGATCACCAGTTGCAGAGCATCCTCATAGGTCTTGGCGCGCACGGTGGACAGGACCGGGCCGAAGATCTCCTGCTTGTAGATGTCCATGTCGCGGGTCACGTTATCGAACAGGGTCGGTCCGACGTAGAAGCCGTTCTCGTAGCCCTGGATTTTCAGGCCACGACCATCGACCACGATCTTCGCGCCTTGATCCACGCCCGAACCGATCAGGCCAAGGATGCGCTCTTGCGCCTGTTTCGTGATGACCGGCCCGAAATCCACGTCATTGCCGGCGGTATAGGGGCCGACTTTCAGCTTTTCGATGCGCGGCACCAGCTTTTCGATCAGGCGGTCGGCGGTTTCATCACCCACCGGCACTGCGACCGAGATCGCCATGCAGCGTTCGCCCGCCGCGCCGAAGCCCGCGCCGACCAGCGCATCCGCCGCCTTGTCCAGATCGGCATCGGGCATGATGAGCATATGGTTCTTGGCGCCGCCGAAGCACTGGGCGCGCTTGCCGTTGGTGGCGGCGCGGCCATAGATATATTGCGCGATCGGGGTCGATCCGACAAAGCCGATGGCCTGCACCGTCGGGTTGTCGATCAGCCCGTCCACGGCTTCCTTGTCACCGTTCACCACCTGAAGCACGCCGTCAGGGATACCAGCCTCTTTCGCCAGTTCTGCCAGGCGCAGCGAGGTGGAGGGCACGCGCTCCGACGGCTTCAGGATCACCGCATTGCCGCAGGACAGGGCGGGGCCCATCTTCCACAGCGGGATCATGGCGGGGAAGTTGAAGGGGGTGATGGCGGCCACCACGCCCAGCGGCTGCCGCATCGAATAAAGGTCAATGCCCGGACCGGCGCTGTCGGTATATTCGCCTTTCAGCAGGGCGGGGGTGCCCATGCAGACCTCGATCACTTCAAGCCCGCGCTGCACATCGCCCTTGGCGTCGGGGATAGTCTTGCCATGTTCGCGGGCGACCAGTTCAGCCAGTTCATCCATGTGCTGATTGATGAGGTCGCCGAATTTCATCATCACCCGCGCGCGGCGCTGCGGGTTGGTGGCGGCCCATGCGGGCTGCGCCTTTTCTGCCTCGGCGATGGCATGGGCCAGCTCATCGGCGCTGGCCAACGCGACGCGCGCCTGCAATTCGCCGGTGGCGGGGTTGTAGACTTCGGCAAAGCGGCCCGACTTGCCCGCCACCATCTTGCCGTTGATCCAGTGTCCGATCTCTTGCATTGGAATCCTCCCGATCTGCTGGCGCTACAATAGGCTTGCAAATTTCACGGCAAAAGCGGCAAGTTTCCAAATCAGTTTTGCATTTCTGCAAAGGCGGGTGATGGACTGGGATGATCTGAAACTGTTTCTGGCGGTGGCGCGCAGCGAAAGCCTGTCGGGGGCAGGGCGGGCGCTGCGGCTGGATCCGGCGACAGTCGGCCGCCGCATCGCGCGGCTGGAAGAGGCGCTTGGCGCGCGGCTCTTTGTGAAAAGCCCGCAGGGATATGCGCTGACGGACGAAGGCGCGCGCATCCTCGCCCATGCCGAACGCGCCGAGCAGGCGGTGACCGGCGTGACCGAGGAATTGCGCGGGACGCAAGGTCTGACCGGACAGATCCGCATCGGTGCGCCGGATGGTTGCGCCAATTATCTGCTGCCACAGGTTCTGGCCGCGATCTGCGATGCCAATCCGGGGCTGGAGGTGCAGATCGTCGCCCTGCCGCGTGTATTCAACTTGTCGAAACGCGAGGCTGACATGGCTATTGCCGTGTCGCGGCCTGAAACCGGGCGACTGACGGTGCAGAAACTGACCGATTACCGCCTGAGCCTTGCCGCCTCGCGCGATTACCTTGCGAAGCATCCACCGATCACCGGCCCCGATTCGCTGCGCGGCCACAGGATCGTCGGCTATATCCCCGACATGATCTTCGACAAGGAACTGGATTACCTCAGCCAGCTTGGTCTCGATGCGGTGCCGCTGGCGTCCAATTCGGTCTCCGTTCAACTGAACTGGCTGCGGCATGGCGCCGGAATCGGCGTGGTGCATGACTTTGCCCGCCCTGCGGCGCCGGAACTGGAACGCATCCTGCCGGATCTGCGTTTGACCCGTGCGTTCTGGCTGATCCGTCACGCCGACGATCAGCGCGTAGAGCGACTCAACCGCTTTGCCGATCTCCTTGGAGACGGTATTCGTAAAGAAGTATTACGCCTGGAAGCTGTCTCTTGACATAAAATTGCGCAGGCGCAAGGCTTTGTACATGAGCCAAGGAGGTTGCCATGCATGTCGCGCAGATTCTCAAGACCAAGTCGGATGATGGGGTTGTCACCGTCGCCCCCGGCACCAGCGTCGCCGAGGTTGCGCATGTTCTTTCGATGCGCCGCATCGGGGCGGTGATCGTGTCTTCCGACGGCAAGCACCCGGCTGGCATCGTTTCGGAACGCGATATCGTGCGCGAACTGGGCAAGCGCGGGCCGACCTGTCTGGCCGAGGCGGTGGATGGGCTGATGACCACGAAGCTCGTCACCTGTTCGCGGGATGAAACGACTCATGACGTGTTGCAGAAGATGAGTGCGGGCCGCTTCCGCCACATGCCGGTGATGGAAGGGGACGAGATGATCGGCCTCATCTCCATCGGTGACGTGGTGCAATCGCGGCTGATGGAACTGGCCGCCGAGAAGGACGCGCTGGAAGGGATGATCAAGGGCTTCTGAGCCTCTTGCCGCATCGCGGCAAATTCGCACTTGCAAAGCGCCGCGCAATATTGTTGCGTGGCGCCAGCAAATGAGGGGGGAGCCCATGCGCATCGGCCTGTATCCCGGCACGTTCGACCCGATCACGCTCGGCCATGTCGATATCATCCAGCGCGCCATGCAACTGGTGGACCGGCTGGTCATCGGCGTGGCCATCAACCGTGACAAGGGGCCGCTGTTCTCGCTTGAGGAACGGGTCGCCATGGTCGAGGCGGAATGCGCCGGAATCGCCAAAGCCTGTGGCGGCGAGATCGTGGTGCATCCGTTCGAGAATCTGCTGATCGACTGCGCCCGCGATGTCGGCGCGCAGGTCATCGTGCGCGGCCTGCGTGCCGTTGCCGATTTCGAATACGAATTTCAGATGGTCGGGATGAACCGGGCGCTGGATAACAGCATCGAGACGGTTTTCCTGATGGCCGATGCCCGGCGTCAGGCCATTGCCTCAAAGCTGGTGAAGGAAATCGCCCGGCTGGGTGGGGACGTGTCTAAGTTCGTCACGCCCGATGTTCAGGCGGCCTTGCGCCGCAAATACGGCTGAGGGGCAGGGGCTTTTCAGCCCCGGCCATAAACCGCCTGATGCGCGATGCGATGCGCGTCGCCGGGGAACAGCCCCAGATCCAGTGCCACATCCTGCGGCAGCCGCGCGATCTCGTTGCGGGTTTCGATATAGCGCGCGCGTTTTTCCGCGGCAGATTTCAGGCGAGCGATGAGGTTCGTCATATCTTTTCCTTCCACATCTCGTGGCGTCAACGTGTCAGGCCGGATGCCTGTCACACTGCCTAGATGCGCTCGAAAGGTAGCGCTAACAAGGTGAGCCCGGGCAATGCCGCAATGCAGCATCCGCATGGCTGGAGGAAAAGACAAAGGGCGCCCGAAAGCGCCCCAGATCTCTTGCAGGAAATTTGCAAGGATTTTCAGAGAAATCCCTGGCGGGGCTCAGATCAGCTTGCCCATGGCCACGGCGGTGTCCGCCATGCGGTTCGAGAAACCCCATTCATTGTCATACCAGCTGAGGATCGACACGAAGCGGCCGTCCATCACCTTGGTCTGGTCCATGTGGAAGATGCTGGAATGCGGGTCATGGTTGAAGTCGGACGAGACATTCTTGAACAGCGTGTAGCCCAGAATGCCCTTCAGCGGGCCATCGGCAGCCGCCTTGATTGCGGCATTCACCTCTTCCACCGTGGTGTCGCGCTTCGCGAGGAACTTCAGATCCACGACCGAGACATTGGGCGTCGGCACCCGGATTGCGAAACCGTCGAGCTTTCCCTTCAGATCGGGCAGCACCAGACCCACCGCCTTGGCGGCGCCAGTGGAGGTGGGGATCATCGACAGGGCGGCGGCGCGGGCGCGATACAGATCCTTGTGCATCGTATCCAGCGTCGGCTGGTCGCCGGTATAGCTGTGGATCGTGGTCATCATGCCTTTTTCGATGCCGATGGCATCGTTCAGCACCTTGGCGACGGGGCTGAGGCAGTTGGTGGTGCAGGAGGCGTTTGAGACGATCAGGTCATCCGCCGTCAGAGTGTCGTGGTTCACCCCGTAGACGATGGTTTTGTCGGCACCCTCGCCGGGGGCCGAGATCAGCACGCGTTTCGAGCCATTTTCCAGGTGCGCGAGGCATTTTTCCTTGCTGGTGAAGATGCCGGTGCATTCCATCACCACATCGACATCCGACCACGGCAGGTCCGCCGGGTTCCGCAGGGCTGTCACCCGCATCGGGCCACGGCCGACGTCAATCCAGTCGTCTCCGGTGGTGACCTCGACCGGGAAGCGGCCATGGACGGAATCGAAGCGCAGAAGGTGTGCGTTGGTTTCCACCGGACCCAGATCGTTGATCGCCACGACCTCGATATCGGTGCGGCCCGATTCGATGATAGCGCGCAGAACGTTGCGCCCGATACGTCCGAATCCGTTGATAGCAACTTTGACGGTCATGGCTGCCTCCTTGTCCATGCACGGCCCGGCCGACGAATCGGCCAGCTCTGGTAGCGCTAACATGGCGAAAACAACTCAAAGATCAACCGAAAACTCCGCGACCCAGGGGCTGCGTCACTTCCAGAAGCGCAGGTAATCCATCAGGCTCAGCAACTTGCGGGCCAGAAAAATAAGACTGGCCCCGTCGTTCAGGAAAACGTCGAGGCCGACAAGACCCACAATCAGCAGGCCAAGAACAAGAGCGATGCGGTCGGTCACGACCCCTCCGTTACTGGAGGAGCCGCCCCATCGCACCGGCCACATCGGCCATCCGGCAGGAGAAGCCCCATTCATTGTCATACCATGCCAGAACGCGGACGGTCCGGCCGCCGACGACCTTGGTCTGGTCAGGGGCGAAGATAGACGAATGGCTGGTGTGATTGAAGTCGATCGAGACCTTGGGCTCCGGATCATAGGCCAGAACCGCACCCATATGGCCAGCAGCGGCTTCGCGCACGATCTCGTTCACGTCGGCGACGGTCACATCCTTGCCTGCTACGAAGGTCAGGTCGACCGCCGAGACGTTCGGCGTCGGCACACGGATGGCGGAACCGTCCAGCTTGCCCTTCAGTTCCGGCAGCACCTCGCCGATGGCCTTGGCGGCGCCGGTGGAGGTAGGGATCATCGCCATGGCGGCGGCGCGGGCGCGATACAGATCCTTGTGGCGGCGGTCCAGCGTCGGCTGGTCGCCGGTGTAGGAATGGATCGTGGTCATGATGCCGCTTTCGATCCCGATGGCATCGTTCAGCACCTTGGCCAGCGGCGCGAGGCAGTTGGTGGTGCAGGAACCGTTGGAGACAACCAGGTGTTCCGACAGCAGCGAACGATGGTTCACGCCGTAGACGATGGTCTTGTCGGCATTCTTGGCGGGGGCCGACACCAGTACGCGCTTGGCGCCACGACCAAGGTGGACGGCGGCCTTGTCGCGGTCATTGAACTTGCCGGTGCATTCCAGCACGACGTCGATGCCTTCCCAGTCCAGCTCGTCAGGGTTGTAGGTCGACATCACCCGGATCGGGCCGCGGCCCAGATCCAGCGTATCGCCCTCGACCGACACCTTGCCGGGGAAGCGGCCATGCACGCTGTCATATTTCAGCAGATGGGCATTGGTTTCGATTGGGCCGGTGGCGTTGATCGCCACGACCTGCACATCGTTGCGGGCAGATTCCGCGATATGCGCGAGGGTGCAGCGCCCGATGCGGCCAAAGCCATTGATGCCGATGGTGATGGTCATGTCTCGCGTCTCCGTGGTTCCAGCCCCGCAACTGCGGCAGGCTATAAACTGATGCGGGGGAGTCAGGGAAGCTGGAAAACGACACATTTTCAAAATGTTAGCGCAAACTTCCGGTGTTTTCGCTAACAAATACTGCCCTTTGGCACCTTTTCGCCGCGCCGCAGCTTCGCTAGTCTGACGGGGCGTGCGATGTGGAGAATGTAATGAGCGGTTTGCTGGCACTGCTGGATGATGTGGCGGCCATTGCCAAGGTCGCGGCGGCTTCGGTCGATGATGTGGCGGCCGCGGCGGCCAAGGCGGGGGCCAAGGCGGCTGGCGTCCTGATCGACGATACCGCAGTGACGCCTGCCTATGTGCATGGTTTCTCTGCGGATCGGGAACTGCCGATCATCGGACGCATCGCGTTGGGTTCGGTGCGCAACAAGCTGCTGATCCTGTTGCCCGCGCTGCTGGCGCTGAACCATTTCGCACCGGGCTTCATCACCCCGCTTCTGATGCTGGGCGGCAGCTATTTGTGTTTCGAAGGGGCGGAGAAGGTGCTGCACCTGTTCGCTCCCCATGCCGATGCGGCGGTGGAGCAGGATTTCGATACCCGTGATCCGGCACATCTGGAGGAAGAAAAGGTCGCGGGTGCCATCAAGACCGATTTCATCCTGTCCGCCGAGATCATGACCATCTCGCTGGCCGCCATTCCCGACAGCGGCCCGTGGATGGAGGCCATCACCCTCGCCGTGGTGGGTGTGATGATCACGGCGGCGGTTTATGGTGCTGTCGCGCTGATCGTGAAAATGGATGATGTAGGCCTGCACCTGGCCCGCACCGCGCGCGGATCTGCGGTCCGGGGCCTCGGGCGCGGGCTTGTGCGGGGGATGCCGAAGCTTTTGGCGGTGCTGTCCTCGGTCGGGACGCTGGCGATGCTGTGGGTCGGTGGCAATATCGTGATTCACGGGCTGCATGAGCTTGGCCTCCACGAACCCTATGCCAGCATCCATCATCTTGCCGAACTCGCCGCCGGGGCCGTGCCGATGGCGACCGGGCTGGTGGCTTGGGCGGTAACGGCTTTCTGCGACGGGGTGCTGGGGCTGCTTTATGGATTGCTGCTGGTCCCGGTGGTGACGCGGGTTATCGGGCCGGTGGTGGCGGCGCTGACCGGGCGCAAGCCGGCGGCGCATTAACCCTGGCCCGGCGCGGGTGCCGCGACGGGGATTTTGAGTATTTTTGCAAGAAGCAAGAGGCTCAGGTCGGGGTGACGCGGAGGGCTTCGAGCCCGTGGAAATGGTAGACATCGCCGTAACGCGGCGGTGCGGCGAGGCGCAGGCCGGGCAGGCGGTCGAACAGGATCGGCAGCGCAATCTGCAATTCCAGCCGGGCCAGCGGGGCGCCGACGCAGAAATGGATGCCCGCACCAAAGCTGAGGTTTGGTTTCACCGGGCGGGCAGGATCGAAACGGGCGGGCGTATCGAAGGCGGCCGGATCGCGGTTGGCGGCAGCGAGCAGGATCTGCACCTCGGCGCCTTTCGGGATGCAGGTGCCCATGACCTCGACCTCTTTATAGGCCCAGCGGGTGAAGGCGTGCAGCGGCGGATCAAGGCGCAGGATTTCCTCCACCGTGCCCGTGATGGCCTCTGTGGAGAGGGTGCTGCGCGGGGTTTCGTGTTCAAGAAGCAGCTTCACCCCATTGCCGATACTGTGCACCGTTGCCTCGTGCCCGGCGTTCAGCAGCAGGATGCAGGTGGTGATCAGCTCGTCGGTCGACAGTTTCTCGCCCGCTTCCTCGGCTGCGATCAGCGCGGTGATCAGGTCGTCGCGCGGGGTCTTGCGGCGGTCTTCGACATAGCGGCGCATGAACGCGACGAAATCCTGGGTCGCGGCCACCGCCGCATCCTCGCGCGCGCGGTCGCGTCCGGCCTGATACATGCCGACCATGGCATTGGACCAGCGCAGCAGGTCCGGTGCCATTTCTTCGGGCACGCCCAGCAGGCGGGCGATGACGATGACCGGCAGGCGCTGGCCGAACTCCGCCAGCAGATCGAATTCACCTTGCGGAAGTCCGTCGATCAGATCGTGGCACAGCGCGGTGATTTCCGGCGCCAGCGCGGCGATACGGCGCGAGGTGAAGGCGCGCAGCACGAGACTGCGCAGGCGGGTGTGGCGCGGCGGCTCCAGTTCCAGCATGGAATGCGCCTCGACCGCGTAGAACGGGGCGAGCCGGTCGGGGATCGGCTGTCGCGCCCCGGGCGGGATTTCACGGCCGAAGCGACGGTCGCGGTAGATCGCATTGGCGGCGGCGTAATTGCCTGTCGAGATCAGCCCGTAATCCTGCCACAGGAAGAACGGCCCCGCGGCGCGGGCGCGTTCATAGAACGGGTAGGGGTTCTGCACAAAATCGGGATCGGTAGGGGACTGGCTGAAGCTTTGCATTCTGGTTCCGTCAGGAGGGGGATCGGGCCAGTGCGGGCCGGTGCTGTGCGATCAGCACGCCTGTGCCCACGATGGCCGCGCCCAAGGCCTGAACCCAGTTCCATGGCTGTCCCAGCAGGCTGAGAAACAGCATCACATAGAAGGGCGCCGCGTTCATATGCAGTGCCGCGAAGCCGATGCCAAGATGCGAGACCGAGGCGATCCACAGGATCTGGCACAAAGCCATGCCGCAGATCGAAAATACCGCGAGTGCCGCGACTTCGGTCGGGCCAATGGCGGCCCATTGCACCGCTGGCCCGCCTGTCAGGGCGGAAATCCCGGCGCCAATGCCGGTGGCAAGCCCCGCGCCCGCCAGGGTGACGGTGGTTCGGCCCCATGCGCTCAGCCCTGGCAGGGCGGTGACGCTGAACCGCGAGCCGAGCGTATAGGCGAGGATCGAGGCGGCGGCGCAAAACGCGCCGAAGCCCAGATCCACCGCGCCGAGGGTGCCACCAAGACTGACGATACCGCCCGCGACCGAGAGGGCAAGGCCAAGGGTCAGCGGCAGGGTCAGCCGCCGCCCGTCAGCCGTGCATTCGATGGCGATGCCGATGACCGGCATGGCGGAAGAAATCACCGCCACTGTCACCGGATCGGTTGCCGCCTGTGCCATGACCAGCAGCACGCCGCTGAGCCCGAAGCTCAGCCCGCCCAGCACAAGGCCCCGGCGCCATGGTGCGGCACGGAGTCGGGCGGGGCCTTCGATCAGCAGCCAGACCGGCAACAGCACCGCCGCCGCGATCGACATGCGCATCGCAGTCAGGGGAAGGGCAGGGATCGGCCCGATCAGATATTCGGCGGCGGGCAGGCCCATGGCCCAGACCAGCATGGAGCCGAGGCAGAGAAGGTTTGCCAGAAGCGGAGTCATCGGGATGCGCATGACGCCAGACTGGCGCGGGCCGCGCGCAGCCGCGCGACCATATGCGACCGGCGATGTCGCTGAGGGTCAAGCTGCCGACAGCGCCGCGACGATGGCGCCGAAATCGGCGGCTTTGAGGCTCGCCCCGCCCACCAGCGCGCCATTGACCTCGGCCGTGGCAAAGATTTCGGCCGCATTCGAGGGTTTCACAGAGCCACCGTAGAGCAGGCGGATACCCTTGGCCGCCGCACCGAAGCGGCTGACCAGTTCGGCGCGCAGGAAGCGGTGGACCTCGGCGATTTCATGCAGGGTGGGGGTGCGGCCCGTGCCGATGGCCCAGACCGGCTCATAGGCGATCACGATGTTTTCTGCCGTGGCGCCATCGGGCACCGAGCCTTCGACCTGCCGCCCGACCACGGCCAGCGCCTGACCGGCATCGCGTTCCGCCTCGGTCTCGCCGACGCAAATCACGGCGATCAGGCCGCTTGTCCAGGCGGCTTCGGCCTTCGCGCGGACCTGCGCATCGGTTTCGCCATGATCGGCGCGACGTTCGGAATGGCCAAGGATGACATAAGACGCCCCGGCCTCGGCCAGCATCGGTGCGGAAACATCGCCGGTATGGGCGCCAGTGGCCCTGGCGTGGCAATCCTGCCCGCCAATGCGCAGCGCAGTGCCATGGGCGGCGCGGGCCATGCGGTCGATCAGCGTGGCGGGCGGGCAGAGCAGCATGTCACAACCGGGGGCCGGATGCGCGGCGGTCAGCGCCACCACTTCGGCCAGATCGGCGGCGGTGCCGTTCATCTTCCAGTTTCCGGCGGCCAGTCTGCGCATATCCATCCCTTTCCAAAAGTTCGGAAGGGGTTATGCCAAACCTGTCCGCCGGTGGGAAGGGTTCAGCTTGCGGGGGCGTCGCGGAACTTGATGGATTCGCCGCAACCGCAGGCCTCCACCACATTCGGATTGTTGAAGCGGAAGCCTGCTTCCAGCGCCGAAACCTGATAATCAATCTCGGTTCCGAAGAGGAACATCTGCGCCATGGGGGCAATCAGCACCCGCGCGCCGTCCTGTTCGATCACCTCGTCCAGCGGATTCACCTCGGAGACGTAATCCATGGTGTATTCCATCCCGGCGCAGCCACCCTTCTTGACGCCGATGCGCAGACCCTGCGCCGCCTGTTTTTCCATCAGACGGAGGATCTGCCTGGTCGCAGCGGGGGTCAGTGTGACGGCTTGCTTGCCGGGGATGCCGAACATCGGGTTGGTCCTTATGCTATGGCACAAACATAGGTTTTTGCGCCTGCCACCTCAAGGGGTGGCACGGGGGTTACATGAACCCCAGTTCCAGCCGCGCCTCATCGGACATCATTTCCATGCCCCAGGGCGGATCGAAGGTCATCAGCACGCGCACCGATTGCACGCCCGGCACGGCCTCCACAGCGTCCTGCACCCAACCCGGCATCTCACCCGCGACCGGGCAGCCGGGAGCGGTGAGGGTCATCACGATCTCCACCTCGTTCGCGCTGCCGATCTCGACCGTATAGACAAGGCCAAGGTCGAAGATGTTCACCGGAATTTCCGGGTCGAACACAGTGCGGCAGGCCTCCACCACATTGTCATAAAGCGGATGGTCGGTGGTGGAGGGTTTGATGAGGGGGGCGCCCTCGATCTGGTCCTGAGCCTCGGTCATGGGTCTCTCGCGATTTAGTTGACCGAATATATAGGGATTGCCGGGCGAAGGTCCAGAGCGGCGTTACAGCAACCGCCGCGCCAGCCCGCTGCGGATCATCCCCCAGCCCAGCAGGGCAGAGCCGGCGAGCGCCCAGAGGAAAACCAGAGGGTAGGGCAGGTCGGTCAGGCGGATCGTCCAGGCCACGAAGAACACATGTAAAAAGTAGATCGCATTGGCCATGGTGCCGTAATCGCGGGTGGTCTTGCTGCGGCCCATCAGCGCCCAGAGCACAAGCGCAGGTGCGGCGACGGCCAGCCCCAGCAGGTTGTCATGGCTGACGCCCTGCGGGGCGATGGCCTCCAGCGCCAGCGATTCCAGTGGCAGCGCGGCGCAGGCCAGCAGGGCGACAATGCCGACATGGTTCCGGTCCAGCCGGGCAGGCAGGTCGTGACGGCGGATCAGCAGGCCGAGCAGGAAGAAGGGCAGACCGAGGAACAGCCCGTTCCGGTGCAACCAGACCGGGCTGCCCACCCAATAGGGCGTCGGAGGCCAGATCTGCCAGGCAAAGCCCCACATCACCGCCGCTCCGGCCAGAAAGGCCAGACCGGCCAGTGCCAGCAGGCGTTGGGTTGACCAGTGCGCGACCAGAGTCGCAAGCGCGGCAGCCAGCGCGGCGGCGATCAGATACCACAGATGCCACCAGCCCACCGCCCAGACCCGTCCGATGGTCAGCCAGTCCGAGGCGAAGAAGGCACTTTGCCAGACCGGCAGGTACAGCGCCATCCAAACCAGATACAGCCAGACCAGCCGCCGCAGATAGGGGCCGACGGTGCAGGCAGCCACGCGCGGCTGGAAGAAATAGCCATTGATCACAAAGAAGGCGGGCACGGCGACCCGAAACAGCCCGTCGCCGGTGATCAGCACCACGGCGCGGCTGTCGATCCCAAAGGGATTGACGTGGATGCCGACCACCATGACGGCCAGCGCCAGCTTCAACAGGTCAAGCGTGCGGCGGCGTTGCATGGCGGTCGGTCAGCTTGTCCGGGGCTCAGAACGGGATTTCGTCATCCATATCGTTGCGGCCACCGCCGCCGCCGAAGCCACCCTGCTGGCCACCGCCGCCACCTGAACGGCCACCGCCGTAACCACCACCCGAACTGCCGCCATAGCTGCCACCGCCCCGGCCGCCCTCGTAATCATTGCCGCCGCCGTAGCCGCCACCCTGATCGTCATAGCCGCCACCGCCCGAGCCGCCGCCTTCGCCGCGCCCATCCAGCAACGTGAGCTCCCCCCGATAGGGACGCAGCACGATTTCGGTCGTGTAGCGATCCTGGCCGCTCTGATCCTGCCATTTGCGGGTTTCCAGCTGGCCTTCGATATAGACCTTGCTGCCCTTGCGCAGATATTGCTCGGCGATTTTGGCCAGCGGCTCGCTGAAGATGGCGACCGAATGCCATTCGGTGCGCTCCTTGCGCTCGCCCGAGTTGCGGTCGCGCCAGGTTTCAGAGGTGGCGATGCGCAGGTTCACGACCTTGCCGCCGTTCTGGAAGCTGCGCACCTCCGGGTCGCGGCCGAGGTTCCCCACGATGATGACCTTGTTGACCGAACCCGCCATGCGCACTCCCTCGATTCTCGTCCGCGAGGCCAAGGCTGGCCCGCTTTGGTAAACATTCCGTTGTCTCTCCTATAACGGGCCGGGGGGCGGGCTTCAACGCCTGCGAAAACCCCCTGCAACCGGGGTTGCAGGGCCGGTTCCTGCGACCCGCTGCGGATGGCGGCCCGGCAGATCACCGGGCAAATCGGCCCCAGCCCTGCCACCACGGCACGGCGCAACCCGAAACGCTCCCGAAAGGACGCAAGATGAAAACCCTTCCCCTCCTCGCCGCCGCTTTCCTCGCCGTTGCCGCTCCGGTCTTCGCTTCGGGCGACAAGATTGACGATGCGACCCGCGAGAAGGTCACTGCCGCCATGACCGCGCAGGGCTACGAGGTCCGCAAGGTCGATATGGAAGACGGCATGATCGAAGTTTACGCCGTGAAAGACGGCAAGACTTTCGAACTGTACCTCGATGACGCCATGAACATCGTCAAGTCGAACGACGAATAATCCGCCGCACCCGGCCGGTTCGTCCGGGAGGGCGGACCGGCTGTCGACGATGTGCAGTGATGAAGCAGGATGCGAAGCATGACTGAAAAAACCTACATATGGGACGGCTTCGTGCGTCTCTTTCACTGGTCACTGGCGCTGGCCTTTGCGGCCAATGCCCTGTTCACCAATCCCGAACACGATCTGCACCACTGGATCGGGTATTTCGTGCTGGCCCTTGTCGCCGCGCGGATCGTCTGGGGGGTGATTGGCAGCCGCCACGCCCGGTTCAGCGATTTCCCGCCCAGCCTTTCCGCCGCCTTCGATCAGGCCGCCGAAATGGCTGCATGGCGCCGCCGTCCGCATCACGGCCATTCGCCGCTGGGTGCGCTGATGATCTATAACCTGCTGATCACGCTGATTATTGTCGGTATCAGTGGCTATATGCAGACCACGCTCATGTTCTTCGGGCGGGAATGGGTTGAGGAACTGCACGAGGTCGCGGTGACCTGGGCCGAGATTTCGGTGGTCGCCCATATCGCTGCCGTTGCGCTGGAAAGCCGCCGCCTGCGGATCAACCTTCCCGTGTCGATGGTTACGGGTTACAAGAGACTTCCCCGCGACTGACCGACAGACGGAACTGCCCGACCATGCCTTTCACTCCCGCGCGCCCGATCGGCCTCGCCGCGCTGATCCTGTTTCAAAGTGTCTGCGTGTTGTTCTTCATCGCCGATGTGATCGAGGATATCGGGGCCGAGGGCTGGGCAAGCGTCCGCGACCTGCACACCATGCCGGAACTGGGGGCGACCATCGGCCTTGTGCTGGGGGTCGCTTTCGAATTGCGCTACCTGCTTCGGCTTCTGCGCCGCCAGGCGCAGCTGGAACGGCAGATGAGCGTGGCGGCCGGGGCGCTGCACGAGGTCATGGAGAACTATTTCCGCGACTGGAAGCTGACCCCCTCGGAACAGGACATCGCGGCCTTCACTATCAAGGGCTATTCCATCGCCGAGATCGCGGGCTTCCGCGGCTCTGCCGAAGCGACGGTGAAGACCCATCTGAACGCCATCTACCGCAAGGCCGGAGTGACGGGGCGCGGGCAATTGACCTCGCTCCTGATCGAGGATCTTCTGCGCGCGCCGCTGGTCGGTGGCGGCGGGAACCTGCCGAACGCTCCGGCGCAGGGCTGACCGGGCCGGGGCGGCGGGCGGCGAATCCTCTGGCAGACGAGACGAAAATTCGTATAGTCCTGCCCAACGGAATTAGGTGCCGAAGGTTTGCTCATGCGTCGGAAAGTGGTTTCGCTCGCCCTGGTCGCGGGGGTCTCGCTCTGCGGGCCGGTTCATGCCGACGGGCTGAAACTTTCGGGCTCCACCAAGAACCGGGGTTTGCTGTTCAAGTCGCAGACGGCGCTGCTGGATGGCCGTCTGGCCAAGCAATATGAAGGTTCCGACCGTCTGAAGCCCAACAAGCCGAAGATCGAGAACGCGGCCGCCGCGGCGGTGCCGCGCTATTCGGGGCGCTACAAGGGCCAGTATCTTGAGGTTGCCAAGGCCATGGCGCGCAAGCATGGCGTGCCGGAAGACATGTTCCTGCGGCTGGTGCAGCAGGAAAGCGGCTGGAACCCGAATGCCGTCTCACCCAAGGGGGCAACCGGCCTTGCACAACTGATGCCCGATACCGCAAGACTGCTGCGCGTCGACATCAATGACCCGCATCAGAACCTGGAAGGCGGCGCGCGCTATCTGGCGATGATGTATGGCAAATTCGGCAACTGGCGTCATGCGCTCGCGGCCTATAACGCCGGTCCGCTGGCCGTGGAAAAGCATGGGGGCATCCCGCCCTATGCCGAAACCAAGAACTATGTGAAGGTGATCCTCGGCAGCTGATCGGCCGCCGTCCCGCACCCTGCGCCTTTATCCTGGCACAAATATCCTCGGGGTGAATTGCCGCAGGCAAGAGGGGGCAGAAAGCCCCCTCCCTTCGTTCTGTCAGGCCAGATCGCCGCTCGCTGCGATACGCCGCTTGCCGCCCAGATAGGGCCACAGCGCCTCGGGCAGATCGACAGAGCCGTCGGCCTGCTGGCCATTTTCCAGCACCGCAATCAGGCAGCGTCCGACCGCCAGACCCGATCCGTTCAGCGTATGTACAAACTCGGGCTTCCCTCCCGCAGGGCGATAGCGCGCATTCATCCGCCGCGCCTGGAAATCGCCGCAGACCGAGACCGAGCTGATCTCGCGATAAGTGTTCTGCCCCGGCAGCCAGACCTCAAGGTCATGGGTCTTGGTCGCGCCAAAGCCCATGTCGCCGGTGCAAAGCACGATGGTCCGGTAGGGCAGGCCCAGCTTCTCAAGGATCGCCTCGGCACAGCGGGTCATGCGCTCATGTTCGGCAAGGCTGGCCTCGGGCGTGGTGATCGACACCATCTCGACCTTCTCGAACTGGTGCTGGCGCAGCATCCCGGTCGTGTCCTTGCCCGCCGAGCCGGCCTCGGACCGGAAGCACTGGGTATGAGCGGTCATGCGGATCGGCAGCGCGGCCTCGTCCAGAATGTCGCCCGCGACCGTGTTGGTCAGCGTCACTTCCGATGTGGGCACGAGCCACCAGCCATTCGTGGTCTGATAGCTGTCTTCGGCGAATTTCGGCAGCTGGTTGGTGCCATACATCGCCTCTTCCTTGACCAGAACCGGGGTCCAGGTCTCGGTCAGCCCGTGGTCTCCGACATGGGTGTCCAGCATCAGCTGCGCCAGCGCGCGATGCACGCGGATCACCGCGCCGCGCAGCACCACGAAGCGCGAGCCCGACAGCTTCGCGGCAGTTGCGAAATCCATCCCCGGTTTCACGCCGGCGATGTCGAAATGCTCCTTCGGCGCGAAATCAAAGGTGCGGGGCGTGCCCCAGCGGCGCAGTTCTACATTCCCCGCCTCATCGGCGCCTTCGGGCACTTCGGGCAGCGGGCTGTTCGGAATGCGCATCAGCATGTCACGCAGCGCGGCATCCTTCTGATCGGCCTCGGCGGTCATCGCCGCGATCTCGGCCTTCTTCTGGGCCACCAGCGCGCGCAGACGCTCGAATTCCGCGTCGTCGCCCTTAGCCTTGGCCGCGCCCACCTGTTTGGAGGCCGCGTTCTGCGCCGCCTGTGCGGTTTCGGCCGCATGGATCAGCGCGCGCCGTGCCTCGTCCAGCGCCAGCACCTCCGACGACAGCGGCGAAAGACCCCGGCGTGCCAGGGCGGCATCGAAAGCGGCGGGATTTTCGCGGATGGCGCGGATGTCGTGCATTTCTCTGATCTCCAAGTCACGAATGCCCTTCATATGCAACATCGGCGCGCCGTGGTGAAGCGGAAAGGCAGTGCGCCCCTTGGCTGCCCGCTCGCTCACACCTATGTGCAGCGCGGGCAGGCACCTGCGTGCCTTGCCTTGAACCCGGGGCGCGGATAGGTTGCGCCACCGAAAGAGCCGGCCCGCCGGCCCATGCCTAACGAGAGGACGACCGCCCATGTTCGTAACCCCCGCCTATGCGCAGGCCGCCGGAGCAGGCGCCGCCTCGGCCTTTACCAGCTTCGTGCCGCTGATCCTGATTTTCGGCATCATGTATTTCCTGCTGATCCGCCCGCAGCAGAAGAAGATGAAAGACCACAAGGCCATGGTGGAACAGCTGCGCCGCGGTGATCAGGTGCTGACCCAGGGCGGGATCGTCGCCAAGGTGGTGAAGGTGCATGACGACGGCATGCTGGATGTCGAGATCGCGCAAGGTGTCGTGGTCAAGACCCCGCGCCAGACCATCGTTCAGGTTATGAACAAGACCGAGCCTGCCGCGGCCGCCTGAGGCCCGGCATCTGAGGACGGAAGGCCGCCATGACCCATACCCCGCTGTGGAAAAACCTGCTGATCTGGAGCATTGTGCTCCTCGGTGTCGCGTTTTCCGTACCGAACCTGTTCTATGACAGGGTGGAAAAGCATAACGACGCCGTAGCGGCGATCACCACGGCGGGCGGAACGGCCACGCCCGAGCAGGAGGCGGATCGCAGCCTCTGGCCCGACTGGCTGCCCTCTTATGTGGTGCCGCTGGGGCTTGACCTGCGGGGCGGTGCGCATCTTCTGGCCGAAGTCAAGGTGGCGGATGTCTATGCCGCCCGCATTGACGCGATGTGGCCCGATGTGCGCGACGCCCTGCGCGGTGTGCGCGATCAGGTCGGCAATGTGCGCCGCCAGCCCTCCGTCGACGGGGTGTTGCGCGTCGCCATCTCCAATCCCGATGGCATGGCCGTTGCGCTGGAGAAGGTGCGCGCGCTGGCGACCCCGGTGGTCAGCCTGACGGGCATCGGCTCGAACGACATCGAGGTCACCTCTGAGGGCACCGATATCGTGGTGCAGCTTTCGGAGGCCGAACGGCAGGCCACCGATCAGCGCACGATCCAGCAAAGCCTTGAAATCATTCGTCGCCGGGTCGACGAGGTTGGTACCCGCGAACCGACGATCCAGCGTCAGGGCGAAGACCGCATCCTGATCCAGGTGCCTGGCATCGGATCGGCGGCCGAACTGAAATCGCTGATCGGCACCACCGCGAAGCTGACGTTCCATCCGGTTGTCAGTGTGACGCAGGATGCAGGCGCCAATCCGGGGCCGCGCAATGAGCTTCTTCCGTCGATGGATGAGAAGGGCGTCTACTATATTGTCGAGCAGACCCCGGTTGTGACCGGCGAGGAACTGACGAACGCCCAGCCCGCCTTCGACCAGAACGGTCGCCCGGCGGTGGAGTTCCAGTTCAACGCGGGCGGCGCCCGCAAGTTCGGTGACTATACCGCCAACAACATCGGCAAGCCCTTCGCCATTGTGCTGGACAACGAGGTGATTTCTGCCCCGGTGATCCAGAGCCACATCCCCGGCGGACGCGGCATCATCACCGGCAAGTTCACCGTCGAGCAAAGCACCGAACTGGCCGTGCTGCTGCGCGCAGGTGCGCTTCCGGCCGAAATGACCTTCCTTGAAGAGCGGACCATCGGCCCGGAACTTGGGCAGGACAGTATCGACGCGGGCCAGAAGGCGGCGCTGGTCGGGGCGGGTCTCGTCGCGCTTTACATGATCGCGAGCTATGGGATCTTCGGCACCTTCGCCGTGATCGCGCTGGCCTTCAACATCGCCATGATCTTTGCCGTGCTTTCGGTCATCGGGGCCACGCTGACGCTGCCGGGGATTGCGGGGATCGTTCTGACCATGGGGGTCGCGGTCGATGCCAACGTGCTGATCTATGAACGCGTGCGCGAGGAGTTGCGCGAGGGCAAATCGCCCGGCGCGGCCATCGAGATTGGTTTTGGAAAGGCGCTGTCGGCCATCGTCGACTCGAACCTGACCAGCATCATTACCGCTGTCATCATGTTTGTCGTGGGCTCGGGCCCGGTGCGCGGCTTCGCCGTCACCACCGGCATCGGCATCATGACCTCGATGTTCACCGCCGTTTATGTGACGCGGGCGATCATCAATCTGTATCTGGGGTGGCGCCACCCCAAGACGATCACCGTCTGAGGAGGGGGCAGCCATGGCTTTCCGTCTGAAACTTGTTCCGACCAGGACGAACATCGACTTCTTCCGCTGGCAGTGGATCACCTTCGGGGGGTCCATCGTCGCCTCCATCGTGTCGATCCTTGCGGTCGTCATCATGGGGCTGAACTTCGGCATCGACTTCAAGGGCGGCACCACGATCCGTACCGAAAGCACCAATGCGGTGGATGTCGGGGTCTACCGCGCCGCTGTTTCCGATCTGGGGCTGGGCGATGTGTCGATCACGCAGGTGTTCGACCCGTCCTTCCGCGAGGATCAGCATGTCGCCATGCTGCGCATCGCGCCACAGGAAGGGGACGAGGCCGTGACGCCCGAGTCCATCGACGCGGTGGAACAGGCGCTGAAGAAGGTTGACGAGGCGATCACCTTTCCTTCGGTCGAATCCGTCGGCCCCAAAGTCTCGCAAGAGCTGATCTGGAAGGCTGTCATCGCTGTGGTCGCCGCTTCTGCGGGGATTGCCTTCTACGTCTGGCTGCGCTTCGAATGGCAGTTCGCGGTTGGAACCGTCGCCGCGCTTGTGCATGACGTGCTGGTCACCGTCGGCATCTTCGCGATCTTCCAGCTCAAGTTCGACCTGACCATCGTGGCGGCGTTGCTGACGATCCTTGGGTATTCGGTGAACGATACCGTCGTGATCTTCGACCGGCTCCGGGAAAACCTTGCGAAATACAAGGCCATGCCGCTGCGCGACATGATGAACCTGACCACCAACGAAACCCTGTCGCGCACCGTGATGACCGCGACGACCACGCTTCTGGCGCTGGCCGCGCTGATCATCTTCGGTGGCGACGTGATCCGCGGCTTCGTCTTCGCCATGTTCTTCGGCGTCATCATCGGCACCTATTCGACACTTTATGTGGCGAAAAACATCGTGCTGATGCTCGGGGTAGACCGCAGCGAGAAGCAGAAGAAAGAGCGGTCGAAAGGCGATCACGAATTCGCCAATATCGACGCCTGAGGAGGACCGGATGCGCCTGACCGAGATCAGCTATGGCGAGGCGCAGCCGGTCGAGGGCTATGGCCCCGGATTCTTCCGCATCGGGGGCCGCGCCCTGCAAGGCGCGGCCATCATCACGCCCTGGGACGCCGGCCCCTGGGGTGGGCTGGAGGATACAGCCGCGCTGCTGGCGCTGGCGGGCCAGGTGGATGTGATCTTCCTCGGCATGGGGGCCGACATCGCCCATGCCCCGGCGACCCTGCGCGCGGAACTTGAGGCCGCGGGGCTTGGTGTCGAGGTCATGTCCTCGCCCGCTGCCTGCCGCACCTACAACGTGCTGTTGAGCGAAGGCCGCCGCATCGCCATCGCGGTGCTGCCGGTCGGCGGCGCGGAATGACGATCACCCAGGAAGACGAGCTGGAGGCGCTGCGCCGTATCGGTCGTATTGTCGCCGATACCGTTCAGGTCATGGCCCGTGCCATGCAGCCCGGCATGACTACGCTGGAGCTCGATGCAATCGGCCGCGCGCATCTGGAGCGGGAGGGGGCGATTTCGGCGCCTGAGTCGACCTACGGCTTTCCCGGCGCAACCTGCATCAGTGTGAACGAGGAAATCGCCCACGGCATTCCCGGCGCGCGCGAACTGGCGCTGGGGGATCTGGTGAATATCGACGTCTCCGCTTCGCGCGATGGTTTCTTCGCCGATACCGGCGCAACCTTCCGGCTGGGCAAGGTCTCGCCCGTGCTGGACCGGCTCTGCCGCGACGGCAAGCGCGCGACCGAGATCGGTGTGGCGCAGGTTGGCAGCGGCAAACCGCTGGCGGGGATCGGGGCGGCGGTGGGGCGCTTTGCCTCGGCGCGGGGTTACACCTTGATCCGCAATCTGGCCAGTCACGGCATCGGTCGCGCCCTTCACGAAGCGCCCGAGGAAATCGCCACCTGGCCCACGCGCGGCGACCGGCGGCGCATTTCCAAAGGGCTTGTGCTGACGGTAGAGCCATTCCTGTCCACCGGCGGGCTTTGGGCAGAGGAGGGCGAGGATGGCTGGACGCTCTATGCCGAACCCTCGGCCCCGGTGGTGCAATATGAACATACCGTCGTCGCCACGGATCGCGGGCCGATAGTGGTGACGCTGCCGGGCTGACACAGCACCACGCGTCAGGGTAAAACCGCCGCAGGGGAATGCCCTGCGGCGGTTTTTCTTTAAGCCGTCACCGGCTTCTTCGACGGGAACATCCGCCGCACAATCACAAAGAAGGCGGGCACCATGAAGATGCCGATGACCGCAGAAGAGGTCATACCGCCCAGCACCCCGATGCCGATGGCGCGCTGTGCCATGGCCCCGGCGCCGGTCGCAATGGCAAGCGGCAACACCCCCAGCATGAAGGCGAATGTGGTCATCAGGATCGGTCGCAACCGTTGTTTCGCGGCCATGGCGGCGGCCTCGGCCAGTGAATAGCCACGTTCGGTCAAGCTTTGCGCGAACTCAACGATCAGGATCGCGTTGCGCGCCGCAAGGCCGATGGTGGTGAGCAACCCCACCTTGAAATAGACGTCATTCGACTGGCCGAACAGCAGCGCAAACCCCAGCGCCCCCAGAATGCCGACCGGCACCGACAGCATGACGGCGAAAGGCACCGTCCAGCTTTCGTAAAGCGCGGCAAGGCACAGGAAGACTACCAGCGCCGACATGGCGAACAGCAGGGGGGCCTGATTGCCCGACAGCCGTTCCTGATAGGACAGCCCCGTCCAGGCAAGGCCATAGCCGCCCGGCAGGTCGGCGACCAGTTGCTCCACCACCTCCATCGCCTGACCGGAGCTGGTGCCCTCGGTTGGCGCGCCCGACAGTTCGATGGCGCGCGCGCCGCCGTAGCGATCCAGCGAGGGTGAGGTTTCATCCCAGCGCTGTGACATGAAGGCGGCAAAAGGCACCATCTCACCGCTGGAATTGCGGGCGAACCAGCCGTCGATATCCTCTGGCTGCATGCGCCATTCCGGCTCGCCCTGCACGATCACCGGCTTCAGCTCGGTCCCAAGCGGGAAATCATTGACCTCGCGCCCCGAGAAGATCACCGCCAGCATGCTGTTCACCTCGCTGAGGCTCAGCCCCATGGCGCGGGCCTTCTGCTGGTCGATATCCAGCCGCAGGGCCGGGCGGAAGGTCTGCTCATAGCCCCGGAACGAGCCGGTGCGCCCGTCCTCGGTCGCGCGGTCCACCAGATCGGTGGCAGCATCCTGCAGCGCGGCCTGGCCGTTCCCGGCCTGATCCAGCAGATACATCGTGAAGCCCGAGGAATTGCCAAGACCCTGAATGGCGGGCGGCTGGGTAAAGACGATGCGCCCGGCCCGATGCCCGCCAAACCGCTGGTTCGCGGTCTGGGCAAACTGCGCCGCCGTCACGCCGCCCGCGCGTTCGTCATAGTCCTTCAGCCGCACGAACAGCATGGCAGAGTTCTGCCCGCCACCGCCAAACGAAAAGCCAAGCGCGCCATAAGCAGAGGCGACGACGACATCCTGTTCCGTCAGCAGCCAGTTTTCCACCTCTTCCAACACCGCCTGCGTCTGTGCGGTGGTCGATCCCTCCGAAAGCCGGACCTGGGCCATCAACACGCCCTGATCCTCCTGCGGCAGGAACGAGCCGGGCAGGTGTTGATACAGCCAGAACGCGCCACCGCCGATGGCACCCAACAGGATCACCATGCGGAATGGCCGCAACACGGTGTGTTTCACCACCCGCACATAGCCGTTGGTCGAGGTGTCCAGCCCCCGGTTGAACCAGCGCGCCGGGGCAATGCCGTCACCATGGCGGCGCGGGCGCAGGAGGCTCGCACACATCGCCGGGGTCAGGATCAGCGCGACAGCCAGCGACAGCATCATGGCCGAGATGATGGTGACGCTGAACTGCCGGTAAATCACGCCGGTAGAGCCGGACATGAAGGCCATCGGCAGGAACACCGCCGACAGGACCAGCGCAATGCCGACCAGCGCGGGGGTGATCTGGTGCATGGATTTGCGCGTGGCCTCGCGCGCCTCCAGCCCTTCTTCCTCCATCACCCGTTCAACGTTTTCCACCACCACGATGGCGTCATCGACCAGGAGGCCGATGGCCAGCACCAGCGCAAACATGGTCAGCGTGTTGATCGTCAGGCCCGCCGCGGCCAGAATCCCGAAGGTGCCCAGCAGCACGACCGGCACAGCGATGGTCGGGATGATCGTCGCGCGCCAGCTTTGCAGGAACACGAGGATGACGAGGAACACCAGCACCACCGCCTCGCCCAGCGTGTGATAGACCTTCTCGATCGAGGCCTCCACAAAGGGCGAGGTGTCATAGGGATAGACCACCTCGACCCCTTCGGGCAGGGCGGCGCTGACACGGGTCAGGGTGTCGCGCACCCGCTCGGCAGTGTCCACCGCATTGGCGCCGGTGGCCAGGTTGATACCGAAACCGGCGGCAGGCATGCCGTTGTAACGCGAACTCGCACCATAGCTTTCCTGCCCGATCTCTACCCGCGCGACATCGCCCAGAAAGACGGTCGAGCCATCGGCGGTGGTGCGCAGGATGATGCGTTCAAACTCCTCCACCGTGGCAAGCTGCGCCTGCGCGTTCAGTGCCACGCTCAACTGCTGCCCCGGCACGACCGGCTGGCTGCCAAGGCTGCCCACGGTGACTGTGCTGTTCTGTTCCGATACGGCCGAGGTCACATCTGCGGTCGTCACCCGATACTGCGCCATCTTCAGGGGATCGAGCCAGATGCGCATGGCATAGCCTGATCCGAAAGAGTTGATCGAGCCAACACCTTCGGTCCGCAAGACCGCATCCTCGACGATCTGGCCCATCAGATCGCCCAGTTGCAACGAGGTGAAGCGCCCGTCACGCGACACCAGCGCCCCCACCATCAGGATGGACGAGGACGACCGCGTGACGCTGATGCCGCGCTGGCGCACGGTTTCCGGCAGGCCGTTCTGGATCAGCTGCAACTTGTTCTGCACCTGGATCTGCGCCATGTCGGGGTCGGTCGAATCCCCGAAGGTCAGCGTGACCGTGGCGCGCCCCGATGCGTAAGAGGACGAGGTCATGTAAAGCAGGCCGTCAAGGCCGGTCAGCCCGTCCTCCATTACCGAAGTGACCGAGTTCTCAATGGTTTCCGCCGAGGCGCCGGGATAGCTTGCGGAAATGCGGATCGTGGTCGGTGCGATGTCGGGGTATTGCGAGACGGGCAGGGTCGTCAGCCCCCAGGCGCCCGCCAGCATGGTGATGATGGCCAGAACCCAGGCAAAGACCGGCCGGTCGATGAAGAAACCCGCCATCTCAGTTCGCCTTCACATCCTGCACCACGCCCATGGCGTCGATGGTGACCGGCACCGGCTCCACCGCCGCGCCGTCGCGCAGCCCGTTCAGCCCGTCGATGATCAGCCGGTCGCCCTCCGACAGCCCCGCCGTCACGATCCAGGCATTTTCATGTGTTCCGCGCGCCTCGAACCGGCGCTGTTCGGCCTTCCCTTCAGTGGTGGCCACCCAGGCTGACAGCGTGCCGTCACGGCCCAGCGTGGTGGCGCGCTGCGGCACCAGATAGGCCTGCACGGTGCCCAGAACCACTTCGCCGCGCAGGAACATGCCGGGCAGGATACGGTGATCGGGGTTGTCGAAGCGAAACCGGATGTCCTGCGTTCCGGTGGTGGGCGAGACCGTGACCGAGGGCGCGACCAGCGTGCCGCCGCTGGCATGGGTCTGGCCGTTTTCCAGCGTCAGCTTCACCTCCAGCGTTTCGTCAGGCTTCAGCTCTCCCCGCGCGATCTGATCCTGAATCGACAGGATACGCGCCGAAGGCTCGAACATATCGACATAAATCGGGTCCAGACGGGTTACCGTCGCCAGCGCATCGCCTTGCCCCGCCGTCACCAGATCGCCGACCGAAACTTCGGGCACCCCGGCAATCCCTTCGATGGGGCTGGTGACGACGGTCCAGGACAGTTCGGTTTCCGCCACGTTCAGCGCGGCTTCGGCGCTTTGGACATCCGCGCGGGCAGAGGCAGCAGCAGCCTCGGCGCTTTCGACCGTCGCGCGTGTGCTGCCCGAGCCTTCCAGCGCCCGTGCCCGTTCCAGCGTCGCCAGTGCCACCGGCAACGCCGCCTGTGCCCGCGCCAGCGCCGCCCGTGCAGTTTCCACCGCCGCCTCGTATTGCGTGCGGTCCAGCCGGAACATCGGTGTGCCGGGGGCCAGTTCGGCGCCCGGCGTGTAAAGGATTTCGGTCACGATGCCACCGACGCGGGGGCGGATATTGGCCTGCTCAAACGCCACCGCGCGTCCGGGCACTGTGGAACTGCGCCGCACCGGCTGCAACCGCATCTCGATCACGCCCACCTTGGCAGGTCCGCGCGCGGCCTCCGAAGGCGGGGTCTGCGCCCAGGCTGTCGCCGAGGCCAATGTGACGGCCAGCACGATCAGGCTGGCTGTGCGGGATGCAATCATCTGTAGGTCCTGTTCTTTTTGGGTCGCAGGCGGTGGGGCGCCCGCAGAAGCTAGGTCAGGCCACATCCTCCGGCAACCGGCTGCACGCGGTTCCGGCGGATGATACGCATGGCGCGGCATTTTCCGTCGTCACAATCCGATCAGGGCGCGAATATCTTGCGGGGTGGCGCCTTCTGCCCGGTATTTCGACAACGCGCGCGCATCGTCGCGCTTGGCCAGCCGCTTGCCCGCTGCATCGCGGATCAGGCGGTGGTGGTGATAGACCGGCGTCGGCAGGTCCAGCAGGCGTTGCAGCAGAACATGAATGGCGGTCGCCTCAAACAGATCCTCGCCCCGCGTCACATGCGTCACGCCCTGCGCCGCGTCATCCAGCACCACCGACAGATGGTAAGAGGTGCCCATATCGCGCCGCGCCAGCACGATGTCACCAACGCCGGCAATCATCTGCGCCGCGTCGATCCGGTGATGTCCGGCATGAGCAGGGCCGGTTTCGGTAAACGCCAGTGGCCCGACCGCAGCCATGGCACGCGCCATGTCCAGCCGGATCGCGGCCTCCCGGCGGTCATGCCCGGCATGGCGGCAGGTGCCGGGGTAGACCGGCCCATCCGGCCCGATCAACGGCGCGCCTTCCTGCGGGGCGGAAAGCGCGGCACGGATATCGCCACGCGTGCAGGTGCAGGCATAGGTCAACCCGTGCGCGGCAAGGGTGTCGAGCGCGGCGGCATAGACCGGCAGGCGGTCGGATTGTCGCAGCACAGGCTGATCCCATGTCAGGCCCAGCCAGCGCAGATCATCGGAAATCTGCGCCTCCCATTCCGGGCGGCAGCGGGCGCGGTCGATATCCTCGATCCGTAGCAGGAACCGCCCGCTATCGTCGCGCGCCATGTCATGCGCGACGATAGCGGCGAAGGCGTGGCCCAGGTGCAGCGGCCCGGTGGGCGAGGGCGCGAAACGGGTTACTGCGCCGCCAGCCATTGCGTGAAGGCATCCTTGGCGCGATCGGTATAGGCCTTGTAACGGTCCTTCCGGCCCCGGCGCCCGCCTTTCGCATCAATCGGCGGGAACAGCCCGAAATTCACATTCATCGGCTGGAAGGTTTTGGCCTCGGCCCCGCCGGTGATATGGGTGATCAGCGCGCCCATCGCGGTTTCGGGCGGTGGCGGCAGCAGGGTCTCGCCCCTGATTTCCGCCGCGGCCATGCGGCCCGCAAGCAGGCCCATGGCGGCGCTTTCTACATAGCCCTCCACCCCAGTCACCTGACCCGCAAAGCGGACATTCGGGCGCGAGCGCAGGCGCATCTGATTGTCCAGCAACCGGGGCGAGTTGATGAAGGTGTTACGATGGATGCCGCCCAAGCGGGCGAAGCTGGCATTCTCCAGCCCCGGAATCATTTTGAAAACAGCGGTTTGCGCGCCGTATTTCATCTTGGTCTGGAAGCCCACGATATTATAGAGCGTGCCAAGCTGATTGTCGCGGCGCAGTTGCACCACCGCATAGGCCTTTTCCTCGGGCCTGTGCGCATTGGTCAGGCCGACCGGCTTCATCGGCCCGTGGCGCAGGGTTTCGCGCCCGCGTTCCGCCATCACCTCGATCGGCAGACAGCCGTCGAAGTAACCCGCCGTCTCGCCTTCGTGGAACTCGGTCTTGTCGGCGGCCAGCAGCGCGTCGATGAACGCCTCATATTGCGGCTTGGTCATCGGGCAGTTGATATAGGCGGTGCGCTCTTCCTCGGTCTCGCCCTTGTCATAGCGGCTTTGCCGCCAGGCCACCGACATGTCGATGCTTTCGGCATAGACGATGGGGGCGATGGCGTCGAAAAAGGCAAGGCTTTCGGCCCCGGTTTCCGCCCGGATGCTTTGCGCCAGCGCGCCGGAGGTCAGCGGCCCGGTTGCCACGATCCAGTGGCCCTCGCGTGGAAGTTCGGTGATCTCGCCATACTCCACCGAAATCAGCGGATGCGCCTTCAGCCGCGCGGTCACCGCTTCGGCAAAGGGATCGCGGTCCACCGCCAGAGCGCCACCCGCAGGCAGGCGATGCGCGCGCGCGGTTTCCATGATCAGCCCGTTCGCCGCCCCCATTTCCCAATGCAGCAGGCCCACGGCATTCCGCTCGTCATCATCCGAGCGGAAGGAGTTGGAACAGACCATTTCGGCAAAGCTGCCGGTGCGATGAGCGAAGGTGCCGACCTCGGGCCGCATTTCATGCAGCACCACCGGCACACCGGCCTGAGCCGCCTGCCACGCCGCTTCCGATCCGGCCATTCCGCCGCCGATGATATGAATTGTCTCGTGCATGGACCCGCAGATAGACCCATGCGCGGCTCAGATCAAGGCAATGCGCTCCCTCTGCGCGGGGTCGGGATAGGGGCGGTACAGCCCGACCTCCACCCCGGCAATCATCTGATGCATCTGGTCATAGCGCCGGGCCGCCTGTTCATCAGCATTGGCCAGCAGCGCAAAGGCCGCATCCAGCGCGGCCATGTCGGGGAGGGAGATTTCCAGCAGGAAATCGGTGTGCCGCCCCGAGGCAAGCCCCAGTTTCCGACGCATCAACCGCCAGTCCAGCACCAGCCCCGCCGATTTCAGATAGGCCATCCAGCCATCCACCGCCGCAGAGAAGGCCAGCGCCCGCGCCTCGGACTTCAGTTCGATCATACAGTGATAAAGGTTCATCCGCGTCTCCCTTTCGACGCATCAGACCCCGAGTCGCCTTGCGAAACGGTTAAGGCCGGGGCATTGCCCCGGCCTTTGTCACTCTTCCTCGCCGGTTTCGGCCACGCGGGCGACCGAAACCACCTCTTCGTCGCCGCCGGTGTTGAACACCTTCACCCCCCCGGCGGAACGCGAGCGGAAGCTGATCTGGTCCACCGGCACCCGGATCGACTGCCCGGTGGAGGTCGCGAGCATGATCTGATCCGACGGATCGACCGGGAAAGAGGCCACCAGTTGCCCGCCACGCATGGTCTTTTCAAAAGCGGTCACACCCATGCCGCCGCGCCCGCGCACCGGGTAATCGTGGCTGGAGGACAGCTTGCCCAGACCCTTGGCCGTCACGGTCAGAATCAGATCCTCTGCCGCCGACATTTCGGCATAGCGTTCGGGCGAAAGCTGCCCTTCGGCCACGGCCTCTTCATCATCTGCCTCGACCTCGTCCTCCACCGTGCCCGCCATCAGGCGGCGCTGTTTCAGATAGGCCGCGCGTTCGGCCGGTTCGGCCTCGAAATGGCGGATGATCGACATCGACACCACGCGGTCGCCCTCGGCCAGACGGATGCCGCGCACGCCGGTCGAGCCGCGCGACTTGAACACCCGGATGTCGGTCGTCGAGAAGCGGATCGCCCGCCCGCCCGAAGTGACCAGCATCACATCGTCATACTCGTCGGCAATCGCGGCATTCACCAGCGACACGCCTTCGGGCAGGTTCATGGCGATCTTGCCATTGCGCTTCACATTGGTGAAATCGCTCAGGTCATTCTGCCGCACATCCCCATCCGAGGTGGCGAAGACGATTTGCAGGCTGTCCCATTCGGCCTCGGGCACATCCACCGGCATCAGCGCAGCGATGGAAATGCCGGTTTCGATCGGCAGGATGTTGACGATGGCCTTGCCGCGCGCGGTGCGCCCCGCCAGTGGCAGGCGCCAGCATTTCAGCTTGTAGACCATGCCGTCGGTCGTGAAGAACAGAAGATGCGTATGGGTGTTGGCCACGAAGAGCGTGGTCACCACATCATCTTCCTTGGTCTGCATCGAGGCCAGACCCTTGCCGCCCCGGTTCTGGCTGCGGAATTCGGCCAGCGGGGTGCGCTTGATATAGCCGCCCGAGGTGATGGTGACGACCATATCCTCGCGCTCGATCAGATCCTCGTCATCCATGTCGCCGGCCCAGTCGATGATCTCGGTGCGGCGGGGGATGGCGAACAGGTCTTTCACCTCGGTCAGTTCGGCCGAGATGATGCCCATGATGCGGTCGCGCGACGACAGGATATCAAGATAGTCCTTGATCTTGGCGGCCAGCTCTTCCAGCTCGTCGGTGATTTCCTTGACGCCCATCGCCGTCAGGCGTTGCAGGCGCAGGTCGAGGATGGCGCGGGCCTGCGTTTCCGACAGGTTATAGGTGCCATCGTCGTTCATCTTGTGGGTCGGATCGTCGATCAGCCGGATATAGGCCGCGATATCATGCGCGGGCCAGCGGCGCGTCATCAGCCGCTCGCGCGCTTCGGCCGGATCGGCCGAGGACCGGATGGTGGCGACCACCTCGTCCACGTTCGACACAGCGACCGCCAGACCGCAGAGGATATGGCTGCGCTCGCGCGCCTTGCGGAGTTCGTAAGCGGTGCGGCGCGCAACAACTTCCTCACGGAAGGTCAGGAAATGGCTGATGAAATCCCGCAGCGCCAGCGTTTCGGGACGCCCGCCGTTCAGCGCCAGCATGTTGCAGCCGAACGAGCCTTGCAGCGGCGAGAAGCGGAAAAGCTGGTTCAGCACCACATCCGGCGTCGCGTCGCGTTTCAGCTCGATCACCACACGCACGCCGATCCGGTCGGATTCGTCGGCGATATTGGCGATGCCTTCCACCCGTTTCTCGCGCACAAGTTCGGCGATCTTTTCGATCATCGTGGCCTTGTTCACCTGATAGGGGATCTCATCGACGACGATGGCCCAGCGGTCCTTGCGGATCTCCTCCACGCGCGTCTTGGCCCGCAGGATGACCGAGCCACGCCCTTCAAGGTAAGCCTTGCGGATGCCGCCGCGCCCGAGGATCTGGCCGCCGGTTGGGAAATCGGGGCCGGGGATCAGCTCCATCAGCCGCTCGGTCGAAAGGTCGGGGTTCTCGATCATGGCAAGGCATCCGTCGATCACCTCGCCGAGGTTGTGCGGCGGGATATTGGTCGCCATGCCGACAGCGATGCCGCCCGCGCCATTGACCAGCATATTGGGGAAGCGGGCGGGAAGGACGGTGGGTTCCTTGTCCTTACCGTCGTAATTGTCCTGGAAATCGACGGTATCCTTGTCGATATCGGCCAGCAGGAAGGCGGCAGGCTTGTCCATCCGCACTTCGGTATAACGCATGGCGGCGGCGTTATCGCCGTCCATCGAGCCGAAGTTGCCCTGACCGTCCAGCAGTTTCAGCGACATGCTGAAGGGCTGCGCCATCCGCACCAGCGCGTCATAGATCGCGCCATCGCCATGCGGGTGGTATTTCCCCATCACGTCGCCCACCGGACGCGCCGACTTGCGATAGGGCTTGTCATGCGTGTTGCCGGTTTCGTGCATCGCGTAAAGAATGCGCCGATGCACAGGTTTCAGGCCGTCGCGCAGATCGGGGATGGCACGGCTCACGATCACGCTCATCGCGTAATCGAGATAGGCCGTCTTCATCTCTTTTTCGATGGAAACCTGCGGGCCATCATAGGTGCCACGCGGCGGTTCTTCCATGTTTTCAATATCTTCCGGCTGATCGGACACGCGGGGCGCCTTCTTCTGACTTGGGGTTTCAAGGCCCCGGATCTAGTTGGCGGCACTATAGACCATCGCAGATATGGGGTGCAACCGCGCATCTGGCCGCGATCTGGCAGCCGGGGAGGCGGTCTGACAACAAACTGTTTTCATTGAAAAATAACCCGGATTTGGCAGGATGATTCCACAAGAAGAAACGTGGAGGCATGATATGGACCACCAAGAGACGGAACTGATGCTGAAGGGCTATGGCCTGACGACTGCGGAATTCTATTACCGGATGCCGGATTTCCGTCATGTGCTGAACAGCTTCATCTGGCAGGACTACGATCTGGCGCCGGATTACCCGCGTCTGTTCCGCTTTGTCGAATTCTGGCAGGAACAGATCGAGGGGCCGCTGCATTCCGTCCGCTTCACCCATCGCAAGCTGATCGGGCCGGGGGAGTGGCGCAACATGGTCGGCGAATTCCGGCTGCACTGACGGCAGGTTTAATTTGATCAAATTCTTGCGCCTGTCACACGAAGCCCGTAAGGTGGGGGCAATCCGTCGAATCCGCATCCGGGTTCCGCACTTCTGACGACGAGGCCGAGAATGAACAAGATCACCAACCACCTGCCGACGGCAGAGCTTCAGGCGCTGGACGCGGCGCATCACATGCACCCTTTCACCTCGGACGGGGCGCTGGCGAAGAAGGGCGTGCGCGTCATCACCTCGGGGCAGGGCGTCTGGCTGACCGACAGCGAGGGCAGCCGCATCATTGACGGCATGGCCGGTCTGTGGTGCGTGAACGTGGGCTACGGCCGGGGTGAACTGGCCGATGCCGCCGCGCGCCAGATGCGTGAGCTGAGCTATTACAACACCTTCTTCATGACGACCCATGTGCCCGCCATCGCGCTGGCCGCGAAGCTGGCGGAACTGGCGCCGGGTGACCTGAACCATGTGTTCTTCGCCTCTTCGGGGTCCGAGGCCAATGACACCAATATCCGCCTCGTGCGCCGCTACTGGGATATCAAGGGTCAGCCCGAGCGTCGGGTGATCATCGCGCGCAAGAACGGCTATCACGGCTCCACCATGGGTGGCGGCAGCCTTGGGGGTATGCCCTACATCCATGCGGCGGGCGGCAAGATCGACGGGATCGAACATATCGGCCAGCCGCATTGGTGGGCCGAGGGCGGCGAGATGACGCCGGAAGATTTCGGCCTGCTGCGCGCCCGCGAACTGGAGGAGAAGATCCTCGAAGTCGGCGCCGACAAGGTGGCGGCCTTCATCGGCGAGCCGATCCAGGGGGCGGGTGGCGTCATCGTGCCGCCCTCGACCTACTGGCCGGAAATCCAGCGCATCTGCGATAAATACGGTATCCTGCTGATCGTGGACGAGGTCATCACCGGCTTTGGCCGCACCGGCAACTGGTTCGCCTGCGAAACCTTCGGGATCAAGCCGCATATCATCACCATCGCCAAGGGCCTGTCCTCGGGCTATCAGCCCATCGGCGGATCCATCGTCTGTGACGAGGTGGCGCATGTCATCGGCAATGCCGATGATGATTTCAACCACGGCTATACCTATTCCGGGCATCCCGTCGCCTCGGCCGTCGCGCTGGAAAACCTGCGCATCATCGAGGAGGACGGCATCATTGACCACGTCCGCAACGTGGCGCATCCCTATCTGGCCGAGAAATGGCACAAGCTGGGTGAACACCCGATGGTGGGGCAGACCAGCCTTGTTGGCCTCATGGGCTCGATCCAGCTGACGCCGAACAAGGCCACGCGGGCAAAGTTCGCGGCCAAGCCCGGCACCATCGGTTTCCGCACCCGCGAACATTGCTTCCGCAACAATCTGATCATGCGCCATGTTTATGACCGCATGATCATCTCGCCGCCGCTGGTCATCACGACTGAGGAGATCGACGTGCTGATCGACCGCGCCACCAGGTCGCTGGATGCAGCCTATGCCGAGGTCAGGGCCGAGCGGCTGTTCACCGAAGCCTGAGGCCGATTCGGCCCCGAACGCTGCGAAACGAAGATGCAGACGGGCACCCCAAAGGTGCCCGTTTCGCTTTTTTGCGCATTTCGGCGTGAAAACGATCATTCATGCGCGCGGCGCGTGAAGAAAAAGTAACAGCGACGTAACAGATTCATTGCGCGAGACTTTCTTCCGCGCTTAGATCATCTGGCAGGGCGGTGAAACAAAACTGTCACATGCCAAGAATAAGACCCGACTGAGACGAAATGGGCCGATGTGGCCCCAAGGGAGTTGACCGGAATGCAGATGAAACTCACCGCCGCCGTGACCGTGGGGATGCTGATGGCATCCACGGGTCTGGTCTCGGCCGATGCGATGGCCGATCTGGAGGCCGCGGCAAAGGCCGAAGGGATGCTGACCACCATCGCCCTGCCGCACAGCTGGTGTGGCTATGGCGACGTGATCGCCGGCTTCAAGGCCAAATACCCGGAAATCCAGGTGAACGAACTGAACCCCGATGCGGGTTCGGCTGACGAGGTGGAGGCCGTGAAGGCCAACAAGGACAACAAGGGCCCGCAGGCCCCGGATGTTGTCGACGTGGGTCTGGCCTATGGTCCCTCGATGAAGGACGAAGGGCTGCTGATGCCCTACAAGGTGTCGACCTGGGATGACATCCCGGACAGCATCAAGGATCCGGAAGGCCACTGGTATGGCGACTATTACGGCGTCATGTCCTTCATCGTGAACAAGGACCTGGTGACCAATGCTCCGGGCGACTGGTCGGATCTGCTGAAGCCGGAATATGCCGGTCAGGTGGCACTGGCGGGCGATCCGCGCGCCTCGAACCAGGCGATTCTCGGCGTTCTGGCTGCTGGCCTCTCGACGGGTGCCGCCTCGGGCGAAGCTGCGGGCAAGGCCGGGCTCGACTATTTTGCAGAGATGAACAAGGCGGGCAACTTCGTCCCGGTCATCGGCAAGGCGGGCACCATCGCGCAGGGCGCCACGCCGATCGTCGTGGCATGGGACTACAACGCCCTTGCCTGGTCGGACGAGCTTGCCGGCAACCCGCCGGTCGAGGTGGTCGTGCCGAAGTCGGGCGTTCTGGCGGGTGTCTACGTTCAGGGCATCTCGGCTTATGCGCCGCATCCGAATGCCGCGAAGCTGTGGATGGAATACCTGTATTCGGATGAAGGCCAGAACCTCTGGCTGAAGGGCTACTGCCACCCGGCGCGCTTCAACGCGATGTCGGCGGCGGGCAAGCTGGATGCCGATGCCATGGCCAAGCTGCCCCCGGCCGCGGCCTATGAAGCCGCCTACTTCCCGACGCTGGACGAGGTGAACGCCAACAAGGCGGCCGTGACCGGCGGCTGGGATGCCGTCGTCGGCGCCAACGTCCAGTAAGGTCTGATGTATCCGGCCCGGCCCGCGTTGCGCGGGCCGGGTTTCCCGTTCCTTCGCCCCGGAACCCAGCGCCCGCACAGCCGGAGACCCGCGCCGCATGAGCACCGCATCCACCGCGCCCCGGCGGCGCCTGCCGCTGACATGGCTGGGGCTTCTGCCCTTTGTCATCTTCGTCACGCTGTTCCTGATCCTGCCGACCATGTATATCGTCATCGGTGCCTTTCAGGACCGTAGTGGTGGGTTCACACTTCAGAATCTGCGCGACCTGAACACCGGGACCATCCCGTCAAGCTATTGGATTTCCATCAAGATTTCTGTCGCCTCCTCGGCTCTGGGATGCCTGATCGGGTTTGGCATGGCGGCGGCGGTGGTCTTTGGCGCGGTGCCAAAGGCGATCAAGGCGCCACTGATGACCTTTTCAGGCGTCGCCTCGAACTTTGCGGGCGTGCCGCTGGCCTTCGCCTTTCTGGCGACTTTCGGGCCGGTCGGCCTTGTCACGCTGTTTTTGCGCAACAATTTCGGCATCGTGCTGCAACGTGATCTCGGTTTCTCGATCCTCAGCTTCTGGGGGCTGACGGTCACATATCTGTTCTTCCAGATCCCCCTGATGATCCTCATCATCACCCCGGCGCTGGAGGGGCTGCGGCGCGAATGGAAAGAGGCGGCCGAGGTTCTGGGCGCCACCACCGCGCAATACTGGCGCATGGTGGCCTTTCCGATCCTGTTCCCCTCGCTGCTGGGCACTTTCGCGCTTCTGTTCGCCAATGCCTTCGGCGCCGTGGCGACCGCCATCGCACTGACCGGCTCGGCGCTGAACATCGTGCCGATCCAGCTTTTCGCGCAGATCCGGGGCGATGTGCTGGGCAATCCGAACCTTGGCTATGCCATGGCCTTTGGCATGATCGTGGTCACTGCCATCGCCAATATCGTTTACATCTGGCTGCGCATTCGGGCCGAAAGGTGGATGAAATGAGCCTCTGGGGCCGCCTCACCGGCTGGATCGTCCTGATCTTCGGCCTGACCTATTTCGCCCTGCCGCTGCTGGGCCTGACCGAATTCAGCCTCAAGGCCCGGCGCGGGGTCTACAGCCTTGATGCCTATGCCAAGGTCATCGCCGACCCGGAGTTTCAGGCGACCTTCGGCTATTCGGTGATGATGGCGCTGGTCACCATCGCGCTGGGTATCCTGATCGTAGTGCCCACGGCCTTCTGGGTGCGGCTGAAGATGCCCTGGGCGCGGCCCTATGTGGAATTCATCACGCTGATGCCACTGGTCATTCCGGCCATCGTGATCGTCTTCGGTTATATCCGGCTCTACAATACCTCCAGCTGGCTGCCGCTGACCGGCAGCATCATGGGCACCAACCTGCTGCTCGCCTTCGGCTATACCATCCTGGCGCTGCCCTATATGTATCGCGCCGTCGACACCGGCCTGCGTACGATTGACGTGGCGACGCTGACCGAGGCGGCGCAAAGCCTTGGCGCCGGCTGGGTCACCATCCTTGGCCGGGTGATCCTGCCCAATGTCATTCCGGCTGTGCTGTCGGGGGCCTTCCTGACCTTCGCCATCGTGATCGGCGAATTCACCCTCGCGGCGCTGCTGGATCGTCCGGCCTTTGGCCCGTATCTGCAACGGATCGGCGCCAACAAGCCTTACGAGCCCTTCGCGCTGGCGGTGATCGCCTTTGGCATCACCTGGGCCTGCATGGGCCTGATCCAGCTTGTCACCCGTTTTTCAAAGCACAGCAAGGTAGCGCGCTGATGGCCTTCCTCGAACTTTCGCATCTGGAAAAATCCTTCGGCTCCAACCGTGTGGTGAAGGATTTCAACCTCGATGTCGGGCAGGGGGAGTTCATCTCGCTTCTGGGCCCCTCCGGCTGTGGCAAGACCACGGTGCTGCGCATGGTGGCGGGGTTTGAAACCCCGTCGTCGGGCGCGATCCGCATCGGAGGCACCGATGTGGTGGGCAAGCGGCCGAACCAGCGCAATATCGGCATGGTGTTTCAGGCCTATGCGCTGTTTCCCAACATGACCGTGGCGGAAAATGTGGGCTTCGGGCTGAAGATCAAGGGCGCGGGCCGTGACGAGATTTCTGCGCGCGTGACCGAGATGCTGCGCCTGATCGGCCTGCCCGATCTGGGCGCGCGCTATCCGTTCCAGTTGTCGGGCGGCCAGCAGCAGCGCGTGGCGCTGGCCCGCGCGCTGGCGCCCAAACCGCAGGTGCTGTTGCTGGATGAACCGCTTTCGGCGCTGGATGCCAAGGTGCGGGTTTCGCTGCGCAATGAAATCCGCGAGATTCAGCGCGAGCTGGGGATCACCACGATTTTCGTGACCCATGATCAGGAAGAGGCGCTGTCGATCTCTGACCGCATCGTGGTGATGAACGGCGGCATCGCTGATCAGGTTGGCCCCCCGTTCGAGATCTACAACCGGCCGACCACACGGTTCGTGGCGAACTTTGTCGGCCAGCTTAATGCCTTCACCGCCACGGTGGAGGATGGTGCCGCGGGGCGGGTTCGTCTGGGCGGTGTGCCTGTCACGCTGCCCGCGCCGGTCTCGGGGGGAAGCGTCGATCTTGCGGCACGGCCCGAGGCGCTGTATCTGGGCCGCCGCGAGGGCAACGATGTGATCCTGCCTGCCACGGTGCGCGATGTGCATTTCCTTGGATCGGTCATTCGCATTGGGGCCGATGTCGCGGGCATGCCCGTGGCGCTGGACACGTTCAACCGGGCCGACCAACCCCCGCCCGCACCGGGCGCGGCGGTCGAGCTGAGCCTGTCGTCGCGCGATCTGATCGTTCTGGGCGGCTGAGCGTTTCGTCGCGAAAGGCGGCTTGCGCTTGATCTGCGGCGGAGGCATTCCTTGCGAAGCAACGGAAGGGTAACGGCATGCGCATCGGATATGTGACGCTGGAAGAACGCGGGGCGACCGACCGGCTGCTGGCCGATCTGGCGCGCGGTCTGCTGGCCGAGGGCGTCGCCGTGGCCGGGGCGGTGCAGAACAATGTCGATTGCGGCGTGGACTGCGAAATGGATGTGCAGGTGCTGCCCGACGGGCCGGTCATCCGGATAAGTCAGAAGCTTGGCGCCGGGTCCAGCGGCTGCCGTCTGGACGCGGGGGCGCTGGAGACGGCTGTGGCCGAGGTCGGGGGCCGGATGCAGGGCGCGCGTTTGCTGATCATCAACAAGTTCGGCAAGCATGAATCCGAGGGGAGGGGCTTTCGCCAGATGGTCGCCGATGCCGTGGCAGACGGCCTGCCGGTGCTGATCGGGGTCAATGCGACCAATCTGGGTGCCTTCCATGCCTTTGCGGGCGATCTGGCCGAGCCGGTGCCGCCAGAAGCGGTGGCACGCTGGCTTTCGCAGGTGCTGGTGGAGGGCGGACAATGACAGCGGCCCGGATTGCGGTTCTGACGGTTTCCGACCGCGCCTCGCGCGGTGAGTATGAGGATCGGGGCGGCCCGGCCATCGAGGCCTGGCTGCGCCGGGCGGTGACCTCGGAGCTGGAGATCATCCGCGAGATCGTGCCCGACGGGCGCGAGGTTGTCGCTGGCGCGTTCCGTCGCTGGGCTGATGAAGGCGGCGCAGACCTGATCCTTGCCACAGGCGGCACTGGTCCCAGCCCGCGCGACCTGACGCCCGAGGCGATGGAAGATGTGGCAGAGCGGGTCTTTCCGGGCTTTGGCGAGCTGATGCGCGCAGTGTCGCTGCGCGAGGTGCCGACCGCCATTCTGTCGCGTCAGGGAGCGGGCACACGGGGCAAGACGCTGATCATCACGCTGCCGGGCAAGCCCTCGGCCATTGACACCTGTCTGAACGCGGTATTTCCGGCGGTGCCCTATTGCCTTGACCTGATGGGGGCGGGCTGGATCGAGACCGATCCCGAGGTCTGCAAGGCGTTCCGTCCCGCGAAGTGACCGGCGCCTTTCAGGCGGAGCACGTCCCTTGCGGGCCGTGCAAGCCTATGTCTCGCCGACCGGCTGTGCCGGATCGGCTCGGGTGCCTCCGGCAGGGATATTTTCGGACAGAAAACTCTGAAGCGCGTCGGCGATGAGCCGGGCCGCTTCCGGGGATTCGCCGATGGCGGGGAGCAACGGGCCGGAAAAACCGGCGGCGGCGAGCGCCTCGGGCACATCCTGTGCGACATGGCCCGCGCGCGTGGCAAAAAGTGGCAGGCACAGGGCAGGGCCGTCAATCCGGGCGGCATCGTGCAGCAGCGGGGTTTCCTCGACATAGCCGGTCACGACGCGGAAGGTGGTGGTTGTGCGCAGGGTCGCGGCGATTTCCTCGGTCCGGTTGGCGGAGGCGCGGGAGACCTGACTGCCATGAGCGGCCAGAAGCAGGGTCGCGGTCTCGGGCAGGCCATGCTGGCGGGCGGCTTGCAGGGCGATCTCGCGGGCGAGGGCGGTCAGTCCGGCACTATGGCCGAAGGCCGGAAGCTGACGCGGTGCGGTCATTCCGGCCTCGGCCAGCCGTTTGGGCAATTGTTTGCGCGTGAACCAGCCCTCGGCCATGAAAAAGGGGAAGATCACCGCATCGGGCAGGGCCGCAACCGCGCGTTCCAGCGCGCCGGGCAGCGCCAGCGTGGTGCCACGGATGCGCCAGCCGGGGCACCAGAGACGCACCCGCGCTGCCAGCGCCTGAAGCGCGCGTTCCTGCGGTTCGGGATCGGCGGGTGAGCCATGGGCGATGAGAAGGGCGTCGGGCATGGCGCCGAAGATAGGTGCGGCGCGGCGATTGTCCAGCGCTGGCGAAGGGCGTAAGGCTTGACGGGGAGGTAAGTCATGGGCTGGACAGAATTCATCCTGGCGATGGTGGCATTTCTGGGGAGCCATATGGTGCCGTCGCGTCCCGGTTTGCGCGGGGCGCTGGTGGCGCGGCTGGGTCGGGCGGGCTATGGTGCGGCCTTTGGTCTGCTGTCACTGGTTTTGCTGATCTGGGTCATCGCGGCGGCCGGGCGGGCGCCCTTTGTGCCGCTGTGGGATCAGGCGATCTGGATGCGCTGGCTTGCCAACCTTGCGATGCCGGTGGCGCTGCTGCTGGTCGCGCTCGCGCTGGGGGCGGCCAATCCGCTGAGCTTTGGGGGCAGGGCCTCGGGCTTCGACCCGGCGCGGCCCGGTGTGGCCGGGCTGGTCCGGCATCCGCTGCTTTGGGCGCTGCTGATCTGGTCAGGCGTGCATCTGGTGGTGAACGGTGATCTGGCCCATGTGATTCTCTTTGGGCTGTTCGCTGGCTTTTCGGCCCTCGGCATGCTGGCCATTGATGCCCGTAACCGCCGGCTCTGGGGGGCAGGGGCCTGGGCGGAACTGTCACGCGGAACCTCCAACCTGCCTTTCGCAGGGGATTGGCGCGGCTGGCGGCCTGAATGGTGGCGGATCGGGCTGGCCATCGTGGTCTGGGCGGTTTTGTGGCACCTGCATGAGCCGGTGATCGGGGTCAGCCCACAACCCTGACGATGCCGCGCGCCCCGGAGGCCAGGGCGCGGGTCAGGCTTGCCAGATCACCTCGCCCTCGCGCAGGGTCAGGGTGACGCGGGCGGCATCGGCCCGTTCCGCCAGCGCGGTAAGGCTGCCGGTGACGAGGATCACATCGGCCTGCATCCCGACGCGCAACTGGCCACGACGGTTTTCTGCAAAGCCGAGGTAGGCGCCGCCTGCGGAATAGGCGGCAAGGGCATCGGCAAGGTGCAGCCGCTGGTCGGGCATGCCGGGCGCCCAGGGGCGGCGGGCCATCGCGCAATGCAGGCAGTGCAGCGGATCAAGCGGCGAGACCGGCCAATCCGTGCCGAAGGCCAGGGGGGTGCCTTGTGCCGCGATCCGCGCCCAGGGGAAGGCGGTGGGCCAGCGGGCGCGACCCATGATGCTGATGGTCGGCTCCAGCGGCAGGCCCGCGCTGCCCGGCGGATGCACCGGCTGCATCGAGGCCATAACGTCAAGATCGCGCAGACGTGGCAGGTCGGCTTCGGTGATCGTGTCAATATGTTCGATCCGGTGGCGGCTGTCGCGCGGGCCGTTGGCGGTGCGGGCGGCTTCATAGCCGTCCAGCACCGCGCGCACCGCGCCATCGCCCACGGCATGAACCGCGATCTGCAACCCCGCCGCATCGGCCATGGTGCAAAGCCGCGCGAAGGCGGGGGCGGAAATCAGGCGCGGGCCATCATGGGCCGGATCGTCCGGGTAGCCGCCGACCACATGCGCGGTCCAGGTGTCATAAACCCCGTCCATGAACATCTTGATCATGCCGAATTCCAGCCGCCCGACCGGCGCGGCCTGCGCCTGTGCGATCAGGGCGGCGACACGGGCCTTGTCCTGATCCTCGGTCAGGTTCATCGGCAGCTTGACCCGGATCGGCAATTCCTCGGCCAGTTCTGTGAACAACCCGGCCTGATAAAGGTTGCCATCCATGTTCACCGCGCTGGTGATGCCGTGGCGGGCAAGCTCATGGCAGGCAAGCAGGATGGTGGCCTTGTCGCGGGCGCGCATCGCGGCATCGGGTGTGCCGGGCGGTTCCTGCCCGATCATGGCCGTGCTGTCACGCCCGCCAGTCGGCGTCAGACGGCGGACCAGCTCCATCGCCGCGCCTTCGCGCAGTTCGCCAGTGGCGAGGCCGTCCGGCCACATCACCACTTCAGACCCCGGCGGTGTTTCAGCGCCCGACAGGATGCCGGCCAGTTGCAGCGCCGCCGTATTGGCCCAGGCCGCGTGGTAATCTGTCGAGGTGATGAACACAGGCCGATCCGCCACTGCCGCATCCAGCGCATGCCGGTCGGGCCGGGAGCCGGGGCCGAGCATCTCGTAATTCGCGGCGTAGCCGCACAGGAATTCTCCGGGGGCCAGTGTTTCTGCGAAACGGCGCAACGCCGAATGGAAGCTTGCGGTGTCACTGACCGCTGCAAGGTTCAGCTGGCCAAGCGCGGTGCCGCCCAGAAACAGATGCACATGGCTTTCGGTGAAGGCTGGCAGCAGCGTGTCACCGCCCGCGTCGATGACACGCGCGGCAGCCGGAGTCTCTGCGTCCGGCCCGACCCATGCGATCAGGCCGTCCTGTACCGCCAGCGCCACGGCGGCACCTTCGGGGAAGCTGCGGGCATTGCGGATCACGAGGTCCATGGCTGTCTCCGGTGAAAAAAGGCCCGGCGACAGGCGCCGCCGGGCGAGGGGATCATTGCAGAAGCTGGGTCCAGACTTTGGTCACGAGATCCTGCGCGGCGGGCGAGCAGGCGCGCGAGAATTCCACCTTCACCGTCGGGAACAGCTCGGGCGCGTTCTCCGGCGTGTATTTCGCGGTGGCGGTGTCGATCTTCACCGGAGCGGAATGGCCGTAGTAATTGTACTGCGCCGTCGCATTTTCAGGCGTCGACATGAAGTCGATGAACTTCTTGGCGTTTTCGACATTCGACGCGCCCTTCGGCACCACGAAGCTGTCCAGCCAGCCCACCAGCCCCTCTTTCGGCATGGCATATTCGATGGGCGCGCCATCATTGGCGCGGGTCTTCATCGAATTGCCGTCCCACCAGAAATGCATCGCCACTTCACCGCCGCCGATCCGGTTTTCGATATTGTCGCTGGTATAGGCGGCGACGAAGGGCTTCTGCGCGGCCAGCAGGTCGTAGACGCGCTTCATTTCGGCCGAGTCCTCGGTGCAGAAGGGAATGCCAAGGTAAAGCTGCGCCGCGCCCACGATTTCGTCGGGATAGGAAAGCTGCGCGATCTTGCCCTTCAGGTCTTCCGTCGGCTCAAAGAACACAGACCAGCTATCCACCGGCCCCTTGTACTGGTCGCGGTTCACTGTGAAGCCAGCGGTGCCATAGGCCAGCGGAATGGAATATTCGTTGGTTTCATCCCACCACTGGCCGCGCCATTTTTCATCGACGGCCTGATAGGCGGCGAGGTCATGGGCGTCGATATCTTCCAGCAACCCCTGATCAATCATGAGCCGCACGAAATGCTGCGAGGGCGTGACCAGATCATAGCCCGAGGCCCCGGCCTGCAACTTGGTCAGCAGGTCCTCATTGGCGTTGAAGCCGTCCATGGTGACCTTGATGCCGGTCTCGGCCTCGAACTTTGCCACCAGATCGGGGGCGATGCTGTCGGACCATGCGTAGATATGCAGCTCTCCCTCGGCCATGGCGGCCAGCGGCAGGGTGGCAAGGGCGGCGGTCAGGCCAAGAAGGCGGGTGGTTCTGGTCATCTGTCTCTCCTGTCAGGATGGTCGGGTCTTCATGCCCGGTCGGGGTTGCGGAAGGTCAGCACGAGGGCTGTGGTGGCAAGGATCAGCGAGCCCAGCACGATCAGCGTGGAAATCGCGTTCAGCTCGGGCGTGGTGCCCTGCTTGATCAGGCCGAAGATATAGACCGGCAACGTGGTCGAGCCGCCGGAGTTGAGCAGGTTCGAGGTGATGAAATCATCCATCGAGATCACGAAGGCCAGCATCGCCCCGGCAAAGACCCCCGGTGCGATCAGCGGCAGGGTGACACGGCGGAAGGTGACCCAGGGCGAGGCGTAAAGATCTTGTGCGGCTTCCTCGAAGTCGGCCTCCATTCCTTGCAGGCGGGCGCGGATCGGGAGGAAGGCGAAGGGGATGCAGAAGGCGGAATGCGCGATCACCAGTTTCAGAAGGCCGTTCTGCAACCCGATCTGCGAGAACAGGATCAGCACCGCCACCGCCAGCACGATTTCCGGCAGCAGAAGCGGCAGGTTCACCACGGTCTCCGACAGTCGCCGCAGTTTCACCTCACGCCCCCGCACCAGCACCAGCGCCGCCATCAGGGCGACCGTAGTGGCGATGGCGGTGGCGATGCCGGCCACGGTCAGCGAGATCTGCACCGCATCCAGCAGCGCCCGGTTTTGCAGAGCACTTTCATACCACCGCCAGGAAAACCCGGTCCAGACCGAGGCGAGGCGGTTTTCGTTGAAGCTGTAGGCGATGACCACAAGGATCGGCAGATAAAGCCAGACGAAGAACAGCGCGGTGAAGATCCGCGCGCCGGGATAGCGCCGCACGTCACGCATGGCCCACCTCCCGCCGCGCACGCAGCGCGTTCAGCATCAGGAACACCATCACCAGCACCATGAGTGTGACGGCAATCGCCGCACCGAAGGGCCAGTTGCGCCCGCCGCCGAACTGGGTCTGGATCAGGTTACCCATCATCATGGTCTTGCCGCCGCCCAGAAGGATCGGCTCCAGCACCGCGCCAAGGCAGGGCACGAAGACCAGCACCGCGCCAGCCATCAGCCCCGGCAGGGTCAGGGGCAGGATCACCCGCCGCGCGGTGACCCAGCGCGAGCCGTAAAGATCGTGGCTTGCCTCGATCAGTGCGGGGTCCAGCTTCTCGATACTGGCGAAAACCGGCAGGATCATCAGCGGGATATAGCTGTAGACCAACCCCGTGAGCATGGCGCCATTGGTGAACAGAAGGCTGTCCATATCGGTGACAAGGCCAAGTCCGCGCAGCGTTTTCTCGATCACCCCGTCATTGCCCAGAATGATGATCCAGGCATAGACCCGCACGATCATCGACACCCAGAAGGGCAGAGTGACCAGATAGACCAGCACCGCCTTCCAGCGCGCCGGGGCCTGCGCGATGACATAGGCGGCGGGCAGGGCAAGCACCGCGCAGATCAGCGTCGTCAGCCCGGCAAGCCACAGCGTGCGCCCGATGATGGCCAGGTATTGCGGGGTAAAGGCAAGGTTGCCGTCCCAATCCTCCTCGAACAGGATCTTCGCGTAGCTGTCGAAGGACAGGCCCCAGTCAAACCCGCCATAGGCGCCGCGGGTGGAAAGGCTCACCAGCACCACGATGGCGATGGGCAAGACCAGCGTCAGCGCCATGATGACCCAGGCGGGGGCAAGGCCCCAGATGCGGAAATCGCGCCAGCTCATCGTGCGAGCACCCGGGCGCTGTCGGGGCGGAATGCCAGTCGCACCGGGGCGCCGACGGCAAGGCTCGCACCATGCGACACCGCGTTGCGCTTCGACACCCGTAGTTCGATGCCGTTCACCGTGACCGTGTAATGGGTATAGCCGCCCATGTAATTGCGTCCGGTGATCGTGCCATGCAGCGCGTGGCCCTGCGCCTGATCCTCCATCCCGATCTTTTCGGGGCGCAGGGACAGCATCGCCGGCGCCCCCGCCACCGCGCCCTTGTGCCAGGTGGTGACCGGCCCCAGCGGCGTTGTCACCGTGGCCCGGTCGCCCTCAACCGAGACCACCTCGGCGGGCAGGAAATTCGTCTCGCCGATGAAATCCGCGACAAAGCGGTTTTCGGGGTCTTCGTAGATCTCGTTCGGGGCGCCGATCTGCTGCACCTCGCCCGCGCCGAGCACGCAGATGCGGTCGGACATGTCGAGCGCCTCTTCCTGATCGTGGGTCACGAAGATGAAGGTGATGCCCGTGGCGCGCTGCAAGGCGCGCAACTCGTCCCGCATCGCCTGTCGGAGTTTCAGGTCCAGCGCGGAAAGCGGCTCGTCCAGCAGCAGCACCTCGGGTTCCGAGGCCAGCGCGCGCGCCAGTGCGATGCGCTGCCGCTGCCCGCCCGAAAGCTGCGCCGGGCGGCGGCGGGCGAATTGCGTCATGTGGACGAGATCCAGCATCTGCGCCACGCGGTCCCGAATGCGCGCCTTTTCCCAGCCCAGATTTTCCAGCGCGAAGGCGATATTCGCCTCCAGCGTCATGTGCGGGAACAGGGCGTAGCTCTGGAACACCGTGTTGACCCGGCGCTTGTGCGGCGGCTGGTCAAGGATGTCGCGGCCATGCAGGCGGATGGTGCCGGAGGTCGGGCTTTCAAACCCGGCAATCATGCGCAGAAGCGTGGTCTTGCCGCAGCCCGACGGCCCCAGCATGGTGAAGAATTCGTTGTCGTAGATGTCGAAGCTGACCCCCTTCAGCGCCTGAAAGGTGCCGAAGGATTTGGCGACGTTCTGAACCTCGATGGCTTTCTTGCGTTCCATGGCTCAATCCACCGCCAGTTCGGTGATCTCGCGCCGGAAGGACAGCGTATCGCCCCAGTCCTCGCCCCAGACCCCGGTATCGAGTTCGCGGGCATAGCGGTGGCCGGCATAGGTCGCCCAGGCGATCGGGCCGGGGGCGGCGGCGTCGCCGATGATCTGCACGCTGCGGATGCCGGCATCGGCCCAATCGGCCCGCCGCGCCTTCAGCCCGTGGTAAAGCGCATCGTTCGAGGCGCGCGAGGCGACCAGCACCACCGCATCCGCCTCGATCACCCGGCGGGCATCGGTATAGGCGCAGTTGGCCTCCACCCCGTCGGCGCGCAGGGCGGTCACGCCCGTATTCAGCACGATCTTCACGCCTGCCTCCGCCAGACGGCGGTGAATGGCGCCCTGTTCCAGCGTGTTGCGCGTCCAGTCCGAGACGAAGGCGGCGGGGGTGACGAGCGTGACCTCGCAACCGGCTTTGGCACAAAGCTCGGCCAGCACGCCGCCCATGTAATAGTGATCGTCATCATAGACCACGACGCGGCCCGCGGGCATCCGCCCCGTCATCAGGTCATCGGGCGTGAAGGCGGGCAGGCTGCCCAAGCCCGGCATTGGCACCACATGCTGCCGCGCCACACCATCGGCGCGCCACTGGCTGCCGGTGGCGACGCAGATGTTCTGGAACCCGAAGTCCAGCACCTCCTCGACGCCGAGTTCCGATCCCGGATACATCTGCACATTCGGCCGCTGCCCGATCTGATAGAGCCGGTAATCCATCACCCGCCCCCAGGCCGACAGGCCGGGCAGCAAGCGTTCGCGCGCCACACGACCGCCGAACGCATCGCCCGCCTCGGCCAGCGCCACGTCATAGCCGCGCAGGCTGAGCGCCCGCGCCGCCTCCAGCCCGGCGGGGCCGGAACCGATCACCAGCACATTCTCGCTTTCGCCCCGCGCGGCGATCTTTTCGGGGTGCCAGCCCTTGCGCCATTCCTCCATGAAGGTGGGATTCTGGGTGCAGCGGCTGATCGACATGGTCATGTCGCCGGTGATGCAGATATTGCAGCCGATACATTCGCGGATGTCCTCGATCCGGCCTTCCTCCACCTTTTTCGGCAGGAAGGGATCGGCGATGGAGGGGCGCGCGCAGCCGATGAAATCCAGCGTGCCCTGCCGCACCATCCGCGCCATCACATCGGGCGATGTGAAGCGGCCCACGCCGACCACGGGTTTCGAGGAAAGTTCGCGGATGCCCTTCACCAGCACCTCTTGCGCGGCTTCCTCCTTGAAGCGCGATGGGCCGGAGCAATCTTCCCACGTCCCCTGCGCCAGATCCCACAGGTCGGGCAGATCGGCGTTCATCTCGATGAACTCTCGCACCTCGGCATTGGAAAAGCCCAGATCGCCGATGCTTTCGTCAAGGCTGACCCGCATCGTCAGCGCCATGGTATCGCCCACGGCGTCGCGCATATCTGCCACCACCTCGCGCGCAAATCGCGAGCGGTTTTCCAGACTGCCGCCATATTCGTCGGACCGCTGGTTGGTGGCGCGGCTGAGGAAATGCTGGAAGATGCCGAATCCATGCGCGCCGTAAAGGCAGATCAGATCGAACCCCGCCAGTTTTGACCGTTTCGCCGCGTTCACGAACCAGCGGCGCAGATTGCGGATGTCGCTTTTATCCATCGCGCGCGCCTGCACCGGATCATTGGTGAAGGTGCGGATCGGCAGCGCGGTCGGCGCCAGCGGCACCTCCTTGGTGTAGAAATTAGGCCCGTTGATACCGCTGTAAGCAAGCTGAATACCCGCCAGCGCGCCATGCGTCTTCATCGCCTCCGACATCTTGCGCAGGCCGGGAATATCCTTGTCCTCCCACAGCCGCAGCTCGATGAAGGGCGTGATTTCCGAGGTCTGGTGCATCTCGGTCTGTTCGGTAAAGATCACGCCCCAGCCGCCTTCGGCCTTGATGCCACGCATCGCCGCAGCGGCGGATGGATCGCGGTAGCCGCCGCCATTGCAATGCGGCACCTGATAGAAACGGTTCTTCGCGGTCAGCGGGCCAATGGCCATGGGCTGAAACAGGATGTCGTAGCGGGGATCGCGCAAGGCTCCGGGCTCCGTCTTGAGAGGGGCGGGAAGGGGCGTCGATGGGACGCGGGGTTGCCGCAGCAGAACCCGGCAGGGGGCTTCGGGTAAATAATCGCCTTCGGAAGCTGGAATTAGGCTGCGGCTAACGCAAGGTGGTCATGCCTTCGCTTTGGGCGAAGTGGCGTGGTCTTGTGCAACCGGGGAAGCCTAGAAATCGCGCTGCGGCCCGTCCAGCCGCAGCCGCAGCCCGGCGGCGCGCTCCGCGCTGACATTGGCGCGGCAATGGTCGACAAAGGCACGCACCGTCTGCGAGGCGCTGGCCCCTTCCGACAGCACCAGCCCCAGCCGCATGGGCCTGACCGGCCCGGTCAGCGGCACATAGCGCAGCCGCCGCCCGTCGGGGCTGTTGTCCGACCAGGGCCGGATATTGGCGATGGAATAGCCGAAGCCCTGACCCACAAGGCTTTGCATCACCGCCATGTCGCGGGTGCGTTCAGCAATCTGCGGCCGCACACCGATTTCGGTGAAGAAAGACAGGAAATATTCGGCGCTCAGCGGCAGGTCGAGCAGCACCATCGGATAGTCCGCCAGTTCGGCGGGCGAGACTGCGGCCAGGTGCGCAAGCTCATGCGTATCGGGCAAGACAGCGTAAGGGGGCAGCGTCGCCAGCGCCACGAATTCCAGATCTGCGGGGATGTTCAGATCATAGCTCAGCGCCAGATCCAGCGTCGCATTGCGCAATCCGTCAAAGATTTCCGACTGGTTGCGCTCGAACTGGTGGAAATCGACCTCCGGCCAGGCATCGACGAAGCTCCGCCGGAGCTGCGGCAGAACCACCTGCGCGAAGGTCAGCAGACAGCCCACGTTCAGCGGGCCGCGCACCTTGCCGGTGATGCTGTTGGCCAAATCGTTCAGCCGCGCGGCCTGTGCCAGCACCACTTTCGCCTGTTCCACGAACTGCTTGCCGCCCTGCGTCAGCGACAGGCCCTGCGCATGGCGGCGCACGAACAGCGGCAGGCCGAATTCCTGCTCTAACTGCGAAATCGCGGCGGAAATCGACGGCGAGGAGACATTCACCCGTTCCGATGCCAGCGCAATCGAGCCGCATTCGCCCACGGCAACGAGGTATTCCAGCTGCCGCAGGGTGAATCGCAAGGGCATGGCTTACCTCGGCCGTGATCAGGTTAGGGATAGCCTAACCCGGATCAGTATTTGATCCAAGTCGTCTTCAGCGCGGAATATTTGTCGAAACTGTGGATCGACAGATCACGCCCGAAGCCCGATTGTTTCATGCCGCCGAACGGGGTCATCGCGCTCAGCGCATCGACCGTGTTCACAGAAACCGTCCCCGCATTCAGCCGGTCCGAGACCGACAGCGCCCGCCCCAGATCGCGGGTCCAGACCGAGGCGGCAAGCGCATAGGGCGAGTCATTGGCCATGGCCAGCGCCTCGTCCTCGGTCTTGAAGGTCTGGATGGTCAGCACCGGGCCAAAGATCTCCTCCCGAACCACGCGAGCGTCGGGGCGCAGATCGGTGAAGATGGTGGGCTGCACATAGGCATCGGAGGCGTCGCGCGCGATCCGCTCGCCACCGCAGACCAGCCGCCCGGCCTGTTTGCCGCTGGCGATGAATCCCATCACCGTATCGGCATGTTTGCGGTCCACCAGCGGCCCCATGGCCGAGGCCGGGTCCAGCGGGTCGCCCGGCTGCGCCTGCGCGGCGCGGGCGGCCATGCGTTCGATCATTTCCTCGGCAATCGAGGCATGGACCAGCATCCGGCTGTTGGCCGAACAGACCTCACCCTGATTGAAGAAGATGCCGAAGGCGGCCATGTCGGCGGCGGCGTCCAGATCGGCATCGGGGAAGATCAGGTTCGGGCTCTTGCCGCCGGTTTCCAGCCAGATCTGCTTCATGTTCGACTCGCCGGCATAACGCTGGAACATCTTGCCCACGGCGGTCGAGCCGGTGAAAACGAGGCAATCCACATCCGCGTGACGGCCCAGTGCCTGCCCGGCATCCTCGCCAAAGCCCGGCACCACGTTCAGAACGCCATCGGGCAGACCGGCCTCGGCGGCCAGTTCCGCCAGACGCAGCGCCGACAGCGGCGATTGCTCGGCCGGTTTCAGCACGACCGAATTGCCGGTGGCCAGCGCCGGCGCCAGCTTCCATGTTGCCATATCCAGCGGGAAGTTCCACGGCACCACGGCACCGACCACCCCCAGCGGCACCCGCCGTACCATGGCCAGATCGCGGCCGCCGGTCGGGGCGATCTCGTCGTAAATCTTGTCGATCGCCTCGGCATGCCACTGGAAGAAATGCGCCGAACCGGGGGCGTCGATGGTGGAGGCATCCTTCACCAGCTTGCCCATGTCCAGGCTGTCCAGCAGCGCCAGCTCCGGCACGTTCTCGCGGATCAGCGCAGCAAGACGCAACAGCACCTCCTTGCGCTCAGCCGGGGTCTTGCGGCTCCAGCGGCCATCCTCGAAAGCGCGGCGGGCCGAGGCGACGGCGCGGTCGATGTCCTCCGCTCCCCCCCGCGCCACATCGGTCAGCACGGCGCCGGTGGCCGGGTTGACGCTTTCGAACCGCGCCCCCGAGGCGGCGGGCACGGCGCGCCCGTCGATCCAGATCTGATTGCGGAAGCGCAGCGCAGCAGCGCGCGCCTGCCAGTCGGCACGGGTGAATTGCGTCACGTCATTCATCGCCGGGAACTCCGTAGGAAGGCGCCTGCGTCGGATCTTCGGCGCGTTGCACATAGGCGGCCATCTGCGGCTTGTAGACCTCCCAGGCCGTCGCCACCGCCTCGATGGGGCAGGCTTCGGTCCAGTCGCAGCGCAGATCGGCCAGCGGCCAGTCCAGCCGGTCGGCAATCTTCAGCCCCGCCGAATGCACCGGCCCGGCCTCGCCACCCGCCGCCAGCCCGGCCCGCAGGGCGGCGATCATGCGGTCACCCAGATGGCCGGTGGCCGCCTCGAACCCCGCCACCATGGCAGCGGGCACGCCGTCATTGGCCAGAAGGTTGCCGCCCGCTGCACAATCCTGCCCCTGCGCCTCGGCCCAGATACCCAATACCTGCCGCCCGGAATGGATTGCGGTCGCGCCGCTGCCATCGATGACCAGCAATTGCCGGTAATCAATATGCGCGCGGCCAGCCGTCACCGCCTCAAGCGCCGCCTGCGCGCCAAGGCCGGAGGCCAGCGCCTCCAGCACCAGCGGCCCCAGCGCGGGATCGGTGACATTCTGGCTCGCCACCACGCCCACGCCCGCCCGCACATGCGCACAGCGCGCCGCCACGGCGGGGGAGGAGGAGGAGATCACCATGCCGAACTGGCCGGTCTTCGCGCAGCGGGCGACAAGGGAAAAGGTCATGCCGGGTCTCTTTCGGAAAACGCCGGGGGCTGTCTGCCCCCGGACCCCCGAGGATATTTTCGGACAGAAAATGGCGAGGGCGCCTTACAGGCTCATTTTTTGTCCAGAAATATCCCACGGGGGTCCGGGGGTGTGAAACCCCCGGTCCTGTGGGATCAATCAGGGATGACGGCGGTGGCGTCGATTTCCACCAGCCAGTCGGGGCGGGCGAGCGCCACCACGGTCAGGCCGGTGCAGACCGGGTGCACGCCCTTGATATATTCGCCCATGGTCCGGTAGACCGCCTCGCGGTGGCGCACATCGGTCAGGTAGACCACCAGTTTCACCACATGTTCCATCTTTCCGCCGGCTTCCTCGACCAGTTGGCGGATGTTCTGCATGACCTTGTGGGTCTGTTCCACCGGGTCGTGCGAGGCGATATTCTGCGCGGTGTCCAGATCCTGCGGGCATTGGCCACGCATCCAGAGCGTCGTGCCGCCGCGGGTTGCGACCGCCTGACAGAGGTCGTTGTCGAGGCGCTGCTCGGGGTAGGTGTCGCGGGTGTTGAACTTGCGGTAACGGGTGTGGGCCATTGGGTCTCTCCGGGTCATTCTGCGGCGGCGGCGGTTTCGCCGGGCGCGCGATAGGCAAGGTAGCTGCGTTGCTTGGCGATATGGTCGGCCACGAATTTCGCATCGTGCCAGACGCCCCAGATGAAGGAGGATCCGCGCCGCGACTGATAGGGCAGGCCGAGGAAATAGACGCCGGGTTCCGACGACACGCCGCGCTGGTGCCGGGGGCGGCCCTTGTCATCCAGCGCATCGACCTGAAGCCAGCCAAAATCATTGCTGAAGCCGGTGGCCCAGAGGATCGTGGTGATGCCAGCAGCCTTCAGGTCAAGTTCATGGATCGGGTCGGTCATGCAGGCGGGGTCGGGTCCGATCTCGCGGGCCTGCGGTTCCTCGGGCAGGGACAGGCCGTTGCGGGTGATCCAGGCATCGGCCTCGGCCAGCAGCGACAGATAATTGGCATCGCCCCGGCGGATATTGGTGCCAAGGTCATCGGCGAAGCGCAGCCTGCCACCTTCGAAGCTTTCGGTCCGGCCCAGCAGCACCATGCCGCGCGCGGCGAGCTTGCGGAAATCGACCGTCGCGCCGCCATGGGCACCGCTGACCGCGATGGTGGTATGTTCGGCGCCTTCCGGCGCGTCGGCGTCCCATTTGTTCAGCACGCCCAGCCACCAGACGAAGTCACGGCCGCGATAGGCGCGCGGCGGGCGGTCATGCGGCCCGACCGAGAGCCAGACCTTGCGCCCGGAAGCGAGCAGTTCGTCCGCGATCTGCACGCCGGACGATCCTGCACCCACCACCAGCACGCCACCTTCGGGCAATTGCGCGGGGTTGCGGTAGCTGTTGGAATGGATCTGGGTGATCCCGGCGCTTTCCGGCACCAGCGGCGGGATGACCGGGGTCTGGAACGCGCCGGTGGCCGAGATCAGATAGGTCGTCTCGATCACGCCTTGCGAGGTTTCGACGCGGAAGCCCGCGCGGTCGGGCAGGCGGGTCGCGCCCTTCACCTCGACCCCACAGCGGATGGGGGCGTCATATTTGCGGGCGTAAGCCGCAAGGTAGTCGGCCACCCCCTCCTTGCCGACGAAGGCATCGGGGTCGGCGTCAAATTCCAGCCCCGGAAAGCGGTCGTGCCAGGCCGGGCCGTTCGCCACCAGCGAATCCCAGCGGCAGCTGCGCCAGCGTTCGGCGATGCGGTCCTTTTCCAGCACCAGATGCGGCACGCCCGCACGGGTCAGATGTTCGCTGGCGGCGATTCCCGCCTGTCCGGCGCCGACCACCAGCGCCTCGGTTCTTTCGACTGACATGGGTTCCATCCTTGAGATCGGTCGTGCCTCAGGCCGGGATGCGGCGGGCAAGGTATTGGGCGAATTCGAAATTGGGCCGCTCCAGATGGCTGAGGGGGCCGGGCTGCGCGAGGTCCGAGCAAAGCCCGCGATAGACCTTCTCGGTGCAACCCTTGTCCTCGACATTCACATCGTCGAGCAGCGCACGTACCGAGGCCAGATGCGCCTCCGCCGCCGGATCTGCCAGCCAGTCTTCCGACATGCCGCCGCCGAACAGCACCTGCACATGGCCCGGCCCGTCGGGGGTGAGCGAGAGATACCAGAAATAGCCCGGTGTCAGCGTGATCAGCAGCGAGGGGTAGATCGCCAGCAGCCAGGTTTTGCGCCGGTCATCGCCTTCCAGCGTGGTGTTCGACGGATGCGCCAGTGCCAGCGGTACGGAATCATTCTTCAGAATCCAGTGGTAGTTGAACCCCGCGCCGCCGGTCGGGCAGACCATTTCCTCCAGCTTTGACGCGCCGCCGATGGTGCCGGCGTGGCACATCGGCAGGTGGTAGCTTTCCATGAAATTCTCGGCCAGCACCTTCCAGTTGGTCGCCCAGCGGAAATTTTCGCGGAAGGTCTCGCGATAGCCGGTCATGTCGAAAGGGGCGATAAGATCGGTCACTTCGGACAGCGCCTCTGCCGGGGCGGGTGCCTCGGGGTTGAGCGTGACCATGATCCAGCCCTGCCAGACCTCGCAGCGGATGGCGGGCAGGCCAAGCGCCTCTTTGCAGAAGCCTTCGTTCAGCGTCATCGCGGGCGCCCCGCGCAGGCTGCCGTCGAGGTTGTAGGTCCAGGCATGGTAGGGGCAGGTGATGGCCCGCACCTTGCCGCGACCTTGCAACAGGGTGGACATGCGATGACGGCAGACGTTTGACATCGCGCGGATGGCGCCGTCACGGTCGCGCAATACCACAACCGGCTCGCCCGCGATTTCCATGGTCAGATAATCGCCCGCATCAGGCAGGCTTTCGGCGCGACCGGCGCACAGCCAGTCCTGTGCGAAGACGTGTTTCTGTTCCAGCGCCAGAAACTCGGGCGAGGTATAGACCGCTTTCGGCATGGCGAATGCGCGCTCGAACGGGACCGAGACATTGGCATGCAGTTCGGCGGCGGGGCTCAGCGGGGCATGGCGGTTCATCTGCGCTTGTCCTTTCCTAATGAGCGGCCACGCCCTGCGGGGCCACGGTTGCGAACCATTTCGACACGGTCGAGTCGCCTGCGCTCAGGCTGTCCCGTTCGGATATGCTTTCAGAAAGCCCGGCGCAGTCTTTCACCAGCGCCAGCGGTCCTTCCCAGTCGAAATTGCGGTAGACGGCGGCAAGCTGCGCGAAAGGCGGGCCTTGTGCGAAAAGCTGGAACGTCAGCCGGTGACCGGCGTAATCGGAGTTCAGAAGGTCGCGCGCGAAGGCCATCAGGCGGCGGCGGTCCTTGGCGGTCCAGTCGTCACCGGCATAGCAGCGGTCGAGCCAGCGGGCGGTGTCGGGCGCGCGGAAGGCGGCGGCGTCCGGCATCAGCGCAAGCTGGGCGCCGCACAATTCGCGGGTCAGGTGGATCATGGCGGGCAACTGGCTGACCGCCTGCATCCTGCCCGCATAAAGCAGGCTCTGGTTCGGCATCATCAGCCCGGCGGGCGAGCGTTCGGCCAGCGTGATCGCCGCCGTCAGATGGGCGTTGATGGTCTCACGATACAGCGCAAGCTGCGACAGCTTCTCCTGCACCGGCTGTTGCCGGTTCAGTCCGCTGCGACGGGTGGCAAGAAGCGCCACCCCGATCAGCATGTCAGCCAGGCGCAGGTTGCGTTGCACGAAGGCGAAGGCCGAATAACGGTGAAGTGTTGCCCGGACCTGCATGGCCGCGCGGGTATGGCGGTAAAACAGCACGTTTTCCCACGGCACCAGCACATCATCGAAAATCAGCAGCGTATCCGCCTCGTCCAGACGGCTGGCCAGCGGGTAATCCTCTGCCGGGGAGCGGGTGGCAAAGCTCTCGCGGCAAAGGAATTTCAGCCCCGGCGTGGCCATGTCGCAGACAAAGCCGATGGCGCGGCTGGATTGTTCGGCATCGCCCCAATTCGTCAGCGTCGGCTTGATGAAGGCCTGATTGGCATAGGCGGCTGCGGTTTCGTATTTGGCGCCACGCACCACCACGCCCGCATCGGTTTCGCGCACCACACGCAGTGCCATTTCCGTGCCATCGGTGGCAGGCCCGGCATTGCCCGAGACGTGGAACAGATCGGCGGAGACCGCCCGGTCGACATGGGCGATGATATTGGGGGCGAAGCGCGGGTCGATGTCGTTCAGCGCAGCGGCGCAATCGTGCAGCGACCACATCTCGCCCACGGTTTCGTCACCGATCCGTGTGACAATGCCGCCCGCCATATCCAGCACCGCATCTGTGGCGCGGCGCTTGGCCCACCAGTCGGCCTGCGCGAAGGGCAGGGCGTTCAGCAGCACCTGCGCCTCGCCGTTGCGGGTGACGGTCATCAGGTCGCGCGTGTCCGGCGCGTGGGCCATGTCCTGCATCCGGGTACGAATCTCGACCATCGACCGGAAGGCGGGATGACTCGTGACATCCGCAACCCGGTCCCCGTTCACGAAAACCTCGCGTCCGTCTCGGATCGACTCGCGGTATTCTGTGCCAGTGCGGATCATGGTTGCGGGAGTCCTTTGGGATCGCCCCCAGAGTGCCGCACCGGCATGTCAGGCGAAAGCAAACTGTTTGTCAGCTTGGATTAGGTTTTTCCTAATCTGGCCGATCCAGGTGCTCTGGCGCTGCAATCAGTTCCCGGCACTGGCCAGAACCGTCAGAATCGCGCTGTCTTCCTGCCCGGCGGCGATGGCCAGATCGTGCAGGGTCTCGGCCCCGGTGGGCACGGCAAACCCGGCGGCCGTCAGGCGGTCACGCAACCCGGTTTCGCTGAGACCCAGCGCGGGCGCAACTTCGGCGGGCGTGGCCGCCAGCAGCCGGTTCGCCACGGCGAATTGAGGCGGACGCCCGCCCTGCGCGCTGCCGGACGGCAGGAAGAATACGGCCCCGGCCAGAACTGAGGCCGCCAGCGCCACGATCATTGGGGTATGGCGGAAATAGGCCGTCATCGGCCGCCAGTTCCGCCAGAGATGCAGCACGAAGGGCAGGATCAGCACCATGCTGAGCCATTCATGCATGCCATGGAAGGCCGCAGGGCCGATGTGAAGAAACAGCGCCACCCCGGACACGAGCGATACGAGGAACAGCCCGGTGGTGAACGGGGTCGCATAACGAAGAAACAGCGATTTCATGAGGAGGATTCCGGTGTATCAGGTTCAGTTCTCCTGATACGCCGCGCAGCCGGGTTTCCGTCGCGGATCAGCCCTGACCCAGGCGGGCGGCCAGTGCCTCCAGCGCCGCAATCGACGCGGCATAGGAATCACCCGATTTCGGAAAATCGAGCGGCTGCTTGCGATAGAAGGCCAGCCATTTCGGCAGATCGGCCAGCGGATAGCTGTTCGACCATGCGCCGCGCGTCAGCGTGAAGCTTTGCCCGTCTTCGGAAAGTTCTGCCTTCATGGCGGTGATCTCGTCCAATCCTGCGGCGGGGTCAAGACTGCGGCGCAGCCATGCACAGGACTTCGGCGATCGCGGCAGATGCGCGGCGTCGCAATCCGGCCTATCTTTCCTGCAACACACAGGAGGACGAGATGAGCTGGAACCCCGCACTGGACCCCGATATCCCCGTTGGCGATGCCGTGGACGCCATTGAAACCGTTGTCGTTGCCCGCGCCCGTGACCTTGGCGGTTTCGAGGTGCGCCGCGCCCTGCCGGCCGTGCAGCGCCAGATGGTCGGCCCCTTCATCTTCTTCGACCAGATGGGCCCGGCCGAGTTTCTGACCGGGCAGGGCATCGATGTCCGCCCGCATCCGCATATCGGGCTGGCGACCGTGACCTATCTGCTGAAGGGCAAGCTGCATCACCGTGACAGCCTTGGCACCGACCGCTGGATCGAGCCGGGCGCGGTGAACCTGATGACCGCCGGTATCGGGATCACCCATTCCGAACGCACTGATGGCGAGTTGCGCGAGAAGCCGCATGCCATGCTGGGGCTGCAAAGCTGGATGGCGTTGCCGGTGGAGCGTGAGGACGACCCCGCCGCCTTCCATCACACGCCCAGGGGCGATCTGCCGGAGCTGGAGGGTGAGGGCAAGCATCTGCGGCTGATCCTCGGCCATGGCTGGGGCGAACGGGCGCCGGTGCCGCTGGCCTCGGAGACGCTCTATGCCGATGCGACGCTGGCGCCGGGTGCCGTACTGCCGCTGCCGGACGATCACGAGGACCGCGGGGTCTATGTGCTCACCGGTGAGGTGACGGTGGCGGGACAAAGCTTTGAGGCGGGGCGAATGCTGGTGTTCCGTCCCGGTGACCGGATCGCCGTGAAAGCCGGGGCTTCCGGTGCGCGGCTGATCGTTCTGGGAGGCGCCACCATGGAAGGATCACGCCATATCTGGTGGAATTTCGTGGCCTCCAGCAAGGAACGGATCGAGGCGGCGAAAGAGGCATGGCGCGCCGGGGACTGGGCGCATGGCCGGTTCCGGCTGCCGCCGGGCGACGATGCCGAGTTCATCCCGGCGCCGGAAAAGTGACCGGATTTCAGGAAGATGCGAGAATGTGAAAAAATCGCATCGGGGGCGCTTGACGGCGGCGGCGTGGCCCCGTAATACACCCCCACATCCGGGCGCTGGCCCGGGCGGCAATGCGGTTGTAGCTCAGTCGGTTAGAGTACCGGCCTGTCACGCCGGGGGTCGCGGGTTCGAGCCCCGTCAACCGCGCCACCGCCCGCCAGCGCCCCGGATGTGTGATCGCGCGGTTGTAGCTCAGTCGGTTAGAGTACCGGCCTGTCACGCCGGGGGTCGCGGGTTCGAGCCCCGTCAACCGCGCCACTTCACACGAAAATAACCCGCCTGAGGCATCTGCCCGGCGGGTTTTTCGTTGTGGCTTGCATCGCTGCCGGTTTTCGTATTCATGGGTGTGAATATGAATTGGGGCCGAAGATGCTGAACCTTCTCGACCAGATGCCGTTGAACCTGCTGATCCTCGCCGCGCTGACGCTGGGGCTCGCGCCTTTCGTGCCCGAGCCACATATCTGGGAAAAGCTGAAGATGCTGGCCTCGGGCACACTGGCGAAGCCGATCGACATCTTCGACCTGCTGCTGCATGCCGCGCCCTTCATCCTGATGGGCGCGAAGCTGGTGCGGATGGCGCTGAAGTAAGGCTCAGCGCGGCAGGGCGGCGGCTTCGGCGGCCAGCGCCTCGATCCCGGCCCAGTCGCCCGCCTGCATCATTGCCTTGGGCGCAACCCAACTGCCGCCGACGCAAAGCACGGTCTTCAGCTTCAGGTAATCGGCGGCCTTGGCCAGCGTGATGCCGCCGGTCGGGCAGAAGCTTACCTGCGGCAGCGGGGCACCGATGGCGGCAAGCGCGGCAGCGCCGCCATTCGCCTCTGCCGGGAAGAATTTCTGCACCGTATAGCCACGCTCCATCAGCGTCATGACCTCGGAACAGGTGGCGGCCCCGGCCAGCAACGGCAGGTCGTGCTCTTCGCAGGCGTCGAGCAGCCGTTCCGTCGCACCGGGCGAGACGCCGAAAGTGGCACCAGCCGCCTTGGCCGCTTTCACATCGGCGGGGGTGAGCAGGGTGCCCGCCCCCACGACGCCGCCCTCTACATCGGCCATGGCGCGAATGACCTCCAGCGCCGCCGGGGTGCGCAGCGTGACTTCCAGCACCGGCAGGCCGCCCTTGACCAGCGCGCGCGCCAGCGGAGCGGCATGGCCGACCTCCTCGATCACCAGAACCGGGATCACGGGGGCAAGGCGGCAGATTTCGGCGGCGCGGGCAGAGGCTTCGGCGGGGGTCATGGCGATGTTCCGGGCGTTGGGGCAGGTGGATGGGGTGGATGCCTCCGGCGGGGATATTGGGGCCAGGATGAAAGGGCAATTCTGCGCCCATGCCCCGCCGGGGCGGAATCAGACGACGACGGCGGCGCCTTCGGTGGCATTGCCGACATTGCGGCGGAAGGCCTCGAACAGGTCGCGGCCGATGCCGTGGCTGTTGGCGGAAAGGTCGGCGGTGACCGGCGTGCGGCTGTCGAAATCCTCGGCCAGAACGGTCAGCGTGCCGGCGATGGCGTCGAGCCGCACGATGTCGCCGTCACGCAGCTTTGCCAGCGGGCCGCCGGTGGCGGCTTCGGGGCTGACATGGATGGCGGCGGGCACCTTGCCCGAGGCGCCCGACATGCGGCCATCGGTGACCAGCGCCACCTTCAGCCCGCGCTCCTGCAAAACTGAAAGCGTGGGGGTCAGCGAATGCAGTTCCGGCATCCCGTTGGCACGCGGGCCCTGGAAGCGGACGACGACAACGGTGTCCGCGGTGAACTCTCCCGCCTTGAAGGCGGTTTTCACAGCCTCCTGATCGTGGAAGATGCGGGCCGGGGCCTCGATCACATGGCGTTCGGGTGCGACGGCTGAGACCTTGATGACCCCGCGACCGAGATTGCCGCTGAGTTGCTTCAGCCCGCCGGTGGCGGCGAAGGGCGCACTGGCCGGACGCAGGATGCGGTCGTTCAGCGTCTCAGAGGCGGCTGGCACCCATTCAAGGGTTTCGCCCGCAAGGCGCGGCTCCATCCGATAGGGCTGCATCCCGTCGCCCATGATGGTGCGGGCATCCGGGTGCAGCAGCCCCGCGTCGAGCAATTGCCCGATCATGTAGCCAAGTCCGCCAGCGGCGTGGAAATGGTTCACGTCGGCAAGTCCGTTGGGATAGACCTTGGCCATCAGCGGCACCACGTTCGAGATGTCGTCGAAATCCTCCAGATCAAGGTGGATACCGGCGGCGCGGGCCATAGCGGGCAGGTGCAGCACGAGGTTGGTCGAACCGCCGGTTGCCATCAGGCCCACCAGCCCGTTGACAAAGGCGCGCTCGTCCAGGATCTCGCCGACCGGGCGGTAATCATTGCCCTGCGCGGTGATCTGCGATGCGCGCGCCACGGCGGCGCGGGTGAGGGCCGCGCGCAGGGGCGTGCCGGGGTTGACAAAGGAACTGCCCGGCAGGTGCAGGCCCATGAACTCCATCAGCATCTGGTTGGTATTGGCGGTGCCGTAGAAGGTGCAGGTGCCCGGCCCGTGATAGGAGGCCATCTCGGCCTCCATCAGCTTGTCGCGTCCCACTTCGCCGGTGGCGAATTGCTGGCGCACCCTGGCCTTTTCGTCATTCGGCAGGCCGCTGGTCATCGGGCCTGCGGGCACAAAGACGGCGGGGATATGCGAGAAGGTGGCGGCGCCGATGATGAGGCCGGGCACGATCTTGTCGCAGACCCCCAGAAACAGCGCCGCGTCAAAGGTGTTGTGGCTGAGCGCCACACCCGAGGCCAGCGCGATCACATCGCGGGAAAACAGCGACAGCTCCATCCCCGGCTGGCCCTGAGTCACGCCGTCGCACATGGCCGGCACGCCGCCTGCGACCTGCGCGGTGGCGCCGTTGCGGCGCGCCTCCTCGCGGATCAGCTTCGGGAAATCCTCGTAGGGCTGATGGGCCGACAGCATGTCGTTATAAGCGGTGACGATGCCCAGATTGGGCTGGCGACCGGCGGCCAGTGTGGCCTTGTCGGTTTCCATCGCCGCATAGGCATGGGCCTGATTGCCGCAGGTCAGATGGGCGCGGGCCGGGCCTGCGCTGGCGGCGGCGCGCATCCGGTCAAGGTAGTCGCCGCGCGGCCCCTCGGACCTTGCGCGGATCCGGTCGGTCACGCGGGCGATGGTGGCGTTCAGCGTCATGGCGGGCTCCGTTCTTGCGGTGCCGGTGATGTAGCAGATTTTGTTAGCGCTAACAACCCATGTTCCCCGCCGGACCCGCAATCGGCAGGTTCCGGCGAGAAGGCGAGTCTGGACTGTCCACGCCCCCGCGTCAATCGTCCGGCGCTTTCAAAGGGCACAGTAATTCCCCGGGCTTTCCGCAACAATGCGCCGAGTCCAACGCAATTCCGCCCCGATCCAGCAGGAAAACAGATGAAAGCGCAACCGGAGAAGCCGGAGGTTGGAAATGAAATCTGCGATTCGGATTATGATTGCCCTGGGGCTTGCTTTCGGTCTGTCGGCCTGCGGCGGCGGTGTGGCGTCGCGCAGTGGCACCACGCCGGGCGGCATCACCGTGGCGACGAAGAACCCCGTGGTGATGGCATCTAAATATGACGTGCAGGGCATCCGGGTGTCGGTGCCGCGCGACCTGCGGGTCTCGGAAGCCAACATGTTCTACCCGATTGCCGACATCGTCTGGCGGGGGGATGTGCTGGGGGATCGTTACACTCAGGTGCAGGCCATTCTGGAAGAGGGCTTTGCCAAGGGCACGGCCGCGATGCATCAGGGGCCGAAGGTCATGCTGGATGTGGAACTCACGCGCTTCCATTCGCTGACGGAAAAGACACGCTACACGGTTGGCGGTGTGCATTCGGTGCATTTCATCCTGACGGTGCGCGATGCGGCGACCGGCGCGGTGATCGAGAAGCCGCGCAAGGTCTGGGCCGATGCCAAGGGCGCGGGTGGCACGCGCGCCATTGCGGAAGAGGCGGCGGGGCGCACCATGCGGGTGGTCATCGAGGAACGTCTGGCCGAGGTGATCCGCCAGGAACTGTCGATCCCGATGCCGGAAAGCACCGCGCCGATGTCGCGCAACAGCACGCTCGCGACCGGGACGGTCGCCGCACTTTACTGACGCCGGGCTTTCGTTACCGGCCGTGACAGGCTAGAGGGGGGCATTGCCCCCCTTTTTCGCATGTGAGCCGATGACCGAGACCCGCCGTACCGTAAGACTGAAACCCAAGGCCGAGGCGCGGGCGATCCGCCATGGCTTTCCCTGGGTCTATGCCGACGAGTTGGTGACCGACCGGCGCACCCAGGCGCTGGAGCCCGGTTCGCTGGCCGTGCTGGAAGATGGCGAACGGCGGCCGCTGGGCCTTGTCACCGTCAATGTGAAATCGAAGATCATCGCCCGTATGCTGGATCGCGACCCCGAGGCGGTCATCGACGAGGCCTGGTTCGCCGCCCGTCTGCACAGGGCGCTGGACATGCGCGCGCGGCTGTTCGACGCGCCGTTTTACAGGCTGGTCCATGCCGAGGCCGATGGCCTGCCCGGCGTGGTGATTGACCGTTTCGGCGATGTGGCGGTGATCCAGCCCAATGCCGCCTGGGCCGAGGCGCATCTGGAGGCGCTGGCCGCCGCGCTGCGCGCCGTGACCGGGGTCGGCACGATCATCAAGAACGGCACGGGCCGCGCCCGCGGGCTGGAGGGGCTGACCGAGGAGACGGCTGTGCTGTCGGGCGGGATCGACGCGCCGGTGCCGGTCCAGATGAATGGCGCGACCTATATGGCCGATGTGCTGGGCGGGCAGAAAACCGGCCTGTTCTTCGACCAGCGGCCGAACCACGCCTTTGCCGCACGTCTGGCGAAAGGCGCGCGGGTGCTCGATATGTTCACCCATGTCGGGGGGTTTGCGCTGGCGGCGCTGGCGGGTGGTGCGGAAAGCGCGCTGGCGGTGGATGCCAGTGCGCCCGCGCTGGCGCTGGCCGCAGAGGGTGCAAAGGCGACGGGCGTCGCGGACCGCTTCAGCACCCGGCAGGGCGATGCCTTTGACGTTCTGGAAACGCTTGGCAGGGAGCGCGCGCAATTCGATCTGGTGATCTGCGACCCGCCCGCCTTTGCACCCGCCAAGCCCGCGCTGGAGGCGGGCCTGCGCGCCTATGAACGCATCGCCCGCCTTGCCGCGCCTCTGGTGGCGCCGGGCGGCTATCTGGTGCTGTGTTCCTGTTCCCATGCCGCCGATCTGACCGCTTTCCGCAACGCCAGCGCACGCGGCATCGGGCGCGGCGGGCGGCGGGCGCAGGTGATCCATACGGGCTTTGCCGGGCCGGATCATCCGCTGCTGCCGCAGCTTGCGGAAAGCGGCTATCTGAAAGCCGTGTTCTTCCGGCTGGATTGATGCGCGTCGTTCTGGACGCCTGCGTGCTGTTCCCCAGCGTGTTGCGCGACATCCTGCTGGGGATGGCAGCCCGCGGGCTTTACGAACCCGTCTGGTCGGAACGCATTCTGGAGGAATGGGCGCGGGCGGTGATCCGTCTTGGCGCTGATGCGCAGGCCGAGGCGCGGGCCGAGGGGCTGCTGATGCGGACGGCTTTCCCCCGCGCCATGCAGCGTGCGCAGCCAAATATCGAGGCGCGGCTGGTGCTGCCGGATGAAAACGACCTGCATGTTCTGGCGGTGGCGATTTCGTCGGGCGCCGATGCCATCCTCACCTTCAACGCCAGCGATTTCCCCCGGCATGTTCTGGCGGCCGAGGGGATCGAGCGTCGTGACCCCGACGGGTTCGTCTGGGAACTCTGGTCGCGTAACCCTGCCGAGGTGGGCGCGGTCATCGCCAGGGTTCATGCCGAGGCGGAACGGCGCGCGGGGCAGCCCGTCTCGCTGAAAGCCCTGCTGAAACGGGTGAAGCTGAACCGCTTCGCCAAGGCATTTGGCGCCGGGGGCGTCTAGCCGTTCACTTTCCAGCGCGCCTCGTTGGTTTCGATGGCGCGAATGCGCTCCTCGGCAGCAGGGTGGCTCAGAAGCCAGGCGGGCAGGGCGGTACCACGGCTCCCGGTCAGCCCGGCCAGTTTGCGAAACAGCGATTTCTGCGGCGCGGTGCCGATCCCGGCCTTCACCAGCAGGGCCGAGGCATAGGCATCGGCCTCGAACTCATCGCGCCGCGACAGCCGGGCCATCAGAGCGGTGGAAATCAGGTTGGCGATCCAGATGCCCAAAACCGGGACGAACCGCGCGAGCAGCGCGGTCAGCATCACGAAAACCGCATTGGCCCCGGTGAAGTCGATCATCCGGCGGCGGGTATGGCCCAGGGCGACATGGCCAAGTTCATGCGCGATGACGCTGGCAAGCTCATCCGCCGACACTTCGCCCGCGCGGTATTTCTGCATGAACCCCGAGGTCAGGAAGATGCGCCCGTCCGGAGCCGCGAGGCCATTGACCGGCGCCACGTCATAGACATGCACGGTGATGCGCGGAATCTCCAGCGCCCTTGCCATGCGGTGCATCACCGGCTCCAGCCCCGCATCGCGCAGCGGATGCGACCGGGCATCAAGCTCTTTCGCGCTGCGCCAGACCGAGAAGCGATACATCAGCAGGGCATAGGCGATGGCCAGAAGGATGGGGGCGAATTTCAGCATGGAGGGAATATGGATCAGTCCGGCCTGTGGGGCAAATCCCGCTCGCGCCGGGCCAGCGTCAGCAGCCACCAGCCCAGACCCAGCACCGCCGCACCGCTGGCGACAAGGCCCAGCACGGACCCAAGCAGATCGGAAGCGACCGCGAGATTGCCCGCGAAGGCGCGGCCCATGAGGATATAAAGCCCGCACCAGACCGCTTCACCCGCCACGCCCCAAAGGGTGAAGGCGGCCCAGCCCTGTCGCATGGCGCCTGCGATCAGGTTGACATAAGGCCCCAGCGGCGAAAACAGCCAGCGCGACAGAAAGACCGCGATACCGCCACGCCGCTGCATCAGGTCGCGGGCGCGGGTCAGGATCGCAGCGCGGCTGCCCTCGTGGCCCAGCCTTTCCACCAGCGCAACCCCGCCGGTGCGGCCCGCCAGATAGCCGGTCTGGTCGCCCAGTGTCGCCCCCAGCAGTGCCGCGCCGATCACCTGCCACAGCACCAGATCGCCCGAGGCGACAAAGCCGCCTGCCGCCAGCATGACCACTGAGGCCGGGATGGGCAGGGCAAGGCAGGAGGCATAGGTGCAAAGCCCGATCAGCCACAGTCCCCAGGTGGGCACAAGCGCCAGCAGCCAGTCGGTCATGGCTTTGGCGGCGCAGCGCGCAGGGTGGCGATGGCGGCCTCGACCTCGGCAATCACCTGCGCCACCGGCACACCACGACCGGCGGCAATCTGTTCCAGCGTCAGCGGCCGCCCTTCCGGCGGCGGCAGGCCCGCCTCTGCATCTATGGTGCGCGGGTCAAGCCGCCAGCTGCGCCCGACATAGCCCACGGTCATCCAGGGGGCCACGGCTTCTTCCCGGTGCTGTGACCAGTAGACCGCCCGCACCACGATCCGCCCGGCGAAGAACAGCGCCAGCACCAGCGCCAGCACGAAGGCCGCGAACAGCTTCGGATGGCGACGGGCAAGCGGGATCATCGCAGTTCCTTGATCCCGCGCGAGATGCCTTCCAGCGTCATCGGCACCATGCGATTGGCGAAGATGCCCTGGATGAGCCGGATGGATTGGGTGTAGCCCCAGTGTTCCTCGCGGACCGGGTTGATCCACAGATGGTTCGGCCATTGTGCGCAGGCGCGTTCCAGCCAGACCTGACCCGCCTCGGGGTTCCAGTGTTCATTGGCGCCGCCGGGATGCAGGATCTCGTAAGGCGACATCGAGGCATCGCCCACGAAGATCGCCTTGTAATCGGCGCCATAAGTGCGCAGCACCTCCCATGTCGGGGTCTGTTGATCCCAGCGGCGGATGTTGTCGGTCCACACCCCTTCGTAAAGGCAGTTGTGGAAGTAGAAATGCCGCAGATGCTTGAATTCCGCCTTCGCGGCGCTGAACAATTCGTCCAGCACGCGGATGTATGGGTCCATGCTGCCGCCGACATCCAGAAACAGCAGCACCTTCACCGCATTGCGCCGTTCGGGCCGGGTCTGGACGTCCAGATAGCCGTGATCGGCAGTGGCGCGGATGGTGCCGTCCAGATCCAGTTCATCCGCCGCACCGTCGCGCGCCCAGCGGCGCAGACGCCGCAGCGCGACCTTGATGTTGCGGGTGCCCAGTTCCACCTTGTCGTCCAGATTGCGGAACTCGCGCTTGTCCCAGACTTTCACGGCGCGCTGGTGGCGGCTTTGATCCTGCCCGATGCGCACGCCTTCCGGGTTGTAGCCATAGGCACCGAAGGGCGAGGTGCCGGCGGTGCCGACCCATTTGTTGCCGCCCTGATGGCGGCCCTTCTGTTCCTCCAGCCGCTTCTTCAGCGTTTCCATCAGCTTGTCGAAGCCACCCAAGGCTTCGATCTGGGCCTTTTCCTCGGGTGTCAGATGCTTTTCGGCCAGCTTCGCCAGCCAGTCGCCCGGCAGGTCGATCGCCTCCAGCACCTGATCGGCGGTGATGGCATCCAGACCCCTGAAGCTTTCGGCGAAGGCGCGGTCGAAACGGTCCAGATGGCGCTCGTCCTTCACCATGGCGGTGCGGGCGAGGTAGTAGAACGCCTCCGCATCATAGGTAGCGAGCTCTGCGGCCATGCCTTCCAGAAACCCAAGATACTCGCGCAGCGAGACCGGAACGCCGGTGCGGCGGAGGGTTTCAAAGAACGGCAGGAACATCGGCTCAGATCGACCTTTCGATGATGATGGTAACGATCATGCCGACAACTGCGAACAGGATGGCGAAGCTGCCGCCCCATTGCAGCATGTCAGCCAGCCGCCCGCCATGGGCGCGGGCGCGTCCGGCACCCAGAAGCGCCCCGAATATCGCGGCGGTAATGACGATCATGCCTCAGCCTCTCCTGCTGCTGCCGCGCGGCGCCGGGGCGCCATCGCGGACGGGCAGGGGGCGCGCGGCCCCTCAGCCCCTGAACAACTGCCGCAGTTTCGAGGGCACCAGCGATGCGATGTCACGCATCCGGGCCCGCGTCGCCGCATCCGAGCCGAAGCCATACCGTGCCCAGCCCTGACTGTCGAGCCGCAGCGCCCGCGCCGCCGCCACGTTGCCCTGCGCCTCCAGCGCCTGCGCCTTGACCAGCATCACGGTCGCCAGAAGCGAGGCGTTCTGCGCCTGACGCGCCACCGGGATCGCGCGGTCGGCAAAGGCGATGGCCTGAGCCGGGTTGGCCTGGCTCAGCGCCAGGGCGGCAAGCTGCATGTCGACATGGGCGGCCTGGATCTGCGCGCCCGGCAGGCGGCGGTAGATACGTTCTGCATTGGCAAAGGCATTGGCCGCAGCCACCGGATCGTTGCTGACATTGAGACGCCCGACAGCGAACCAGGAGAAAGCCAGACGGCTCGCCTGCCAGCCCTGCGCATGGGCGATGGCCAGCGCCTCATGTGCGGCGGCATTGCGGGCAGAGACGCTGCCACGCGGTCCAAGCGCGGTTTCCATGGCGCGGATCCAGGCCCGTGGCGTCTGGCCCCCCTGATGGGTGCGGCCGGTGGCGCCGGTGGGGTTCAGCCGCGCCAGCAGGCCGGGCAGCACTCCCGCCACCTGCTCGCGTGTCATGCCGCTGCGCAGTTCCGGCGCATAGTGGACGCGCAGCATCAGCATGTCGAAGCTGGTCAGGACGGTGTGGAAATTGTCGTCGTTGAACACGCTGTCCGGCAGTTGGTACAGGTCGTTCAGCGGCCCCATGGCCTGTGCGATTTCCTCGTGCAGGCAATCCCGCACCTCTTGCGGGGTGGAATCCGCCGGGGCGAAGATCGCCAGCCGCTCGCGTTGACGCAGCGTTGTCCAGTCCAGCGTGCCAGTGCCGCGCGCAGCCTTGTATTCTTCCCAAGATGCAACGCGGGGTGCCACGAAACAGGCAACATTGCTGAAGGTCGCGCGGATGGTCTTGCGCGGCACGAAGACCACGTTGATATTCGCCGGTCCGCTGGCGCGGCGCACATCCAGCCCCGCCTCGTTGCGGAAGCGCGAGATCAGCCGCGCCAGATCGGCCTCGGCTGTGGGTGGCACCTGTCCGGTCAGGGCGACGGTGATCGGGCCGCCCTCGAACCGGGTCAGAACCGGCAGTGCGCGCCCGCTTTCCATGCGGAATTCGAGATCAAGGAAATCCTGTGCGATTTCCGCGTTCGAGCGGCTGACACGCTGCGGGGTCTGGCCCGAAAACAGGTTGACCGCGCTGGTGACGGATGAACCCGGCTGTTCGACCAGCCGGTTCATCGAGACCTCGGCGCGATAGCCGGAATCGGGTGTCTGGGCGCAGGCGGTCAGTGCGGCGAGCGCGAGTACGGCGGTGATACGCATGGGTTGGCAGCCCCGTGAGTGCGGTGGTCGTATGAGACCGCGATCCGGCGGAGCAGACAGATGCGCCGGATCATGGCCCCGGTTGTGCGGGGCCGTGCCTGACCCTGTGACGATGCCCCCGCATCGCCAGCCCGGCCGGTCCCCCGGAAACCGGAGCCTGCGTCCTGTCTCCCCCGAGACAGGATGAACCGCAGATCCCCGGCACCCTTCGCCGTCCTGCCGGTCAGATGGGCGGCCCCCGCCGCCTTTCTGCCCGACTGTCCGGCATCGCCCCGGTCCCCCGACCGGCGCGAAACCCGCATCCCGGCCGGCAGGGCCGGGGGCGGGGTGTCACAGGACGTTTGCAGAACCGGAACCCGTGTCACGGCACAGCCCACCGGCGCCGCCGCAGCAGCGGGGCCGGAATTTTGCGCATACGCCATCGACTGGCGCAGCGGGCTGCACGTTACAGGGGTCATGTCTCCGCTCGACCTGTGCTTGTTGTTGTCACGTTCTTCATTGCAGTCAGAGAACGTGAGCAGAGTGTCTGCACCGGGGCCGATTTATGTCAATCTCGGGAAATCCTGGGGCGTGACGGCATTAGGGCGCGCCACAATCCATCGCGGTCGCGTGAGGACCGCGCGCCAGATTTGCGATGCGGTTATCACGGAATATTTCAGAATGTTTCTTTAATTTTGGCGCTAGTGAGGTGAAATTGGCTTAATTGTGGCGTGATTGTGGCGGAAGCGGCGAATCTATGGCGCTGATTCTTGCGGTTGGGCAAGGGTTTGCGGGGCGTTGTTGAAACTATCCACAGGCCCCGCATTTTTGCCGTGGATCAGCCTCGCCCCCTCGCCATAAAGGCGAGTCTTTCGAAAAGATGAACGTCCTGTTCGTTCTTCAGCAGTGCCCCATGCAGGCGCGGCAGCAGGTTGCGCCCGTCGCGCTTGAGATCCTCGGGGCCCAGATCCTCGGCCAGCAGGAGCTTCAGCCAGTCCAGCACTTCCGAGGTGGAAGGTTTTTTCTTCAGTCCCGGCGTTTCGCGGATTTCGTAGAACTGCGTCAGCGCGGTGGTCAGCAGTGCCTCCTTGATGCCGGGGAAATGCACGTTGACGATGGCGCGCAAGGTGTCGATTTCGGGGAAGCGGATGTAGTGGAAGAAACAGCGGCGCAGAAACGCGTCGGGCAGTTCCTTTTCATTGTTCGAGGTGATGATGACCACGGGGCGATGCTGCGCGCGGATCGTCTCGCCCGTCTCGTAGACGTGGAACTCCATACGGTCGAGCTCTTGCAGCAGATCATTCGGAAATTCGATGTCGGCCTTGTCGATCTCGTCGATCAGCAGAACCACGCGCCCTCCGGCCTCGAATGCCTGCCAGAGCTTGCCCTTGCGGATATAGTTCTTCACGTCATGGACGCGCTCGTCCCCAAGCTGGCTGTCGCGCAGGCGCGAGACGGCATCGTATTCGTAAAGCCCCTGCTGCGCCTTGGTGGTGGACTTGATGTTCCATTCCATGAAGGGCAGACCCAGCGCAGTGGCCACCTGCCGCGCCAGTTCGGTCTTGCCGGTTCCGGGCTCGCCCTTCACCAGCAGCGGGCGTTGCAGCGCCACCGCCGCATTGACCGCGACGACCAGATCGGGGGGCGCGACATAATCGGCGGTGCCGTCGAAACGCATGGGACTGTCCTTCGTGAAGCGGATACCGGACCGAGGGGTAAGCCCTCGGGCCGACGAGGGCAAGGGCAGGGACGGCCGATCAGTCGCCCGATAGGGCGAAGGTTCCGGCGCGGCTTGATGTGGCGGTGCTCCACCCCGTCAGGTTCTGCCAGCATTCCTCGACCTTCAGCATGGCAGCGGTGGCCCCGTCCAGACCGACATCCGCGACCGCCGGGCCGATATTGGCATAGATACGGCTTCCGGCGGCTACCGCCTTGCGCATGTTCAGTGGGAAGGATGAATACATCCACTCGCCATCGCCGTAATACTCTTCCGTGAAGCTGGACTTGTCGACGTCGATGGAACCCGCGAATGTGCCTTCTCCGCCCGAAGTGCTGTAGGGGAAGATCAGTTGCCAGCCGCCTGCGGGCGGGGTGTTGAAGACGATGGGCATGGCCTCGGGATAGGCCGAACATCCGTAGCGGTCGCTTTGCACGACGGTCCAGCCCCGGACCGAGGCGTAGACCTTGCCGCCGCCTGCGGAATAATCGGGGGTTTCGGCAAGGGCGGGTGCTGCCGTAAGGGCAAGCACGGCGCACAGGAAATGGATCTTGGGCATCATGTCCGGGTCCGCTGGAGGAAAGGTGATTTGGTGTATCCCGCATGAGGAAACTCAGGGCCCGCGGGAAAAGCCTTGGCCGATGTCTAGCACAGGGCGGCACAATAGACAGAAGAGCTTGGGGTCGCGCGCCATATTTCTTGTAGTCCGGGACGGAAATCAGGTGGTCCCGCTGTCCGCCGCCTGCAAATCGTTAACAAGCGTGCCGTGCCGCCGCCAAATCGGCGCAACGGCTAGTGACAATGCCTGACGCTTCCGTTACGAGGGCGCACACGACGCGCCTTCCGGCCTTGGTCGGCCGAATCCGGCGCAGATCGCCTATGTGGAGTGCTGCGATGAAGGCAGAGATGTTTCTCCCCGACGATTACCGCCCCGCGGAGGACGAGCCGTTCATGAATGAACGGCAACTGGAATATTTCCGCCGCAAGCTTCTGGTCTGGAAGCAGGAGCTTCTGGATCAGAGTGCCGAGACGCTGGACAACCTGACCGAAAGCGCGCGCAACGTTCCCGATCTGGCGGATCGCGCCAGCGAGGAAACCGACCGGGCGCTGGAACTGCGGACCCGCGACCGGCAGCGCAAGCTGATCTCCAAGATCGACGCGGCGCTGCGCCGGATCGAAAATGGCGAATATGGATATTGCGAGATGACGGGCGAGCCGATCAGCCTCAAGCGGCTGGACGCCCGCCCCATCGCCACCATGACGCTGGAAGCTCAGGAAAAGCACGAGCGTCGCGAAAAGGTTCACCGCGACGACTGAACGCAGCCGCTGCCGCTTGCGGTGGCGCGGGTGGAACGGCAGTGTGAGGCCGGACCCTCAGGTCCGGCTTTTGCATGTTCGGGGGATGGATGGGACGGCTGAACGGCACCGAGATCACGGTTCTGGGGGCGGGTGTCGCGGGGCTTGCGCTGGCCGTTGCGCTGGCGCGGCGCGGGGCCAGCGTCACCGTGTTGGAACAGGCCGAAGCGATCCGCGAGGTCGGTGCCGGATTGCAGATCACCCCCAACGGCGTGGCCGTGCTGCGCGCGCTGGGTCTGGGCGAGGCGCTGGCTGCGGTGGCGCCACAGGCGCAGGCGGTGGAACTGCGTGACGGCTATGGTGGTGGCACCGTCCTGCGGATGGATCTGGCGCGGCTGCGGCCCGGTCTGTCCTGGCATCTGACGCACCGGGCCGACCTGATCGAGCTGCTGGCGGCTGCCGCACGGGCGGCCGGGGTGCAGATCCGCCTGCTTCAGAAGATCGAGAAGGTGGATCTGTCCGGCGATCAGCCCAGCCTGATGACGGCGCAGGGCGTCGAACTGCGGCCTGCCCTGTTGATCGGGGCGGACGGGCTGCATTCCCGCCTGCGCGCGGCGCTGACCGGCGTGGTGGCGCCGTTCTTTACCCGGCAGGTGGCCTGGCGGGCGGTGATCCCCGAAACCACCGACACCGCGCCGGTGGCCGAGGTGCATATGGGCGCGGGGCGGCATCTGGTCAGCTATCCGCTGCGCGGCGGGCGGCTGCGTAATATCGTGGCGGTGGAAGAACGGAACCGCTGGGTCGACGAGGGCTGGAACCTGCGTGACGACCCGCTGGCGCTGCGTCTGGCGTTCGAGGAATTCGGCCCGCGCGTGCGCGGCTGGCTGGACAGGGTGGAGGATCTGTGGCTCTGGGGGCTGTTCCGTCATCCGGTGGCAGAAAGCTGGGGCAGGGTGCTGCCTGCCGGGTTTGCCGCCATTCTGGGGGATGCGGCGCATCCGACGTTGCCGTTTCTGGCGCAGGGCGCCAATATGGCGCTGGAGGATGCCTGGGTGCTGGCCGATCTGCTGGACCGGCACGGGCCGGGTGAAACTGCGCTGGCGGCCTATACCGCCGCCCGCGCCCCGCGCTGTGCGAAGATCGTTGCGGCAGCGAACAGCAATGCCCGCGCCTATCACCTGCGGGGCGTGGTGCGCGAGGTGGCGCATCTTGGCCTCAGGATTGGCGGCAGGGTGGCACCGGGTGCGGGGCTGGCCCGCTATGACTGGGTTCACGGGTTCGACGCGACCGCCTGAAGCGGAAAGACCCAGAGGATGACCGGAATCGCCACGGCGGCTACCACTGCCTCCAGCGGCAGGCCCAGCCGCCAGTAGTCGCCAAAGCGGAATCCGCCGGGGCCAAGGATCAGGGTGTTGTTCTGATGGCCGATGGGGGTGAGGAAGGAACAGGACGCGCCGATGGCCACCGCCATCAGAAAGGCATCGGGATTCACCGACAGCGCGCTGGCCGCTCCGAGGGCGATAGGGCACATGACGGCTGCGGTGGCCGCGTTGTTCATCACATCCGACAGCGTCATGGTCACGACAAGGATCAGCCCAAGCGCCACAACCGCATTGCCCTGCGCCACATGGGTCATCAGGGTTTCCGCAACCAGCTTTGCCGCGCCCGAGCTTTCCATCGCATCGGCGACCGGCATCATCGCCGCCAGCAGCACGATGACTGACCAGTCGATGCTGTCATAGACATCGGACAGCGGCACGAGGCGGGTGATCATCACCGCCAGCATGCCGCAGGTAAAGGCGATGGCGGGCGGGGCGAGACCCAGTGCCGCTGCCGCAACCGCCGCCGCCATGATGCCCGAGGCGAGCAGCGCCTGACGCGGGCGCGGCAGATGCAGATCACGCTCGGCCAGCGGAATGAAGCCCGCATGGGCGCTGAAGCCTGAAAGTGCCTCGGCCTGTCCCTGCAGCAGCAGCACATCCCCCGCCCGGATGCGCCATTCCCGCAGCCGGGTCGCGGCACGCTGGCCACTGCGCGCGACGGCAAGCAGGTTGATGCCATAGCGCGAGCGCAGGCCAAGGTCGGCGGGGGTCGATCCTGCCAGGGCACTGTCAGGCCGCACCACATATTCGCGCAGCAGAACCTCATCGTTGCGGCGGCTTTCCTGTTCGGGATCGCGTTCCGCCAGCTTCAGACCCAGCGGCTGTGCCGCCTCGATCAGCGTGGCAAGATCGGCCTCCATCACCAGCAGGTCGCCCTCGATCACCTTGCGGCTGGCGCGCGGTGCGGTCAGCCAGGTGCCGCGCCGCTCCATCGCGACGATCTGGCCTCCGGCCTCTGCCAGCTTCGCCTCGATCTCTGCCAGCGTCATGCCGATGGCCGCGGCCTCGGGCGGGACGGTCAGCTCTGCCATATAGGCGCCGGTATCGAAATCCTCGCCGGTGCTGCCCTGTCGTTTCGGCACCAGCCGCCAGCCGACCAGCGTGATGAAGGCAAGTCCGGCCAGTGTGACCGCCAGACCGACGGGGGTGAAATCGAACATGGCAAAAGGTGCCTCGCCCGAGCGTGCGCGAAAACCCGCGACGATCAGGTTGGGCGGCGTGCCAATCAGCGTGACGGTCCCGCCCAGAACCGTGCCGAAAGCCAGCGGCATGAGCGCCTGACCCGCGGTCAGCCCCGCACGCGGTGCGATCTGAAGCGCGACAGGCATCAGCAGCGCCAATGCGCCGACGTTGTTCATGAAGGCCGAGAGAAACGCGCCCAGCCCGCAGAGCGTCAGGAGCGTGCGCACCGGCCCGCCCGAAGATGGCAGCGCGTTCCGCGCGAGCCAGTCGACAGCCCCCGAAACCTGCAAGGCCCGGCTCAGCACCAGAACGCAGGCCACGGTGATCACGGCAGGCTGCGCGAAGCCGTCGAAGGCCCTGTCTGCCGGAACCAGACCAACGGCCACGGCAGCAATCAGGGCGGACAGCGCCACGATGTCATGCCGCAGGCGCCCGCTGAGGAACAACAGAACGGTGGCGCAGATCAGAAGCAGGCTGAGCCCTTGGTCCGTGGTCATCGCAGCTCCTGTTCCGGGGGATCAGGCGTCGAGGTCGATCCAGACCGGGACGTGATCGGAGGGTTTTTCGCCGCCCCGCACCGCCCGGTCGATCTGCACGTCACGCAACAGATCTGCCGCCTGCGGAGAGAGGAGCAAGTGGTCAATGCGGATGCCGTTGTTCCGTTCCCATGCGCCCGCCTGATAATCCCAGAAACTGTAATGGCCGGGGCCTGTTACCCGCGCCCGGAACGCGTCGGTGAAACCGAGATTCACGATCCGGCGGAAAGCCGCGCGGCTTTCGGGCAGGAACAGCGCATCCTTGGTCCAGGTCTCGGGACGCGCCGCATCCTCGGGCTGCGGGATGATGTTGTAGTCACCGGCCATCACCACCGGCTCTTCCGTCGCCAGAAGTTCGGTCGCGCGCTGGCGCATGCGCGCCATCCACGAGAGCTTGTAGCCGTATTTCCCCTCGGCCTCAGGGGCGCCATCGGGGCCGAAGCTGACGGGGTTGCCGTTCGGCAGATACAGCCCGCAGAACCGGACGGCGCGTTTCTCGCCGATCACGCTCGCCTCGATCCAGCGGGCCTGTTCGTCTTCGGGCGCGCCGGGCAGACCGCGTGTCACATCTTCCAGCGGCAGGCGCGACAGCAGGGCGACACCGTTGAAGCTTTTCTGCCCGTGGGTTTCGACGCGGTATCCCATGTCCTCGAACAGGGCGCGCGGAAAGCCTTCGTCGACCGACTTGATTTCCTGCAAGGCCACGACATCGGGGCGGGCGCTGTCCAGCCAGCGGGGCAGGGCCTCGATCCGGGCCTTGATCCCGTTGATGTTGAAAGTTGCGAGTTTCATCGGCTCTCCGCTTCTGTCGGACATCTGGCCAGACCTCTATCGCCCGCGAGGGGACAGACCGCAACCCCGATGCGGTGCGCCGGGAGTGCCGCTCGGAAATGCTGTGGAATTAAGGCTTTGTTAATATTCGCGAATCATGCTTTCCGGCCGGGGCTGTGGATTGTTCGCATGAGACTGACGCGTGGATAAGTCATAATTTCGCCCAATTGGTTAACTCTATCCGATAGTTGTTGCCAGCCCGGCATGTGGATAAGGCTGGATACAACCTGTGAATGCAATTTTCTTTGAAAAATCAATTACTAGGTGCAAGGCTCAGGGGGCAAACACTGCTCGAACCACGGGGGTTTATCATGAGCGCACTGCGTAAATTCGTCGAAGTCACCGAAGCGGCCGATGTGGCGGACATGACCATGGGTCTTGGCGCCGATCTGATGCCCTGCTCGAACATCGAGGGCACCGAGATGATCCTGGGTGGCGGCGTGGCGCTGATGCCGGCGTCGAACATCGAAACCGGCGTGGCCGCCGATCTGATGCCCTGCTCGAACATCGAAGGCGAGACCATGGTTGCAGGCGCCGGCGTCGCGCTGATGCCCTGCTCCAACTGATCTGACAGCCCCCCTTTTCGCCTGGGCCCGGCGCCAAAGGGGGGCTTTCCTGCCGGGCAATCTGCCGGAGAGGGCCAATGACCAACATCGTGAGTTTCGCCGCGCGTCGCGCGGCCCGTCCTGCCATGGGCGCAACCGGCGGGCTTGTTTCACTGCTGTCGGGCTTTGCCACCGGGCGCAGGCGCCAGGGCGATGCGTGGTGGCTGAAGGAGAACGCCGAACTTCTGATGGTCCTTTCGGCGCTGCACCACGATGTGCCCGAGGCAGCGCTTGCGGTCTACCAGCCTTTCCATGACGGGCTGGAGGATCAGCTTGCCTTTCACCCGCAATATTACCGCATGATGCTGGGTGTCGCGGTCTGGCTGGAGGATCTGGGCCAGCCGGGCGATACAGCGGCGCGGATGGGCGCGCGCATCGCCTCCGAAGGCTGGATCGGAATGGAGGTGAACGATCTCCAGCGCGCCGAAAGCCGTTTTCTGATGGCGCGCGCGGGACAGGCCGTCGATCTGCCGGGGCTTGACGCGCGGCTCACCGGCTTCATGTCCCGACCCGAAACTTTTGCCCTGCCCAATCCGCGCGCCGCCTATGATCTGCTGCATGCGGTGTTTTACCTGTCCGAATATGGCCGCCGTCCGCTGCACCTGCCAAAGGCCGCGCAACAATCGCTTCATGTTCTGGGAAATCTGGCCTGGCTGGAACAGAACGGAGACCTTCTGGGCGAGGTCTGCATCGCCCTGCGCTATGCCGGACTGCCGGTCCCGCCGCTGTGGCTGGGCCATTTGCACCGGGAATCTGCGGCCTTCCGCATCGAAGCGGGCGTCTGTGAAGATTCTTCCGACGCCTACCATAATTTTCTTGTCAATCGCTGGTTGATGGGGACTATGGGAGAAACCGCCTTTGGCGAAGATTACCCGGTTGGTCCTATGCGATTTTCTTTGGTGCGTCCCCTGATCTCTCCGCTGCGCGAATGGTCGCAGGCCCTTATGGCCCTTGGAGGACGGCGCGAGGCGGATTACCCTGCCATGCGGCGGGCCTGCGCGGGGCGGCTGTCGCCCGAAGCACTGGAAATCGCGGACGGGGCCATGGCGGAGGGACCGGAGTTCGAGGCGTTTTTCGCAACCTTTGCCCGGCCAGTTCTGGCGCACGGCGCCGTGCGGAAGGGGGCCTGATGACCGCAGAGGTTGGACTGCGCCCGGTCTTGCAGAAAACCGCCCTGATCGGGGCGGGGCTTGTTGTGCTGAACACGCTCATTTCCGTCAGCGCCGATGCGATAGCCAAGGATCTGATCGCAACCTATGCCGCGCCGCAGTTGATGCTGCTGTCCGGTCTGATTGCGGTGCTGGTCGGTCTGGGTACGGCGGCGGCGGGGCAGGGCAGCCGCGTGTTCCACACCGGCAGCCCCTGGCTGGTTGCGCTGCGCTCGACCCTCGGGGCCATCAGCACGACCGGCTTTTTTTATGCCTTGCGCTTTCTGCCCTTCGCGGAAATCTTCGTTTTCATCGCCATCATGCCGATCTTTGGCGCGGTCCTGTCTGGCCTGATCCTGCGCGAGCGGCTGGCGCCCGCAGTCTGGTGCGCGCTGGGGCTGGGGCTGGCCGGGATGCTGTTCCTGTTTCCCGAAGGTCTGGGCGGTATCACCCCCGGTCACTGGATCGGGCTTGCCGCCAGCCTGTCGGGCTCGGCTTCCATCGTCCTGTCGCGGCGGATCTGCAAGAGCCACACGCATTCCATGGCGCAGGTCTTCTATGCTCAACTCGCCTGCATGATTCTCGGCGCGGTCGTGGCACCCTTCGTCTGGCAGCCGATGGGCTGGGCGGATCTGGCGTTGCTGGTCGCATATACGCTGTTCATCGTCGGCACGCGCTGGCTGATGGTCATCATTTTGCGGATGCTGCCCGCCTATGTCGTCATGCAGATCGCCAATGTCCAGTTCCTGTGGATGGTACTGCTCGGCGAACATCTGTTCGGCGAACTCACCGGCGCGCATCTCTGGGTGGGCTCTGCGCTGGTCGTTGCCTCGGGGCTGTGGCTGATCCACAGCCAGCGCGCCGCGCCGGCGCGCTGACCCGTCGGGATCGGGAAAGATCAGATCGAGAAGGACGTGCCGCAGCCGCAGCTGGACGAGGCATTCGGATTTTCAATCACGAAGCGCGCGCCGATCAGCTCTTCGGTGAAATCCACCACGGCATTTTGCAGGAAGGGCAGCGACACCGGATCGACCAGCACCTGCTGGCCATCCTTTTCCAGCACAAGATCGTCGCCCGCCGCATCGTCCAGCCGGATGTCATACTGGAAGCCCGAACAACCGCCGCCCTCGACCGCGACGCGCAATGCCTTGCGCTCGCCCGTCATCTCGGCGATCTCGGCCAGACGGGCAAAGGCCCGGTCGGTGACACGCGGCAGGGCCGCATCTGCGGGAAGCTGAAGGTCCATCGTCGGAATTTCCATATCCTTCATGGGGTTTTCATCATATAGGGGCAGCAGGTTTGCCAAACAAGCCTCTGCCAACCGACCGGAAGAACGACCTGCGACCATGACCCAGATCCTCGCCCCCTTCGCCTGCCTGCCCGAAGCCTCGCGCGGGCGGCGCCATGACGAGGGCATGTCCACCTTCCGTTCGCCGTTCCAGCGTGACCGTGACCGCATCATCCATTCCTCCGCCTTCCGCCGGCTGAAACACAAGACGCAGGTGTTCATCGAACACGAGGGGGATTACTACCGCACCCGCCTGACGCATTCTATCGAGGTGGCGCAGGTCGCGCGTACGATTTCCGGCGTGCTGGGCCTGAACACCGATCTGGCGGAATGCGTGGCGCTGGCGCATGACCTTGGCCATACACCCTTCGGTCATACCGGCGAAGATGCGCTGGCCCGGCTGATGCAGCCCTATGGCGGCTTTGACCACAATGCCCAGGCCTTGCGCATCGTGACGAAGCTGGAACGGCACTACGCCGGTTTCGACGGGTTGAACCTGACCTGGGAAAGCCTTGAGGGCATTGCCAAGCACAACGGTCCGGTGATCGGCCCCTTCGCCGACAAGAAGCATGAAGGCCCGCTGCCCTATGCGCTGGCCGAGGTGAATGCCGACTGGGATCTGGGTCTCGACACCCATGCCAGTGCCGAGGCACAGGTGGCGGCCATCGCCGATGATGTGGCCTACAGCCACCACGATCTGCATGACGGGCTGCGCTCTGGCCTGTTCACCGAGGAAGACCTGATGGAGCTTCCGGTGACCGCCCCCGCCTTCGAGGAGGTGGACCGGCTTTACCCCGGTCTCGAAAAGATGCGCCGACGGCACGAGGCGCTGCGCCGCGTCTTCGGCCGCATGGTCGAGGATGTGATCCATGTTGCGCAGAACCGGCTGGAAGCCGCGCAGCCGAAATCGGTCGATGACATCCGGCACATGGGCACCACCATCATCCGCTTCTCGAAACCGCTGTATCAGGAATTGAAGGCGGTGCGCAGCTTCCTGTTCCACCGCATGTATCGCGCGCCTTCAGTGGTGAAGATGCGGACCGAGGTAACGGCGATGCTGGACGATCTGTTCCCGCTGTTCCTGCGCCGTCCCGATCTGCTGCCCGAGGAATGGCGCGCCGATATCGAAGCCGCGACAGATGACACGCAACTGGCCCGCATCGTCGCTGATTACGTCGCCGGCATGACCGACCGCTTTGCTATTCAGGAACACGGCCGCCTGTTCGGCTGATCGGCTTTTACCTTGGTTGAAATATCCTCGGGGGTGAGCCCCGCAGGGGCGAGGGGGCAGACAGCCCCCTTTCTTCGTCAGCCGCGTCGCGCCGACGCCACCCAGATCAGCGCCAGCAACAGCGAGATGATCACGTTCCAGCCCGCCATGGAAATGCCAAACAGACTCCAGGCAATCGCGTCGCAGCGCACCACCGCACCGACCGCAATATCGGTGTTCAGCAGGTCCGCCCCGCTGAGGCCGGTGATCGAGCCGGAAGAACAACTGGCCAGACCGGCCCACCATTTCTGCTCGACCCCGACATGGAAGATGCCGATGCCCGCAGTGGTCAGTGCCGCCAGCGCGCCCAGCCAGCCCAGAACCCGCGTGCCGAAAGCCACGGCCAGCAGACCGATGACCACCGCCGCGACATGCGGCCAGCGTTGCCACAGGCACAGCGGGCAGGGCGCCATCCCGCCGATATACTGAAAGGCCAGCGCGCCCAGCAGCAGGGCGGCAGAGCCTCCGGCGGCGACAAGCGCCAGAAAGCGGGAATAGGTCATGGCGGTCTCCTTCCGGGGCGGTCAGCCGAGATATTTGACGGCGGCAAAACCGCCGATCAGCAGCGCCAGCGCCAGCGTGAACATAAGCCCAAGCCGCCGCTCGATGAAATCACGGATCGGTGCGTCAAATTTCCACAGCAGGGCCGCGACGATGAAGAACCGCAGCCCCCGCGCCACGATACTGGCGACGATGAACACCGGCAGCGACAGTTGCGTGGTGCCCGACAGGATGGTGATGACCTTGTAGGGAAAGGGCGTCACCCCCGCGATCAGCACAGCCCAGGCGCCCCAGGCATTGTAGCTTTCACTGAATGTCTCGAACTCGGCGGTCATGCCATAGAAGGCCAGCACCGGCTCGCCCACCGTGTCGAACAGGAAAAAGCCGATCCCGTAGCCCGCAAGACCGCCCAGTACCGAGGCCACGGTGGCCACCAGCGCGTAAAGGAAGGCGCGTTGCGGGGCGGCAATGATCATCGGGATCAACAGGATGTCCGGCGGAATCGGAAAGACCGAGCTTTCGATGAAGGCCACGGCTGCCAGCGCCAGCAGGGCATGGCGATGGCCCGCGAGCGCCATGGTCCAGTCATACAGCCGCCTGATCATCGGAACCGCCCCGCCTGTTGTCCGTTGGGGTTCATCACGCCGGAGGGGCGAGGTCAAGCCGCTTGCGATGCGGCGGCATCGGGGTAATCTGCGCCTGAGGGTCGCAGGCGTAACGGGGCAGGGAGTTTCACATGGAATGGAAAGGTCGGCGCGGCAGCCGCAACATCGAGGATCGTCGCGGCATGCGCAGCGCCGGCGGGGCCATGGGCGGTGTCGGCGTGATCGCCGTTCTGCTGATCGGCTATTTCCTTGGCATCGATGTCACCCCGCTGCTGGAGGGCGCAGGCTCGGCGCCGCAGAGCCAGACCACGCAGGCCGATCTCAGCCCCGCTGACAAGGCGGCGGGCGAGTTCGTCTCGGTCACGCTGGCCGATACCGAGGAGGTCTGGGGCCACGTTTTTCCCGAACAGGTGGGCAAGGCATATCGTCCGCCGGTGCTGGTGCTGTTCAAGGGCGTGACGCCTTCGCCCTGCGGCGATGCCAGCGGCGCGACCGGCCCGTTTTACTGCCCGACCGACCGCAAGGTCTATCTGGATACCGATTTCTTCACTACCATGTCGCAGCAACTGGGCGCGGGTGGCGATTTCGCTGCGGCCTATGTGGTGGCGCATGAGGTCGCGCACCATGTGCAGAACGAAATCGGCATCCTGAACCGCGCCAATCAGGTGCGGGCGCAATCCAGCCAGGCTGAAAGCAACGCGATCTCGGTTCGGATCGAGCTTCAGGCCGATTGCCTTTCCGGCATCTGGGCGCGCGAGGCCGATGCGCGGTTCGGCACGCTGGAGGAAGGCGATATCGAGGAGGCGGTGAAGGCCGCCCGGCAGATTGGCGACGACACGCTGCAACGCAATGCGGGGCGCCGCCCGATGCCGCATACCTTCACCCATGGCACCTCTGAACAGCGGTCACGCTGGTTCCTGCGCGGCTATCGCTCGGGCGACATGGGGCAATGCGACACCTTCGCTGCCCGGCAGCTTTGACACAGCACGCGGCCGCGCTTGACAGCCCCGTCGCCGCCCCATAGATCGGTTGGCGATGCGGGTGTGGCGGAATGGTAGACGCGAGGGTCTCAAACACCCTTACCGCAAGGTGTGTGGGTTCGAGTCCCACCGCCCGCACCAATCGGGACCGGCCTGCCGCAACGGTGCCGCGCCCCGTACGACCCGATAGCGAAAGTTCCAGGCCCTCTGACCCGCGCCGCGCGAGGTGGCGAAAATCGCCGCTGCACGGTCGCCCGTCCGGGCGAATTCCCGCACAGGTTTTGCGGCGGGCATACCCCGCTCCGATCCTGCCTTCTTTTCGCCGTGATTCTGCGTGTGATTCGGATTTCGGCTTTTCGGGCCGTCTCCCTAGCCTGTCCTATCCCTGTCAGAGCGCCGGATTGGTTCTTCGGAGTGAACGGAAGGTTAAACATCATGGCAAAACTCTGGTCCTGGTTACCGTAAAGTAAGGCGGAGCCACTGTTTCCGCCGTGGGAACAGTCCTGTGCGGAGCCGACCAGAGGATGCGTCGGGATGTGACGAAAAGTCCCAATAAAGACGCGCATTTTCGTATCCGTGAACGCGCCGGAACTGCGTCCATCACGCGAACAATCCAGCGTCAAATGGGGCAAAAATATGGCGAAGACTGGGCGGTGACGTGTCCGGAATGCGCGCTAAGCGGCGAAAATGTGGAGAATTTACTTTTCGACACGCCGAACAAGAGGTATCCATAGGATGTCTTTCTGGGAAGGACATTGGCCGTGGGGGCGGCCGTAAAGGGTGCGCGTCAGTTGACGCAGGAGTTGTGAAAAGAGCTGCCAGGCTTCGTACAATCATTTTGCTGTGCGCGTATTTTACGCGCCGCTTCGTGATGCCGGATTTCAGGCACTTTTTCTTCTCCGAACTCTGAACGGTTGGCTTCCCGGCACGCCCTCGTGGTTTGTGCCGGTCACATGCCCGCAAGGGTCCATTTGATCGGGCGGGGCCGTACGGGCCGCGCTGAAACGGGGAAAAGACGATGCCGGTTTTCGCGCTCTACAATTTCGAGGATACGGACACCCACGCCCGCGACTCGGCTCTCGACAACGGGGCGCAGGACGGGATTTACCTGAACGGAGCCGCTTCTGACGGCACCCGCGCTGTTCTGGACGGTGACAATGATCTGGTGAAGATCTATCCGAACCCGGCCTTCCAGCTGGATCGCGGGACGCTGGAAATCCAGTTTTCCTCGTCGGAAAACCCGGTTTCGGGCACCCAGACCATCCTGTCGCGCGACAGCGTCGGCGAAACCCCCGGTGGCTACCGGGTGGAGCTGCTGGACGATGGCAGCATCGTCATCACGCATGAAACGGATACCAGCTCGACTGTGTTCACCACCGGGCCGGGTTTCTCGGCGCCGGGCGACGAGATCAAGCTGACCTATTCCTGGGATGCGGCCAACGGCGGTCATCTGGATCTGGAAAACTTCACCCAGGGCACCAGCTTTGACGATGCGGTTCCGCCCGGCCTGACCATGGACCAGAGCAGCGAGGGCATTGACCAGCCCTGGATGATCGGCGCGGGGCAGGCGCATTCCAACCCCAACATGCTGAACAACATTGATCAGCATTTTGCGGGTTCGGTCGAGTATTTCTCGATCTCCGATACCGTCGACAACCAGTCGCAGGACCCGGTTGCCAATCCCGACACCGCCGAAACCGACGAGGATGTGCCCGTCGATATCGACGTGCTGACCAATGACACCGATCCGCAGGGCCAGACCCTGACGGTGACGACCGGCTCGGCGACGAACGGCACGGTCACGGTCAATCCCGACGGCACGCTGCATTATGTGCCGAACGCCGATTTCAACGGCACGGATACCATCACCTACGAAATCCGCGATCCCGACGGTAATACCGCAACCTCCACCGTGACGGTGACGGTGAACCCGGTGAACGACGCGCCGGATGCGGTGAACGATCACGCCAACACCGATGCGGGTACGCCGGTGGTCATCGCCGTTCTGGCGAATGACACCGATGTCGACAATGATCCGCTGTCGGTGGTTTCGGCAGGAACCTCGCCGGATGGTACGGTGACGGTGAATGCCGATGGCACGATCACCTTCACCCCCAACGCGGGCTTCTCGGGTGATGCGACCTTCGAATACACCATCACCGATCCCGATGGCCTGACCGACACCGCCACGGTGACCGTCACGGTGGCCCCGCCGCCGCGCGACGGCTGGGTCGATGGCACGGCCGGGAATGACCTGATCGACACCAGCTATACCGGCGACCCGGATGGCGACCGCATCGACGCCAATGACGCGATCATTCCGGGCGACGACCCGAATGATGACCGCGTGCGCGCGGGCGAAGGTGATGACACCGTCTATTCCGGTCTGGGCGATGACACGGTCTTTGCCGGAGCGGGCAATGATCTGGTTTATGGCGGGCCGGGCGATGACTCGATCGTGGGCTGGGATGGCGATGACACGATCTATGGCGGCAATGGCCGCGATATCGTGCGCGGCGGCCAGGGCAATGACCTGATCGACACTTCTGCCACCGGCATTCCGCGCCCGGATATGGGCTATCCGGGGCTTTACCCGGATGACGCCAATCCGTTCAACGACATGGACACCGTCTATGGTGGCGATGGCGATGATACGATCCGGACCGGCGATGATGCCGATCTGATCTACGGCGGTGACGAGAACGACCTGATCGACGGTGGCATCGACGCCGACACGATCTATGGCGGCCGCGACGATGATACCGTTATCGGCGGCGAAGGGGCCGACCTGATCCACCTTGGCCATGGCGATGACCTTGCCTATGGCGGCCTTGATCCGTCCTACCCGGACGAGCTGAACATTCCCGATGCGACCGATCTGCGCCCCGACAATGGCATGGACACGATCTATGGCGGTCTGGGCAACGACACCATCTTCGGGATGGACGACAATGATGTCCTCTATGGCGGTGTCGGCAATGACATGCTGGACGGCGGCATTGATCAGGACACCATCTACGGCGACGAGGGCAATGACACGATCCTCGGCGGCGAGGGGGCAGACAGCCTGTCGGGTGGCGATGATCGCGACACCTTCGTCATCGGCTCGGCCAATGACGGGATCGGCGATGTGATCGACGGCGGCGAGGGGGGTGACGATTACGACACGCTCGACCTGCGCAGCGCCGGTCCGCTGGTGGTGCATTATGCCGCCGACAACCCGGAAAACGGCACCGTCGATTTCCTTGATGCCGATGGCAATGTCACCGGGACGATGACCTTCACGAATATCGAGAATGTCATCCCCTGCTTCACCCCCGGCACACTGATCGCGACCCCGCGTGGCGAGGTGCCGGTGGAAGAGCTGAAAGCCGGTGACCGGGTCATCACCCGCGACAACGGCATCCAGCAGATCCGCTGGGTGGGCCAGAAGGCGCTGAACTGGACCGACCTGTCGCTGAACCCGCATCTGAAGCCGATCCTGATCCGCAAGGGCAGCCTCGGCAACGGCCTGCCGGAGCGCGACATGATGGTCAGCCCGAACCACCGTGTTCTGGTGGCCAACGACCGTACCGCGCTTTACTTCGACGAGCACGAGGTTCTGGTGGCCGCCAAGCATCTGGTCGCTGGGCGCGGGGTGCACGAGGTGGACAGCATGGGGACGACCTATATCCACTTCATGTTCGACCGCCACGAGGTCGTTCTGTCGAATGGCGCCTGGACCGAAAGCTTCCAGCCGGGCGACTATACGCTCAACGGCATGGGCAATGCGCAGCGCAACGAGATTTACGAGCTCTTCCCCGAGCTGAAATCCGATGTCGGCCGCGAGGCTTACGGCGCGGCGCGGCGCACGCTGAAAAAGCACGAGGCGCGCCTGCTGGTGAAGTGACCGGCGCGGCCAGCGCATACCTTCAGAAAAGGAGCCCTTCCGGGCTCCTTTTTGCTTTCAGGTCTTGAAAAAAGATACACAGGCAGTTTCCGCAAGGGAAACGAAGATCGCGCGGCAACTTATTGATTTTATTTTTAAATACAGTGTCTTTATTTTGCCGTATTCGGTGCCTCCAAAGGGCACGAAGTCAATAATCTGTCCATCCAGAACCACTATTCAGCCATGATCGGCGCCTAAGCCGATCCTGTACCAGCCTGTCGTCTGCCCGCAGGGGCGGATGGGGGCGGACATGAATTTAGAAATGGATCGGATAATGGGTCACGCAAGCCCCGGATTGCCTTTGTTGCCGAACCGCCCGCCGCTTTGGCGGGGTGCCGGAACATGCCCGCTTGCCGCCGTTTCTTTTCCGCCTTCCCTCCCTCAAACCGTGAACGAGTGACGCCATGCCGGTTGCAACCGAACTTTCGATCAATACCGCCGCAACTGCGGAGCAGATGTTCAATGCCATCTTCGGGAATGGCGTCCAGCTTGTCAGCGGTACGGCGACCTACAGCGGGGCGGCGGCTTCCTCGGCGACCTATACCGGCGCGCTGACCACGATTGCGGGGGTTTCGCCCACGGACACCGGGGTGATCCTGTCAACCGGCAATGCGGCGGATTTCACCAACAGCTCGGGGACGACAAACACCAACGTCAATACCAACACCGGCACCGACATGGCCGGCGGTGTGGACGGCGACGCGCAACTCAATGCGGTGTCCGGGGTCAATACCTATGACGGCGCGATCCTTCAGGCCAGCTTCGTGCCTGACGGTGACATGATCACGATGCAGTTCGTGTTCGCCTCGGAGGAATACCCGGAATACATCAACCAGGGCGTCAACGATGCCTTCGGCGTCTGGGTCAACGGGGTTTTCGCCCCGATCAGTGTCTCGACCTCGGGCAATGTGGCCATCGATACGGTGAACTCTGGCTTCAACAAGAACCTTTATCGCGACAATACCGCCGATCAGTATAACACCGAGATGGACGGCCTGACCTATGTGCTGTCGATCAAGGCGCCGGTGAATGCGGGGCAGGTGAACACGATCAAGATCGGCATCGCGGATGGCGGCGACGCGGTCTACGATTCCAACCTGCTCATCATGGGCGACAGCGTGCAGACCTATACGCTGGCCAATGATGATACGGTCAACTTGCTGACCAATTCGTCGCGCAGCTTCGACATTCTGGCGAACGACGAACATCCCTCCGGCTCGAACCTGACCATCACCAAGATCAATGGCCAGAATGTCGTGGCGGGGCAGACGATCACCCTGCCGTCAGGCCAGCAGGTCCGGCTGAACGCGGATGGCACGATCACCATTTTCTCGAACGGGACGACCGGGAATGAACCGTTTTCCTATACCGTTTCCGACGGGATGGGAAATACCGATGTTGGCTTCGTCACCATCCATACTTCGACCTCGGTGACGAAGGATGGCATCGTTTCGGGCACGTCGGGCAATGACGTGATCGACACGAACTATACCGGCGACCCGGATGGCGACCGGATCGACAACAATGACGGTCTGGGAGTGCAGGGCACGACCGGCAACGCCGACCTTGTCTATGCGGGGGCAGGTAATGATACCGTCACCTCCGGCGAGGGAAATGACATTGTCTATGGCGGCAGTGGCAATGACTCGATCTCCGGCGGCAACGGGTCGGACCGGCTGTATGGCGACGAGGGCGCGGACACGATTTCCGGCGGGGCCGGAAACGATCTGATCCACGGCGACGACGGCAATGACTCGCTGCTGGGCGATGCCGGGAACGACACGTTGTTCGGCGATGCGGGGAATGACACGCTGAATGGCGGCCTTGGCAATGACAGCCTGTCCGGCGGGGCCGGGGATGACCGCTTCTACCTGACAAATGGTGGCACTGGCGAGTCAGACACCGTAGTGGGCGGCGAAACCGGCGAAACGGCGGGCGACGCGCTGGACGGCAGCCTTATCTCCACCGGCATCAACGTGACCTTCTCGGGCAACGAGAATGGCACCGCAACCTATACCGGCGGCTCCACCACCTTCTCGGAGATCGAGAACGTCTATGGGGGCAGCGGCAACGACACGATCAACGCCGCCTCCAGCACGACCGGGCACCTGCTGGACGGCGGGGCGGGCAATGACAGCATCACCGGCGGCTCCGGGGCCGAAAGCCTTTATGGCGGCATCGGCAATGACACGATCACCGGCGGCGGCGGCGCGGATGTGCAAAGCGGTGGCGCGGGAGATGACAAGTTCGTCCTCTCCGGCAGCTATGGCAATGACACGATCCTCGGCGGCGAGACCTCTGAAACCACGGGCGACAGCATCGACGCCTCGGCGCTGACCACCAATGTGACGCTGACCTTCACGGGGGCCGAAGCGGGCACGCTGTCCTCAACCGGCGGTACCGCCGGGTTTGGCGAGATTGAAAGCATCACGCTCGGATCAGGCAACGATACCGTCTACGGCGGCGTCGGCAACGACAGCGTGGCGACCGGGGCGGGGAATGACTCGATCCTTGCCGGGGCGGGCAATGACACGATTGATGCGGGGGCGGGCAACGACTCTGTCAGCGGGGGCGATGGCAATGACTCGCTGATCGCGGGGGCGGGCAATGATACAGTCGATGGTGGCACCGGCAACGATACCCTGGACGGCGGCGCGGGGAATGATGTGCTTTATGGCGGGGCGGGCAATGACCTGCTGACCGGCGGCGCGGATGCCGATACGATCTGGGGTGGCGCGGGCGACACGATCATTGGCGGCGAAACCGGCAATGACAATGACGTGCTGGTGGTCGAGGCGGGTTCGACCATCACCTATGCGGGCGGCGACAACGAATCCGGCACTATCGCGCTGGCCTCGGGCGGTACGCTGACCTTCAGCCAGATCGAGCGGATCGTCTTTGCCGGGCCGGTGGACGGCACGGCCGGGAACGATGTGATGAATCCCGGCTATACCGATGTGAACGGCGATCAGATCGACGGGACCGACGGGCTGAACGATACGATCTATGGCTATGGCGGGGATGACCAGATCGCTGCGGGCCTGGGCAATGATACGGTTTATGGCGGCACCGGCAACGATACGGTTGCGGGCGGCGCGGGCAATGACAGCGTGCTGGGCGAAACCGGCAATGACGTCCTGGCCGGGGGCGACGGCAATGACACGCTGGATGGGGGCGACGGCAATGACAGCCTGGCCGGTGACGCCGGGGATGATCTGGTCTATGGCGGCGCGGGCAATGATACACTCACGGCAGGGCTGACCACCGGGGGCACCGGCAACGACACGCTTTATGGCGGCACCGGCAATGACGTGTTCACCATTGCGGGCGATGCGGGCACCGTGACGGCAGTGGGCGGCGAGAATCCCGGTGATCTGGACCGGCTTGAGCTGACGGCAGCCGGATCGGGCGTCAACGTCAACTTCAGCGGGACGGAATCGGGCAGCTTCACCTTCGGCAGCGGTGCTTCAGGCACCTTTTCCGAGATGGAGCAACTGGTCACCACTGACCTGAACGACAACGTCAATGCCTCGGCCGCGACCGGCAATACCCAGATCTTCACCGGGGGCGGCGCCGATTTCGTCACGGGCGGCACCGGCAATGACTACATCGACGCCGGAAGCGGCAATGACGAGGTATTTGCCGGGGCGGGCCATGATTCCATCATCGGTGGCACCGGCAATGACAACCTCTATGGCGGTGACGGCAACGACACCGTTCTGGGCGGCGACGGCAATGACTACATGCAGGGCGATGCGGGCAATGACTCGCTCGATGCCGGCGACGGGGATGACTTCCTGCGCGGCGACGCCGGGAATGATGTGGTCTATGGCGGTGCGGGGAACGATTCTGTCTATGGCGGGGCCGATGACGACTCGGTCTTTGGCGGCGCTGGCGACGATCACGTCTTTGGCGGCTATGGCACCGACACCGTCTTTGGTGGCGCGGGCAACGACAGCGTTACCGGCTCGGGTGGCGATGACATCGTTCATGGCGATGAAGGCGACGACCTGCTGCAAGGCTCGGACGGCAATGACACGATCTACGGCGGCACCGGCAACGACACGATGCTGGGCGAGGAGGACGCCGACGTCTTCTATGGCGGCGCAGGCGACTATGTCGATGGTGGCGAGGCAGTCACCACCGGCACCGACAATGATACGCTTCATGTCACGAACATCGACCATATCGCCTGGGATCTGCTGAACCCCGAAAACGGCGTGGTGCATTACGCCTCGGGTGAAACGCTCCAGTTCTTCAACATCGAAAATCTGTTCGTGGATGGCGCACAGGTTTTCCCGCCCGATTTCATCGTCGAGGGCACCTCGGGCAATGATCTGATCGACGGGTCTTACACGGGCGACCCTGAAGGCGATATGATCGACGCCAATGACAACCAGTTCGGCAATGCCGACGACGTGGTCAAGGCGGGCGCTGGCGACGATACCGTGCGCGCAGGCGATGGCGCGGATCAGGTTTATGGCGAGGCCGGGAATGACCTGCTGGAAGGCGGCGCGGGCAATGACACGGTCTATGGCGGCGAGGGGGACGATGCCCTTTATGGCGAGGGCGGTTCGGATTCGCTGCTGGGCGACGCCGGAGAGGATACACTGGTCGGCGGTCTGGGCGATGACACGCTGGCGGGCGGCGCCGACAATGACGTGTTGCAGGGCGACGAGGGCAATGACGTCCTTGATGGCGGCACGGGCGACGACTCGCTGACCGGCGGCAGCGGCACCGACAGCCTGTCTGGTGGCGGTGGCAGCGATACGCTTTACGGTGGCAGCGAGGCCGATACGCTGGATGGCGGCGACGGCAATGACCGGCTGTTCGGTGGGCTGGACAATGACCTGCTGACCGGCGGTATCGGCAATGACATGCTGTCCGGCGATGCGGGCGACGATCAGCTTTACGGCGGCGCGGGTAATGACATGCTCAGCGGCGGCGCGGGCAATGATCTGCTCGACGGTGGCGCCGGGGATGACAACATCCAGCTTGACGGCGGAGCCGATACCGTTGCCGGTGGCGATGACCGCGATACGATCACCCTTGGCGCCGGGGCCGGGATCGGCGCGGTGGTCGATGGCGGGAACGGCGGCGATGATTTCGACACCCTTGACCTCAGCGCCTGGGGCAAGGATCTGACGAACATCATCTACGACAGTGCCAATCCCGAAAATGGCACCGTCCAGTTCCTTGATACCGACGGCAATGTCATCGGGACTATGACCTTCACTGATATCGAGAAGGTCATACCCTGTTTCACGCCGGGCAGCCTTATCGTGACAGAGCGGGGCGAGGTTCGGGTGGAACAGCTTGAGGAAGGTGATCTGGTTCTCACCCGTGACAACGGCTATCAGCCAGTCCGCTGGATCGGGCGCCGCGATCTATCGGGGGCCGAATTGCAGGCCCATCCCAATTTCGCGCCTGTGCGCATCGCGCGCGGTGCGCTGGGGGGGGAACTGCCGCTGCGCGACATGATGGTCAGCCCGCAGCACCGCATCCTGTTTACCGGCCACCGGGCGGAGATGCTGTTCGGCGAGCATGAGGTTCTGGTGGCAGCGACCCACCTGACCGGCCTGTCCGGAGTCACGCGAGCGATGCCGCAGCAGGTCAGCTATATTCACCTGATGTTCGACCGGCACGAAATCGTGCGGGCCGATGGCGCCTGGAGCGAGAGCTTCCAGCCCGGCGACATGACGCTGGCGGGCATGGATGATGCACAGCGCAATGAACTTCTGGCGCTGTTCCCCGAACTGGCAGCCGGGCAGTATCGCCCGTTCCTGTCGGCCAGGCGCAGCCTGCGGGCACATGAGGCGCGGGTCTTGCTGATGGCCTGAGGGGGGGCTAACGCCCCTGCCGCCAGAGCGCCCAGTCCTCGGGCGTGTCCAGATCGGTCAGCGCTGCCCGGCCGGGCAGCGGAACCAGCCGCAGGCGCCCGCGATGGGCGGCGATAACCGCACGCGCGCCTTCGTCGCCATTCAGCCGGGCCAGTTCCGGCAGCAGATCCGCCGGAAAGATCACCGGATGACCGGGGGTGTCGCCACTGGCTCCGCGCAGGATTGCCTCCGGCGCAGCGGATTGCGCGGCCTGCATCTGTCGCAGCGCTTCCCGGTCCAGTTCCGGCATATCGGCGGGCAGGATCATCACCGGGCCGTCCAGCCCGGCAATGCCTGCACGCAGCGAGGCCGACATGCCGCTGGCGGCGTCACGGGCAATCACGATCCCGACCGCCAGACCCTTTAGCACCGCCTGCCGCTCTGGCCGGTCTGCTGGCAGCACCACGCGCACCGGCCCGCCCGCGCGGATCGCGGCCTCTGCGAGGCGGCGCAGCAGGGGCTGCCCCTCCACCACTTCCAGCAGCTTGTCGCCGCCACGCATCCGGCTGGACGCGCCAGCGGCAAGGATCACGGTCGTCAGCAACACTCCGCCCTCCCTGACAGAAACCCCCGGCCGGGACCGGGGGCAGATTTCCTGCTGAAGAAATTTGCAGAAGCTTTCGACGGATTTTGCGCCCGCCTGTCAAGCTGCGCGTGGTGTGTCAGCCGCGCATCCGTGCGCCATCCCCATCCCACAGCGGTGCCAGATGTACTGTTGCGGTGCGGCGTTCGCCCAGAATTTCGATCTCACAGACGAGCCCGTCCTGCACCTTGTCGGCGGGGAGGAAGCCCATGGCGACCGATTTCCCGGTCCAGTGGCTGAACCCGCCCGAGGTGCAGAAACCCACCACCGCGCCGTCCAGCCAGATCGGCTCCCATGCCACCACATCGGCATCCGCTGCATCGACGATGAAGCTGACCAGACGCCGCTTCGGCCCGGCCTCCTTTTCCGCCAGCGCGGCGGCTTTGCCGATGAAGTCCTTGTTCCAGCGCATGAAACGGTCAAGCCCGGTTTCGGCCGGCGTATAATCCGGGCTGAACTCGCGCCCCCAGCTTCCGAACCATTTGTCCAGCCGCAGCGACATCATCGCCCGCATGCCGAAGGGCCGCAGGCCCAGATCCTGCCCGGCGGACCAGAGCGTATGCCAGAGGTGCCGCACCGACATATGGTCGGTGTAGATTTCGAACCCCAGATCAGCGGTGTAGCTGACGCGCTGCACGATGCAATTGGCCATCCCGATGGTCATGCGCTTCACATCCATGAAGCGGAAGGCTTCGGCACTGACATCGGCTCGGGTGACACGGGCCAGCAACTCGCGCGCCTTCGGCCCGGCGATCTGGAAGCCCGAGCGCGCGTCCGAGATATTCTCGACCGTCACGCCCTCTTCCAGATGCTGTTCGAACCAGCGGCCGTGCCAGCCCTGCGCGCCATAGCTGGCGGTCAGTTGGAATTCGGTTTCTGACAGGCAGGAGACGGTGAAATCGCCGATGATCTTGCCGCTTTCCGCCAGCATCGGCGTCAGCGACAGCCGCCCCGGTTTCGGGATCGCGCCTGCCATGATCCGGTCGAGCCAGGCGCGCGCCTTCGGCCCCTTCACCAGATATTTGCCGAAGTTCTGCACCTCGTTGATGCCGACGCCCTCGCGCACCGCCAGCACCTCCTGACGCGTCGCCTCCCAGGCGTTGGAGCGTTTGAAGGTCGGCGTTTCCAGCCGCGGCTCGCCGGGCAGCGCGTGATAGTTCACCACTTCCAGCCCGTATTGCTGGCCCCAGACGGCATTCATACCGTCGAAGATGTCATACATCGGCGTGGTGCGGAAGGGCCGGGCAGCGGGGCGTTCCTCGTTCGGATAGGACACGTTGAAGCGCATCTGATAGTTTTCGATGACCTTCGGCACGGTATAGCCCGGCGAAGTCCAGTTGCCGAAGCGTGCCACGTCGAAGCCACGCGGGTCGCGCTCGACCTCGCCCTCGATCATCCATTGCGCCAGTGCAAGGCCCATGCCGCCGCCCTGGCTGAAGCCTGCCATCACCGCGCAGGCGGACCAGTAGTTACGCAGCCCCGGCACCGGCCCGATCAGCGGGTTGCCATCGGGGGCGAAGGTGAAGGGGCCATGGATGACCCGCTTCACGCCCGAGCGTTCCAGCACCGGGAAGCGGCGATAGGCGAAGGCGACGCTGTCCTCGATCTTGTCCCATTGCTCGTTCAGGAGTTCATGGCCGAAATTCCACGGTGTGCCGTCAACGCTCCACGGCTCACACGGCTTTTCATAGAAGCCGATGCACAGACCGCGCCCTTCCTGCCGCAGATAGCTTTCGCCGCCGGGGTCCATCACATGCGGGAATTCGCGGCCCGATTTCAGGATGTCCATGATTTCGGGAATGTCGTCGGTGACGAGGTATTGGTGCGCCATCGGCAAGAGCGGCAGGTAGACGCCCGCCATCGCGCCGATCTCGCGCGCCCAGAGGCCGCCGGCATTCACCACATGTTCCGCGATGATCGTGCCCTTTTCGGTGACGACCTCCCATGACCCATCGGGGCGCGGGTTGGTTTCCAGCACGCGGTTGTGCAGAACGATCTCGGCCCCGCCCATCCGTGCGGCCTTGGCATAGGCATGGGTGGTGCCCGACGGGTCCAGATGGCCATCCAGAGGATCGTAGAGCGCGCCGATGATGCCTTCGAGGTTCACCATCCCGTCGGTGAATTTCTCGATCTCGGCCGGGCCGAGAATTTCGGTATCCAGCCCCATGTAGCGGTGCTTGGCGCGTTCGGCCTTTAGCTGTTCAAACCGCGCCGCATTGTCGGCCAGCGTGATGCCGCCGACATGGTGCAGACCGCAGGACATGCCGGTGATCTCTTCCAGTTCTTTATACAGGCGGATCGTATAGCCCTGCAGCGCCGCCATATTGGTGTCGCCGTTCAGCGTGTGAAAGCCGCCCGCCGCATGCCAGGTTGAGCCCGAGGTCAGCTCCGACCGTTCCACCAGCATGACATCGGACCAGCCGAGCTTTGTCAGGTGGTAAAGGACCGAACAGCCGACGACTCCGCCGCCGATGACCAGAACGCGGGTATGGGTTTTCATGGAGGGACTCCCTGCGGGTTTGCGCCAGAATGGCCGGGGCAGGGCAAAGGGTCATGCGGTTTTGCGACGCGAATGTGTCGCAAATATCTGGCGCTCCCGGAAATGCGAAGGGGCGCCCGCAGGCGCCCCTTGCCGGATCGTATCGCTTTCGCTCACTTCTCGGGGATCAGGCCGCGCGGGCTGAAGCGCAGCACCAGCAGCAGGATGATGCCCATGGTCAGCAGGCGCATATGTTGCGCGCTGTCTACCAGATGCGATTTCAGCGGGCCGGGGGCCATTCCGGCGGTGATACCGCCCATGACCATCGGCCCGAGCGTTTCCACGATCAGCCAGAGCCAGCCGACCAGCAGGCCGCCCAGCAGCGCGCCCCAGTTGTTGCCCGAGCCGCCCACGATCACCATGACCCAGATCAGGAAGGTGAATCGCAGCGGCTGGTAGGTGCCGGGGTTCAGGATGCCGTCCATCGAGGTCAGCATGGCGCCCGCGATGCCGATGACCGCGCTGCCGAGGATGAAGATGTGCAGGTGTTTCTTCGTCACATCCTTGCCCATCGCACGGGCGGCGTCTTCGTTGTCGCGGATGGCGCGCATCATGCGGCCCCAGGGACTGTTGAGCGCGCGTTCCGACAGCCAGATCAAGAGGCCCAGAACGATGAGGATCATCACCATGTAGCAGAGCTTCACCACCACAGACGAGGCCGAAACCGGATCAAAGCCCCAGTTCGTCGCCAGTTCAAGGAAGCGTGGATTCTGTTGCAGGCTGACCTCGTAAGGCACCGGCCAGGGCCGTTCCTTCAGGTCCATCATCTTGACGCCGCGCGCCAGCCAGTCCTCGTTCTTCATCACCGCAACGATGATTTCGGCGATGCCCAGCGTGGCGATGGCCAGATAGTCGGACCGCAGCCCAAGCGCCGTCTTGCCGATGCCCCAGGCGGCCAGTGCGGCCAGCAGGCCACCCGCAGGCCAGGCCAGCAGAACCGGCAGGCCAAGGCCGCCAAGGTTGCCCTGGATCGTCGGGTTGATCGCCTCCACCGCATCGACAGCCGGGTCAAAGACCGCGCGGAACAGGAAGAAGCCCCCGACCAGCAGCGCGACCGTTGCAAGGCTGCGGGCGCGGCCCTTAACCATGCGGCGGCGCAGGAAGATCGTGGCGGCGATCGTCAGGGCGCCCAGGGCGAGACCGGCAAGAATGCCGAAGCCGCCAGCGGACCATGCCTCGGGCACGGGGCGCGAGTTCACCAGCACCACGGCCAGACCGCCCAGCGCGGCAAAGCCCATGACGCCGGTGTTGAACAGACCCGCATAGCCCCACTGGATATTCACCCCCAGCGCCATGATGGAAGAGACCAGTGCGAAGTTCAGGATCAGCAGCGTCTGGTTCCAGCTGGTCAGCACCAGCCCGGTAAACAGAAACAGCGCCACAACGCCCGCGAAGAGATAAAGGTTCTTCGACATCAGACCGATTTCCCCTTGAACAGGCCCGTAGGCATGAAGATCAGCACCAGAATGAGGATCGAGAAGCTGACCGCGAATTTGTAATCGGTCGACATCAGTTGCAGCAGACCATCCGGCGCCATGCTGTCAGGCAGCAGATAGGTCGCCACCTTTTTCCAGGCATAGGTCACCATCACTTCGGAAAAGGCGATCACGAAGCCCCCGGCAATCGCCCCCAGCGGGCTGCCCAGACCGCCGACGATGGCTGCGGCAAAGATCGGCAGCAGAAGCTGGAAATAGGTGAAGGGTTTGAAGCTCTTGTCGAGGCCATAGAGCACGCCCGCGATGGTCGCCATGGCGGCTGCCAGAATCCAGGTCACCTGCACCACGCGGTCGGGGTTGATGCCCGACAGCAGCGCCAGATCCTCGTTATCGGAAAAGGCGCGCATGGATTTGCCGGTGCGAGTCTTTTGCAGGAACCAGAACAGGAAGGCCACGGTCAGCCCGGCGGTCACCACGGTCACGGCCTGCGTCGTCTTGATGGCCAGACCTTCAGTCAGGCCGGTCATGGTCTTGAAATCGCCTGCGGTGATCAGGAAGCGTGCGCCATCGGCAAAGTTCTGATCCTCGACCCCGATGATCAGGCGGACGATGCCGTTCATCACGAACATCACCCCCAGCGAGACGATCACCAGAATGGTCGGTGCGGCCTTCTGCTTGCGATAGAAGCGATAGACCGCACGATCTGTCAGCAGCAGCAGCGTCGCTGTGGCGGCAATGCCGAAGGGCAGGGCCAGCAGGGCGGTGGGCAGCGGACCAAATCCGATACCGATGGATTGAAACCACCAGGTCACGAGGATGGTGACCATGGTGCCAAAGGCCATGGTGTCGCCATGGGCGAAGTTGGAAAACCGCAGGATGCCGTAGATCAGCGTCACACCCAGCGCACCCAGCGCAAGCTGGCTGCCATAAGCGAGGCCCGGAATGAACACGAAGTTGAGGAAAGCCACGAGGGCGTTGAGAATATCCATGGCTCAGCCCCCGAGGAAGGAACGGCGGACCTCCGGGTCGGCCATCAGGGCCTTGCCGGTGTCGGTGAAGCGGTTGGCGCCCTGCACAAGGACATAGCCCTTGTCCGCGATCTCCAGCGCCTGCCGGGCATTCTGTTCCACCATGAGGATGGAAATGCCGGTGCGCGCGATCTCGATGATCCGGTCGAACAACTCGTCCATCACGATGGGCGATACGCCTGCCGTGGGTTCATCCAGCATCAGCACCTTGGGTCGCGTCATCAGCGCGCGTCCGACCGCCACCTGCTGCCGCTGGCCGCCCGAAAGCTCACCCGCCGCCTGATGGCGCTTTTCCTTGAGGATGGGGAACAGGTCATAGACCTGCGCCATGGTATCGGCGAAGCCGTCCTCGCGGATGAAAGCGCCCATTTCCAGATTTTCCTCCACCGTCATCGAGGTGAAGATGTTGTGCGTCTGCGGCACGAAGCCCATGCCCTTGTGGACCCGCGCCTGCGGGGTGAGCGTGGTGATATCCTCGCCATCCAGCACCACACGGCCACCGCGCAGCTTCAGCATGCCGAAGACCGCCTTCATGGCGGTGGATTTGCCCGCGCCGTTCGGGCCCACGATCACCGCGATCTGGCCCTTTTCCACCGCAATGGTGCAGTTGTGCAGGATGTCGGCCGCGCCATAGCCGCCGGTCATACCGTCGCCGATCAGGAAGGGCTCAGCCATGGGCGGCTTCCTCCTTTACCTTGTTCTTCAGGCCGGTGCCCAGATAGGCCTCGATCACCCGTTCGTCGTTCTTCACTTCGTCTACCGTGCCTTGCGCCAGCACCTTGCCCTCGGCCATCACGATGACCGGGTCGCAGAGGCGGGCGATGAAATCCATGTCATGTTCGATGACGCAGAAGGTGTAGCCGCGTTCCTGGTTCAGCCGCACGATGGCGTCGCCGATGGTGTTCAGCAGCGTGCGGTTCACGCCTGCGCCCACCTCGTCAAGGAACACGATCTTCGCATCCACCATCATGGTGCGGCCCAGTTCCAGCAGCTTCTTCTGCCCGCCGGAGATCTGGCTGGCCTTCTGGTCGGCCAGATGGCTGATGGTCAGGAACTCCAGCACCTCGTCCGCCTTGTCGCGGATGCGCGCCTCTTCGGCGGCGACCGAGCTGCGGCGGAACCAGGCGTTCCACAGCCGTTCGCCCGATTGCAGCGCGGGCACCATCATCAGGTTCTCGCGCACCGTCATCGAGCCGAACTCATGCGCGATCTGGAAGGTGCGCAACAGGCCCTTGCCGAACAGTTCGTGCGGCGGCAGGCCGGTGATATCCTCGCCCGCCATCAGGACGCGGCCCGAGGTCGGCTGGTATCTTCCGGCGATGACATTGAAAAGTGTGGTCTTGCCCGCGCCGTTCGGACCGATCAGCCCGGTGATCGAGCCTTTCCGGATTTCGAGCGAGGCACCGTCGACGGCATGGAAGCCCCCGAAATGCTTGTGCAGATTTTCGACAACGATCATCCGTTATCTTCCCCCAAGGTGCCGGGTTCGTGCTTCGGAGTTGGTCCCCGATAGCCCTGTGGCACATGCGTTACGGCAACGGCCCGGGGAGCACCCGGGCCGCACCTTATGGTCGTATCGACCGCGATCAGCGGAACTTGTCGGTCACGAAAGCGCCGTCGGTGACGGAATATTCGCGGAAGTTGCCAGCGGATTCACCGGGCCCGATCAGTTCCACGGCGGTGGCACCAACGTAGTCGATGTCCTTGCCTTCCTTGATCAGGTCAAGCGCCTTGCCCAGTTCGCCCGGCAGGATCTGCTCGCCCGGACCGTTGGCCACGTCGAACACTTTCTTCGACCATTCCTTCGAGTCGGTCGAACCAGCCGCCTGCATGGCCAGCATCATCAGCGCCGCCGCATCATAGCTTTCGCCGGAATAGGCGGTGGCACCGTCGAAGCCCGAAGCATTCGAGATCTCGACATATTTCGCCGCGCCGGGGCTGTCAGTGCCGGGCACGTCGCCGTAGGAGCCGTTCAGCGGCGCGCCGATGGCGTCGATCAGGCTCTGACCATACATGCCGTCGGGCAGGAAGAAGGTCGAGAAGGCGCCGGAGTCGACCGCAGCCTGGATCATGCCCTTGCCGCCCTGGTCGACATAGCCCGCAACCACCAGAACCTCGCCGCCAGCCGAGGACAGCGCCGCGATTTCAGCCGAATAGTCGGCCTTGCCGTCTTCATGCGGCGCGGCCAGCGTGACCTTGCCGCCCTTGGCCTCGAAAGCCTTCTGGAAGCTTTCGGCAACGCCCTTGCCGTAGTCGTTGTTGGTGTAGGTGACAGCAGCTTCCTTCACGCCACGGTCCGAGATGATGTCGGCCATCACCTCGCCCTGACGGGCGTCGGACGGGGCAGTGCGGAAGAACAGGCCGTCATCTTCGGCCGCCGACAGCGCGGGCGAGGTCGCCGAGGGCGAGATCATGCCAATGCCGTTCGGGCGGGCGACGTTTTGCAGGACTGCGCCGGTCACGCCCGAGCAGTCGCCGCCGACGATGCCGGAAACCTTGTCAGAGGTCACCAGACGCTCGGCTGCCGATTGTGCCGCAGCGGCGTCGACGCAGGTGGTGTCGCCGCGCACCGGGGTGACGGTCGCGCCATCCAGCAGCTTGCCGGATTCGCTGACTTCCTTCATCGCAAGTTCCGCACCGTTGGCCATGTTCGGCACGGTGGATTCCAGCGGGCCGGTGAAGCCCAGCAGAACACCGATCTTCACTTCTTCGGCCGATGCGGCCCCCGCAACAAGAGCGGTCGCCGCGGTGGCAAGCAGCAGTTTTTTCATTTTTGACTCCCATGTCGGACGTGTCTGTGTCCAAGGCTAGAATGCAGGAGGATAAAAGGAAAGTGCCCAATTGACAGGCTTATGCCGATCCTCCGCGCAGACTGACGCCAGATTGCCGTGCGGTTTGGTTCCCGCAAGAGAAAAGGCCGGGTTTCGTCATTTCGCCCGTATGATCCGGCGATTTGCTGGTCATGCGGCGGCTCCGGCCTAACTCTGACCGACAGGGCAAGGAGTTGACGATGCGTCATTTTCGCTATGCGGCGGTTGTAGGTCTGGGCGTCATGCTCGCGGGTGGTGTGATCGCGGGCGAAGTGCAGACTTCGGCCGGCGTGATGCAGATTTCCCCGGTTGCCACCGGATTCGAGGAGCCCTGGGCTTTGGCCTTCCTGCCGGATGGCGCGGTGCTGGTGACCGAGCGGGCAGGCCAACTGACCTTGCTGCGGGGCGAGACGCGCCAGGTCATCGCGGGGCTGCCTGAGGTTTTCGCCCGTGGGCAGGGGGGATTGCTGGATGTTCTGGTGCCGCGCGATTTCGCGCAAAGCCGTGAAATCTGGCTCAGCCTCGCCGCGCCCGTGAAGGGCGGTGCGGCGACCGCCGTGGGGCGCGGCCACCTCTCGCAGGATGAGACGCGGCTGGAGGATTTCCGGCTGATGTTTACCGCCGAGGGCTATCGCGGCGGGCGGCATTTCGGCGCCCGGCTGGTGGAGGTGCCGGATGGCACGCTGTTCCTGACCACCGGCGACCGGGGCACCGGCCCTGCGGGCATGGCGGCGCAGCAGGCGACGAAGGCGGCTGGCAAGATCATCCACCTGAACCGCGACGGCAGCCCGGCGACGTCCTTGCCGGGCTGGCAACCCGGCGTCTATTCGCTGGGGCACCGCAATGTTCAGGGCGCCGAGCTGGCGCCGGATGGGCGCTTGCTGACCGTCGAACATGGCGCACGCGGCGGGGATGAGGTGAACGCAGTGCAGCCGGGGCGCAACTATGGCTGGCCCGTCATCAGCTACGGCGTGAACTATGATGACAGCCCCATTGGCGAGGGCACCCGGAAAGAGGGGATGGAGCAGCCCCTGCATTACTGGGACCCTTCCATAGCGCCCTCTGGCCTGATGGTCTATTCCGGCGCGCTGGTGCCTGACTGGACGGGCGATCTGTTCACCGGCAGCCTGAACAGCGGTTTCCTCAGCCGACTGGACCCCGACAGGCCTGCCGGGACCGGATTTGCCGAAGAGCGTATCGCCGCGGAGGAAACCGGCCGTCTGCGCGATGTGGCCGAAGGGCCGGATGGTGCGATCTGGTTCCTGTCAGTGGAAAACGGCGCGCTTTATCGCATGGCGCCCTGAGGCAAAGGTGCTGGACGGCGGGCGCTGTCTGCGCCAGATTTGGACCGTATTGCCCGGAGGCCCGCATGACCGCTGTCGATGCCGTGAAATCGGCCTATCGCAATTATGCCAGTTTTGAGGGCCGCGCGGCGCGGTCGGACTTCTGGTGGTTCGTGCCGTTTCAGATCGTTGTCGCGGCACTGATCTCGCAGATCGACGGTACCAGCCAGATGATAACGGGGCCGGGCATGATGCGTTATACCTATTCGCCGGGCCTTTTGGGGGCGATCTGGCATCTGGTGAATCTTTTGCCGATTCTGGCGCTCGGGGCGCGGCGGCTGCATGATCTTGGCAAATCAGGCTGGTGGCTGCTGCTGGGGCTGATCCCTATGATCGGGGTGCTGTTCCTGCTTGCCTGGGCCAGCCTGCGCGGCACGGCGGGTCCGAATGCCTATGGGCCGGACCCGCTGGCCGTCTGACGCGACCTCAGATCGACAGCCGCGTCCCGATTCCGGGCATCCCGCTCTGGGTTCCGCGCTCGCGGTAGGGCGTGGTATTATAGTGGCTCCGGTAGCATTTCGAAAAATGCGACGGGCTGGCAAAGCCGCAGGCCAGGGCCACGTTGATCACGCTCATATCCGTCTGCATCAGCAGATTGCGCGCCTTTTGCAGCCGCAATTCCATATAATACCGCTTCGGACTGCGGTTCAGGTAGCGGCGGAACAGCCGCTCCAGCTGCCGGGTGGACATGCCCACTTCCTCGGCCAGATCGGCCGGGCTCATCGGGTCTTCGATGTTGTTTTCCATCTTCTGGATGACCTGGCTGAGCTTGGGATGCCGCACGCCGATCCGGGTCGGGATCGACAGACGCTGCGTATCCTGATCGGTGCGGATCGAGCTGTAGATCAGCTGATCAGCCACGGTATTCGCCAGATCCTCGCCATGGTCGGCGGCGATCAGCTTCAGCATGAGGTCGATGGAGGCGGTCCCCCCGGCGGTGGACAGCCGGTTGCCGTCGATCACGAAGACCGATTTGGTCAGCTTGACCTCTTCGAACTCTTCCAGAAATCCGTCCTGGTTTTCCCAGTGGATCGTGGCCTTGCGCCCCTCCAGCAGCCCGGCTTTGGCCAGCGAATAGGCGCCGGTACACAGCCCCCCCATCACCACGCCGCGCCGCGCCTCGCGCCGCAGCCAGCCGGTGACGCCGCGCGTGGTGGCCCGGCCAATGTCGATGCCACCGCAGACCAGCAGGGTATCCTCGCGGTCGATCTCGTCCAGCCCCATGTCGAGCTTGAAGGATGCGCCGTTGGAACAGGTCGCCTCCATCCCGCCTTCGCCCGCCAGTTTCCAGGTATAAATCTGACGCCCCGCAACGCGGTTGGCGATGCGCAGGGGTTCGATCGCGCCGGCAAAAGACAGCATGGTAAAACGGTCCAGCAACAGGAAAATGAAGCGGCGCGGCGCTGCATCCTTGGCGATAGACGTGGCTTTGCGCGGCAGGCTGGACATCATGCGACCCGTTTGCGTCGATTTCGGCACATCTAGGCAGGAAACAGCCCCCCCTTCAAGGGGCGATCCTTGCTTGGCTCTTTGCATTTCCGACACGACTCCTTATAGGCAGTCGGATTACCGCTAACGCACGGAGACACCCCATGACGAAGGGCTGGCAAAAATCGGATTGGCGCGCAAAGCCGCGGGTCCAGATGCCGGACTATCCGGATCAGGCCGCACTCACTGCCGTTGAGGCACAGCTTGCGAAATATCCGCCCCTCGTTTTTGCGGGCGAGGCGCGCCGTCTGAAGAAAGAGCTTGCACTGGCTGCCGAGGGCAAGGCCTTCCTGCTGCAAGGCGGCGACTGTGCCGAAAGCTTCGCCGAATTCAGCGCCGACAATATCCGCGACACGTTCCGCGTCATGCTGCAAATGGCGGTCGTGCTGACCTATGGCGCCAAGGTGCCGGTCATCAAGGTCGGCCGCATGGCGGGCCAGTTCGCCAAGCCGCGTTCGGCGCCGACCGAAGTGGCGGGCGGCGTAGAGCTGCCGAGCTACCGTGGCGATATCATCAACGGCTTCGACTTCACTGCCGATGCCCGCGTGCCCGATCCGGCACGGATGCTGCAGGCATATACCCAGGCGGCGGCCAGTCTGAATCTGCTGCGCGCCTTCTCGACCGGCGGCTTTGCCGACATCCACCGCGTTCACAGCTGGACTCTTGGCTTTGCCGAACATGACAAAGCCGAGCGTTACCGCGAACTGTCGAACCGCATCTCGGACGCGCTCGACTTCATGAATGCAGCCGGGGTGAATTCCGACACCGCGCATGAACTGAGCCGGGTAGACTTCTACACCAGCCACGAGGCGCTGCTGCTGGAGTATGAAGAGGCGCTTTGCCGTGTCGATTCCATCACCGGGCAGAATGTGGCGGGCTCCGGCCATATGATCTGGATCGGCGACCGCACCCGTCAGCCCGACGGCGCCCATGTCGAATTCTGCCGTGGCGTGCTGAACCCTATCGGCCTGAAATGCGGCCCTTCGACCACGGCCGAGGATCTGAAGGTGCTGATGGCGAAGCTGAACCCGGCGAACGAGGCTGGCCGGCTGACCCTGATCGCGCGCTTCGGTGCCGGCAAGGTGGGCGAGCATCTGCCGCGCCTGATCAAGGCCGTTCAGGAAGAAGGTGCCAATGTCGTCTGGTCCTGCGACCCGATGCACGGCAACACCATCAAGGCGGCCTCGGGCTACAAGACCCGGCCCTTCGATTCGGTGCTGCGCGAGGTGCGCGAGTTCTTCGCGATCCACAAGGCTGAGGGCACCATTCCGGGTGGCGTGCATTTCGAGATGACCGGCCAGGACGTGACCGAATGCACCGGCGGCCTGCGGGCTGTAACGGACGAGAACCTGAGCGACCGCTACCACACCGCCTGCGACCCGCGTCTGAACGCCTCGCAATCGCTGGAACTGGCCTTCCTCGTCTCCGAGGAGCTGACTGCGCGCCGCGACGACCAGCGCCGCGTGGCGATGTAATCCGGATCAGCCTGGATCGGATGAAACGGACGGCGCGGGGGGCAACCCTCGCGCCGTTTGCTTTGATGCGGGCATGATCGGGGTCGGCAGTGCTTCGTTGTGGAATAAATTTTCCAATTCTGCTAGCCTGCAGTCAATCTGTCGGGGAGTGATCCATGTCGAATGTTGACGCGTCGGTAGCGGCGCCTGCCAGTGTCGAGGAGTTTCACGATCGTCTGGCGCAGATCGGGGGCGATTTGCCCAAGCGTTTGCGCCAATGCGCCGATCACATCGCCGCGAATGTGGACCGGATCGCCGTGTCGACGGTGGCGGAACTGGCGGCGGGGGCGGATGTGCCGCCCTCGGCCCTGATGCGCTTCTGCCAGATCCTCGGGTTTTCAGGCTTTTCCGAAATGCAGAAGCTGTTTCGCGAGGCCTATGCGCCGGGGCGGCCGGATTATGCAACGCGGCTGAAAAACCTGAAGCAGAACGGGGCGGGCAGCCCGGCAGCGCTTCTGGCGGAATTTGTCGAGGCAGGGCGGCAGAGCCTTGAGGCCCTGGCGAAAGCGACAGACGAAGCCGCGCTCGCGCGGGCGGTCGCTTTGTTGGCCGGGGCCGGGATGCTGCATGTCGCCGGATTCCGCCGGGCCTATCCGGTGTCGAGCTATCTTGCGTATGTCTTTGAGAAAATGTCCGTTCCGGCGATGTTGCACGATGGGGCGGGCAAGCTCGATCACAGGTTTGCGTTGCGCGCGGGCGATGCGCTGGTCGCCATCACCTTCGCGCCCTATTCCGAGGAAACGCTGGCTTTGGCGACCGAGGCGCGGGAGCGGGGCGTTGCAGTGGTGGCAATCACCGATCATGCCTCAAGCCCGCTGGTGCCGCTTTCGGATGCCATCCTGACCGTGCCAGAGGTGGATTTCGGGGCATTCCGTTCGCTTTCGGCAACCATTGCGCTCGCTCTGGCCCTGGCCGTTTCCGTGGGGAGTGCGCGGGACAGCGCGTGAAACTGCTTTCTTTGCAGATCAAAATGGAATAAATATTCCATTAAGGGAGTCGCGCCTTTTGGGTGCGGCAGGCAGGGAGGGGTGGATGAAGACGCTGGATGTGATCACCATTGGCCGGTCGTCGGTCGACCTTTACGGCGCACAGGTGGGTGGCCGGCTGGAGGACATGGGATCGTTCCAGAAATACATCGGTGGCAGCCCCTGCAATATGGCGGCAGGCACCGCGCGTCTGGGGCTGAAATCGGCATTGATCACGCGTGTCGGCGACGAACACATGGGGCGCTTCATCCGCGAGGAACTGGCGCGCGAGGGTGTCGATGTGCGCGGGGTGAAGACAGATCCCCAGCGGCTGACCGCGCTCGTTCTGCTGGGCATCCGCGATGACAGCCAGTTCCCCCTGATCTTCTACCGCGAGAACTGTGCCGATATGGCGCTGTGCGAAGATGATATTGACCCGTCCTTCATCGCTGAGGCGCGCGCCGTTGTGGCGACCGGCACGCATCTGAGCCATTCCCGGACCGAGGCAGCGGTCCTGAAGGCGCTGTATCTGGCGCGCGAAAGCGGCGCGCAGACCGCGCTGGATATCGACTATCGCCCGAATCTCTGGGGTCTGTCCGGGCATGGCGATGGCGAGAACCGCTTCATCGCCAGTGCGGCGGTGACGGCGAAGCTGCAATCCACGCTGCATCTGTTCGACCTGATCGTCGGAACGGAAGAGGAGTTTCACATCGCGGGTGGCAGTACCGATACGGTGGCAGCGCTCCGGGCCGTGCGGGCGGTTTCGGGCGCGGTTCTGGTCTGCAAGCGCGGGGCGGCTGGGGCGGTGGCCTTCACCGGCGCCATTCCTGATAAACTGGAGGACGGCGAAACCGGCCCCGGATTCCCCATCGAGGTATTCAATGTGCTCGGGGCGGGCGACGGCTTCATGTCGGGTCTGCTGAAGGGTTGGCTGGATGGCGAAAGCTGGCCGGTCGCGCTGAAGTACGCCAATGCCTGCGGGGCCTTTGCCGTCAGCCGCCATGGCTGCACCCCGGCCTACCCAAGCCTTGAGGAGATGAATTACTTCCTCAGCCGCGGGGTGCGGGAAAAGGCGCTGCGCAAGGATGCGGCGCTGGAGCAGGTGCACTGGGCGACCAATCGCCATGGCGACTGGTCCACCATGCGGGTCTTCGCCTTCGACCACCGGATGCAGATGGAGGCGATGGATGGCGCGACGCCCGAAAAGATAGGCGCGTTCAAGCTCTTGTGTCTGGAAGCTGCGAAAAGCGTTCAGGCCGGGAGGCCAGGCTATGGCATCCTCTGCGATGGCCGTCTGGGGCGACAGGCGCTTTACGCGGCTGCCGGTTCGGGGCTGTGGATCGGGCGTCCGGTGGAATGGCCGGGCTCGCGGCCGCTGGAACTGGAACCCGAGATCGGGCCGGATTACGGCGGGCTTTCGGAATGGCCGCTGGAGCAGGTGGTGAAGGTTCTGTGCTTCTGCCACCCTGATGACCCGCCCGAGACGCGGGCGGAACAGGAGGCGACGGTGACGCGTCTGTTCCACGCCTGCCGCCGCAACCGTCTGGAAATGTTGCTGGAAATCATTCCCTCCAAGGTGGGGCCGGTGGAAGATGACACCTCGGCCCGGCTGATCCGGCGGTTTTACGAGATCGGGATCTATCCTGACTGGTGGAAGCTGGAACCCTTCACCTCTGCCGTCGCCTGGGAAAAGGCCTGCGCAGCGATCACGGAAAATGACCCGCATGTGCGCGGCATTGTCGTCCTGGGTCTGGATGCCCCGGCAGACCAGCTTGCCGAGAGCTTTGCCCTTGCGGCGCGGCACGATCTGGTGCGCGGTTTCGCCGTGGGTCGCACCATTTTTGCCGATGCCGCCCGGCGCTGGCTCCGGGGCGAGATCGGCGATGCCGAAGCGATTGCGGCGATGGTGGCCCGGTATCAGGGTCTTTGTCAGGTCTGGGACAGCGCGCGTGCGCAGAACGGAGCGGGAGCATGACACAGACCATCCGGCTGACCGCCGCGCAGGCCATGGTGAAATGGCTGTCGGTCCAGATGACCGCCGAGGGCGAACGTTTCATCGAAGGCTGCTGGGCGATCTTCGGCCATGGCAATGTGGCAGGGCTGGGCGAGGCATTGCACCAGGGCCTGCACGGGCAGCTTTGCGGCAATACGCCGTTTCCGACCTGGCGGGGACAGAACGAACAGACCATGGCCCATGCCGCCATCGCCTTCGCCAAGGGACGGGCACGGCGTCAGGCCCATGCCGTTACCTCGTCCATCGGGCCGGGGGCGACCAACATGGTCACGGCGGCGGCCTTGGCGCATGTGAACCGCCTGCCGGTCCTGTTCATCGCGGGGGATGTATTTGCCAGTCGCCGCCCCGATCCGGTCTTGCAGCAGGTCGAGGATTTCGACGACGGCACGGTCAGCGCGAATGACTGTTTCCGCCCGGTGGTGCGCTATTTCGACCGCATCCAGCGGCCCGAACACCTGTTGACCGCCTTGCCCCGTGCCTTGCGGGTGATGACCGATCCGGCGGATTGCGGCCCGGTTTGCCTTGCGTTCTGCCAGGATGTGCAGGCCGAGGCCTTTGACTGGCCGGAGGCCTTCTTTGCGCCGAAGGTCTGGCACATCCGGCGTCCGGCCCCGGATGCCCGAGAGCTTGCAGAGGTTTCGGCGCAGATCCGGGCGGCAGAGCGTCCGGTAATCCTTTGCGGGGGCGGGGTGATCTATTCCGGCGCCGAGGCCGTGCTGGCGGCTTTCGCCAGCCGCCATGGGATTGCGGTGACCGAGACGCAGGCGGGCAAGTCGGCGCTGGCGCAGGCCCATCCGATGAACTTTGGCGCAGCGGGCGTCGATGGCTCTGCCGCCGCCAACGCGGCGTTGCGCGCGGCGGATCTGGTGATCGGCATTGGCACGCGCTTGCAGGATTTCACCACCGGCTCACGCACGCTGTTCGCGCCGGATGCGCGGCTGGTTTCGATCAACGTCCATGGTTATGACGCGGCCAAGCATGGTGCCCTGAGCCTTGTGGCCGATGCCAGGATCGCACTGGAGGCGCTGTCGCCGTTGCTGGAAGGCTATTGCGCCGGCGTCGACGCCGCGGCGCGGGCCGATTGGCTGCGGGCAGTCGATGCCCATTGCAGCGCCCCGGTGGCGGAGGATGCGCTGCCCAGTGACGCCCAGGTGATCGGCGCCGTGCAGGCGGTCAGTACGGAGGCGACCATCGCCCTTTGCGCCGCCGGAACCATGCCGGGCGCGCTGAAGCTGCTGTGGCAGGCGGCGCCGGGCGGCTATCACATGGAATACGGATACTCCTGCATGGGGTATGAACTGGCCGGGGCCATGGGGCTCAAACTGGCGCAGCCTGCGCGCGAGGTGATCTGTTTCGTGGGCGATGGCAGCTACATGATGGCCAATGCCGAACTGGCCACGGCGGTGATGCGGCGCATCCCCTTTACCGTGGTCCTGACCGACAACCGGGGATATGGCTGTATCAACCGGCTGCAAACACTGGGCTGTGGCGGGGCGGCCTTCAACAATCTTTACGAGGACTGCCTGATCGAGGATCAGCCCCGGATCGACTATGCGGCCCATGCGGCCTCGATGGGGGCGCATGCGGTGAAGGTGGCGGGTCTGGCAGGCTTGCAGCGCGCCATCCGCGAAGCACGGGGCCGGCAGAAACCCACCGTCATCGTGATCGAGACCACCGCCCGTGATTTTCCGGGCACCGGCATCGAGACAGTCGCGGGCCCGCACGGTCATTTCTGGGAAGTGGCGGTTCCCGCAGTGGGCGACCGTGACACGATGCGGGAGGCCTATGAGCGCTACATCGCCAACACCGCCCGCGCGCGGCTGACGAACTGAGGACGCAGCCATGATCCGCTTTGGCACCAATCCGATCGCCTGGGCCAATGACTACGATCCCAGCATCGGCGCGCATATTCCAACTGCCCTGATCCTTGACGAGGCCGGACGCCAGATCGGCTTTGACGGGATCGAGAACGGACATCGCTGGCCCGACGACCCGGAGGCGCTGCGCGCGTTGCTGGCGGGGTACGGGCTGCGCTTCGTCTCGGGCTGGTACTCCTCGGAGCTGCTGACCCGCACGGTGGCCGATGAAATCGCGGCGGTGCAGGGCCATCTGGCAAAACTCAAGCACAATGGCTGCAAGGTCTGCATCGTCTGCGAAACCTCGAACGCGATCCATTGCGAGGCGGAACGGCCAATGCGCGAGAGGCCCATGCTGTCCGCGGCCGGGATGCACGCCTTCGGGGCGCGGCTGGAGGCTTTCGCGGCCTATCTGGCGGGCGAAGGGGTAACGCTGGTCTATCATCACCACATGGGCACGATCATTGAAACGCCGGAGGACATCGACGCGCTTATGGCGGCGACGGGGCCGCATGTGCAGCTTTTGTTCGATGCCGGGCATTGCGCTTTTGGCGGTGGCGACCCCGAAGCGGTGTTGCGCCGCCATATCGGCCGGGTCCGGCATTTCCATGCCAAGAACATCCGCCCCGATGTGGTGCACCGGGCCCGGACGGAGGAGATGAGCTTTCTGCAGGCGGTGCGGGCGGGCGCCTTCACGGTGCCGGGGGATCAGGAAGGCGGGGTGGATTTCGCGCCGCTGATGCGGATACTCAAGGCCGCCGGATATGACGGCTGGATCGTGATCGAGGCGGAGCAGGACCCGAGGCGCTGCAATCCGCTGATGTATCAGACGCTGGGCCTCGCTACGCTGAAACGGCTGGCGCGGGCCAGCGGGCTGATGTGAGGGGTGACGAAGACGGGGGGCTGTCTGCCCCCCCGTACCCCCGAGGATATTTTGGAACAGATGAAGGGGCGAAGGATGGGCGATCTTCTGGCGCGGCCGCAGGGTACACGCGGCAAGGTGCATGACGTGACCCCCGACAGCGCGGGCTGGGGCTATGTGGGCTTCGGTCTCTATCGCCTTGAGCCGGGGGACCGCGTGGCCGAGACGACGGGCACGCGTGAAGTCATCCTTGTGCTGGTCGAGGGCAGGGCCCGGCTGACGGCCGCCGGTATTGCCTTCGGTGAAATGGGCGAGAGGATGGATGTTTTCGAGAAGACGCCGCCGCATTGCCTTTATGTGCCGAACGGCAGCAACTGGTCGGCGGAGGCCACCACCTCCTGCACGCTGGCAGTCTGTTCCGCGCCGGGCAAGGGTGGTCATCCGGTGCGGCGGCTGGGGCCTGACGGCATCACGCTGACCCCGCGCGGCAAGGGTGCCAACACGCGTTTCGTCAACAACATCGCGATGGAGATGCAGGAGGTCGCTGACAGCCTGCTGGTGACCGAGGTTTTCACCCCCGCCGGTAACTGGTCAAGCTATCCCAGTCATCGCCATGACGAGGATGATTTCCCCCGAATGACCTATCTGGAGGAGACCTATTACATGCGGCTGAACCCGGCGCAGGGCTTCGGCGTGCAGCGGGTCTATACCGAGGATGGCAGCCTGGACGAGACCATGGCGGTGCGGAACCATGATGTCACGCTGGTCCCGAAGGGGCATCATCCCTGCGGCGTGCCCTATGGCTATGAGATGTATTACCTCAACGTCATGGCCGGGCCGCTGCGCAAATGGCGGTTCCGGAACGACCCGGATCATGACTGGATCTATCAGCGCGACCTGTAACCGGGGTATTGCCCCGGCGTGATCACATGAACCGGAAGGCCGTCGGCCAGCGCGGTCAGTTCTGCCGCGACAAGGGCCGCATCGGGCAGGTCCGGCGCGATGGCGCAGATCCGGCCGGTGTAGCCGAAGGTCCGCAGGCGCTCGATCACCTGCACCGCGTCAAAGCCGCTGCCCAGCAGCGGCAGGGCGACGCAATCCGGGGCAACAACCTCCAGCAGCGTGCGGCTGAGCTGCCGGAAGGCGATGGAAATGACCATCGGCGGCGGCTCCAGGTTTTCGGCGATCCGCATGGCCTCGGGGCAGTCGATGACCAGCACATTCTGCGGGGGATCGGGCGGGTGTTCGGTCATCGGGCAGGGCTTCCTGTTGCGGCAAGGGCAGGAGGGCGGTAAGCCTGCCTCAACCCGGGAGGCCCGAGCGGATGCAGGACATGGATGGTGAAACGGCGCGGATCGTGGCGGAACGCGAGGCTTTCATGCAGGCGGTGCCCCTGCCGATGCTGCATGTCGGCCCCGACATGCGGATCGGTGTGGCCAATGCGCGGGCGGTGGTCCTTCTGGGGCCACAGGCCGTCGGGCGGCATTTCGGGCTGAGCCTGCGCCAGCCGGCGCTGGTGGCCGCGATCGAAGAAGTCATGCACGGCGGCGAGAAACAGCATCTGCGCTGCAATCTCAGCCCCAGCGCGCATGAGGTGGTCTATGACATCACCGTCGGCCCGACGCCGGGAGGCGGGGCGCTGTGCAGTTTCTTCGACGTGACGGAACAGGAGCTGATCGGCCAGTTGCGGCGGGATTTCGTGGCCAATGTCAGCCACGAGCTGCGCACGCCACTGACCGCGCTGCTGGGGTTCATCGAAACCCTTCAAGGTCCGGCGAAGAACGACGCCAATGCCCGCGAGCGGTTTCTGGGCATCATGTCGCGCGAGGCCGAACGGATGACCCGGCTGGTGCGCGATCTTCTGTCGCTCAGCCGGGTGGAATCGCAGGAGCGTATGCGGCCCGAGGGCGTGGTCGATCTGTCGGGTCTTTTGGCCAGCGTGCTGACGACGCTGCGCCCGATGGCCGAACAGGCGGGGGTGACGCTGGAACTGACCGGCGGCTCGGCGCCGGTGAAGCTGAGGGCCGATGCGGACCAGTTGACCCAGGTGTTTCACAATCTCGTCGAGAATGCGGTGAAATACGGCACGCCCGGCAAGCTGGTCACCGTCAGCATCGGCCGCGAGGCGGCTTTGCCCGGATCGCCGGGCGGTGCGGTCTCGGTGGCGGTGCGCGACAGGGGCGAAGGGATCGAGGCGCAGCACCTGCCGCGCCTGACCGAACGGTTCTACCGGGTCGATACCCACCGCTCGCGCGAGAAAGGGGGCACCGGGCTGGGGCTGGCCATCGTCAAGCATATCGTCAACCGTCATCGCGGACGGCTGCGCATCGAAAGTGAAAAAGGGCAGGGCAGCACCTTCACCGTGGTTCTGCCGCTGGGTTAAAGCCGGGCGATGCGCTCGGTCAGCAGCGCATAGAAACCGTCGGCATCCAGATCCCCGATGAACAGTGCATTGGGCTTGCGGTCGGTCACGCCCCACCAGTCGGCGACGGTCATGCCCAGTGTCAGCTCGGACTGCGTTTCGATCTCGACATTGATGTGCCGCCCGGTGAACAACTCGGGCCGGATCAGCCAGGCGATGACGCAGGGGTCATGCAGCGGGGCGCCTTCGCTGCCATACTTCTGCACGTCGAAACGTTCGAAAAAGTCGGTCCATTCCGCCACCATGCGACCCGGTTCGGTGCCCATGGCGCGGAAGGCCTCGATCCGGGGGCGGGTGGTCAGCGCCTTATGGGTCACATCGAGCGGCATCACCACCAGCGGCACGCCGGAGCGGAACACGATATCCGCCGCCTGCGGGTCGACATAGATGTTGAACTCCGCCGCCGGGGTAACATTGCCCACCTCGAAATAGGCGCCGCCCATCAGCACGATTTCCTGAATGCGCGAGGCGATGTCTGGCGCGCGTTGCAGGGCGGTGGCGATATTGGTCAGCGGCCCCAGCGGGCAAAGCGTGACGGTTCCCGCGGGTTCGGCCCGCAGCGTCTCGATGATGAAATCGACGGCATGCCGGTCCTGCAATGGCATCACGGGATCGGGCAGTTGCGGCCCGTCCAGCCCGGTCGCGCCATGCACATATTCGGCCGTCACCAGCTTGCGGCTGAGCGGCCGGTCGCAACCCGCAAAGACCTTCACGCCGGGCTGGCCCGCAAGTTCACAGACGATGCGCGCATTGCGGGCGGTCAGCGCCAGCGGCACATTGCCCGCCACGGCGCAGATGCCCAGAACCTCCACCTCTTCGGGGCTGGCAAGCGCCAGCAGGATCGCCACGGCATCGTCCTGCCCCGGATCGGTGTCGATGATGATCTTGCGCGGGCCTTGAGGCATCGGTCTCTCCTGTGCGACTCTGTCGGACACGCTGGCATAGCAGGGCCGGAGTTGCACGTTCAACCCGGAGTTTATCGGCGATCCTGCCTGGCATGTCAGCGGCCTGCAAGGTTTATTCTGGCAGCGGACATTTGACCATATAGTAAAAACGGGCGCCAGAGGCGCCCGTCTGCCGTGCCGGAGCAGGATCCGGGATCAGCCGTCGAAATCGACCTGTTCCATGATCTTCAGCGCCTCGGCGCGGTGCCCGGCGATATCGGCCAGCGACAGGCCATCGGGGGTGAAGGTGCCCCAGCTTGCCACCAGTTCCGACGCAGGCACACCCGGCTTCACCGGGAATTCGTTGTTGGTTTCTGCATAGATGCGCTGCGCCTCGTCCGACGACAGCCATTCCATCAGCTTCAGAGCCGCATCATGGTTCGGGGCGGCCTTGGTCATGGCAACGCCCGAGATGTTCATATGCGTGGCGCCGCCTTCAAACACCGGAAAGACGATGCGAACGGAATTGGCCCATTCCTGCTGCTCCGGGTCAGCCAGCATCTGCCCCATGTAATAGGTATTGCCGATCGAGATGTCGCATTCGCCGGCCCAGATGCCCTTGACCTGATCGCGGTCATTGCCCGTGGGCTTGCGCGCCAGATTGGCCTTCAGACCTTCGGCCCATTGCGTCGCGGCTTCGCTGCCGTGGTGGGCGATATAGGCCGACAGCAGCGCAATGTTGTAATCATTCGTCCCCGAGCGCGAGCAGATGCGGCCCTTCCACTTCGGATCGGCCAGATCCTCGTAAGCGGTGACCTCGCCGTCCTTCACGCGCTCTTTCGAGGCATAGACGATGCGGGCGCGGCTGGTCAGGCCGAACCAGTGATTATCCTTGTCGCGGAACTCGGCCGGGATATTGGCATTCAGAACGTCGGACTGGACGGCCTGGGTCACACCGGCCTCGACCACCTGGCTCAGCCGGGCGATGTCAACGGTCAGCACCAGATCGGCGGGCGAGCGGTCGCCCTCGGCCACCAGACGTTCCACCATGCCCTTGTCCACGAAGGCCACGTTGGTTTCGATGCCGGTCTCGGCGGTGAAGGCGTCCAGCAGCGGCTGGATCAGTTCGGGCTGACGGTGCGAATAGATGTTCACTTCGTCCGCGAAGACGGGAAGGGCCGTCGAGCAGAGGGCGAGTGCCAGCAGGGCGCGCTTCATTGTTGACCTCTTTTGTCAAAAATTCTGGCGCCGTGATAACCCGAGTCTTTCACTTGGGTCAATGCCTGACTGAACGAGTCGGAATTGAGCGGGCAAATTTCTTCGGGAAGAAATTTGCATATTCGTTCACGCCGAATTTGGCGTCTGCCTCTCGCCTCTTGCCTTTTCCTCCGCCTTGGCCCGGTTCCACAGCGCGTCCATTTCCGCGAGGTCGCTGTCGGCGGGGCTGCGGCCTGACTCGGCCAGCCAATCCTCGATCCGGCCAAAGCGGCGGGTGAATTTGGCATTGGCGGCTCGCAGCGCGGCCTCAGGGTCGATCTTCAGGTGCCGCGCCAGATTGGCTACGACGAACATCAGATCGCCGAATTCCTCGAAGACCTCGGCCTCGGTCAGCCGGTCGCGGGCCTCGCTCAGTTCCTGCGCCTCCTCGACGATCTTGTCGACGACCTCGGCGGTCGAGGGCCAGTCAAACCCTACCCGCGCCGCGCGCTTTTGCAGCTTCACCGCCCGCGTCAGCGCCGGAAGTGCCATGGCCACACCGTCCAGCGTGCGGGCCGGGCCGCGTTCGGCGGCCTTGACCCGTTCCCAATCCGCCGTCTGCTGTTCGGCGCTTTTCGCGTTGCTTTCGTCGCCAAAGACATGGGGATGCCGGGCAACCATCTTGTCGGAAATCGCCAAAACCACATCCTCGAAGGCGAAAAGCCCCGCGTCTTCCGCCAGTTGCGCGTGATAGACCGACTGGAACAGCAGGTCGCCCAGTTCAAGCCGCAGCTCGTCCCATGCCTCGCGCGCGATGGCATCGGCGACCTCATGCGCCTCTTCCAGCGTATAGGGGGCGATGGTGGTAAAGTCTTGTTCGCGGTCCCAGGGGCAGCCGTCAGGTGCACGCAAGCGGGCCATGATCTCCAGCAGGCGGGGCATGCCTGCCGTGGCGTCATGCACGAGGGCGTCGCTTTCGGATCGGGGCAGGGGACGCTTGGGCATTGCGGAGGCTCCGGTTTTCGGCTTCCCTCCGGGCTTAGACCTGAAACGTGCCGGGAGTCCACCTTATGCCAGTCCTGAACCGCATCGCCGATTTCGCCGAAGAGATGAAGGGATGGCGGAGGCATCTGCACCAGTATCCCGAACTGGAATTCCAGTGCCACCAGACGGCGGCCTTCATCGTGGAGCGCCTGCGCGAGATGGGGGTGGATGAAATCCACGAAGGGATCGCGACCTCGGGCGTCGTGGCCATCATCAACGGGCAGGATGGCGGGCGGACCATCGGGCTGCGCGCCGATATGGATGCGCTGCCTATCGACGAGGCGACAGGGGCGGAACATGCCTCGAAAGTGTCGGGCAAGATGCATGCCTGCGGTCATGACGGCCATGTGACCATGCTGCTGGGCGCGGCAAAATACCTGTGCGAGACGCGGCGGTTTTCGGGCCGGGTGGCGCTGTTGTTCCAACCGGCCGAAGAGGACGGCGGCGGCGGCAATGTCATGGTGCAGGAAGGGGTGATGGACAGGTTCGACATCGCCGAGGTCTATGGCATCCACAATGCGCCGGGTCTGCCCTTCGGCCAGTTCCAGACCACACGCGGGGCGCTGATGGCCTCGGTCGATACTGCCGTTGTCCATGTCACCGGGCGCGGCGGCCATGCGGCGACCCCGCATGAATGCATCGACCCGATTCCGGCCGTGGTTTCCATGGTACAGGGGTTGCAGACCATCCTGTCGCGTAACATCTTTGCGATGGATGAGGCGGTGCTGTCTGTCACCATGATCCATGCCGGGACGGCCAGCAATATCGTGCCGGAAGAGGCGATGTTCGCCGCCACCATCCGCTGCTTCAAACCCGAGGTGCGGGCGCTGCTGAAAAAACGGATCTACGAGATCATCGAAGGGCATGCCGCAGCATTCAATGTCACCGCGCGGATTGATTATGACTGGGGCTATCCGCCCACGATCAACCATGCCGATCAGGCCGATTTCGCGGCCTCGGTCGCGCGCGAGGTCGTCGGCCCTGCTTTGGTGAATGCCGAGGCCGGGCGCGAGATGGGGTCCGAGGATTTCAGCTATATGCTGGAGGCGCGGCCAGGCGCCTATCTGTTCCTCGGAACCGGGCCGGGCGCGGGGCTGCATCACCCGGCCTTTGATTTCAACGACGAGGCGGCGCCGGTCGGGGCCAGCTTCTTTGCCCGGCTGGTGGAAACCGCGCTGCCTGCGAAATAGGTGTTTCCAATTTGTTCCGGTTGGCCCAGACTTCCTGAAAAGGGAGATGTCACATGGACCAGCCGGCAAAGTTTGAACGGTTCCGGGCGCTGCATCAGGCGCCCGGCGCTTTTGTGGTGGCAAATGCCTGGGATGCAGGCTCGGCCCGTCTGCTGACGGCGGCGGGGTTTGCGGCCCTTGCGACCACCAGCGCGGGCCATGCCTATGCCCAAGGCCTGCGCGATTCCGCCGGGGCGCTTGGCCGCCGGGGCGTTTTGCAGAATGCAGCCGAAATTGCGGCGGCGACCGACCTGCCGGTCAGCGCCGATCTGGAGGATGGCTTTGGTCCGGCGCCGGAGGATTGCGCCGAAACCCTGCGTCTGGCGCTTGCTGCGGGTCTGGCGGGCGGTTCCATCGAAGATACGACCGGCGACGCCACCGACCCGATCTTTCCCTTTGAACATGCGGTGGAACGGGTGCGCGCCGCTGCCGAGGCGGTGCAGGGGCAGCCTTTTCTGCTGACCGCGCGGGCCGAGAACTTTCTGTGGGGGCGCCCTGATCTGGATGACACCATCGCGCGTCTGCAAGCCTTTGCCGATGCGGGCGCCGATGTGCTGTTCGCGCCGGGCCTGCGTGATCTGGCGGCAATCCGCAGTGTCTGTGCGTCGGTCGACCGTCCGGTCAATGTGGTGATGGGCCTGACCGGGGCACGTTTTACCGTAGCGGAACTGGCCGGGGCCGGGGTGAAGCGCATCAGCCTGGGCGGGTCACTGTTCCGCACGGGCTTTGGCGCGGTGCAGGCTGCTGCCAGACAGATCCTGAGCGAGGGCTGCTTTGACTATGCTGCTGCCGCGATGCCGGATGCGGAGGTTTCGGCGCTGATGTCGGATCGCCGCCTGCCGGATCGGCTGGCCTAGCCGAATCGCTTTAAAGCGGGCGGCTTCGGCATATCGTGGTGGATCAACCTTTAGGCCACCATATCTATGCAACCGCAGCCTTTGGTAGGTGGCTCCGGCTGGCCGAATTTTGATCAAAATGCTACAGTCGCTCCTGACGCCAACCGCAACGGAGCAAGTGATGACCGCCGATTTTCCCCGCAATAGCCCCAGCCCACAGGATGTGCAGGCGATGGACAAGGCCCATCACCTGCACCCCTGGACCAACTTTGGCCCCTTCGAGGAGAAGGGGGCGCTGGTGATGTCGCGGGGCGAGGGCTGTTGGCTGTGGGATGCCGGGGGGCGGCGCTATTTCGACGCGATCGGCGGCATGTGGTGCACCAATATCGGCCTTGGCCGACGCGAGATGGCCGAGGCGATAGCCGATCAGGTGACGCGGCTCGCCTTTTCCAACACCTTCGTTGACACGACCAACGAACCGGCGGCGCTGCTGGCGGCGAAGCTTGCCAGCCTTGCGCCGGGCGATCTGAACCGGGTGCATTTCACCACCTCGGGTTCCACTGCTGTCGATACGGCCTATCGCATGGTGCATTACTATCAGACCGCGATGGGGCGACCTGAAAAGACGCAGATGATCGCGCGGGATTACAGCTATCACGGCTCCACCTATATCTCGCAATCGGTGGGCAAGCGCCCCGGCGACCGCGTGCCATTCTTCCGCTATCAGGAAACCGGCATCCATCACCTGACCGCGCCGAACCCCTATCGCGCGCCGGAAGGCATGGACGAGGCCGCCTTCTGCGACTGGCTGGTGGCGGAGTTCGGGGCGAAACTGGCCCAGATCGGCCCCGAGAAGGTCGGCGGATTCTTCGCCGAGCCGATTCAGGCCTCGGGCGGGGTGATCGTGCCACCCGAAGGCTATCTGCAACGCATGGCCGCGATCTGCCGACAGCATGACATCCTGTTCGTGGCCGACGAGGTGGTCACCGCTTTCGGACGTCTGGGCCACTGGTTCGCCAGCGAGGCAGAATTCGGCATCCAGCCTGACATGATCACCTGCGCCAAGGGGCTGACCTCGGGTTATCTACCGCTGGGCGCGCTGATCTTTTCCGACCGGATCTGGCAGGCCATGGCGGCGGATGGCGCGCGCTGGTTCACCAGCGGCTTCACCTATTCCGGCCATCCCGTCGCCTGCGCCGCCGCGCTGAAGAACATCGAGATCATCGAGCGGGAAGACCTGCTGGGCAATGCCACCCGCGTGGGTGCGCTGTTCGAAGCGCGGATGAAGGCGCTGGAGGCGCTGCCCATGGTCGGGCAGGTGCGCGGCCGCAAGCTGATGATCTGCGTCGAGAATGTTGCCGACAAGGCCACCAGGGCGCTTCTGCCCGAGGATCTGGACGTGGGCACCCGGATTGCCGACACCTGCGAGGCGATGGGCCTGATGGTGCGCCCGCTGGGCCATCTGAACGTGATGTCGCCGCCGCTGACCCTGACGGCCGAGGATGTCGGGATGGTGGGCGATACGCTGGAGCGTGCCATCCGGCAGGTGGCCGACGATCTGGTGCGCGAAGGCGTGAAACTGGGTTGAGCGGAACCCGCAGGCGGCAATGCACGTTGCCTGACTGACCGCCGGGGCATCCCGCCCCGGCCATCAGGAAAGGAGACTGCCATGACCGATGTTCTGGACACCGTCCCGCAGGCCGACCGGATCGACACCGGGGTTGTGAATGTGCTGGCCATTTCCGAGGGCCTGTCGCAGGCCGTGGCCGATACCTACCGGCTGCTGTTCAAATCCCATGCCTATCACTGGAATGTGGAAGGGCCGCTGTTCCATCCGATCCACCTGCTGACCGAGGAACAGTATAACGACCTGTTCCGGGCCGCCGATGATCTGGCCGAACGGATGCGCGCGCTGGGTCGTCTGGCGCCGTTCCAGCTGGATGCCATGGCCAAAGGCTCGATCATCAGCGACCCGGCCAAGCTGCCCTCGGCGCATGAGATGATCGAGGATCTGGCCTCGGATCATGAGGCGGTGGCCAAGCGGATGCGCAAAGTGATTGCGGCGTCCGAAAAGGGCAATGATCCGGTCACGGCCGATCTGCTGACCGGGCGTTGTGCTGCGCATGAAAAGGCAGCCTGGATGCTGCGCGCTACTGCAAAATGATCAAATTCTGCCGCAAGGCTTGACTTTGGCGACCGGGGCGGCAATCTCGCCGCACCCGGATCCGGCGCGTCTCCGATGACCAGAATGACGACCTTCAGACCCGAGGAGCGTTCCATGGCCCTTGAAGATGCCAAGAACGAAGTCGATACCGCCTTCACCCGTAAAAGCCCGCGCGGCTATGCCTTTGAAAACGCCTTTGCCGGTGCCACCAGTTTTCTGCGCCGGACATATACCAAGGAACTGACGGGGGTGGATGTCGCCGTGACCGGCGTGCCCTTCGATCAGGCGGTGACGCACCGCACCGGCACACGCTTCGGTCCCCGCGCCATCCGCGAGGCATCGAGCCTGCAACCTTATGATCCGCCGCAGGGCTGGGGCACCGATCCGCTGGAGGATCTGGCGGTGATCGACTACGGCGATCTCGCCTTTGACTACGCCAAGGTCGCGGATTTCCCCGACCGGCTGACCGATCACATCCGCACGATCCTCGACGCGGGCGCCGCCAGCATCACGCTGGGCGGCGATCACTTCATCACCTGGCCAATCCTCAAGGCCTATGCCGAGAAATTCGGCCCGATGAGTGTGATCCATTTCGACGCCCATTCCGACCTCTGGGCCGATGACGACCTGACCCGGATCGACCACGGCACCATGATGTACAAGGCCGTGAAGACCGGCATCGTGGACCCGAAACGATCCGTCCAGATCGGCATTCGCACCTTCTGCGACGATTATCTGGGGATGAATGTCATCGACGCCCGCGAATGCCATGAAATCGGTGTGGCGCGGATCGTCGAGAAGGTGAAAGCCATCGTCGGCGACCATCCGGTCTATCTGACCTTCGACATCGACGCGCTGGACCCGGCCTTCGCGCCCGGCACCGGCACGCCGGTCTGGGGTGGGCTGGCAAGCTGGCAGGCCGCCGCGATCCTGCGCGATCTGGCGGGGGTTAACCTCGTCGGGGGCGATGTGGTCGAGGTTTCGCCGCCCTATGACACCACCGGGGCCACGGCCATTGCAGGCGCCCATGTCGCCTATGAAATCCTCTGCCTGCACCATTGGGCCAAGACCCGGCGATGAAACTGATCCTCGCCGTCACTTTTGGTCTGCCGCTGCTGGCTGTGCTGTGCCTCGCGCTGGCGGTGCGGTTCGCGCCGCTTGATCCGGCGGACTGGCATGTGAGCCTTGCCGAGCCTCTGCGCACCGGCAAGCCGAATGACGTGCGGGTGCGACCCGAGGGCGGCGAGATCGCCGCCCCGGTGTTCCCTGGCCTGACAGACTGGGAACTGGCCGAACGTCTGCAAGCCGTGGCGCTGGCCGAGCCGCGCACGACCCTGATCGCGGGCAGCCCGGCGGAAGGGCGCATGACCTTTGTGCAGCGGTCTGCCCTTTGGGGTTTTCCCGATGTCATCACGGTCGAAACCTTCGCCACACCGCAAGGCGCCAGCCTCAGGCTCTGGTCCCGCGCGCGGTTTGGCTATTCCGATATGGGGGTGAACCGGGCGCGCGCCGAACGCTGGCTGGCCGCGCTGTCCCCATCCGCCTCTTGACCGCGCGCGGCCTTCGCGCCACATCGGTCGCATGGTTCCCTTCGATAAACTCGACCAGATCACCCGCCGCTTCGAATATCTGGAAGCGAAGCTCGGACAGGGCGCCGCCCCGGCCGAGATTGCCGCGCTCAGCCGCGAATATGCCGATCTGAAACCCGTGGTGGCGGAAATCGTGGCCTATCGCAGTGCCCTGGCCGATCTGGCCGAGGCCGAGGCCATACTGACCGATCCCGAAATGCGCGCCTTGGCCGAGGAAGAGCTTCCCCGCCTGAAAGACCGCATCCCCGAGATGGAGCAGGCCCTGCGTCTGGCGCTTCTGCCGAAAGATGCCGCCGATGCGCGCCCGGCGATCCTTGAGATCCGTCCCGGCACCGGCGGCGAGGAGGCGAGCCTTTTCGCCGGTGATCTGGCCCGGATGTACCAACGCTATGCCGAACGCATGGGCTGGCGCTTCGAGGTGCTGGAACAGCAGCTTTCCGATCTTGGCGGGCTGAAGGAATTCACCGCGCATGTGCAGGGCGAGGGCGTCTTTGCCCGGCTGAAATATGAGGCGGGCACCCATCGCGTGCAGCGCGTGCCGGAAACCGAGGCGGGGGGCCGCATCCATACCTCTGCCGCTACCGTCGCCGTGTTGCCCGAGGCCGAGGAGGTCGACATCGACATCCCCGCCACCGACATCCGCATCGACACGATGCGCGCCAGCGGGGCAGGTGGCCAGCACGTCAACACCACCGACTCGGCTGTGCGCATCACCCATATCCCCAGTGGCATCGTCGTCACCTCGTCGGAGAAGTCGCAGCACCAGAACCGCGCCATCGCGATGCAGGTGCTGCGTGCCCGTCTGTTCGAGATGGAGCGTGACAAGGCCGCTTCGGCCCGCGCCGCCGACCGCAAGGCGCAGGTGGGGTCCGGCGACCGTTCCGAGCGCATCCGTACCTACAACTTCCCGCAGGGGCGGATGACCGACCATCGCATCAACCTGACGCTCTACGCCCTGCCGCAGATTATGCAGGGCGATCTGGGCGAGGTGATCGAGGCGCTGGTTTCGCATGATCAGGCCGCCAAACTGGCGGAGATGGAGGCGTGACCGCTGCCCTGGCCTATCGCGAGGCTGTCGCCCGCCTGACGGCCGCCGGTCTGCCCGATGCCGCACGGGATGCCCGGCTTCTCATGGCGCATGCGCTTGAGATCTCAGCCGACCGGGTGATGCTGGCGCTGCATGATCCGCTGCCCGAAGCGGCGGCGATGCGGCTGGAAGAGGCCGTGACCGCGCGTCTGGCGCGTCAGCCGGTCAGTCAGATCACCGGGCAGCGACAGTTCTGGGGGCGCAGTTTCCGCGTCACCCGTGATGTGCTGGACCCGCGCCCCGAAACCGAAACGCTGGTCGCCGAAGCCCTGGCCGCGCCGTTCTCCCGTATTCTGGATCTTGGTACCGGTTCGGGCGCGATCCTGCTGACGCTGCTCGCAGAACGGTCCGGGGCGACGGGAATTGCGACCGACCTGTCGGACGCCGCGCTGGAGGTGGCGCGCGGCAATGCTGTGGCCCTCGGCCTCACGGACCGCGCGTCCTTCCTGCAAGGCGACTGGTTCGCCCCGATCAGCGGTCGCTTCGATCTGATCGTCTCCAACCCGCCCTATATCGCCGCCGATGAAATGGCCGGGCTTTCCCCCGAGGTCCGCGAATGGGAGCCGCATCTGGCCCTGACCCCCGGTGGCGACGGGCTGGATGCCTACCGCGCCATCGCAGCCGGTGCGCGCGACCATCTGCTGCCGCAGGGCAGGCTTCTGGTGGAAATCGGCCCGACACAGGGGGCCGCCGTTGCCGCGCTGTTCACCGCCGCCGGTCTGGCACAGGCACGAATCCTCACCGATCTGGACAATCGCCACCGCGTCGTTTCCGCCATTGCACCGCAATGACCGGCGACTTCCGGCCATTTTGGCACAAAATCGAGGTTTTCCCCAATTTTCTGCGCAGAATCTGCTTGTCACGCAGCACGTCGCATGGTTACTCCGGTTTCAGCGGCGGGGCGATTGGCTCGCTCCCCGTTTTCAAGCTGAAAGCATGACAGCATACCTCCGGAGGGAATTTCCCTCGCGCGGCAGACGATGCAGGTCGGCCAGTCACCCCGGACTACCGGATCATAGGACAAGATGAGATCCTCTAAATCCCGCTCGCGTTCGAAGTCGAACCGCCCGCGCACGATGGGCAACATCATCAACCGTGTCTTCGACAGCTCCGGCCCCGAAGGCAAGGTGCGCGGCACGCCGCAGCAGATCATCGAGAAGTACCTCATTCTCGCGCGTGACGCGCAGCTCTCGAATGACCGCGTCGCCGCCGAGAATTTTCTTCAGCACGCGGAGCATTACACCCGTATGCTCAGCGAGGCGCAACGCGAACTGGCGGCCGAGCAAGAGGCGCGTCAGCAGCAATATCAGAACCACAACAACCAGCAGGGCGGCGGCCAGAACAACGGCCAGTCCGGCGGCAATCCCCGCCATCAGGACCGCAGCGACCGGAACGATGCCCGCGACCCGGGGGCAGGCGACCAGCCCGAGGTTCCGGCAGAGGCCATGACGCTGACCGCTGACGAGGAAAGCACGCTGGTCGAAACGCCGGAAATGAAGCGCGAGGGGCAGCCGCAGGCAGGGCAGAACCAGCGCCGCGAGGGCGACCGTAGCCGCCGCGATTTCCGTGGCCCGCGTCCGCAATACGACCGTCGTGCCCCGCGTGGCGAAGGCACTGAAGGCGCCGCCGAACCCGCGGCCACGCCCGAAGCACCTGCCGAACCTTCGGCGCCGGTGACGGCCGCCCCGGAAGCCCCGGCCACCGAGGCCCCCGCTGCCGAGGCGCCGAAGCCGCGCAAGCCGGCTGCCCCGCGCAAGCCGCGCACGCCGAAACCCAAGACCGAGGCGGAAAAGCCGGAAGCCGCAGAATAAGAAACGGGGCCACGCGGCCCCGTTTTCATTTTGCCATCTCGCGCGCCAGGGCGCAGAACCCTTCCAGCGGGATTTCCTCCGCCCGCGCCGTCGGTGCAATCCCCGCCGCCTCCAGCCGCGCTTCGATGTCCGGCCCCAGCCCCTTCAGTGAGGACCGCAGCATCTTGCGTCGCTGGTTGAAGGCCATGGCGGTGATCCGGCTCAGGATCTTCTCATCCGCCGGAAAGCGCGGCCCCGGCAGCCGGGTCAGATGCACCACCGCCGAATGCACCTTGGGCGCAGGGGTGAATGCCTCGGGCGGCAGATGCAGGACGATCTTCGCCTCGCAGCGCCATTGCGCCAGAAGCGCGAGCCGCCCGTAGTGGTCGCCCCTCGGCTTCGCCACGATCCGCTCGGCCACTTCCTTCTGGAACATCAGCGTCAGGCTTTCCCAGAACGGTGGCCAGTTCGCGGGCGTCAGCCAGCGGATCAGCAGTTCGGTCCCCACATTATAGGGCAGGTTCGCCACCACGCGGATCGGCGGTGTCAGATGCGCCAGCACATCGACCTCCAGCGCATCGCCGTTGATGACATCCAGCTTGCCCGGATACGCCGCCTGAACCTCGGCCAGCGCGGGCAGACAGCGAGCGTCTTTCTCCACCGCCAGCACCCGCCGCGCACCTTCCGCCAACAGCCCGCGCGTCAAGCCGCCGGGGCCGGGCCCGACCTCCAGTACATCGCAGCCCGAAAGGTCGCCCGCCTGCCGCGCGATCTTGGCGGTCAGGTTCAGATCCAGCAGAAAGTTCTGCCCAAGCTGCTTCTTCGCCACCAGGTCATGCGCCCGGATAACCTCGCGCAGCGGCGGCAAACCGTCGATCGTCGCCATGAAACCGGCTCCTGCTTTTATTCTGGTCCAAATATCCCGGGTCCGGGGCAACCCCCCGGGGCTTACCGGCCCCGCGCCGCCGCCATGTCATGCGCCATGCGCAGCGCCGCCACAAGGCTTGACGGCTCGGCAATGCCCCGCCCGGCAATGTCGAGCGCCGTGCCATGGTCGGGCGAGGTGCGCACGAAGGGCAGGCCCAGCGTCACATTCACGCCGCCGTCGAAATTCACCGTCTTGATCGGGATCAGCGCCTGATCGTGATACATGCAGATCGCCACGTCATAGGCGGCGCGGGCGCGTGGATGGAACATCGTATCGGCGGGCAGCGGGCCAAAGATCGCCATGCCTTCGGCCGCCAGCCGGGCGACCACCGGCGCGATCACGGTGGCATCCTCATGCCCCATGGCCCCGCCTTCACCCGCATGGGGGTTCAGCCCGGCCACCGCAAGACGCGGTGCGGAAATTCCGAAATCGCGGACCAGCCCGGCATGGGTGATGCGAATGGCCCGCTCCAGCAGATTAGCGGTCAGCGTAGCAGGAACCTCGGCCAGCGGGATGTGGATGGTGACCGGCACCACACGCAATTCCGGCGCAGCCAGCATCATCACCACATCGGCGCCGCCTGCGAGATCAGCCAGAAATTCGGTATGACCCGGAAAGGCAAATCCCGCGCCGTCCTTCAGCGCCTTCTTGTGCAGGGGGGCGGTGCAGATCGCGGAAGCCTCGCCCGTCTGCACCAGTTCTACCCCCCGCCGTATCGCGGCGATGACGCCCGCCGCATTGGCAGGTTCCAGCACGCCGGGGGTGGCAGGGGCGGCGAAGGGCAGTGGCAGAACCGGAAGCCGGTCGGGCGGCACAGCGACCGCCTCTGCCGGGCGGGCGATTTCCGTAAAATCGGTGCCCTGAGGCAGATGCCGGGGATCGCCGATCCAGAAGAAAGGCAAGGCGCGCCCCAGAACGGCACGCGCCTTCACTGCGATTTCCGGGCCGATGCCCGCAGGCTCGCCACAGCTCAGCGCCACCGGCGCCAGATCGGCCATGGCTCAGGGCTCGCGGATCAGGGCATTGGCGCGCAGTTCAGCCAGATAAAGGTCGCTCTGCGCCTCGACCTTGCGGTTGAGGATCTGGTTGCGGATCGCGCTGCGGTCGACCGGCGTTTCGCTGACCGGCTGGCGCGAACACAGCATCAGCATTTCGGTGGCCCCCCCCAGATCACGCAGCACGCTTTCGCCCGGGTCCAGCCGCGCCAGTTCCAGCCCCAGATCGGCGGGAACCGCCGACATCGGCTTGGTCTCGATCTGAAGCTGGTTTTCCGGCAGGCCGCGCGCCGGGGTATAGAGATCTTTGCAGGTATCGGCATTGGCCCGGATCCGCGCGAAATCGGTGGCGGTGGTCTCGGCCTTCGGCAGGCGCAGCCGGGCATATTCCACCTGCACCATCGCCGGGCTCGCCTCTTTCGAGGCGGTCACGTCGCGCAGCTGGAACAGGGCAACCCCACCCGGAATGGTGATCGGAGCTGAAACCTGACCGGGACCAAGCGCGAGGATGACGCTGGCGATCTGCGGCGGCAGGTTGCTCAGCGGCATCGGCGCCAGCCGCCCCCCCCGATCCCGCGATGCTGCGGCGGAATAGCGCGCCACGGCCGAGGCAAAGCCACCTTCGGTATTGATCTGCCCCTGAATGCTGCGCGCCTGCGCCATCGCCGCATCCTCCTGACCCGGAGGGGCGGGGATGATCAGTTCCGACAGCGCAACGGTCAGCGCGGTCTTGCGGGTTTCGGCTTCCAGCGCGCGGTCGATCTCGGCCTCAGTCACTTTGGTGGTGGCGCCGTATTTCGCCCGCACCACCTCGCGCCATACCATCCCGGCGGTTACGAAATCGCGGAAGGTCTCGGGCGCGATTCCGGCCTGACCGATGACCTTCAGAAATTCATCGGCGGAAAGGTTAGCGCGGCTGGCAAATTCTTCCATGCCCTTGCGCACCTCGGCCTCGGTCGGCTTGACGCCGATCCGCTTGGCCTCCTGAAGGCGCAGCCGGTCTTCGATCAGCCCCTTCATCGCCTCTTTTTCCAGATCGCCCGGCGCGCGCAGGATCTGCATGAACAGCAGGCGCTGCTGGTATTCGTATTCGGTGACCGCCCGGTCATTGATGATGATCCGCGGTGCGAACAGGTTCTGTTGGGCGGCTCCGGGGCCGGAAACAGCGGCCAGCGCGAGGAAGCTTGCGGTCAGGAGGGGCAGAACTCGGGTCATTCGGGCAGTCTCTTGGCTATGGCCTTCGCGGCGATCTGGCGGTTCATGGCAGTTCAGCCCCGGCACTTGCGGGCCGGACCGGGCTTGGCGCTGCCGCCGAAACCGAGCAGATCGACCGAAAGGCCGAAATCCGTAGTTGGCTTCACACTAGTCGAGGAGGTGAAGCGGCGCGAGAGGGAAAGATCGACAAGAAGGCATTCGTTGCGGAACTCGAGCCCCAGGCCCGCGCGGGTGGCTCGGTCGGCCTCGAAATCGTAACGGCCGCTCAGCTTGCCGGTCCATGTATCAGTCAGCGCATATCGGCCGTTCAGGTAAAGCTCCTGCGTGTCGGCGATGCGGTTTTCCGCGGCATCAGCCTGCAACCAGATGTAGGAGGTGCTGAGCGCGTATTTCTCGCGGTCGAGGTCCAGCCGGAATTCGGCCTTGGTAATGCCGAACGCACCGTCGAACAGCGCGCGGTTGGTCAGTGACAGCCCGCCCGGCACGGTGACCTGCGCGGTGGCGAGCCAGTCCGAGGTGACGCCATCAAGGCCCGAGGCGGTGCTGAACTGGCCGAAATCCTCGCGCCGGAACACCCGGCCCCCGGCGAGCGCGAGGCTCCAGCCCGAAGGGGCATAGCGGGTCCAGCTGAGACCCACATTCAGCCGCGCGCCGTCTTCATGGGCGTCTGACCCTGCGAAACGGTCCAGCGCGAACAGATTGCCCTCGTCAAACTCGACCAGCGCGCTGTCCTCGTTGGGGATATCGCTGCCATCACGGCTGGCCAGAACCAGCTGCATCACCGGCTCGATCACATGCGTGGCGCCGTCCGCGGTGCCGCCCACCCAGGGCCAGCGCAGTTCAAGCCCGGTTGCCCCATGCAGACGGCTGTGCGTGCCGCCATAGGTGGCATCCTGCCGGATGTTGTAAAGATCGGCAGAAACCTCCGCCATGGTCGAGACGACAATTCCCGGCCCGGTCACCCAGTTGCGGCGCCAGTCCAGCCGCAACGAGGCGCGCGACATGTCACGGCCATCGGCGATGTCATCGGAATCCACGTCGGTGTCATAATCCAGCGTGGAGGTGCGGTAATGCGAATGGGTCTGGAACATCAGCCCCGCCTCGCCGCCCAGCGGCCCGCCGGAAAAGCGGCGGTGCAGGGTGAAATCCCCGATCAGCGTCGGCAGCGTCGCATTGCTTTCCGGCACGCCGTCGATGTCACGGATCGACCGGAAGTTGATGAACCGGCCCGATATATATTCGTTGCGCCGGGTGCGGCTGACCTCGATCCGGCTGTCCAGCCGGTCCTTGTCGGAAATGCCGTAATCCAGCAGATAGGCCGGGTCGCTGACCGCTTCGGCCTGGAAGGTCAGGCGAAAGTCACGGGGCAGCGCGAAATCGCCGCTGGCATGCAGATAGCCGCGCGCCTCGCCCGGCAGGATGTCATCGCGCGAGGTGGCGCCGGTGACCTCGATCTGGCCGGTGCGGAAGGCCTCGCGATAGCGCAGTTCCAGCGTGCGACCGTTCTTCGTGCTCAGATAGGGGGTCACTGTCAGGTCGCGTGACGACCCGAGCGTGATGAAATACGGCAGCTTGATCCCGGTGCCGAGACCCGAGGTGGTGCGGATGTCGGGCATCATCACCCCGGTCGCCCGGTCCAGCGTCGGATCGGGCATGCGCAGGCGCGGCAGATAGAACACCGGCACCCCGGCAAAGCGCAGTTGCGCCCGGTCGAAGTAAAGCTGCTGCTCCAGCTGGTCGTGGACCACGCGCCTCGCCCGGATCTCCCACAGCGGGACCGGGTCAATGGTGCAGACCTGACAGGAGGAGGCGACGGTGTCCGTGAGCTGTGTATATCGCCCGCCCGCGCGGAACATCTGCCGTGCGGCAATCTGCATCTGCCGGTTGAGCACCATACGGGCGGAATTCATCACCCCTTCGGTCAGATCGGCGCTCAGATCCGCGGTTTCGGCGCGGACGAAATTGCCGTTGTCATCGGTCAGGTAGATCGGTCCCTCGAACCGCAGCCGGTCGGCGGCGCGATCATAGGTGATGCGCTGCGCCCTGAGCCGCTGGCCGCGATACTGCACCTCGACATCGCCTTGCGCCACCAGCAGGCTGTCGCCGCTGACCGACACCTGATTGGCGGTCAGGGTCGCACGGTCGACCGTCTGGCCATTGCCGCCGAGGGGCAGCAGCGCCAGAGCCAGCGCGAAAAGGGAAGCGCGCCAGCCCATCAGCCGTCCTCCAGATGCAGCAAAAGCCCGATGGCGCAAAGCGTCGCGGTCACCGGCGGGGTCCAGGCGGCCATGGCCACGGGGATCTGGCCGTTCTCACCCAGCACCTGCGCGAAGTTGCGCAAGAAGAAAATGGCGAAACCGCCAAGAATGGCGAACATCACCAGCATGCCGGTGCGCCCGAAGCGCGCGTGGCGCATGGTGAAGCCCGCCGCGATCAGCACCATGGCGGTCATCAGGAGCGGCAGCGCCAGTTGCATCTGGAACCAGACCTGATGGTTGCGCGCTGTGAAGCCCGCGCGTTCCAGCCCGCGGATATAGGAAGGCAGTTCCCAGACCGGAATGGCCGAGGGGCTGCCGAAACTGTCGCGGATGGCCGCCGCCGTCAGATCCGAGGCGAACGTGCCACTGGCCATGGTTTCAACCGCCGACTGGGGGTTGGCCGCATCCAGCGACCAGCGCCGGGCCTCGGTCAGCGCCCAGGCACCGGGTTCCAGCCGGGCCTCTGCGGCCTCGACCCGCTCACGCGGGACGCCGGTCGCGTCGAAAGACAGGAAGGTCGCGTCGAACAGCCGGGTTCCATCGGCGCTGGCACGGGCGGCATGGATCACCGTCTGCGACCCGCCGCCGCCCTGACGCAGCCAGAGCCCTTCGTCCGATACCGACAGCACCCGTTCCGCTCCCCGTGCATAGCGTGCGTAAAGCACGTCATATTCCTTGGTCGTCGCCGCCACCAGCGGATTGAGCACCGCAACCGCAAAGGCGCCGATCAGCAGGGATACGATGACCGGCGCCATCAGGAACCGCAAGCCCGACCGGCCCGCCGCGCGCACCACCACCAGTTCCGACGACCGCGAAAGGCCCAGAAACAGCGCGATGGCGGACAGGATCATGATGAGCGGCAGGATGCGGTAAAGGCTGTCCGGCACATTCATCAGCGCCAGTTGCGCCGCCTGCGCCAGACCGGCGCCCTTGTCGGAAAACCGGCGCAGCTGCTCCAGCATGTCGATCAGCATGAGGATGCCGAAGAAGATCAGGAATACCCGGACGAACATCCACAGGAAGCGCCGCGCGACATAAAGGCTCAGCGTCATGTGGTGGCCTCCGCCGGTTTGGGTCGCCTGCGCGGGCGTTGCGACCACCACAGAAGGAAAAGCGAGATCGCAAGCCCGGTCAGCGGCGCGGCATAGACCAGCGGCCAGGCCATCGGGTCGCGCAGGCTTTGCGACATGGCGGTGGTGTGGATCAGCTGCACGAAGATCAGAAGCCCCACGGCGATGCCGATCTGCCGCCACAGGCCAAAGCGTGAAAATCCCCCCAGAAGCAGTGCCGAAAAGCCCAGCAGGGCCGCCGCCGTGCCCAGGAAGGGCATGGCAAACCGCGCATGCGCCTCGCTGAGGAAAGCCGCGCGGCTTTCGCCGGTTTCGGCCAGCAGCGCGGGATCGGCGCGCAGCAGGTCAAGCGTCGAGAGATCCTCGACATCGCGATGCGGCAGGGCGCCGGTTTCGATCAGCCGGCCAAGGTCATAGGTGAAATCCTGAAACCGGGTCACTGACAGACGCTCGGTGCCGGACAGGTTCTGCACCATACCGTCGAACATGATCAGCTTGGGGCCGGTATCGCTGCGCGCCAGCAGGGCGCGGCTGGCGGTATAGACGGCACGCGCCGCCGGGTCGCGATCATCGGCGATGAACAGGTCACGCAATTCGCCGGTCTCGGTGATCTCGCGGATGAACAGCGTCACATTCTTTGACGGATGCATGAACTCGCCATCTGACAGATAGCGCGAGGTCACGTTTTCCGCGATCTCCGCCGACCGGCTGGCCAGCATGGTGCGGCTGGCGGGCACCAGAACGTGCATCAGAACCAGCATCATCAGTGCGACGATCAGCCCGAACCAAAGAACGGGCCGGGCAAGCCGGAACGAGGAAAAGCCGGTGGCCTGCATCACGATCAGCTCACTGTCGGCCATCAGGCGATTCACGCCGTAAACAGTTGCCGCAAATGCGGAAATCGGCAGTACCAGACGGATGACATTGGGCAGGGTCAGCAGAGAAAACTCAAGGAAGACCAGCGCCGACTGGCCGTCGCCGATCAGCTCGTCGAACAGCCCCACCGCCCGGTTGACCCAGTAGATCGCAACCAGCACCAGCGAGAAGAACCCGAACAACGCCAGCAAATGCGACAGCAGATATCTGTCGAATCTCGACACGCGGACCCTCGCTTCAACCCCGGAACGGGCGCGACGCTAGCCGAAATCCCCGGCGGGGAAAACTGCTATCTGGTCAAGGACGGCGCGGGCGGCTAGCCTCGCGGCGAAAGCCTGCCCGGTTTCAGGGTGGCGGGCAAGACCGACAGCCGGAGAATGAATATGTCGCATCCCGTTCCGATCCAGTTCCAGCCCGTCGATGCCGAGGCGCTGGCCAAGGCCACGGGCCGTATTGTCGTGGTGGTGGACGAGGGCGGCAAGCTGGGCGCAGCCGGGCGGCGGCTTGACCGGCTGATGAAGGGCGCGCTGGCGCGTTATCTGGCGGCGCCGGCCTTTGTGGATCAGAAAGCGGGCGAGGGCACGGTTCTGGCCTGGCCCGCGGGTCTGGTGGCCGAGGCGGTGCAGGTGGTGAAGCTGGACCGCAAGGCCGATGTGGCACAGGCGCGCAAGGCGGGCGGCGCCATCGGCCGCGCGCTGTCCGAGGCAGGGACGCTGGTTCTGGCCGAAGGCGGGCGCCATCTGGCGGAACTCTCGTTCGGGCTGGCGCTGCGGGCCTATGACTTCACCGCGCACAAGACCGGCACGGCGAAAGCGCCTGGCCCGGTGACGCTGATGGTGCCGAACCCCGAGGCGGCGGCGGCCGAGGCGGCGCCGCTGGCCGCGCTGGCGGAAGGCGTGTTCTTCACCCGCGATCTGGTGAACGAACCGGCCAATGTGCTGACCACCTATGATTTCGCCGCCCGTCTAGCCGCGATGCAGGAACTGGGTCTGGATGTCGAGATCCTGGAGGAAGAGGATCTGTCAAAACTGGGCATGCGCGCGCTTCTGGGCGTGGGGCAGGGCTCGGAAAGCCCGTCCAAGGTCGTCGCCATGCACTGGCGCGGCGGCGCGAAGGACGAGGCCCCGCTGGCGCTGGTCGGCAAGGGTGTGGTGTTCGATACCGGCGGCATTTCCATCAAGCCCGCGGGCGGTATGGAAGAAATGACGATGGACATGGGCGGCGCCGGTGTGGTGGCGGGCGTGATGCGGACGCTGGCACTGCGCAAGGCCAAGGCCAATGTCGTGGGTCTGGTCGGGCTGGTGGAAAACATGCCCGACGGGCGCGCGCAGCGTCCGGGCGATGTGGTGCGCTCGATGAAGGGCGACACCATCGAGGTCATCAACACCGATGCCGAGGGGCGGCTCGTTCTGGCCGATGTGCTGTGGTATGCGCAGGAACGTTTCAACCCCTGCGGCGTGATCGACCTCGCCACGCTGACCGGCGCGATCATCGTGGCGCTGGGGCATGAAAACACCGGCGTATTCTCGAACAACGATGCCTTCTGCGAACAGTTCCTGAAGGCGGCAAAAGCCGAGGGCGAGGGCGCGTGGCGCATGCCGATGGGTGACGCTTATGACGCCAAGCTGAAATCGCGCATCGCGGATATGAAGAATATCGGCGGGCGCGATGGCGGCTCGATCACCGCGGCGCAGTTCCTGCAACGCTTCGTGAAGGCGGAAACGCCGTGGATTCACCTCGACATCGCCGGGACGGCGCTGTTGCAGGCCGATACGGCACTGGCGCCCAAAGGGGCGACCGGCTGGGGCGTCGCCGCGCTGAACCGGATGATCCGCGACAGGTTCGAGAAGTAAGCGCATGTCGCGTGTGCTGTTCTACCACCTGACCCGCAGCGGCGTGCCGGAAACGGTGACGCAGCTTGCGGGGCGGGCGCTGGGTCAGGGCTGGCGCGTCATGTTGCGCGGCACCGATCGCGGACGGCTGGAATGGCTGGACGAAAAGCTGTGGCTGGAACCGGAAGACGGGTTCCTGCCGCATGGTCTTGAAGGCGCAGGGCGCGAGGCGGCGCAGCCGCTGCTGCTGGGCCTTGGCCCGGTCGCCAATGACGCAAGGGCGCTGATGCTGGTGGACGGGGCCGAGCCGCAACCGGGCGAGGCGGCCGGGCTCGAAAGGGTCTGGGTTCTGTTCGACGGGCAGGATCAGGGCGCAGTGAATGCGGCGCGGGGCCTCTGGAAGCGGCTCGCGGGCGAGGGGGCACATCTGCAATACTGGTCCGAGGAATCCGGCCGCTGGCAGATGCAGACCGAACGGCTGGCGGAAGCTACCGGCTGAGGATCATCTGGTCGCCGTCAATCTCCATCCGGTAGCGGCGCAGGTAATCCATTCCCAGAAGCGAGCCATCCATTGCGCCATCGGTCACATAGGCGGTGACGCTGTCGTCATGGAAGGGGCCAAGCTGCACATCCTTCAGCCAGACCCGCGCAGTGCGCACGGTGCCATTGGCGGTATTGGCCTCACCCATGTAGACAAGACCCTCGGTCGTCACGCCCAGCCGCGCTGCATCGCGGGCCGACAGCACGATATTGGTGGCCCCGGTATCGACCATGAAGGGGACGCTGCGACCGCCGACCTCCAGCGTCAGGTAGAAATGCCCGTCTGCGGCGCGGGGGATGTGGATGCTTTGGCCTTCAACCTGCTGCATCGGCAGGATGCTGCTGCGCATGTCGGTCCAGAGGCCATAGCCTGCCATCAGCCCGACTACGATCATCCCCCATGCCGCCAGCGTGCGCAGACCGGCGCCGAGCCGACCGCGATATTCAACAATGGCCCAGCCGCCGACAGCGGCCACCAGCAGGCTGAGGTAGAGAATGCGCGCGGTCATATCGCCGTCCATCGGGGTCTCCTTTTCCCCCGATCTGGGGCGCAGGCGGGCAGGGTGCAAGGGCGCGGCGTCAGATCAGCCCGGTGCCGCGCACCCCGTCGATGACGAACTGGACGGACAGCGCCGCCAGCAACATGCCCAGAAGCCGGGTGATGACCACGGTTCCGGTGCGGCCCAGCGCGCGTTCGATGGGCGGGGCGGCCAGCAGGAACAGGAAGGTGGCCACCATCATCGCCAGAAGCAGACCCAGCACCTGCGACGCCCCCAGCCAGCCACCACCCGATTGCCCCATCAGCAGAATCATCGTGGCGATGGCGCCCGGCCCGGCGATCAGCGGCGTGGCCAGCGGAAAGACCGAAGGATCATGGTCAGGGTCCGCCTGTTGCCCCTCGCGTCGCTGGGTGCGGCGTTCGAACAGCATGTCCAGCGCGGTCAGGAACAGAAGGATGCCGCCCGCGATGCGAAAGGCGGGCATGGAAATGCCGATGAATCCCAGCAGCGCCTCGCCCATCAGCGCGAAGGCCGTCAGCAGAATGGTGGCGATGACGCAGGCCCGCAGCGCCATGGACCGGCGGCGTTCGACATCCATGCCGCGGGTCAGCGCAATGAACAGCGGCACCAGACCCGGCGGGTCGATCACCACGAACAGGGTGGCAAAAGCGGTAATCAGAAAAGCGGTGTCGATCATGTCCTGCCCTGTGCGCGCGGCGCATGGTGGACCGGATCGGGGCGCAAGGCAATGGGGCGCCCGTGGCAGGCGCCCCGCTGCGATCATTCGGCGGCGACGGCCAGGCTGTCGAAGGTGCGGAAGCGGTTGTCATCCTCGATGAAGGTCTTGTCACCGAACCCGCCCTCGTGCGAGCCGAACGGCATCTGCGCGCGCAGCTTCCAGCTGGACGGGATGTCGAACTCTTTCGCGACGGCCGCATCGACAACCGGGTTGTAGTGCTGAAGGCTTGCGCCGATACCGGCATCGGCCAGAACGTTCCAGACCGCCAGCTGCGCCATGCCCGCCGAATGCTCCGAGAAGCCGGGGAAGGCATCGGCGTAAAGCGGGAACTGCTCTTGCAGGCCCTTCACGGTGGCCTGGTCTTCATAGAACAGCACGGTGCCCGCACCGGCGGCGAAGGCTTTCATCTTGCCTTCGGTCGGGCCGAAAGCCTCGGCCGGGACGATGGCGCGCAGGGCTTCGGTGGTGATTTCCCAGAACCGTTCCGAGGCTTCGCCGAACAGGATCACGGCGCGCGAGCTTTGCGAGTTGAAGGACGAGGGCGAAAGCCGCACGGCCTCTTTGATCAGCGCCTCGACGGCCTCGTTCGAGAGCGGCAGCTTCTTGCCCAGCGCATATTGCGTGCGGCGTTTTTTCAGGGTTTGCAGGGTTGCGTTGGTCATCGTCTTGCCTCTTCCGAACTATGATGCGGTTGCAGCAAGTATGTGTGCCCAAAGGCTTGGCGGCACAACCGGGCAAACTGTGCGCCCATGCAGGGCTCGCGTTCACCCATGCGCCAAGGGGCGGGGCTTCAGCCCGCCCCGGCGGTTTCCAGCGCTTCCTGCGCGTCCAGCCACAGCGCCTCGGCGCGGTCCAGCGCCTCCATCACCTCGGCGTATTTCTTGTTCCAGACCGCCAGATCGCCCTTGCGGCTGTCCTCGTACAATTCGGGGTCGGCCAGCTTGGCGGCGAGCTTGTCGCGCATGTCGTTCAGCTTGCCCAGACGTTCCTCGCATTTGCGGACCTCGGCCCGCAGCAGCAGGATTTCATCACGGCTGGCGCGTTTCGGCTTTTCCGCAGGCTTCGCCGCCGGTTTCGCGGGCTCGTCCCCGGCCAGCAATTCGGCGCGGTAGCTTTCCAGATCCTTGTCGTAGGGCGTGACCGCGCCCGCCTTCACCAGCCACAGCCGGTCGGCGACAAGGCTCAGAAGGTGCATGTCGTGGCTGACGAGGATCACCGCGCCGCGATATTCGGTCAGCGCCTCGACCAGTGCCTCGCGGCTTTCGATGTCCAGGTGGTTGGTCGGTTCGTCAAGGATCAGCAGATGCGGAGCGTCAATGGTGGCCAGCAACAGAGACAGCCGCGCCTTCTGCCCGCCGGACAGCCGCCCCACCACGGTTTCCGCCTGTTCCGCCATCAGCCCGAAGCCCGCCAGACGCGCGCGCAACCGGGCCTGATGTTCCTCGGGGCGCAGCCGCTGCACATGTTGCAGGGGCGTTTCGTCGATATGCAGCTCTTCAACCTGATGCTGTGCGAAAAAGCCGATGCGCAGCTTGCCATGGCGGTGCAGTTCACCGCCCATGACCGGCAGCTTGCCCGCCAGCAGTTTCGACAGCGTGGATTTACCCTCGCCGTTGCGGCCCAGAAGCGCGATGCGGTCGTCCTGGTCGATGCGCAACGACAGGTGGCGCAGGATGGCCTTGCCGCCGTAGCCGACGCTTGCGCCTTCCATATTGATGATGGGAGGCGACAGTTCTTCCGGCTCGGGGAAGGTGAAGACCATCTTGCGCGCCTCTTCCGGCGGCGTGATGGGGGTCAGCTTTTCCAGCATCTTCACCCGGCTTTGCGCCTGCACGGCTTTCGAGGCCTTGGCCTTGAACCGATCCACGAAGCTTTGCAGATGCGCGCGCCGCGCCTCGACCTTCTTGGCCTCGGCCGCCTGAACCGCACGGCGTTCGGCGGCCTGACGGGCGAACTGGTCATAGCCGCCCTGCCAATAGGTGAGCTTCCGGTTATCGAGATGCAGGATGCCCTGCACCGCGCGGTTCAAGAGGCCCCGGTCATGGCTGATGATGATGACGGTGTGGGGGTATTTCTGAAGATAATTTTCCAGCCACAGCGCGCCTTCCAGATCCAGATAGTTGGTCGGTTCGTCCAGCAGCAGGTAATCAGGCTGCGCGAACAGCACGCCCGCCAGCGCCACCCGCATTCGCCAGCCGCCCGAGAAATCGGAGCAGGGGCGCAATTGCGCCTCGGCGTCAAAGCCAAGCCCGCGCAGGATGGCCGAGGCGCGGCCCTCCGCGCTCCAGGCATCAATATCGGCCAGACGGGTCTGGATTTCCGCGATGCGATGCGGGTCGGTGGCGGTATCGGCCTCGGCCAGCAGGGCGCTGCGCTCGGTATCGGCCTGAAGCACCGTCTCCAGCAGCGAGGTGGAGGACGAAGGCACCTCTTGCGCGACGCCCCCGATACGGGCGCGGGCGGGCAGGGCAATTTCGCCGGTTTCCAGCGCCAGTTCGCCCCGGATCAGCCGGAACAGCGTGGTCTTGCCCGCGCCGTTCCGCCCTACGAGGCCAACCTTGTGGCCGGTCGGAATGGTGGCCGAAGCGCCCTCGAACAGAGGGCGGCCTTCGACAGAATAGGTGATGTCTGATATCCGAAGCATGGTGCCCAGCCCCTAACAGCTTGGGCCGGGAACGGCAATGCGCCGCTAATCCATCAAACCGGCCAGCAGATCGGCAGGCCAGCTTTTCAGCGCGACAAGCGGCTGGTCGCCATCTTCGGAAAAGACGAAGACATTCAGTGCGTCATTATGGGTGGTCAGGCGGCAGAACCGGCCCGGCCCGTCCAGATCCACGGGGCAGGCAAGCAGGTCGATATGCGGCACCGCCTGCTCGAAGGCTTCATAGGTCATCACGAAGGGATCGGCGGCCAGCGGGGTGGCTAGAAGGGCGAAAAGGGCGGTGGCGCAGACGCGCATGGCGGAAACTCCGTTTGCTTGCAGATATCCTTACTAAAAGAGTGCGATATCGCAATGCACCGCTTTGTCGCAGCTTCCGCCGCAGAGCGGGCGGGAAGCGACGCGCATGCGTCACGGGCTTTTCAATATCGCCGTCGCATGGTAGGAGGCGCCCACAAAACCGGCGCGGGGGGCCACATCCCGCGCCTATTCACATGGAGAGCCTCATGGCCATCGAACGCACCCTGTCGATCATCAAGCCCGACGCCACCAAGCGCAACCTGACCGGCAAGATCAACGCGAAATTCGAGGAAGCGGGCCTGCGCATCGTCGCGCAGAAGCGCATCCACCTGTCCGCCGCGCAAGCCGGCCAGTTCTACGCCGAGCATTCGGAGCGTCCGTTCTACGGCGAACTGTGCGAATTCATGTCGTCCGAGCCGGTCGTCGTGCAGGTTCTGGAAGGCGAAGGCGCCATTGCGAAGAACCGCGAAGTGATGGGCGCGACCAACCCGGCCAATGCCGCAGAAGGCACCATCCGCAAGGAATTCGCCCTGTCGGTCGGCGAAAACTCGGTCCATGGTTCGGACAGCCCCGACTCGGCCAAGCGCGAAGTCGGCTTCTTCTTCTCGGGTCTTGAACTGGTTGGCTGATTGCCGCCCGGTTCGCCGATGAGGGCCGCCCTTTGGGGCGGCCTGTTCATTTGCGCGCAGGTCTTACACCGATCAGATCCAGCGCCTCGTCCAGCGCGCGGGGCAGGCCCGACAGCGCGGGCGTGGCCAGCGCCTCGGCCTTCAGCGCGTCGAAGCGGCTGCGCAGGGCCTTCTTTTCCTCGCCCTTGCAATCGTTCCACGGGCGGCCCTGCAAGCCCATGACCAGCACATAATACCCGATGAAATGTGGCGGCGTGCCGGACCGCATCAGCGCCAGATAGGCTGCGTCCGCCCCCATGGCCCGGATCTCTCCGGCCGAGCGGATGCCCGCACGGGCAAAGGCCGCCTCGGAGGCCGGGCCAAGGTTGGGGATCGAGGAGACGGGGTCAGGCATTGCGGCACCGCGCACAAGGAAAAAGTTGGGGCCAACCTTACGGCTGGCCCCGGCTGTTTCAACTCGTTCTCACCGACACGCGGATGTCGAAGATCGGCGGGTTCAGATCGACGCCCAGTCCCGGATAATCGGGGTGCCGCCCTGCTGCTGCGGGGCGGAGCCGCTGCTCTGGCCCTGCTGTTGCGCGGGAACCGACGCGCCGCCTTGCTGCGGCTGGGATTGCGACGGGGTCTTTGCCATGATGATGCTCCGTATCCTTGGCACGACTATACTTGTACCAGTTCTCGGAGACTGACAGCGCTTTCTGTCGCGCGTGAGGCCGGGAAGTGGCGTTGTTTGTCGGAAATACGTCCGAAACGCCGGGCAAACAAGGCAGGCCACGAAGCGGCGGGGACACAAGCCTGTGAAAAGCCTGTATCCCATGCAAAACTGTCACACATCGGCGGGAAGTCGCGATTTCCCGTCGGTTTCAGGCCTTCTGGCTGGCCGGAAAGCCGATTCCGTCCAGCGCCTGCACCAGAACCGCTACCGGCGCATCGCCTTCAATGGTTGCCGTGCGGGCCTCGGCGTCGAAGCTCAGCCCGGTCACACCGTTCAGCGGCTTCAGTGCGGCTTCGATGGAGGCGCGGCAGTGACCGCAGCTCATGTCGGGAATCGAAAGGGTGACAGCCATCGTCTGCTCCTCCATGCCGCCGGGCATGATACGCGTTGCGGAATGGCGTAACTGGATCGCCTGCGGGCGGCGGCGTCAAGGGGCGGCGGGGGGACGGCGGCGAATTGCCACGTTCCGGGGGCGGTTGAAACGGGGGTCTTGACCTTCCAGTTACTGGAGGCCCCATATCCGATGGCGAAAGGAAACCGCCATGACCGATCCAGCCGAATCCACCCTGCGCCTGCGCCCCGAGGGGATGACCTGCGCCTCCTGCGTTGCCCGTGTCGAGCGGGTGCTGAAAGCCCAGCCGGGCGTCAGTGCGGCGCGGGTGAATCTTGCCGATGAAAGTGCCGACATCCGCTTTGCCGCACCGGCAGAACCGGCCGCGCTGGCCGGGGCGCTGGCCAAGGCGGGCTATCCCGTGCGGCAGGCGACACTGACCCTGTCGGTCGAGGGAATGACCTGCGCCTCCTGCACCGGGCGGGTCGAACGGGTGCTGAAAGCGCAGCCCGGCGTGGTCGACGCCACCGCCAATCTGGCGGCCCGTCGGGCGCAGATCACCGTATGGGAGGGCGCGACGACGGCTGAAAAGCTGGCCGAGGTGGTCAGCCGGGCAGGCTTTGCCGCCACCCCGCCGGAGGAGGCCGCGCCCGATGCCCGTGCCCGCGAATATGCCGCGCTGAAGCGCGACGGCTGGATCGCCGGGCTGCTGACCCTGCCGGTTTTCCTGACCGAGATGGGGGGCCATGCCGTGCCCGCCTTCCATCACTGGCTGATGGGGCTGATGCCGCAACAGATGCTGTGGATCGCGCAATTCGTGCTGGCGACGCTGGTTCTTGTGTTTCCGGGGCGGCGCTTCTTTGCCAAGGGCATTCCGGCGCTGCTGCGCGGCGGGCCTGACATGAACAGCCTTGTCGCGGTCGGCACTGCCGCCGCCTGGGGCTATTCCACCGTGGCGACCTTTGCGCCGCATCTGCTGCCCGCTGCGGCGCGGGCGGTCTATTTCGAGGCGGCGGCGGTGATCGTCGTGCTGATCCTGATCGGTCGTATCCTTGAGGCGCGGGCGCGCGGGCAGGCGGGGGCCGCGATTGCCGGGCTGATCGGCCTGCAGCCCAGCCATGCGCGGGTCGAGGGGCCGCAGGGTTTTGCCGATGTGCCGGTGGCGCAGGTGCGGCCCGGTGACCGGCTGATGATCCGCCCCGGCGAGCGCATCCCGCTGGACGGCGAGGTCGAGGAGGGTCGATCAGCGGTGGACGAGGCCATGCTGACGGGCGAGGCGATGCCGGTGGAAAAAGCCCCGGGCGACCGGGTGACCGGCGGTACGGTCAACGGCACTGGCACGCTGGTGATGCGGGCAACCCATGTCGGCGCCGATACGGCGCTGGCGCGCATCATCGCCATGGTGGAACAGGCGCAGGGCGCGAAACTGCCGGTGCAGGCGGTGGTGGATCGTATCACGCTGTGGTTCGTGCCGGTGGTGATGGGGCTGGCGGTGCTGACCGTGATCCTGTGGCTGATCTTCGGCCCCGGTCTGGCCGAGGCGCTGGTGGCGGGGGTCTCCGTCCTCATCATCGCCTGCCCCTGTGCGATGGGGCTGGCCACGCCGGTCTCCATCATGGTGGGCACCGGGCGCGCCGCCGAACTGGGCGTGCTGTTCCGGCGGGGCGAGGCGTTGCAGACGCTTGCCGGGGTGCAGACCGTGGCTTTTGACAAGACCGGCACGCTGACCGAGGGCAAGCCGGTGCTGACCGATCTGAAACCGGCCTCGCCGCATCTGCTGCGTCTGGCGGCGGCGGTCGAGGCGCAATCGGAACATCCGCTGGCGCTTGCGGTGGTGCAGGCCGCTGCCGCGCAGGGGCTGGAGGTTCCGGCTGCGCGCGATTTCAGTGCCACGCCCGGCCATGGCGCCGAGGCGACAGTGGAAGGGCAGCGCGTGGCGCTTGGCGCGGCGCGGATGTTCCCCGATCTGCCGAACCATTGGCGGGTCGAGGGCGAGGGCTTTGCCGTTCAGGGCAAGACCCCGATCTATCTGGCGGTCGAGGGCAAGGTCCTGGGTGTGCTCGCAGTGGCCGACAAGGTGAAGCCCGGCGCGCGGGGCGCGGTCGTCGCGCTGGCCGATCTGGGCGTGGACAGCGCCATGGTGACGGGCGATGCGCAGCGCGTGGCGGCGGCCATCGGCTCCGAACTGGGGATCAGCCGCATCGCGGCAGAGGTTCTGCCGGGCGGCAAGGTTGCGGCGGTGGAAGACATGCGCCCCGGCGTGGCCTTCGTGGGGGATGGCATCAATGATGCCCCCGCACTGGCGGCGGCGGATGTCGGCATCGCCATCGGCACCGGCACCGATGTCGCCATCGAGGCGGCAGAGGTGGTGCTGATCTCGGGCCAGCCCGCCGGGGTCGCGACCGCGATCACCGTCAGCCGGGCCGTCATGCGCAATATCCGCCAGAACCTTGGCTGGGCCTTCGGGTACAACGCCGCGCTGATCCCTGTGGCGGCGGGGGGGCTGGTGCCCTTTGGCGGGCCGCAGCTTTCGCCGATGCTCGCCGCCGGGGCGATGGCGCTGTCATCCGTCTTCGTGCTGACCAATGCTTTGCGCCTGCGGCGGCTGAAGGCGGTGGAGGTCAGGCCATGAACATCAAGGAGGTCGCCACCCGCGCCGGATTGCCGGTCAAGACCATCCGCTATTACGAGGAAATCGGCCTGATTGCGCCGCGCCGCCAGGCCAACGGCTATCGTGTCTTTGCCGAAACCGATCTGCACAAGCTCGCTTTCATCGGTCGTGCCCGAAGCCTTGGTTTCACCATCGATGATTGTCGCCGCCTGCTGGCGCTTTACGACGACAAGGATCGCGCCAGCGCCGATGTCAAACGACTTGCCCGCACGCATCTGGTGGAGATCGGCACCAAAATTGCCGAACTGCGGGCCATGCAGCGCACGCTTTCCGATCTTGTTGCCGCCTGTGCGGGCGACGAGCGGCCCGATTGCCCCATCCTCGGCGGGCTTGCCGCACCCTCGGGCGGTTAGGCTCTGGCCTTCCCCTGCCACCCGTGGCAGGCTCCCCCGAAACAAGGGAAGGGGAGAGGCACAATGACCGCCGCGCCGGTATTCGATGGCCACAACGACATCCTGCTGCGCCTGCAAATGGCGCCGGGCAAACGCGAGGCCATCTGGCTTACGGGCGAGGGGCAGGGCCATCTGGACCTGCCGCGCATGCAGGCGGGCGGCTTCGCGGGCGGTCTGTTCGCCATCTATATCCCCAGCCCCTCAGCTCCCGGCGCGCCGGATTACGACGCGATGATGGACAACCCGCCCTATGAGATCGAGCTGCCCGCGATGATCCCGCTGGGCGTGGCGCAGCCGGTCGCGCTGTCTATGGCCGGTCATCTTTTGTGGATGGCGCGGTCTTCCGGCGGGGCGTTTCGTCTGTGCCGCAGCGTGGCCGAGATCGAGGCTGCGCAGGCCGACGGCGCCATCGCGGGTGTCATGCATATGGAAGGGGCCGAGGCGATCGACGAACGGCTGGACGCGCTGCACGCCTTTCACGCCATGGGGCTGCGCTCGCTCGGGCCGGTCTGGTCGCGGCCGACCATCTTTGGCCATGGCGTGCCATTCAGGTTTCCCGGCTCCCCCGATACCGGGCCGGGGCTGACGGCTGCGGGCAAACGGCTGGTGAGCGAATGCAATGCCTTGCGCATCCTGATCGACCTCAGCCACCTGAACGAGGCGGGGTTCAATGATGTGGCCGCGCTGTCCGATGCGCCGCTGGTCGCCACCCATTCCAATGCCCATGCCGTGACCCCCTCGACCCGGAACCTGACCGACCGGCAACTGGCGATGACCCGCGAAAGCCGGGGCATGGTGGGGCTGAACTTTGCCACGGTGTTCCTGCGCCCAGACGGCAAACGCGGCACCGACATGGGCTGGGCGCCGGTGATGCAGCACCTTGACCATCTGATCGACAGGCTGGGCGAGGATTGCGTGGGCTTCGGATCGGATTTCGACGGTGCCGCCGTTCCCGACGGGATTGGCGATGCCGCAGGCCTGCCGCGCCTCCTGGAGGCGATGGCGGCGCATGGTTATGATGCCGCGCTGATCGAAAAGCTGCGCTGGGGCAACTGGATGCGCGTCCTGCGCGAAACCTGGGGCGGCTGAGCGGGTCAGGCCACTTTCAGCAGCCGTTCCAGCGCGTCATTGCCTTCGGTCATGTCCGACAGGCGCAGCCGGTCCAGCGAGCCATAGAAGGCGTCCGCTGCCTCGGCCAGCGCACATTTCAGGCGGCAACATCCGGCAAGCGGACATGTATTGTTGCCACGCGCGAAACATTCGGTCAGCGGCAATTCGCCCTCGAAGGCGCGGAACACCTCGCCCAGCCCGATCTGCTCAGGGGGCCGCGCAAGCGTCAGCCCGCCGGAGCGGCCCCGGACCGTGCGCAGAAATCCCTTCTGGGCCATCAGGTGTATCACCTGCGCCAGATGGTTCTCGGATGCATTGCAGGCGGCGGCGATTTCGGCCTTGCGGACGATGCGCCCCGGATTGACCGCGCAGAACATCAGGGTGCGCATGGCCAGATTGGTGCGGATGGTGAGTCTCATGTGGCGCTTTCGGCTTTTTGGGTGACCGGCGCATTATGCCCGGCGCGGCGCGGCAGAAAATGATCTGGATCAGATAACGCAATTCCCCGGCGCGAAACCGCGCACGAATCGTTGCAATCGCTCCAAATCGGTTTGATTCTTCTATCCGTCTGGAAAAACGCTCAAAATTTTGAGTGATTTCTGAAAATGATTGCGCTAACAGAGGTCAGGATTTCAGCAGACCGCGCCGGAGCAGCGTTCCGGTGTGGAACCACCGGGCGGGCAATTCTCCGCCGTCTTGCCGCCGCCGGTGGTTCCCGCTCTGATGGGGCGGGCATTCGACAGATTGGAACATGACGTGACAGAGCTGACGCCAACGCATCTCAGGGCCGACATCCTGCGCCACCTGACCTTCACGCTGGGCAAGGACGCGGATCATGCCAGCCTTTACGACTGGCGCATGGCGCTGAGCTTTGCCATTCGCGACCGGATCGTGGAGCCGTGGTTCGCCTCGACCCGCAAGACATGGGAGACGGGGCACAAGCGTGTCTATTACCTGTCGATGGAATTTCTGATCGGGCGTCTGCTGGAGGATGCGACGATCAACCTCGGCCTGCGCGACATTGCGGAAAGCGCCATGGCCGAACTGGGGCAGGATTTCCGCGCGATTGTCGAGGATGAACCCGATGCCGCGCTGGGGAATGGCGGTCTGGGGCGGCTGGCGGCCTGTTTCATGGAAAGCATGGCGACGGTGGGCTGCCCGGCCTATGGCTATGGCATCCGCTATGAACACGGGCTGTTCCGGCAAAGGTTCGAAAGCGGGCGTCAGGTTGAAACGCCCGAGGACTGGCTGAGCCAACGCCATCCCTGGGAATTCGAACGCCCGGAATCCGCCTATACCATCGGTTTCAAGGGCGAGATCATCACCCGCGACGGCCGCGAGGTCTGGCAGCCCGGCGAAACCGTACTGGCCGAAGCCTATGACACGCCGGTCATCGGCTGGGAAGGCAAATGGGCCAATACGCTGCGGCTGTGGGGGGCGAAGCCCACGACGCAGTTCGATCTGGAGCGATTCAACCGCGGCGATTACGCCGCCGCCGCCGAACCCGAGGCGCTGGCCCGCACGCTGAGCCGGGTGCTTTATCCTGACGATACCACTTATCAGGGCAAGGAATTGCGGCTGAAGCAGGAGTTCTTCCTGACCTCCGCCGCGCTGCAAGACATCCTGCGCCGGCATCTGGCAGGGGGCTATGCCGTGGCTGACCTGCCGCGCCATGTGGCGATCCAGATGAACGACACCCATCCTGCCATCGCGGGGCCGGAGCTTATGCGGCTCCTGATGGATGAGCACGGGATGGAGTTCGACCCGGCGATGGAGGTGGCGCGCGCCTGTCTCGGCTATACCAATCACACGCTGCTGCCCGAGGCGCTGGAACGCTGGGCGACCTATACTTTCGGGAATGTCCTGCCGCGCCATATGCAGATCGTCGAGCGCATTGACAGCTGGCACCGCCGCACCTTCCACCCGCCGCATTATGTGGGCATCGTCAAGCACCATGAGGTGCGGATGGGCGAACTGGCCTTCATCATGGCGCATAAGGTGAACGGTGTTTCCGCGCTGCATTCCGATCTTGTGAAGCAGAACCTGTTCCCCGAACTGGAAAAGCTGCACCCGCGTATAATCAACGAAACCAATGGCGTAACTCCGCGCCGCTGGCTGAAGATGTGCAACCGCCCGCTGGCGGGCCTGATCACCGACACGATCGGCGCAGGCTGGGAGGCCGATCTGGACCGGCTGAAGGAGTTGGAGCCGCATGTTGCCGATGCGGGGTTCCTCACGGCCTTCGGCGCGGCGAAGCGGCAGAACAAGCAGGCTTTGGCGGGCTGGATGCAGGCGCATTGCGGCGTCAGCGTCTCGGCCGATGCGCTGTTCGACGTGCAGGTGAAGCGCATCCATGAATACAAGCGCCAGCTTCTGAACATCCTCGAAACCATCGCGCGCTGGCACGACATCCGGCAGAACCCGGAAAAGGACTGGGTGCCGCGCGTCAAGATCTTCGGCGGCAAGGCCGCGCCGGGCTATGTGGTGGCGAAGGAAATCATCCACCTGATCAATGATGTGGCGGCGGTGGTGAACGCCGATCCGCTGGTCGGGGACCGGCTGAAGGTGGTCTATCCGCCGAATTACAACGTCAGCCTTGCCGAACGCCTGATCCCCGCTGCCGATCTGTCGGAACAGATCTCGACCGCCGGGAAAGAGGCTTCGGGCACTGGCAACATGAAGTTCATGATGAATGGCGCGCCGACCATCGGCACGCTTGACGGCGCCAATGTGGAAATCCTTCAAGAGGTGGGGGCCGATAATTTCTTCCTGTTCGGCCTGACGGCGGAGGAGGTGGTGAAACGCCGCGCCAACCCCGATCATGCCCGCGATGCCATCCTCGCCAGCCAGTCCTTGCAGGATGTGTTGCAGATGATCGCGGAAGGGCGGTTCTCGGAAGGCGATCCTTCGCGTTATCATCAACTGGTGCACCGGGTCTGGCACCACGATTATTTCCTCGTGGCGGCGGATTTCGACGCCTACCGCGCCGCGCAGGCCGAGGTGGATACCGCCTATGCCGACCGGATGCGCTGGCTGCGCATGGCCGCGCTGAACACCGCGCGGTCGGGGTTCTTTTCCTCGGACCGCACGATCCGGGGCTATATGGCGGATGTCTGGTCCGTCGAACCGGCCCTTTGAGGGCGGAAACGGGAGGAAGCGATGGCCAAGGCTCGGGGAGGAGACGGCTGGATCGCGGCGACCGAGGCGACCGCACTGGTCGAGGGGCGGCATGGCGATCCCTTCGCCGTGCTGGGCCCGCACCACGAAGGCAAGCGCCTTGTGCTGCGTGTATTCCAGCCGGGGGCGGAGCGGGTCTGGGCGCTGACGCCTGATCCGCTGGAATTGCAGGCGCTGGGGCAGGGGCTGTTCGCGGGGGAAGTGCCTTCCGCCGACTACCGGCTGCGCGCGGAAGGTGGCGGCGCGAGCTGGGACTGGGACGACCCGTTCCGCTTTGGCCCTGTGCTGGGCGAGATGGACGAATATCTGCTGGGCGAGGGCACCCACAAGCGGCTCTGGCAGGTGCTGGGCGCGCATGTGATCGACCATGAGGGCACAGGGGGCACGCATTTCGCGGTCTGGGCGCCCAATGCCGAGCGGGTTTCGGTGGTGGGGGATTTCAACCTTTGGGATGGCCGCCGCTACCCGATGCGCCGCCGCGGCGCGACCGGCGTGTGGGAGACTTTCATCCCCGGACTGGGTGAAGGCACCGTCTACAAATACGAAATCCGCGGTCCGGACGGGCAGGTTCTGCCGCTGAAAGCCGATCCGGTGGGGTTTGGCAGCGAACACGCGCCGCAGAATGCTTCGGTCGTGCGGCGGATTGACGGGGCGGACTGGGGCGATGCGGGCTGGATGAACCACCGCAAGGGCCGCCATTCCATTGACGCGCCGATTTCGGTCTACGAGGTGCATCTGGGAAGCTGGCGCCGCGCGCCGGGCAACCGGATGCTCAGCTATACCGAGCTTGCCGAACAACTGGTCGATTATGCCGCCGACATGGGGTTCACCCATCTGGAGCTTCTGCCGGTGTCGGAATATCCTTTCGACGGCTCATGGGGCTATCAGCCGGTCGGGCTGTTTGCACCGACCATTCGTCACGGCACGCCCGCCGAGTTCCGCGCTCTGGTGGATGCGGCGCACCGGAAGGGGCTGGGCATTATCCTTGACTGGGTGCCGGGGCATTTCCCGACCGATCCGCATGGGTTGGGCCGGTTCGACGGCACCGCGCTATACGAACATGCCGACCCGCGCGAGGGGTTCCATCAGGATTGGAACACGCTGATCTACAATTACGGCCGGACCGAGGTGCAGAATTTCCTCGTGTCCAACGCCTTGTATTGGCTTGAGGAATACCACATCGACGGGCTGCGCGTGGATGCCGTGGCCTCGATGCTGTACCGCGATTATTCGCGAGGCGAGGGGCAATGGGTGCCCAACAAGGATGGCGGGCGCGAGAATTACGAGGCCATCGCCATGCTGCGCCGGATGAACACGGTGGCTTACGGCGAATGCCCCGGCATCGTGACGGTGGCCGAAGAAAGCACCGCCTTTCCGGGCGTGTCGCGCCCGGCGGATTGGGGCGGGCTGGGTTTCGGCTTCAAGTGGAACATGGGCTGGATGAACGATACGCTGGCCTATATCGGCCGCGATCCGGTCTATCGCAAGTTCCACCATCACCAGATGACCTTCGGCCTGCATTATGCGTGGTCGGAAAACTATATCCTGCCAATCAGCCATGACGAGGTGGTGCACGGCAAGGGCAGCATGTTGGCGCGGATGCCGGGTGATGGTGAACAGAAGTTCGCAAATCTGCGCGCCTATTACGGCTTCATGTGGGGGCACCCGGGCAAGAAGCTGCTGTTCATGGGCTGCGAATTCGCGCAGGCGCGGGAATGGAACTACAGCCAGAGCCTTGACTGGCATCTGCTGGATGACCCGGGCGAGGGGCCGCAGCATCGGGGCATGCAGCGCCTGATCCGCGATCTGAACACGCTGTATCGTGCGACACCGGCGCTGCATGTGAACGACTGCCGCCCCGAAGGGTTCCAGTGGCTTGAGGCCAATGATGCCGAGGGATCGACCTATGCCTGGCTGCGGAAGGGCGCGCCGGGCGAGGCGCAGGTGGCTGTGGCGGTGAACATGACGCCGGTGGAGCGGCGCCTGCGCATCGGGCTGCCCGCAGGCGGTGCCTGGACCGAGGCGCTGAACACCGATGCCGAAATCTATGGTGGCGGCAATCTTGGCAACATGGGCGGCGTGACCGCCGAAGCCGTGCCGCATCACGGGCAGGCGCATTCCGCCGAAATCACGCTTCCGCCGCTGTCGGCAGTCTTTTTGCGGCAAGACATTCATTAGTGCGGGCGAGGAGGCCCGGAGGAGGACACCATGAAGGCAAGACCGAACCAGAGACTTTCCTCGCAGGCCATGGCCTTCGTGCTGGCAGGCGGACGCGGCTCGCGCCTGAAGGAGCTGACCGACCGGCGCGCCAAGCCTGCGGTCTATTTCGGCGGCAAGACCAGGATCATCGACTTCGCGCTGTCGAATGCGCTGAACTCGGGTGTGCGCAAGATGGCAATTGCCACGCAATACAAGGCGCACAGCCTGATCCGCCACATGCAGCGCGGCTGGAACTTCTTTCGCGCCGAACGCAACGAATATCTCGACATCCTGCCCGCCAGCCAGCGCGTCGATGAAAGCAAATGGTATCTGGGCACCGCCGACGCGGTGGCGCAGAATATCGACATCGTGGACAGTTACGGGGTGAAATACGTCATCATCCTTGCGGGCGATCACGTCTACAAGATGGATTACGAAATCATGCTGGTGCAGCATGTGGCGACCGGCGCCGATGTCACCATCGGCTGCCTGACGGTGCCCAAGGCCGAGGCCACGGCCTTCGGCGTGATGCATGTGGATGGCGACGGGCGGATCACCGATTTTCTGGAAAAGCCGAAAGATCCGCCGACCATTCCGGGCGATCCGGCAAATAGCCTCGCCTCGATGGGGATCTACGTCTTCAACTGGGATTTCCTGCGCGACCTGCTGCTGAAGGATGCCGAAGATACGAATTCCAGCCACGATTTCGGCAATGACCTGATCCCCGACATCGTGAAGAACGGCAAGGCGATGGCGCATCGCTTCAGCGAAAGCTGCGTGACGACCGGGCTGGAGGACGAACCCTACTGGCGCGACGTCGGCACCATCGACGCTTTCTGGCAGGCCAACATCGACCTCACGGATTTCGTGCCGAAGCTGGATCTATACGACAATTCATGGCCGATCTGGACCTATGCCGAACTGGTGCCGCCGGCGAAATTCATCCATGACGAGGATGGCGGGCGGCGCGGCTATGCAGTGTCCTCGCTCGTCTCGGGCGATTGCATCGTCTCGGGGTCGGAGGTGCGCAATTCCCTGTTGTTCACCGGCTGCCGCACCCATAGCTGGGCTTCGCTTGACCATGTGGTCGCGCTGCCGCAGGTGGATGTGGGGCGCCGTGCGGAACTGAGCCATTGCGTCATCGACCGCGGCGTGAAAATCCCCGAGGGTCTGGTGATCGGCAAAGACCCGGAGGAAGATGCGAAATGGTTCCGGCGCAGCGAAGGCGGCGTGGTGCTGATCACGCAGGACATGATCGACCGCTGGTCACGGGCGAAGCTGTAGGGGCAACACGCCAAATTGGGGGCGTGACCTGATTTCAAAGACCCGGGGGCTTTGCCCGTCGCCGATCGGTCTTGAACCGATGGCGCACGATCTGCGACCCCCCAGGATATTTATGGACAGAAAATGAGGGGCCGGGGATGACGATGAAGCGGGTGCTGTCTGTGGCGTCGGAATGCGTGCCACTTGTGAAGACCGGCGGGCTGGCCGATGTGGTGGGGGCGCTGCCCGGTGCGTTGGCCGGGCAGGGATGGGAGATGCGGGTGCTTTTGCCTGCCTATCGCACCCTGCGCCCGCTTTGCGCCGATTGGCCCGAGGTTTTCGCGCGGGACGATCTGTTCGGCGGGCGTGGCGTGGTGAAGGCGGGCGAGGTCGACGGGATTGCGGTGCTGCTTCTGGACGCGCCGCATCTTTATGACCGCGAAGGCGGCCCCTATAACAGCGGCGGTGCGGACTGGCCGGACAATCCCCAGCGCTTTGCCGCGCTGAGCTGGGTCGCGGCAGAAATCGCGCGGCATGGTTTGGTCGATGGCTGGCGCCCGCAGGTGCTGCATGCGCATGACTGGCAGGCGGGCTTCGCCCCCGCCTATCTTGCCTTCGGAGGCCCGCGCGATGTGGCGACGGTGATGACCATTCACAATATCGCCTTCCAGGGCTGGGCCGAGGCTTCGATGCTGTCCACGCTGCGGCTGCCCGCGCATGAGTTCCACGCCGCCTCGCTGGAGTATTACGGCGGGCTGTCCAGCCTCAAGGCCGGGATGGTGACGGCGGATCGCATCACCACGGTCTCGCCCCGCTATGCAGAGGAGCTGATGCGCCCCGAATTCGGCATGGGGCTGCAAGGCATCGTGGCGGCGCGCGCGGCAGAGGTGCAAGGCATCCTGAACGGCGTGGACGAAAGCGTCTGGTCGCCCGAGGCCGAGGCGGTGCCCTATACCGCCACCCGGATCAGGGGCAAGGTCGCGAACCGCGCCGCGCTTTGCACCGAATTCGGGCTGGAGGAGGTGCCGGGGCCGCTGGCCATCGTGGTCAGCCGCCTGACCGACCAGAAGGGTATGGACCTGCTGCCCGAGGTGCTGCCTGAATTCATCGCAGCGGGCGGTGGGCTGGTGATGCTCGGCTCCGGTGACCCGGCGCTGGAAGCGGCGATGCTGGATCTGGCAGCGCGCTTCCCCGGCAGGGTCGGCGTGCGGATCGGCTACGACGAGGCGCTGAGCCACCGGATGTTCGCGGGCGGCGATGCGGTGCTGGTGCCCTCGCGGTTTGAGCCCTGCGGGCTGACGCAGATGTACGGGTTGCGCTATGGCACCATTCCGGTGGTCGCGGCGGTGGGCGGGCTGGCCGATACGGTGATTACGGCGAATCCGGCGGCGCTGGCGGCGGGAACGGCGACCGGCATCATCTTCCACCCGACCGATGCCACCGCCTTCGCGGGCGCGCTGCGGCAGTTGGCGGCGCTTCATGCCGATGTGAAACTCTGGGCGCAGATCCGCCGCCGCGCCATGGCGCAGCCGGTCGGGTGGGCGGCCTCGGCCGCGGCCTATGCCCGGCTGTATGACGGTATCCTGCGGCCATGATCGCGGCGCACGGCCTTCCCGACCGGCTGTCCGGGCATACGCTGACCCCCGGGCGCCCTTGGCCCCTGGGGGCGAATTTCGATGGTGAGGGGGTGAATTTCGCGCTCTTCTCAGCCCATGCCGAACGGGTGGAGCTGTGCCTGTTTTCTCCCGATGGCCGGCGTGAGCTGTGCCGTATACCGCTGCGCGACCGGGATGGCGACATCTGGCATATCCATATCGGCGGGCTGACCCCGGGCACGCATTACGGCTTTCGCTTGCACGGGCCTTACGCCCCCGAAGGCGGCCATCGCTTCAACCCGAGCAAGCTGCTGCTGGACCCTTATGCGCGGCAGCTTTCGGGGCGGCTGAAATGGTCGGATGCGCTGATGGGTTACAAGGTTGGCAGCCCGCGCGCCGATCTGTCCTTTGACCCTCGCGACAGTGCCTTTGCCGTGCCGAAATCGGTGGTGGTGGACCCGTCATTCAACTGGGGACCGGATCGTGCGCCGCGCCGTCCCTGGCACGAGACAGTGATCTACGAGGCGCATGTGAAGGGGCTGACCGCGCTGCACAAGGGGGTTGAAAAGGCGCTGCGCGGCAGTTTCCTTGGCCTCGCTTCGGATGCGGTGCTGGAGCATCTGGTGAAGCTGGGCATCACCGCCATCGAACTGCTGCCCGTCCATGCCTTTCTGGATGACCGTTTTCTGGTGGCGAAAGGGTTGCGCAATTACTGGGGCTATCAGAGCATCGGCTTCTTCGCGCCCGAACCGCGCTACATGACCAAGGGCGAGGTCTGGGAGTTTCAGACCATGGTGCGCCGCTTCCATGCGGCGGGGATCGAGGTGATCCTCGACGTGGTCTACAACCATTCCGGTGAAGGTGACGAGCTGGGGCCGACACTGTCGTTCCGCGGGTTGGACAACCGCAGCTACTACCGCCTGCGCGATGGCGGGCGCTTCTATGTCAATGACACCGGCACCGGCAATACGCTGAACCTGTCGCATCCGATGGTGCTGCGCATGGTGATGGACAGCCTGCGCTACTGGGTCGAGGTCATGCATGTCGATGGTTTTCGCTTCGATCTGGCCTCGGTTCTGGGGCGCGAGCCGCATGGCTTCGATCCGAACGGCGGCTTTTTCGATGCGATCCGGCAAGACCCGGTGCTGGCCCGCGTGAAGCTGATCGCAGAGCCGTGGGACATCGGCCCCGGCGGCTATCAGCTGGGCAATTACCCGCATCCGTTCAGCGAATGGAACGACCGGTTCCGCGATGGCATCCGGAGGCTCTGGCGCGGCGATGCGGGCGTGGTGCCCGATCTGGCGCGGCGGCTTCTGGGCAGTGCCGAACTGTTTGACAAGGCCGGGCGCACCGCCTGCGCCTCGGTCAATTTCGTGACCGCGCATGACGGTTTTACGCTGGAGGATCTGGTCAGCTTCACCGTCAAGCGCAACTTCGCCAATGGCGAGGACAATCGCGACGGCCATGACGACAACCACTCCTCGAACATGGGGGTGGAGGGGCCAAGCGACGATCCCGCGATCCACGCCGCGCGGGGTCTGCGCAAGCGCAACCTGCTGGCGACGCTGATGCTGTCGCAGGGCGTGCCCATGCTGCTCGCGGGGGATGAGATCGGCAACAGCCAGCAGGGCAATAACAACGCCTATGCGCAGGATAACGAGATCGGCTGGGTGGATTGGGCGCGGGCGGATGACGGGCTGGCCGCCTTCGTTGCGCGGCTGATCGCGCTGCGGCAGGACCATCGCGTGTTGCGGCAGCGGCGCTTTCTGCACGGGTTGCCGCGTGCGGTGGATGGGCTGCCCGATGTGATCTGGCGCCGCGCCGATGGCGCCACGCCCCGGCCCGAGGACTGGCACGACCCGGCCTTCCGTTGTCTTTGCGTCGAATTGCGCCGCGCTGCCGAAGGCGACCTGACCGACCGTGAGGCGATTTTCGCCGTGTTCAATACGGGGTCTGCGGTGAAGCTGACGCTGCCCGATACCGCGCCGGGCTGGCAACTGGAACTGGATACCACCCGCCCGGATGCCGGGCGGGAACCCGCCGTGCCGGGGCTTGAGGTTCCGGCGCATTCCGTGCTTGTCTTTTCGGCAGACTTCGATCGAGGATCAGAATGACCGTATTGACCATCGCCACCCAGCCGATCGCCGGGCAGAAGCCGGGCACCTCGGGCCTGCGCAAGAAAACCCCGGTGTTCATGGGGGCGCATTATCTTGAAAACTTTGTGCAATCCATTTTCGACGCCATTGGCGGCGCGGCGGGCAAGACCTTTGTTCTGGGCGGTGACGGGCGGTATTTCAACGACCGCGCGGCGCAGACCATCCTGAAGATGGCAGCAGCCAACGGGGCGGCGAAGGTGATCGTCGGTCAGAATGCCGTGCTGTCAACTCCGGCGGCCAGCCATTTGATCCGGCTCAATAAAACCGATGGCGGCATCATTATGTCTGCCAGTCACAACCCCGGCGGACCCGAGGAGGATTTCGGCGTCAAGTTCAACATGGCCAACGGTGGTCCGGCGCCCGAGGCGGTGACGGAGGCCATGTTCCGGCGCACGACCGAGATCACCGAATACCGCATCTCCGACGCGGCGGATATCGACCTTGGCCGCATCGGGGCCACCACGGTGGATGGCATGGCGGTCGAGGTGGTTGACAGCGTGACCGACTATGCCGCGCTGATGGAAACCCTGTTCGATTTCCCGGCGATCCGGGCGATGTTTGCGGGCGGCTTCCGCATGCGCTTTGATGCGATGTGCGCCGTAACCGGCCCCTATGCCACGGAAATTCTGGAAAACCGCCTTGGTGCGGCCAAGGGCACCGTGACCCATGGCACGCCCTTGCCGGATTTCGGCGGCATGCACCCCGACCCGAACCCGACATGGGCGCACGAGCTGATGGCCGAGATGATGGGAGCCGATGCCCCCGATTTCGGCGCAGCATCCGATGGCGATGGCGACCGCAACATGGTGGTGGGGCGCGGCGTCTATGTCTCGCCCTCGGACAGTCTGGCGGTGCTGGCCGCCAATGCCCATCTGGCGCCCGGCTATGCGCGGGGGCTGGCGGGCGTTGCGCGGTCGATGCCGACCTCGGCCGCCGCCGATCTGGTGGCCGATGCGCTGGGAATCGGCAAGTATGAAACTCCGACGGGGTGGAAGTTCTTCGGCAACCTGCTGGACGCGGGCCGCGCCACGCTTTGCGGCGAGGAAAGCTTTGGCACCGGGTCAGACCATGTGCGCGAAAAGGACGGGCTTTGGGCGGTGCTGCTGTGGCTGAACATTCTGGCCGTGCGCCAGCAATCGGTCGCCACGATCATGGCCGAACATTTCGCAAGATTCGGCCGTAACTATTACTCCCGCCACGATTTCGAGGCGATTGCCACCGACAAGGCCGATGCGATGATGGCTGAGTTGCGGGCCAGCCTCGCGGGCCTGAAGGGGCAAAGCGTGGAGGGCATGGAGATCGCGGGTGCCGACGATTTCGCCTATACCGATCCGGTCGACGGCTCGGTCAGCCAGAAGCAGGGCGTGCGTATCCTGTTCACCGATGGTTCGCGCATCGTGATGCGGCTTTCCGGCACCGGGACGGAAGGCGCGACGCTGCGGGTTTATCTGGAACGCTATACGCCGGGGCCGGAGGGGCTGGACCGTGATCCGCAAGAGGCGCTGGCCCCGGTGATCCGCGCGGCACATGCGCTGGCGAAGATCGCCGCGCATACCGGACGGACCGAACCGGATGTGGTGACCTGAGGTCGGACAGGCCGGAAGTTTGGTTGAAACCACGACTTTCGGCTTGCTTGCCACCCGCCCGCGCCGGGGTAAACTGATCGCAGGAACGGAGGTCTTGCCATGGCGGAACGTGTGGTGAATACGGCGCTGATCATCGACGATCATCCTTTGTTCTGCGACGCGCTGTCGATCACGCTGCGCGCCGTGGCAGGGGTGGCGCAGGTCGAAACGGTGGACCGGCTGGAAACGGCGCTGGCGCGGCTGGAACTGTCGCCGATGCCCGATATCGTCGTGCTGGATCTGAACCTGCCGGATGTGACCGGCCTTGACGGGCTGATCCGGCTGAAGGCTGCGGCGGGCTCGGCGCCCGTGCTGGTGGTGTCAAGCCTTGCCGATAACCGGGTCATCGCGGCGGTGTTTCAGGCAGGCGCGGCGGGTTTCGTGCCAAAACACGCAAGGCGAGAGGTATTTCGCGCCGCGTTCGAGGCGGTGCGGGCAGGCGGTATCTATCAGCCCGAAGGTTATGTGCCCCCCGATGACGAGGATGGGCCGGTGACCTCGCGCGAACAGGCGCTGGCGCGGCTGGCGCTTCTGACCCGGCAGCAGGCAAAGATCCTCCAACTGATCTGCGAAGGGCGGCTGAACAAGCAGATCGCCTATGATCTGTCGATTGCCGAAACCACGGTGAAGGCGCATGTGACTGCCATCATGCGCAAGCTGGGGGTGCAAAGCCGCACGCAGGCCGTACTGATCGCGGGCGAGGCGAGCTTCAGCGCCATCATGCCGGAAAACGGCTGAGGCGCCGGTGCTGGGGGGGATCGGCGAGGGGCTGGTGACAACGGCGCAGGTGCCTGCGGAAACGCCCGGCGCCGCTGCGCGTCTGGCGGCAGATCTGGGGGCGGGACCGTTCGCCTGCATCTTCCTGTTCATCTCGCCCGAGGCCGATCTGGCGGCACTGCTGGCCGAAGACGCCTTTGACGCGCCGGTGATCGGCTGCACCACGGCGGGCGAGATTTCGGCGGATGGCTATGCGGAAGGCAGTATCGTGGCCTTCGGGCTTCATGCCGAATATTTCGCCACAGACATCCTGCTGATTCCCGATCTGGCCACCATCGAACGTGACGCGCTGATCGGGCGGCTGATCCGCAGCCGGCACGGGCTGGCGGAACGCGCACCGACCTGGGAACATGAATTTGCCTTTCTCATGGTCGACGGCCTGTCCACCCGCGAAGATGAACTGACCGCCGCGCTGGCCTCGGGCCTTGGGCCGGTGCCGCTGTTTGGCGGATCGGCTGCCGACGGCACGCGCTTCCGCGAGACATTCGTGATCCACGAGGGCCGTGCGTTGCGCAATGCGGCGGTGCTTGCCATGGTGCGGTCACGCTGCCGGGTGAAGGTGTTCAACCTGGATCATCTGGTGCCGACCGAAACCCGCATGGTGGTGACTGAAGCCAATCCGGCGAACCGCACCGTGCGCTGCATCAATGCCGAACCGGCTGCACGGGAATATGCGCGGCTTTTGGGGAAAGATCCGGGCCAACTGGATACGTTCACCTTCGCCGCCCATCCGGTGGTGGTGCGGATCGGCGGGCGACATCATGTGCGCGCCATCCAGCGCGTCGCGCCTGACGGCGATCTGGTGTTCTTTTCCGCCATCGACGAGGGGCTCGTGCTGACGCTGGCCGAGCCGCAGGACATGGTGACCCACCTTCAGCGCGAGCTGGATGCGCTTGCCATCGGCAGCGCGCCAGCGGCCATTCTGGCCTGCGATTGCATCCTGCGCCGGATGGAGGCGATGGAGAAACAGAAATCCGGTGCATTGTCCGCCATTCTGCGCGATCATCGGGTGGTCGGTTTTTCCACCTATGGCGAGCAGCTCAATTCCATGCATGTGAACCAGACCATGACCGGCGTCGCCATCTACCCGCCGGGGGTCTGAGACGCGATGCCTGACCGGACGCCGCGGGCCGCCAGCCTGCTGAACCCCGCCGATCCGCCGGAACGTCAGCGAGAAAAGCTGATGACCATTGCCGAGGTGCTGATGCGCCGGGTCGAGCAGGTGACCGATGACAGCGGTGCCGCCTATGCCCAGTTCCAGCGTGCGGCCCTGCTGGAAGATCAGGTTCGCGCGCGTACCCGTGATCTGGAACGCGCGCTGGACCTTTTGAACCAGTCGAACGCCCGGCTGGCCGACGCCAATCACGAGGCCGAAGCCGCGCGACGCAACCTCGCCGATGCCATCGAGACGGTGCAGGAAGGCTTTGCCCTGTTCGGCCCCGACGAGGTTCTGGTCATGTGCAACTCGCGCTTCTGCATGCAGATGCTCGACCTGCGTGACCATCTGCGCCCCGGTCTTGCCTTTGACGATTATATCGACCTTGTCAGCCGCTCGCGCTTCATGGCGCTGCCCGCAGGCGAAACGCCGCAGGACTGGGCGGTGCGCCGGCGCCGGCGGCATCAGGACCGGCATGTCATCTTCAACGTGCGCCTGATCTGGGACCGCTGGTTGCAGGTTTCAGAGCACCGGACCGCCAATGGCGGCACCGTGATCCTGCAAACCGATGTGACCGATATCATCCGGCTGGAGCGCGAGGAACGCGGCAAGATGCTGGACGATCAGGCCCGCATCATCCGCGCCACGCTGGATCACATCAGCCAGGGGGTCTGCATTTTCGACAGCGCGACCCGGCTGGTGGGCTGGAACGCGCGACTGGGTGATCTGCTGGCGATTCCCGTGACGCGCTTTCGCCCGGGTGTCACCTTCGATACGCTGATGGAACGCTTTGGTGCCGAGGCGAGCTTTGGCGATGGCATGACGGCCGAGGTGCTGCGCTCCTGGGCGTCGGCGAAGCAACGCCAGACGCTGAGCTTCGAGTTGCGGCGCGGGCCGTTCATCCTTCAGGCCGATGCGCAGGAAATGCCGGATGGCGGCTTCGTGCTCAGCTTCACCGACATCACCGCCGAACGCGCGGCGCGGGCGGCGCTGGCTGCGGTGAATGAAACGCTGGAGGCGCGCGTGACCGAACGCACGCTGGAGCTGGCCGATGCGCTGGCCGATGCCGAACGCGCCAATGCCAGCCGCGCGCGTTTCGTCGCGGCAGCCAGCCATGACCTGCTGCAACCCTTGTCGGCAGCCAAGCTGTTCATCGGCTCGATCCCGGCGGAGGAACTGGACCCGGCGGCGGAAGAGGCGGTGACCAAGGCCCAGAACGCGCTGGTGCAGGTAGAAGGCATCCTTGGTGCGCTGCTGGATATTTCCAAGCTGGAAAGTGGCCGTCTGGCGGTGACGCCGCGCGCGCTGACGCTAAACCGGGTGCTCGATCCGCTGCGCGAGGAATTTGCCGCCATCGCCGCCGCCAAGGGGCTGCGGCTGACCGTGATGCCCAGTTCGGCCGTTGTGGTGTCGGACCCGGCCTATCTGCGGCGCATCCTGCAAAACCTGATCGGCAACGCTGTGCGCTATACGATGCAGGGTCGGGTTCTGGTGGGCGTGCGGCGGCAGGGCGGGCTGATCCGGCTGGAGGTGCGCGATACCGGCCCCGGCATCGCGGAGGAAGATCAGGACGCCATCTTCCGCGAGTTTCACCGGCTGGATGCCCCGGCCTCGGCCTCTGAAGGCATGGGGCTGGGCCTTGCCATCGTCGAACGCGCCTGCGCGGCGCTTGGCCATCCGCTTGGCCTGCAATCCGAGCCGGGGCGTGGCAGTTGCTTCATGGTGCAGCTTGCCCGTGCCGAACCGGGAGTGGAGGCACTGCCCGCCCCGCCACGCATCGAACCTGCCGCGCGGCCCACGCCGGATCGCATTGTCTTTCTGATCGAGAATGAACCTGACCTGCGCCGTGCCCTTGGCCTGATGCTGGAAAAATGGGGCATGACGGTGCTGGACGCCGCCAATGCCGAAGAGGCCGAGGCGCTGATCGAGGAAATCGGTATCCTGCCCGATGTGTTCATCGTGGACCAGCAGCTTGGCGAGGGCCGCTCGGGCCTTGATTTCCTGCGCGAGATCCGCGCACGGCACCCGCATCTGCCGGTCAGCCTGATCACGGCGGGCCGCGAAACCGGCATCCGCCGCGCCTGCCTCGATCTGGGGGCAGAACTGTTCCTGAAACCACTGGACCCGCGCGCGCTGGAATCCTGGCTTGCCCGACTCCCCACGGGGATGTGAGACTTACGACTATGGTTTGATAGCGGCCTGCGCCGGATTGCTGTTAGCGTAGGTCAGAACGAGGGGGATTTCCATGCAACTCACAGACCAGCGCGACATCAAGGCCGATCCGAAAACGGTATGGGACGCCATTCTGGACCCGGAAATGCTGCGTGCCGCGGTGCCGGGCTGCGAAAGCGTGACCGGCAGCGTCGCGGATGGCTATGAGGCCGTGGTGGTGCAGAAGGTCGGCCCGGTGAAGGCGAAATTCACGGGCGTCGTGACCATTTCTGACATTGTGGAAGGCGAAAGCCTGACCATCACGGGCGAGGGCAAGGGCGGTGCTGCGGGCTTTGCCAAGGGCGGCGCCAGGGTCCGGTTCGAGCCGATCCCCGAGGGCACGCGCCTGAGCTATGAGGTCGAGGCCAATGTCGGGGGCAAGCTGGCGCAGCTTGGCAGCCGCATCATCGACGGCTTTGCCAAGAAGATGGCCGATGAATTCTTCGAACGGTTCCAGCAGGCCGTCGAAGGCCCGGCAGAACCCGAGGCCGAAGCCGCCGCCGACGAGGCCGCGCCGGAACAGAAAAAGGGCTGGTTCAAGAAGCTGATCAGCTGAGAACCGCAACCCAGCACGCAATAAAGCCAGGGAGGAAGAAATGGCGAAAGTCTCGATGACGGTGAACGGCAAGTCCGTTTCCGGCGAGGTGGAAGGGCGCACGCTCCTTTCCACCTTTTTGCGCGAGGGGCTGGGGATGACCGGCACCCATGTCGGCTGCGACACCTCGCAATGCGGCGCCTGTGTCGTGCATATCGACGGCAAGGCGGTGAAAAGCTGCACCACTTTCGCGCAGGACGTGGCGGGCGCCGAGGTCAAGACCATCGAGGGCATGGCGAATGCCGACGGATCGCTGTCGACGATCCAGCAGGCGTTTCAGGATCACCACGGCCTGCAATGCGGCTTCTGCACCCCCGGCATGGTGATGAGCGCGGCCGCCCTGCTGGCCGACAACCCCAAACCGACCGAAGCCGAGGTGCGGCACCATCTTGAAGGCAATATCTGCCGCTGCACGGGCTACCACAACATCGTCAAGGCGGTGCTGGCGGCCTCGGGGCAGGATGTCGGGCAGATTGCAGCGGAATAAGCTTCAGGAACAGGGATTTGCGGTGCGTTTCTGACGTATCGCTATAAGGGAGGTATTCATGCCGAAAGACGGTGGCATCGGCGCCAGCACCAAGCGGCGCGAGGATGTGCGGTTCCTGACCGGAAAGGGCCGCTATACGGACGACATCAATATCCGCGGCCAGGCCCATGCCTGGTTTGTGCGCTCGGATGTGGCGCATGGCATGCTGAACAAGGTGGATGTGGCGGCAGCCGAGGCGATGCCCGGTGTGCTGAAGGTATTCACCGCCGCCGATTTCGCGGGTGTGGGCGGCATTCCCTGTGGCTGGCAGGTGACCGATCGTTTCGGCAAGCCGATGCTGGAGCCCAAGCACCCGGTTCTGGCCGAGGGCAAGGTGCGCCATGTCGGCGACCCCATCGCCGTTGTGGTGGCCGAAACGCTGGAACAGGCGCGCGACGCGGCAGAGGCGGTTGAGGTGGATATCACCCAACTGACCCCGGTGCTGGACATGAAGGCTGCGATTGCGGCCGATGCGCCGAAGGTACATGAGGAGATCGGCTCAAATCTCTGTTATGACTGGGGTTTTGTCGAGGAGAACAAGGCTGCGGTGGAAGAGGCGTTCAAGAACGCGGCCCATGTCACGACGCTGGAACTGGTGAACAACCGTCTGGTCGCCAACCCGATGGAACCGCGCGTCGCCGTCGGCGATTTCGACAGCGCCGGTGGCATGCACACTCTTTATACCACCTCGCAAAACCCACATGTCATCCGCCTGCTGATGGGCGCCTTCGTGCTGGGTATCCCTGAACACAAACTGCGTGTGGTGGCGCCGGATGTCGGCGGTGGTTTCGGGTCGAAGATCTATCACTATGCCGAAGAGGCTTTCGTTACTTTCGCCGCCAAGACCTTGAACCGGCCGGTGAAATGGACATCGACCCGCTCGGAGGCCTTCATTTCCGACGCGCAGGGGCGTGACCACGTGACCAAGATCGAACTGGCGCTGGACAAGGACAACAACTTTACCGCGCTGCGGACGGAAACCTACGCGAATATGGGGGCTTACCTCTCGACCTTCGCACCGTCGATCCCGACCTGGCTGCACGGCACGCTGATGGCGGGCAACTATCGGACGCCGCTGATCTATGTGAACGTGAAGGCGGTGTTCACCAATACCGTGCCGGTCGACGCCTATCGCGGCGCGGGGCGCCCCGAGGCGACCTTCCAGCTGGAACGCCTGGTCGACAAGGCCGCGCGTGAGCTGGGTGTCAGCCCGGTAGAGCTGCGCCGCCAGAACTTCATCAAGCCCGACCAGTTCCCCTATCAGACCCCGGTCGCCGTGGTCTACGATACCGGCAACTATCACGCCACGATGGATAAGCTGCTGGAAATCTCGGATTACGCGGGCTTCGAGGCGCGCGCAGCCGAGGCGAAGGCGCGGGGCAAGTGGCGCGGCTTTGGCGTAGCGCACTATATCGAAGCCTGCGGCATCGCGCCCTCGAACCTCGTGGGGCAGCTTGGCGCCCGCGCGGGGCTTTACGAAAGCGCCACGGTCCGGGTGAATGCCACCGGCTCGCTGTCGGTCTTTACCGGCTCACACAGCCACGGTCAGGGGCACGAGACCAGCTTCGCACAGGTGGTGGCCGAGATGATCGGCATTGACGCAGGCCAGATCGAGATCGTGCATGGCGATACCTCGAACACGCCGATGGGCATGGGCACCTACGGGTCGCGCAGCCTTGCAGTCGGCGGGTCGGCTATCGTCAAGGCGACGAACAAGATCATCAATAAAGCCAAGAAGATCGCGGCGCATCTTCTGGAAGCGTCTGAAGCGGATATCGAGCTGAAGGACGGCAAGTTCTCGGTTGCGGGCACCGACAAGTCGGTGGATTGGTCGGGGGTGACGCTGGCCGCCTATGTGCCGCATAACTACCCGCTGGAAAGCATGGAGCCGGGGCTGGAGGAAACCGCCTTCTACGACCCGTCCAACTTCACCTATCCGTCGGGCGGCTATGGTTGCGAGGTCGAGGTCGATCCCGAAACCGGCAAGGTGGAGATCGTGGCCTTCAGCGCGGCGGACGATTTCGGCAATATCGTCAACCCGATGATCGTTGAAGGCCAGGTGCAGGGCGGGTTGGCGCAGGGCATTGGCCAGGCGCTGATGGAAAACTGCGTTTTCGATGAAAACGGCCAGCTTCTGTCGGGGTCCTTCATGGATTACGCCATGCCGCGCGCCGAGGATGTGCCGTTCTTCAAGGTGGATCACAGCTGCGTCACGCCCTGCACCCACAACCCGCTGGGGGTGAAGGGCTGCGGCGAGGCCGGGGCCATCGGCTCGCCCCCCGCCGTGGTCAATGCGGTGATCGACGCCTTCCATCGTGCCGGTCGCACCGACATCACCCATATCGACATGCCCGTTTCGCCCGCCCGTGTCTGGTCGGCGCTGAACGGCTGAGGAGGTCAGGATGTACAACTTCGAATTCGTCAAACCCTCCAGCATCGCAGAGGCGGTGAAGGCACTGGCCGAGGAGGGTGCCCAACCGCTCTCCGGTGGTCAGACCCTGATCCCGACGCTGAAACAGCGCCTGAATCAGCCCGACATGCTGGTCAGCCTGACCGGCATTGCTGAGATGAAGGGCGTCAAGGCGGAAGGCGGTGCGCTGGTGATCGGCGGGGCCACGCCGCATGCGGTGGTGGCGGCCGAGGCGGCGGCGCAGTATCCGGCACTCGCGGCGCTGGCCGGGAACATCGGTGACCCGGCGGTGCGTAACCGGGGCACCATTGGTGGCAGCCTTGCCAACAATGATCCGTCGGCCTGCTATCCGTCGGCGGCGCTGGCCTCGGGGGCAACCATTGTCACCGACCGGCGCGAGATTGCGGCGGACGATTACTTTCAGGGCATGTTCGCTACCGCGCTGGAAGAGGGTGAGATCATCACCGCCGTGCGTCTGCCGATCCCGCAGAAGGCGGCCTATGTGAAGTTCAACCAGCCGGCCTCGCGCTTTGCCCTCACGGGCGTGTTTGTCGCCAAATACGCCGATGGCGTGCGGGTGGCGATCACCGGGGCGTCGAATGACGGCGTGTTCCGCTGGACCGAGGCGGAAGAGGCGCTGAGCGCGAATTTCGCGCCCGAGGCGCTGGAGGGGCTGAGCCTGTCGGGCGACAACATGATCAGCGACCTGCATGGCACCGGCGCCTATCGCGCGCATCTGTGCAAGGTGCTGACCAGGCGCGCCGTCGCTGCGGCCTGATCTTCATAACGAAAACAAGAAAAGCCCGCCAACCGGCGGGCTTTTCTGCATTTTCAGAGGTTATCGAGGTAGACGGCGCATCCGGTCAGTGCGGCATAATCATCCTCGATCACCGAAACGGTGAAATTGGCCATGAAGCCCGCGAAACGCCCCTTGTCGCGGAAGGCTTCGGTGAAACCGAACCGCTCCAGATAGGGCTGGAAGGCACGGGCGACACCGCCGATCAGGAAAATGCCGCCGAAGGGCAGATGCACCAGTGCCAGATTGCCGATCTCGGCCCCCAGCAGGCGAACGTAAAGGCGCCCGGCAGCCTCGGCCTCCGGGTCACCTTCGGCGAGGGCCCCCATGATTTCGGCAGCGGATTTTTCGCCCGGATGACCGGCTTCGCTGCGCACGAAGGCGTAAAGCCGCTCCAGCCCGCGACCGGCCAGCACATCCTCCACCCCCGGAAAGCCGTGAGCGGTTTCCACGAAACGGGCGAGCCGCAGATCGGCCTCGGTGCGAATGGGCATGTTGATATGGCCGCATTCTGAGGCGGCGACGATGCGCACCCCGCGCGCGTCATGCACCGGCGCTGCGTTGAAGCCGGTGCCTGCACCGACCACCAGTTTCGCATCCTCTGACTGCACCGGGCCGTCGATGATGCGGGCCAGCTTGTCCTCGGCGATATGGCCAAGGGCATGGCCCTGCGCCTGAAGATCGTTCAGGATCGCGACGCGTTCCGCGCCGGTGGCACGCGTCAGCGCCGCGCCGTCTATGGTCCAGCTCAGGTTGGTCATCGTCGCGATGCCATGCTGCACCGGACCTGCCGCCGCGATGCAGGTGCCTGCGCAATCTTTCACGCCCGCATCATCCAGATAGCGACGCAGGATGGTTTCCAGCCCCGGAAACTCGGCGTTGCGGAAGCGGCGGATGCTGTCAGGCCGGATGGTCTTGCCATCCGCAAGGGCCACGCGGGTATTGGTGCCACCGATGTCGGCTACCAGCGAGAAGGGGTCACTCATGCTTTCCTCCGTTGCATAAGCGGATGCCGGGCCAGAGCAACCGTAGGGGCATCAGTTGTGTGCCAATGCCTGTGCGAGCGCGTGATAAGATGCTTTCGGGGTCCTTGCCAAGGTCTCGAAATCAACATGCACGAGGCCGAAACGCTTTTCATAGCCTTCGGCCCATTCGTAATTGTCCAGCATCGACCAGTAGAAGAACCCCTGCACATTGGCTCCCGCCGCGATGGCGCGTTGTGTGGCGTGCAGATGGGCCGCGACGAAAGCCGTGCGGGTGGAATCGTCCAGCGGCTCGGCCAGTGCCATGCCGTTTTCGGTGACATAGACCGGCAGGTTGCCGACGTGATCGCGGGCGAGGCGGGTCAGGAAATGTTCCAGCCCCTCGGGGTGGATTTCCCATCCCATCTGGGTTTTCGGCAGCGGGCCTTCCACCTCGCGCGTGGCGGGCCAGGGGCCGGGGGCGGCGGCATGGATGTGGCGGGTGTAGTAGTTGACGCCGAGCCAGTCGAGCGGCTGACGGATCACCGCCATATCGTTCTGCCAGCCCTGCGGCAGATGCGGCGCCAGTCCCTCAAGCGCCTCGGTCGGGTAAGCGCCTTTCGTGATCGCCTCGATGAACCAGCGATTGAAGATCGCGTCCTGACGGGCAGCGGCGGCAAGGTCGGCGGGGGCGTCGCTGGCAGGCACCGCACGGTCAAAGTTCAGCACGATTCCCAGATCGCGCTGTCCCAGCCCGCGCAGCCGCTCCATCGCCATGCCATGTGCCAGCAGGATGTGGTGCATGGCGCGGCCGGCGGCGCGGATGTCGCGCAGGCCCGGCGCATGGGCTCCGAGGAAATGCGACAGCCAAGCCACGCACCATGGCTCATTGATTGTGGCCGTGGCGGCGATGCGGTCCCCAATACGCCGGGTCACGATTTCCGCGAAATCGGCGAAACGAGCGCAGGTATCGCGGTTGCGCCAGCCACCCAGATCGGCCAGCGCAGCGGGCAGATCCCAGTGATACAGGGTCAGAAATGGTTTCAGCCCGCGCACCAGCATGCCGTCGACCAGCCGGTCATAGAAATCCAGACCTTCGGGGTTCACCGTCATGCCATCCGGCATCACCCGCGACCAGTTGGTCGAAAAGCGCCAGGCATCCATGTGGGCGCGGGCGGCAAGGTCCAGATCCTCGGGCCAGCGGTGGTAATGGTCGCAGGCGGTGGCGCCATCCTCGGCCCGCACCACATTGCCGGGGGTGGCGGCGAAAGTGTCCCAGTGCGAGGGGCCACAGCCGCCGAAACGCGTGCCCTCCACCTGATAAGCGGCGGTGGCGGCACCGAACAGGAAGCCCGGCGGGAAGGTGGCGCGCGGCGGGATCGGATCAGCCACGATGCGGGCCTGTGGATTGACCGATGATCAACTCTGCCTCCATCAGCAACTCGCGCGGCGCCCCCGCCTCGCCCCGGATCAGCCCGATCAGCATGGCCGCCGCCTGCCGCCCGGCCTCGCGCACGGAAGACCGGGTGGCAGTGAAGATTGGCAGGTCGTCACCGTTGCGCAGATAGCTCAGCTCGTCATCGTGAACGATGACGGAAACATCCCGGCCCATTTGCAGACCGCGCTCTTCAATCGCGCGGCGGATGCCAAGGCCCATGATGATGGACGAAACCAGAAAGGCCGTGGGCGGGTTGGGGCCGGACAGCAGCGCCGCCCCGAGCCGGTGACCGCTGGTTTCCGTCATTTCCTCGCTGGCCATGATCGCGGGATCGACGGGAATGCCCCGTGCAGCCAGCGCAGCCTCATATCCGGCCCGGCGACGCAGCGCGAAATCCATGAACTCCAGCCCGTTCATCAGCGCGATCCTGCGATGGCCGAGATCCAGCAGGAATTCGGTGGCCCGCTGGAAGGCGCGCCGGTTGTTCACATCAACCCAGGGGTAGGGGCGCGGGCTGTCGGTGGCGCGGCCATGGACGACAAAGGGGATGCCAAGGTCGTGCAGCAGCGGAATGCGCTCATCGCGCATCCGTGGCGAATGCACGATCACCCCGTCGACCGTCCCCCGAGATTTGAGCTCGCGATACGCGCGTTCCTCATCATCGTCCGAAACGACGGACAGCAGCAGATCATAGCCGTTGCGGGAATAGACTTCACCCGCACCGGCAATGAAATCGGCGAATACCGGGTTGACGATCTCGTGCCGTGTCGCCAACGGAATGACATGGCCCACGGCCATGGCGCGCCCTGTCGCCAGCCGGATGGCACGGGTATTCGGCTGATAGTTGTATTTTTTGGCTGCGGCAGCTACTCTTTCGCGAGTGGCCTCGTTCACTTCGGGATAGCCGTTCAGGGCCCGGCTCACCGTTGTGGGTGACAGGTCGAGTTTGCGGGCCAGCTCCTTGAGATTCATGTGCGTGCAGCCAAAGCGTTTCAAATTCGCCGGGATGTTAGCCGTCCGGGGCGGGGGCGTCAAAGCCCAAATCATCTGTTTTTCCGCCGTGATCTCAAGGGTTGCGTGCGACTTTTGTCGAAGATTCGTTGACAGCCGGGCCGGGGATGTCTTAGCTGTGCCAATCCAAAGCGGTTTGAAATGTGATTCCGCGACGGGGACGGTGCCGGAATGAAGCACCGATGGAGGAGGAACGGGAGGATGACAATGAAACGGAGCCTGTGCGCCGGTGTGGCGGTTCTGGCGCTGATGGCCGGGCAGGCCGGGGCGCGTGACCTGAAATTCGCGCCGGGCGAGGATGCGCGGCTGAACTGGGACAGCTTCGAGGCGTTCAGACAGGATCTGTCGGGGCAGGAACTGACGATCCTTGGCCCCTGGCTTGGGCCTGACAAGGATCTGGTCGAAAGCGTCATCGCCTATTTCGAGGCGGCAACCGGCGCCAAGGTGAATTACAGCGGCTCCGACAGTTTTGAACAGCAGATCGTTATTGACGCGCAGGCGGGCTCGCCGCCCGATATCGCGGTTTTCCCGCAGCCTGGCCTGCTGCGCGATCTGGCCAGCAAGGGCTTTGTGGTGCCGCTGGGCGACGAGACCGCGAAATGGGTGGCCGAAAACTATGCTGCCGGCCAAAGCTGGGTCGATCTGGCGACCTTCCCCGGCAAGGATGGCACGCCGGGACTTTACGGCTTCTTCTACAAGGCCGACCTGAAATCGCTGGTCTGGTATGTGCCCGAGAATTTCGAGGACGCGGGCTATGAAGTGCCAAAGACCATGGAGGAGCTGAAGGCGCTGTCGCAGCAGATCGTCGATGACGGCGGCACGCCGTGGTGCATCGGGCTTGGCTCGGGCGGGGCGACCGGCTGGCCCGCGACCGACTGGGTCGAGGACATGATGCTGCGCACCACCACGCCCGAGAATTATGACCGCTGGGTCAGCAATGATCTGAAGTTCGATGATCCCATCGTGGTCAATGCCATCGAGGAATACGGCGCCTTCGCGCGCAACGATGCCTGGGTGGCGGGGGGCGCGGGCGGTGTCGCCTCCACCGATTTCCGTGACAGCCCGAAGGGCCTGTTTGCCTCGCCGCCAGCCTGCTACATGCACCGTCAGGCCAGCTTCATTCCGTCCTTCTTCCCCGAAGGCACGGTGATCGGGCAGGATGCCGATTTCTTCTACTTCCCGGCCTATGCGGGCAAGGATCTGGGCCAGCCAGTGCTGGGCGCGGGCACGGTGTTCGGGATGATGAAGGACAGCCCCGCCGCGCGCGCCTTCATCCAGTTCCTCGAAACGCCCATCGCGCATGAGGTCTGGATGGCGCAGAAGGGCTTCCTGACCCCGCACAAGGGCGTCAACCCCGAGGCTTACGGCGACGAGACGCTGAAGAAGATGGGCGACATCCTGCTGAACGCCACCACCTTCCGCTTTGACGCCTCTGACCTGATGCCCGGACCAATCGGCGCCGGGGCCTTCTGGACCGGCATGGTCGATTATTCCGGTGGCAAGGATGCGGCGGCCGTGGCGGCCGAGATCCAGAAGACCTGGGATACGCTGAAGTAAAACGCGCGATGTAACGAGTGCATCCCGCCCGGAGCAATCCGGGCGGGGAGTCTGCGGCTGTCTTGGAGGCTTGGGGGAAACATGGAACAGCTACTGATGGCGGGCGGCACCATCGTGATCGGTGTCTTCGGATGCGTCGCCTATTTCTTTCTGTCGAACCTGATCCTCGATACGCTGCTGCCACCACGCGGGGCAGATGCCGGGCGCAATATCGCCCGTGCGGCCCAGATCCGGCCCTGGCTGTTCCTGCTGCCTGCCGTGCTGCTGCTGGCGGTCTATCTGGTCTATCCGGTTTTCGTGTCGGTCTGGTATTCGTTCCACGATTCCACCGGCCAGACCTATGTCGGCTTCGACAATTATTCGTGGCTGGTCAGCGATTCCAAGTTTCGGGAATCGATGCGCAACAACCTTCTGTGGCTGCTGGTGGTGCCCGCCGCATCGACCTTCTTCGGACTGATCGCCGCCGCCCTGACCGACCGTATCCGCTGGGGCAATTTTGCCAAGGCGATGATCTTCATGCCGATGGCGATTTCCTTCGTCGGGGCCTCGGTGATCTGGAAATTCATCTACGACTATCGCGGCGATGGCCAGACCGAGATCGGCATGCTCAACGCGATCTGGGTCTCGCTGGGCGGGCAGCCTCAAACCTGGCTGACGCTGGAGCCGGGCAACAGCTTCATGCTGATGATTGTACTGATCTGGATTCAGACCGGCTTTGCCATGGTGATCCTGTCCGCAGCACTGCGCGGCATCCCCGAGGAAACGGTGGAGGCCGCGATCCTCGACGGTGCTTCTCCCTTGCAGATCTTCGCCCGCATCAAGGTGCCGCAGATCTGGGGCACCATTGCAGTGGTCTGGACCACGATCACCATCACCGTGCTGAAGGTTTTCGACATCGTGCTGGCGATGACCAATGGCCAGTGGGGCACGCAGGTGCTGGCGAACCTCATGTTCGACTGGATGTTCCGCGGCAATGATACCGGGCGCGCCTCGGTCGTGGCGTTGGTCATCATGCTGATGGTGACGCCGATCATGATCTGGAACATCCGCAATGCCCGGAAGGAGATGCGCTGATGGACAATATCGCAGGAACCAAGTCCTCGCTGGTCTGGGCCGTGCATCTGGCAACCGCTGCGCTGGTGCTTCTGTGGGTGCTGCCGACCATCGGGTTGCTGGTCTCGTCCTTTCGTGATCGCGACCAGATCACCACCTCGGGCTGGTGGCGGTCGCTGTTCCCGGCTGAACAGAACATCGTCTATCGCGCCGGGGATGCAGATACGCAACGGCAGGACGGACCGCTCTGGGTGATCGACGGTAATGTGTTTGACGGCGCAGGGGGCGAGGTCACGGCCTTCGGCGTGAACTCCCGCGCGCCGGATGCCTTCGCGCCGGGGGCCGAGGCCGATCTGAAGGACGGGGTAAAGCTGGCGGTGCAGGCCAATGGGGACTACCGCCTGACCGCGCCCGCGCAGTTCGAGGGCCGCTCGCCCCGCATCTTCGTCAGCTCCGTCACCCCGCCGCGCTTCACGCTCGACAACTATCGCCGCGTGATGTTCGCGGAGGGGCTGGGCCGCGCCTTCCTCAACACCATGACGGTAACCATTCCCGCCACCATCATCCCCATCCTGATCGCGGCCTTCGCGGCCTATGCACTGGCGTGGATGGAGTTTCCAGGCCGCGCGCTGCTGATCGCCGCTGTGGTGGGCCTGCTGGTCGTGCCCTTGCAGATGGCCTTGATCCCGCTTCTGAAGCTGCACAACCAACTGGGCATCGGCAAGGAATACATCGGGATCTGGCTCGCGCATTCCGGCTTCGGCCTGCCGCTGGCGATCTACCTTCTGCGCAACTACATGGTCGGCTTGCCGCGCGAGATCATCGAAAGCGCGCGCGTCGATGGCGCGACCGACTTCCAGATCTTCCTCAAGATCATCCTTCCGCTCAGCTTTCCGGCGCTGGCCTCCTTTGCGATCTTTCAGTTCCTCTGGACCTGGAACGACCTGCTGGTCGCCACCGTCTTCCTGGGCAACAACCCCGACCAGCTGGTGATGACCGGCCTCCTGCGCGAGCTGATGGGGTCGAAAGGGGGCGAGTGGGAAATTCTTGCCGCCTCGGCCTTCGTGTCCATCGCTGTGCCGCTGATCGTGTTCTTCGCAATGCAGAAATACCTGGTGCGCGGCCTGCTGGCCGGCTCCGTGAAGTGAGAGACCCATGACCCTTCCCAAAGACCCCGACTGGTGGCGCGGCGCGGTGATCTATCAGATCTACCCGCGCAGCTTTCAGGACAGCAACGGCGACGGTATCGGCGACCTGCCGGGCATCACCTCGCGGCTGGATCACATCGCGACCCTCGGCGCCGATGCCATCTGGATCAGCCCGTTCTTCACCTCGCCGATGAAGGACTTCGGCTATGACGTCAGCGATTATTGCGGCGTCGATCCGATGTTCGGCACACTGGCCGATTTCGATGCGCTGGTGACGCGGGCACATGATCTGGGTCTGCGGGTGATGATCGACCTCGTGCTGTCGCACAGTTCCGACCAGCATCCGTGGTTCCGCGAAAGCCGGCAAAGCCGCGATAATCCGAAGGCCGACTGGTATGTCTGGGCCGATCCGAAGCCTGATGGCACGCCGCCGAACAACTGGCTGTCAATCTTCGGCGGCTCGGCCTGGAGTTGGGATGCACGGCGCGAGCAATATTACTTGCACAACTTCCTGACCTCGCAACCCGATCTGAACTTCCACAACCCGGATGTGCAGGAAGCGCAGCTTGACGTTGCGCGGTTCTGGCTGGAACGCGGAGTGGATGGTTTCCGACTGGACACCATCAATTTCTATTTCGCAGACAAATACTTGCGAGACAATCCTGCGCTGCCAAAGGAACTGCGCAACGATTCCATTGCGCCCGCGGTGAACCCCTATAACCACCAGATGCACCTGTTCGACAAGAACCAGCCGGAGAACCTTGAATTTCTGCGGAAATTCCGTTCCGTTCTGGCGCCTTACGGTGCGGCCGCGGTGGGCGAGGTCGGTGATGCGCAGCGCGGGCTGGAGATCATGGCCGAATATACTTCGGGCGGCGACAAGGTGCAGATGTGCTACCCGTTCGAGATGCTGCAACCCAGGCGCCTGACCGCCGAGGGGGTGGAGGCGACCTTTGCCCGTATGGCCGCTGCTGCGCCGGATGCATGGCCGTGCTGGAGCTATTCAAATCACGACACGGTGCGCCACATCACCCGCTGGCAACTTTCGGAAGAGGGTGCAAAGGCTTATACCGCGCTCCTGATGTGCCTGCGTGGCTCGGTTTGCCTGTATCAGGGCGAGGAGCTGGGGCTGCCCGAGGCAGAAATTGCCTTTGAGGATCTGCAAGACCCCTACGGAATAGAGTTCTGGCCCGAGTTCAAGGGTCGTGATGGCGCACGCACACCGATGACCTGGCAGAAGGACAATGCGCAGGGTGGCTTTACTGCGGGTCCGCGCGCCTGGCTGCCGGTGACGGCACCGCATCTGGCGCGGGCCGTTGGCGCACAGGCAGGCGTGGCGGACTCCATGCTGGAATTCTACCGCGCCGTGCTGGCCTTCCGCCGCGCCCATCCGGTGCTGCGCTATGGCGATATGACCGGAATCACGGCCGAGGGCCCGGTGATCCGCTTCACCCGGCAGGGCGCGGAAGAAATCTTCTGTGCGTTCAATCTGGGAGAAGCATCGCAAGACATTCACCTGCCCGACGGGCGGTGGGAGGCGATTGGCGGTGCTCTTGGCGCGCAGCCGGTGATCGAGGGAAAGGCTAACCTGGGTCCATGGCACTATTGCCTGGCCCGTCGGGTATGAGGGAGGGGCGCATATGGCCGATCTGAAACTGACCGGGGTTGAGAAGGCCTATGGTGAGGTCAAGGTTCTGAAGAACATCGACCTTGACATCAAGACGGGCGAATTGATCGTGTTTGTCGGGCCCTCGGGCTGCGGAAAGTCCACACTTTTGCGGATGATCGCCGGGCTTGAACGCATCACCGGCGGCGATTTCACCATTGATGGCGTGCGGATGAACGAGGTGCCGCCCGCGCAGCGTGGCATCGCCATGGTATTCCAGTCCTACGCGCTCTATCCACATATGACCGTGCGGCAGAACATGGAGTTCGCGCTGAAAATCGCGAAGAAGCCGCAGGCCGAAATGGATGCGGCGGTGGATAATGCCGCTCGCATCCTGCAACTGACACCCTATCTGGATCGTCTGCCCAAGGCGCTTTCCGGGGGGCAGCGGCAGCGCGTGGCCATCGGGCGGGCGATCGTGCGCGACCCGAAGGTCTATCTGTTCGACGAACCGCTCTCGAACCTCGACGCTGCCTTGCGGGTGGCGACACGGATCGAGATTGCACAGTTGAAAGAGGCGATGCCCGGATCGACCATGATCTACGTCACGCATGATCAGGTGGAGGCGATGACGCTGGCCAGCCGTATCGTGGTTCTGGCCGGTGGCGGTATCGCACAGGTTGGCACCCCGCTGGAGCTTTATGAACGGCCCGAGAACGAATTCGTGGCGCAATTCATCGGCAGCCCTGCCATGAATCTGCTGCCCGGCAAGATTGTCGCCACCGGCGCCGAGACGCGGGTCAAGCTGGATGGCGGCGGCGAGGCCATCGCGGCGATCCCCACCGGGGACGCGGATCTGGGGCTGGCGGTGAACCTTGGGGTGCGGCCCGAGGATATGGTGCCCAGTGACACCCCCGCGCTTTACACCGGCGAGGTGGAAATTACCGAGGCGCTTGGCGAGGTGACGCTGCTTTATTTCAAACGCGCGGGCGAGGCGGCGCCGGTGGTGGCGAAGCTGCCGGGTATCCATCAGGGGCTTCGGCACAGCGCGGTGCATCTGACTGCCGATCCGGCCAAGCTGCACCTGTTCCACAACGGCCGTTCGCTGCTCTATCGCTGAAACAAGCGCCAGCCCGGCGAGGAACAGCAGCGATAGCGCCAGTGCGATCAGCGTGGGCACCCAAAGTGTCAGGCGAGGCGGTTGTGGCAACTTCTCCATGACCGCTTCATCGCATCTTAAACTTTCCTGCCGGTTAATGGCGGAATGAAAAGTCTGACCGATTCCGAATGGGACATACTGGTCTCCGCGCCGCCCTTGCAGCAAAGCCGCAGCTATGGGGCGGCTCTGGTACGACTCGGGGCGCGGGCAGAGCGTGGGCTGCTGCACAACGTCCCGGTGCAGGTGATTACACGGCGCGGCCTGCGGATGGTTCACCGACCGCCGCCCAGTATATGCCTCGCGCCTCTGGCACGTCATGCCGGGGTGACAGTGGCGACCAGCACAGCAGCGGGGATTCTGCCGCTGATCACGGCGCGGCACCATGCAGAATGGGATGTGAGTCCGACGTCAGAGGTCTTGCGCAAGGCACTGGCCCCGAAATGGCGCGGTCATCTGAATTGGTCAGAATGCACAGATATTTCAGAGGGTCACGATGCAATCCTGCAAGGCCTTTTGAACAAGGACATGGCGCAGGGCAGGGCGCGCGGTTACCGCAATCTGGGGGCCGCCTTTCTCGCCGCCTGGCGGGGGGAGCGGCTGATCCTGCATGTGTCCCGCAAGGGCGGGATGCTGGCTGCCATGCTGTTCCTGATCCATGGCGCGGCGGCGACTTATCTGATCGCCTGGACCAGCGCAGAGGGGCGCCGGAGCGAGGCGCATCGCGCGATGCTCTGGCACGCTGCTTTGCTGCTGCGGGGGCGCGGCGTGACCCGCATCGACCTTGGGCCTGTCGATGCGGGCAATCCGGGCCTTGCCGGGTTCAAGCTCGGCACGGGCGCCAGGCTGGTGAACCTTGGGCCGACCGGCCTTGTGTTACCGCTGTGACCGCGCATGGAAGATGAAACCGAGGAAATTCAGCAAGACCTGCGCGGCGAGGATGGCCGTCGATTGGCTCGGGTCGTAGTCTGGCGCCACCTCGACCAGATCGATGCCGACAATCTCGTGGTCACGGGCGACACCTTGCAGGATCTCCAGCACCTCGTAGTAAAGGAACCCGCCGTGCGAAGGTGTGCCGGTGCCCGGCGCGATCGAGGGGCAGAAGCCGTCGATGTCGATGGTGACGTAAAGCCGCGCACCCTTCGGGATTCGGGCCAGAACCCCGTCGCAACCCAGCTTCCGCACCTGTCGCACGCTGAGGATGTCGTCGCCCATGGCGCGCGCGGCCTCATATCCCTCTTGCGTCGTGGAAGAAACATTGCGGATGCCCAGCGCGGTGATCCCGGTCACATAATCCTTCTCCGCCGCGCGCCGCATCGGATTGCCATGGCCGTGCCGGACACCGTGACGCACATCGACGAAATCCAGATGCGCGTCGATTTGCAGAATGTGGATCGGGCCCTGATCGTCGAAGGCGCGGATGCAGGGGATGTTCACCGAATGGTCGCCACCGATCACCACGGGCAAGGCGCCTGCCTTCAGGATGGCGCGGACTCCGGCCTCAATATTGGCGTGGCTTGTCTCGGTGTCGGTATGCACAATGTCGGCGTCGCCGATATCCACGATGCGAACATCGCTGCCAAGATAGGTACAATCGTCCTCGTGATCATAGGCGCCGGCATGGCCAAAGCTGAACAGGGTGGACGCCTCGCGCACCGCCCGTGGGCCAAAGCGCGCGCCCGCACGGAACTGGGTGCCGAAGTCGAACGGCGCCCCCATCACGGCGACATCGGCCTCGATCCGGCTCCAGTCGGCCTGATAGGGGCGCTTGCCGAAGGTGGAAATGCCCACGAAGGGCAGGTTGAGGCGTCCGGTCTCGTAGGCGTGGCCGCTCATCGGAATCTCCCTGTTGTTTCGGGCGATCCTGACCGGGGTTCAGCCTTTCGGCAAGAAGCCCCGTCGCGCGGCGATCAGACGGGCCAGCCGCTCGCCCGCAGGCGACAGCGCATTGTCGCGCGCGACGGCAAGCACCAGTGGCTCGCCCGCACCGGCATCCAGCACCGGGCGCGTTACCAGCGCGGCGCCATCATAGCTTTGTCCCGGCACCGGCGCGGTGTAGCTGAGCCCGACCCCCAGCCCGTTGGCCGCGAAAGAGCGCATCAACTCCAGCGTCGCGGTGCGATGGGCGATGCAGGGGGTAAGGCCGCGCCGGGCGAACAGCGCCCGCATATGCCCGACTGACAGCCCCTGATCGGCGAGGATAAGCGGTACATCGGCCAGTTCCGCCAACGACACCCCGGCGCGCAGCGCCAGCCGGTGACGCGGACCCATGACGGCATGCGGCTTCACACGGGCGACCTCTTCCCGCGTCACGCTGAGCGGCAGGCCCAGATCCCATGTCAGGGCAAGGTCGATCTGGCCGCGACCAAGGCCATCGGTCATCGCCTCGAACCCCAGCACTCCGGGGGTGACGGGAAGGTCGGCGGGCAGCGCTGCCAGCAGGGGACCGAGGATCACCGGCGCCAGATCCTCGAACACCGCAAGCCGCACCGGGGCGGCGGGCGCGGCATCCCCCGCCATCAGCCGCGCCATGGAGGCCAGCTGGGTCTCTGCCGCTTCCAGAAAATCGCGGCCAAAGGCGGTGGGAACGGCGGGGCCGCGTGGGCGCCGCAGGAACAACGGTTTGCCGAGCTGCGCCTCCAGCTGAGACAGGGCGACCGACAGCGCAGGCTGGCTGATGTTCAGTGCCTGCGCGGCCGCTGTTACGCCGCCGTTGCGGGCCACGGCCACGGCATACTCCAGTTGGCGCAGAGTAACTGATAGCATTTATCTATCTCGAACATGCGAAGATATTATTTGAAACTATGTTAGCCACGCGTCACCTTTCTGCCAAGTGCAACAGGAGGCCCGCGATGGCGAAGATCGAGATCACCCCCGAAATGATCGAAACCTACCAGACCGAAGGAGTGGTGCTGGTCCGTGGCCTCTGGGCCGACTGGGTGGAGGATCTGCGCGCCGGGGTGGAGCGCAATATGGCCGAACCAGGTCCCTATGCGGCCGAGAACCTCAAGCCCGGCGAGGGCGGCCGCTTCTTCGATGACTATTGCAACTGGGATCGCATTCCCGAGTTCGAGCGTGTGATCCGCGAAAGCGCCGTGGCCGAGGTGGCGGCGAAGCTGATGGCGTCTGACCGGGTGCAGATGTTCCACGATCATGTGCTGGTGAAAGAGCCGGGCACCTCGAAACCGACGCCCTGGCATCAGGACGGCCCGTATTACTTCGTCGAGGGGCAGCAGACGGTCAGCTTCTGGTCGCCGCTGGACCCGGTGCGCGAGGCCAGCCTGCGTTGTGTCGCGGGTTCGCATCGGTGGGAAAAGGAAGTGCTGCCGACGCGCTGGCTGGCCGAGACGAGCTTCTACCCCGACAGCGAAAAATACATGCCGGTCCCCGACCCGGATGCCGAAGGCATGCCGGTGCGCGAATGGCAGATGGAGCCGGGCGATGCCGTGGCCTTCAACTATCGCACGCTGCATGGCGCGCGCGGCAACAATGCCGCTACGCGGCGGCGCGCCTTCAGCCTGCGGCTGGTGGGGGACGATGCGCGCTATGTGGAGCGGCCGGGCCGAACCTCGCCGCCCTATCCGGGGCACGGGATGCAGCCGGGGCAGCGCCTGCGCGAGGATTGGTTTCCCTATCTGCGCTGATCCGGCAGGGTGCGGCTTTGCCGCACTTTCGCGGTTTCCTCCGATAGGCTAGGGCTGGGACAACCCGAACCGGAGGTGCCCATGCCCGACCCCAAGCCCGCACCGCAGATGAACCGGCCGCGCGTCTATCCGCCGCCCGAGTTTCCGCCGCGCCGCCCGGCGCTGTTCGCGCGGATGCCGCCCGCGGTGTTTCCGGTTCTGATGGGCGCTCTTGGCCTGGGTCTTGCCCTGCGGCGCGGGCTGCCGGCGCTGGGGCTGCCTGCGGAGATCGGCGAGATGGTGCTGGGTGCTGCCGTCGCGCTCTGGCTGTTCGCGGCCTTCGGCTATCTGGTAAAGCTGACCCGCCGCCCTTCGGTGTTGTTCGAGGATCTGCGGGTGCTGCCGGGCCGGGCGGGCCTTGCGGCGGGGTCGCTGGGCTTGCTGCTGACCTCCGTCGCAATTCTGCCCTATGCCCCGGCCATCGCGCAGGGGCTGCTTTTTGCGGGTCTTGGTCTGCATGCCGCGCTGGCTGCTGCGCTGATCTACAGTTTTGCCACCGGCCCGGCCGAGGCGCGCGAGGTGACCCCTGCCTGGCATCTGCATTTCGTGGGCTTCATCATCGGCGGGCTGAGCGCCGCGCCCCTGGGGCTGATCGGGTTGTCGCTGCTGATCTTTGCCGCCACCGGCCTGACCGCGCTGGCGATTTGGGCGGTTTCGCTGTGGCAACTGTTCCGCCGTATTCCGCCGGCGCCGCTTCGGCCGCTTCTGGCGATTCACCTGTCTCCTGCCTGCCTGCTGTCCGGCGTCGCGAGCCTTCTGGGCTTGAATGACTGGGCCCTGGCGTTTCTGGCCGTCTCGGGGGCCATCTTCCTCGCGCTGGTCGGGGCGGCCCGCTGGATCACGGTCAGCGGTTTCAGCCCGATGTGGGGGGCCTTTACCTTCCCGCTGGCGGCTTTCGCCTCGGCGCTGTTCCTTCAGGGCTTTGATGTCACCGGAACCATCGTTCTGGTTCTGGCGCTGGGGCTGGTCCCTCTGGTGCTGTTCCGGGTGCTGAAAGCCTGGGCCGGGGGCAGCCTCGCTGCCCGCACGAACGCGGCAGAGGCCTAGGGCTTCCGCCTGCCATTGATGCCGGGAGGCGCCAGAGCGTCCCGGGCGTTGCAGGGTTTGTTCAGACGCGCAGCGGATCGGCCTTCGCCAGCCGGTCGAAAGCCATCAGGCTGTCGATGAGCGCAGGCATCTGATCCAGCGGAATCATGTTTGGCCCGTCCGAAGGCGCGCTGTCCGGCGCTTCATGCGTTTCAATGAACACGCCCGCGATCCCGATGGAGACAGCGCAGCGCGCCATGACCGGGGCAAATTCGCGCTGCCCGCCGGAACTGCCGCCCTGACCGCCGGGCTGTTGCACCGAATGGGTGGCATCCATGATCACCGGCCAGCCAGAGCGCGCCATGGTCGGCAGGCTGCGCATGTCGGCGACCAGCGTGTTGTAGCCAAAGCTGACGCCGCGTTCCGTCAGCAGGATGCGGTCGTTGCCGGTGCTTTCCACCTTTTCAGCCACATTCGCCATGTCCCAGGGCGCGAGGAACTGGCCCTTTTTGATGTTCACCACCGCGCCGGTTTCCCCGGCGGCGATCAGCAGATCGGTCTGGCGGCAGAGGAAGGCAGGAATCTGGATCACATCCACCACCTGCGCTGCCGCGCGGGCCTGTTCGGCATCATGGATGTCGGTCAGGACCGGCATGCCCATGGCGCGCACCGCCTCCAGCACCTTCAGCCCGGCATCCATGCCCATACCACGCTTGCCTTTCAGGCTGGTGCGGTTGGCCTTGTCGTAGCTGGCCTTGAACACATACTGCGCCCCGGCGGCCGCACAGGCCTCGGCCATGCGGCCCGCGATCATCTGGGCGTGGTCCAGACTTTCCAGCTGGCAGGGCCCCGCGATGACCAGCAGCGGCTGGTCGTTACCGGCGGTCAAGCCGCCGATCTGCACCTGTTTCATCCGTCTCTCCTTATGCCGAGACCTGTTCGCGCAGGATGGCGACGGTCATCGAGATCATCAGGTAGATACCGGCAAAGATGAACAGTGCAACCATGGTATATTCAAATGCGCGGGGGTAGGTGGGCTCGTCCGGCGGAATCGGGCTCACCGAAAGCGAGAGATACCGCACCTGACGGTTGACCTCGATCCGCGCAGCCTCCATCGCCTGAAGTGCCTGCGCCAGCAGAAGGCGGCGGGTTTCCACATCGGATTGCGCCACCATCAGTTCCCCCTGCACGACAGCAAGGCTTTGCTGGCCATCGCCCGCCTCGGTCAGCTTGGCGCGCAGATTGGCGATTTCGCTTTCCAGCGTGGCGATCCGGCGTTTCAGCGGCTCCATCCGCGCCTTGTTGGGATTGGCGTTGCTTTCCATCTGTTGCAGCGACAGCCGGTCGGCGGTCAGCTGGGTGTCCAGATTGCCGATCTGCGTGGTGATCAGGCTGACCTCGACCTCGGAGCTGAGCACCTTGTAGCGTTCCTGAAGGTCGACCACCTTCTGCTGTGCCGCCAGCATATCGCGTTCGGTATTCTCATAGGTTTCGCGGGCACCCTTCATCTGGTCCTCGCGCAGGCGGTGGGTCAACTGATCCACCTGTTCCTCTGCATAGCCGACGAGGGCACGGGCAAATTCGGCAGATTTCTCGGGGTTGGCCGCCACGACTTCCATCTTGATGATGCCCTCGCTCGGGTCATAGGAGATGTGGATGTGGCGGGTATAGGCCTTGTAGGCGGATTCGAAACTGGCGTCTGGGGCAAGGCGCTGGATCGGGTCGATCTGGTCGCTTTCGAAATGCGCGCGGAAGCCGTGATCGGCGTCGAGCCGCAACATCGCATCCCGTGATTGCAGATACCCCTGCACCGTGATCGAATCCTGAGAGGTGGCAAAGCCGGTGCCTGTCAGCAGGCCCCCCAGGCCCCCTGCGCGGCCCGCGCCCATGCTGTCGCCGGATTGCTGGATCACGAATTCGGTTTTTGTCGCATACATCGGAGTCGCGACAAAGAAGAAGTAAAAGCCTGTCAGCAGCGTGGGCAGGCCGATGAAGAACATCAGTCGCAGTGACAGCAGCGCCGCGCGGCGGCGGCGGCGGCGGGCCAGATCGCGCTGGATGCGCATGATTTCGGCCGCATGGTTCGTTTCGGCCCGCACTTCGGTCGAGGGAACCTGCACCGGCTTGATGGTCTGCGGCAGTTTTACACCGTCGCCCTCGGGCACCAGCGCGCGGCTGCCCGGCGCAGGCGGCAGCCCGCCGCCATCCCCGCCCGCTTCGGTTTCAGTGCCACCAACCAGTTCGATCAGGTTGGTCCGCTGGAACGGATCAATCCCCGCCTGCCGCAGCAGCCGCACCGCATCGAAATCAGATGTGGCGGGCATTTCATGCTTCTGTGCCAGACGGCGTGCCAGCCGGAGTTGCCGCCCGGTCAGCCCCTCGCGACGGATCGCCTCAAGATCGGTCGGCCCGATATCGCGGGTCGTCCCCTGGTCCTGCGGGCGTGGCGTGACAAAGGTCATGTCGCCGAAACCGTCTTCCGGCTGCTCGAACAGCATGCCGTCCTTCGGCGCAGGCTTCTCCGCCGCACGCGAGGGCAGCGGTTGCACCGGATCGGGGCGACGAATGCGGAATCGCTTAGCCGTTAGCTTTGTAGTCATAAAGACGTTTCGCTTCTTCCAGAGAGTCGAACATGTAAAGCCGACCACCCGCCAGAACGGCGGCCTGGTGGCAGAATCTTTCCAGTGTCGAGGCCTGATGCGAGACCACGACAACGGTGGTGTTTTGCAGACGTTGCTTCAGGATCGACCCGGCCTTGCGGTTGAACTCGGGGTCCGTGGTGGCAGGCATACCCTCGTCGATCAGGTAGATGTCGAAATCCAGCGCCAGCATCAGCGCGAAGCTGAACCGCGAGCGCATCCCGGCGGAATAGGTGCCCACCGGCATGTCGAAATATTCGTTCAGCCCGCACAGCCAGCGGCAGAAGCTTTCGACGTAATCGGGGTCAAGGCCGTAAAGCCGGGCGATGTAGCGCGAGTTTTCGGTGGCGGTGTGCTTGTTCACCACGCCGCCCATGAAGCCCAGAGGGAAGGAAATGCGCGAGGTGCGGATGACGCGGCCTTCGTCAGGCTTTTCCAGCCCGGCCATCATGTTGATGATGGTGGTCTTGCCGGTGCCGTTCTTCGCCAGAATGCCGAGCGATTTGCCGATCTCGACCCGGAACGACGCCTGGTCAAGGATGACCTTGCGCTGCTTGCCGGTCCAGAAGGACTTGCTGACGTTCTCGAACTCGATCATCGGGGCCTCACCGCATCTGCCTGATGCGTTCGATCCGTTCCGGTTGTCTCCCCGGATAGGGCATATTCCTTAATACCTCGTCACGCTTTACCGCACCGATATGCAAAAGCAATCAGGCTATATTATGTCAGCCGCAGGCCGGGTTTGGCAATCGTCAGCGGGACGGACGGGCGCGGGACAGCAGAAGAAGCAGCGGCCCCGCCAGCAGGGTCAGGGCAAGGCCAAGGCGGGCGGCCTCGGCCATGGCGCCACCGGGGATGGCGGTATCCAGCGACAGGACCGGCACGGTGAAGCCGATTCCGGCGATGGCGCCGATGCGGGCCATGTCGGCAAGGGTCAGCCCCTGCGGCAGCGGCAGGCCGAACAGGCGCAGCGCGATCAGCGTGCCCGCCATCAGGCCCAGCGGCTTGCCGATCCAGAAGGCGGCAAGCGTCACGAGCGTGGTAGGAGCAAAGGCACCAAGGTCGATGCCGCCGCGCGTCAGGCCGAACAGGAACAGCACGCCCACCAGCGGCCGCATCAGCAGATGGGCAAAGCGGTTGAGCGGATCGTGCAGAAACTCCTCTGCCTCGGCGAACAGGCCGAAGGCACGACGAGCATGCGGAATGGCCGGAATGACCGGAAGCAGCCCCAGCGCGCCCGGAAGGCCTGCCGCCGCGACGCCGGTCCAGCTCAGCGCGCCTGCCACTACATAGGGCCAGAGGTGCAGCGCCCGCTGACGTTCGGTTTCCCGCTCCGACCGAGCATGGCGACCGTAAAGCAGCCAGACCCCCGCTGCCGCCGCAAGGGGCAGCAGCAGCCACAGCAGGCGCAGCGCCTCGTCCGGGCGCATCAGGGCCAGCGCCAGCAACCCCGCCAGTTCCGCCCCGATGGTGATCAGCAGCAACATGTGCAGCGCCGGATGCTGCGGGCCGAACAGCCGCCGCCCGATCGCATAGCCGATCACCACGTCGCAGCCGACGGGCACCGCCCAGCCGCTGCCGAAACTGGCCTCTTCCGCCGTTTCGATCAGGGCAGAGACCAGCAGCCAGACCAGCACCGCCCCACCGACCGCTCCCATGGTGGCCATGAAGGGCAGCGCTCCGCGCCGCCCGTGCAGGGCACCGCGCTCCAGCATGTTGGCCTCCCAAAGCTCTTTGCCCAGCAGGAAGAAGAAGAAAGCCATCAGCAGGTCAGAAGTCAGCGTGATCAGGGTCGCACGCACATGGTCGGCAACGATCCAGCCGGGGAAAGGCAGCGGGAACAGCCCATGCTCCATCACATCGTAATAGCTGGCGGGATCGAGATTGACCCAGAGGGTCGCCACGAGGCTGCCCGCCAGCAGGGCACGGGCGAAATGCAGGATGAAGCTGGAAACGCGATACATCAGTTCACCATGGCGCTGGTCTTTGTGCTGTCCTATCCTCGGGGGTATGGCGCGGCAACGGCACGCAGGGGCGGGGCGGCGCCGGTGTTGCAACGAGGCACCGGAGGGGATGCAGGAACTTGCCGCGGAAATCGCCGCCTGCCGGCTGTGCGCTGCGCGCTTTGCGGCGACGGCAACCGCGCATGTGCCGCGCCCGGTGCTGTGGCATGGCGCGCGGGCACGGGTGATCGTCGCGGGGCAGGCACCGGGGCTGCGGGTGCATCAGTCGGGCAAGCCCTTCACCGATCCTTCGGGCGATCGGCTGCGCGACTGGATGGGGCTGGACGAGGCTGCCTTCTATGACCGGAGCCGCATTGCAATCCTGCCGATGGCCTTCTGCTTTCCCGGTTACGATGCCAGGGGCAGCGACCTGCCACCGCCGCCGGTTTGCGCGCAGACCTGGCGGGCGCGGGTGCTGGCCGAACATCGTGCAGCGCGGCTGGTGCTGGCGGTGGGCGGCGCGGCGATCCGGTGGCATCTGGCCGACCGCCGCGCCGTTGCGCAGGTGGTGGCGGATTGGCGCAGCCCGGCGGCGCGCGGGATTATCCCCTTGCCTCATCCCTCTTGGCGCAATAGCGGGTGGCTGAAACGCAATCCGTGGTTCGCCGCCGAGCTGCTGCCCGAGCTGCGCGCCCGCATCCGCGCCGCGATGGAGGGCCCCGATGACCCCGCTTGATCTTGCCTACGACGCCATGGCCGCCGCGCCTGACGGCGATGACGCGCCGCGCCTGCGGTTCTATGAACGGCTCGCCGATGGCGAGATGATCCTGCTGCTGGAAAAGGAAGCCGAAGGCGAGACGCTGGCGCCGCGCGTCTTTGACCTTGAGGACGGGCCGGTGGTTCTGGTGTTCGACACCGAGGAGCGGCTGGGCGCTTTCACCGGCATGCCCGCGCCCTATGCGGCGCTGCCGGGGCGGGTGATCGCCGGGCTGCTGGCCGGGCAGGGCATCGGGCTGGGGGTGAATCTCGGGGTGGCGCCGTCCTCAATGCTGCTGCCACCCTTCGCGGTGGACTGGCTGGCCGAAACGCTGGCCCATGGCCCCGAGGAAGCCGAGGCGCGCCCCGAGCGGTTCGAGCCACCGCGCGGGCTGCCGCAAGGCCTGATCGAGGGGCTGGATGCGAAACTCGCCCGAGCGGGTGGTCTGGCGGCGCATGCGCTGCTGGCGGCGGTGATCTATGAGGGCGGGCGGCAGGGGCATATGCTGGCTTTCGTCGATGCGGTGGAAGGCGCACAGACCGCGCTCGCCCGTGCGGCGGCCGAGGCGCTGACCTTCTCGGGCGTCGAGGCGGGCGAGATGGATGTGGCCTTCCTGGACGGGGACACGGCGGTGGTAGCAGCCATGGCCCGCGTCGCGCTGCGCTTCGACCTGCCGGTGCCGGTGGCGGCAGAGCCACCCGCGCCGCAGGCGCCCGGCATGGACCCTGCGAAACCCCCGGTGCTTCGGTAACTTTTGAGATGGCGCCGCCTGCGGCGGCAAGCTTTTCTGTCACCGGGCGGGCTGCGCCGCCCGGTTCCGGGGGCCTCCGGCGGGGATATTTGGGCCAAGATGAAGGCGGATTTTTGGGGTATTTTGATACCTATTTCGTATGTCGATGTTTTTGCTGGAAATTATTGATTGCGCGACGCTTGACCGGCGCGTGGAAATGCAGGAAAAGCCCGCATCCGAGATAGAGGGGCGTCCGCGTCCCGACAATTCCATGGGTCTGATATGAAAACCTTCACCGCTACTCCGGCGGATATCGAGAAGAAGTGGATCCTGATCGACGCTGAAGGCGTCGTTCTGGGCCGCCTCGCCACGATTGTCGCCAATATCCTGCGCGGCAAGAACAAGCCGACCTTCACCCCCCACATGGACATGGGTGACAATGTCATCGTCATCAACGCCGACAAGGTGCAGATGACCGGCAACAAGCGCAATGACAAGCGTTACTACTGGCACACCGGCCATCCGGGCGGCATCAAGTCGCGCACCGCGCGCGAAGTGCTTGAAGGCGCGCATCCCGAGCGCGTGGTGACCAAGGCCGTCGAGCGCATGATCACCCGTAACCGTCTGGGCAAGCAGCAGATGACCAACCTGCGCGTTTACGCCGGGGCCGAGCATCCGCATGAAGCGCAGCAGCCGACCGTCCTGGACGTGAAGGCTCTGAATCCCAAGAACACCCGGAGCGCCTGATCATGGCTGACATCAAATCCCTCGACGATCTGAAAGCGGCCGTCTCGGGCGAGGCTGCCGCGGTTGCCGAAGCGCCCGTGCGTGAGCCGAAGCGCGATTCGCTGGGCCGTTCCTACGCCACCGGCAAGCGGAAGGACGCGGTTGCCCGCGTCTGGATCAAGCCCGGCTCGGGCAAGGTCACCGTCAATGGCAAGGAAATGGCGGCTTACTTCGCCCGCCCGGTGCTGCAGATGATCCTGCGTCAGCCGTTCCAGGTTGCCAATGTCGAAGGCCAGTTCGACGTTTACGCCACCGTTGCCGGTGGTGGTCTGTCGGGTCAGGCCGGTGCGGTGAAGCACGGCATTTCGAAGGCGCTGCAACTCTACGAACCCTCGCTGCGCGGTGCGCTGAAAGCGGCGGGCTTCCTGACCCGCGACTCGCGCGTTGTGGAACGGAAGAAATACGGCAAGGCCAAGGCCCGTCGTTCGTTCCAGTTCTCGAAGCGCTGATCCGGTTTTCCGGTTTTACGAAAGGCCCGCGGTGTTCCGCGGGCCTTTTGCTTTGCGGCGGGTGCGCGGGCAAAAGCGGACAAAAAAAGAGGGCCGGAAAACCGGCCCAGTCAGGGGTACGACAGGAAGGGAATGGGGTCAGTCGCGCCAGAACGGCTTTTGCGACTCTTGCGCGGCGGTCATCGGGTCGAGGCCGATGTCGCGCAGCAGATGGGTGTCGAGCTTTGCGATGCCACGGCGCGCCTGACGGCGCAGTTCCCAGGTCATCACCTTATGCGCCACGGCAAACACCAGCCGCGACACGGGCGGCAGCGAAAGCATGGGGGCGGTCAGATCGGTCCGGGTCATCATGGCACCTTTTGTATTGATACAAACCTCGGTTTCGGTTATGCGTCATTGATACAATGGCGGCGTGGCGAATGCGAGGGCTAGATTGTGACTGATACAAATTGGCAGCCGGACCTCGACAGCCATCCGGGGCCGAAATATCTCGCCCTGACCCGCGCATTGCGCGAGGCGATCCGTCTGGGAGAGCTCGCGCCCGGTGCGCAGCTCCCGACCGTGCGCGATCTGGCCTGGCGGCTGCATGTGACGCCGGGCACGGTGAGCCGCGCCTATCAGCTTGCGACGCAGGAGGGGCTGCTGGCCGCGACGGTGGGGCGCGGCACGTTCGTTGCCGCCCGTGCGCCGCGTCTGGGGCCGACTCAGGCGCTGTTTCAGGAGCGTGACCTCAGTGACGAGCCGTGGCTGGTTGATCTGCGGTCGCCGCAACTGCCCGATGTCGGTCAGGGTGCGGCTTTTTCGGAAGCGTTGCAGAAGATCGGGCAGGGGCTGGATGCGGCCTGGCATGATTATCCCTCGCAGCGGGGCGAGGCGCCTTTGCGCACCGCCATTTGTGACTGGCTGTCCGACCGTCTTCTGGGCGCCTTCGGGCCGGAGGATATCGCGCTGACCCATGGCGGGCAGAATGCGCTGCTGCTGGTCTTTCTTTGTTGCCTGCGCGGCGACCGGCCGGTGATCCTGACCGAAGATCTGGCCTATCCCGGCATCCGTCATGCCGCGCGACTGGTGCGCGCCGATGTGGTGGGGGTGGAAATCGACGACGAAGGCATGTTGCCCGACGCGCTGGAGGCCGCCTGCCGACGCCATGGTGCGCAGATCCTTGTCCTGACGCCCGAGGCGCAGAACCCGACGGCCTGCCGGATGGGGGCGGCGCGGCGCGCCGAAATCGCCGCCATCGCCCGCCGCTATGACCTTCAGATCATCGAGGATGATTGCTATTCGATCACGGAAAGCAATCTGCCCACGCTGCATGCGATCGCGCCGGAACGGACGTGGTATGTGGGGTCGATGTCCAAATCGGTCTCGGCGGCTCTTCGGTTCGGCTATGTGGTCTGCCCCTCAGGCATGGGCGAGGCGGGGCGGCTGACGGCGCAGCACGGGTTCTTCGCGCTGGCGCGGCCGGTGTCGGATCTGGCACTGGAACTGCTGGAAAGCGGGGCCGCGCAGGAGATCCGCCGCAAGGTGCAGGAGGTGTTTGCCAGCCGGTTGATGACGGCGGTGAATGCGCTGGGGCGGTTCGATATCCGCTGGCAGGCGGGGTTGCCCTTCCTGTGGGTGCCGCTGCCTTCGGGCTGGCGGGCCTCGACCTTCGCCCGGCAGGCGGAGGCGGAGGGCGTGCTGATCCGGCAGGCCGATGAATATGCGCTGATCCATGGCCGGGCGCCGCATGCGCTGCGCATCGCGCTGGCGGGGGCAATTCCTGCGGATCGTTATGCCAGCGCGGTTGCGACTCTGGCGCGGCTTCTGGGGCATCCGCCGTCGGATATGGCGGTCTGATTCCGGCCCATGCCGGTTGCGGCGCTGTTTTCAAGGCTGCCGGGCTTTGTGCGAAGCCTGGCCGACCTGTCGGATTTTGCGGCAATTCCGCAGCGGCAGGCCTGGCGGCACATGAAAAAATGATCAAATTATTTTTTGCGAGATTTCATGGTCTTGTAAAGATATGTCCATGGTCTGTTCCGGCCTCGCAGGCCGGATATCCGATTTCTCCCCTTTTCTTGTGAGCGGCCCTATGCCAGAAAATCGGGTATAAGGAACAAGCAATTGGCAACAGGCGCCCCAAGGTGCCGGGCCGTTCTGGACAGGGGGCATGATGGAACAGGGGGCTGCACGCGGCCGCTTCAGAAATTCCGAGGCGGCCAACGGGCTTGCGCTCGTATCGCCCACGGCGATCTATGCGATCCTGCTGCTTGCCGCCCCGCTGGCGGCAGTGGTGCTTTATTCTTTGATGGTCGACAGCAAGGTGGGTCTCTCCTCGGGCCTGACCTTCGACAATTACCTGAAGGTCTGGACCGGCCGTATCGACCAGGCGCTGATGATACGGTCGCTGACGGTGTCCAGCGTAGTGACGCTGGTAACGGTGTTGCTGGCCTATCCGGTGGCCTATTTCGTCAGCTTCCATGTGAAGCCGGAACGCAAGTCGATGTGGATCTTCCTGATCACCATTCCGTTCTGGACCTCCTACCTGATCCGCGTCTTCCTGTGGAAGGTGATCCTTGGCTATAACGGCGTGATCAATTCGGGGCTGATGAGCCTTGGTATCATCGGCGAGCCACTGACCATCATCAACTATTCGCTCGGCTCGATGATCATGACGCTGGCCCATGCCTATGCGGCCTTTGCCATCCTGCCGATCTTCGTGAGCCTTGAAAAGATCGACCGCTCGCTTCTGGAAGCCGGGCAGGATCTGGGCGAGTCGAAGCTGATGACCTTCATCCGTGTCACGCTGCCGCTGTCGATGCCAGGTGTCATTGCGGCGGTGCTCATCGTCTTTATCCCGACCATCGGTGACTATGTGACGCCCGAACTGATTGGCGGCGGCAAGCTTCCGATGATTGCCAACCGGATCGAGGCGATCATGCTGAAGCAGAATGACAAGGCGCTGGGATCGGCCATCGCGGTGACCGCCATGCTGATCGTGACCGTGGTATCGGTGGTGTTCCTTCTGCTGAACCGCCGCTTCCTGAGGGGGCAGAGCAAATGAGGAAGAACCCGTCGCTGCGCATTTACGCGCTGGCCTATCTGGCCTTCCTCTATGCACCGATCGTGCTGCTGCCGCTGTTTGCCTTCAACGACAGCCGCGTCATTGCCTTCCCGCTGCAAGGGTTCACGACCAACTGGTTCGCCGAGATGTGGGCGGACAAGACCCTGTTCATCGCCTTCCGCAATTCGCTGACCATCGCGGTTTCGGCGGCGGTGTTTTCCACCATCCTCGGCATCTTCGCGGCCCGCGCCTCGACCCGCTACAAGTTTCCGGGCAAGCCCGGCATCCTGGGCCTGATCATGCTGCCCATGGTGCTGCCGGAAATGATCGTGTCGATGGCGCTGCTGGTCGTGCTGATCGCGATTGGCGTGCCGCTGTCCTTGTTCACCATCATTCTGGGGCATGTGCTGATCTGCACGCCCTTTGCGGTGGCGATCCTGACCTCGGCCTTCCAGTCGCTTGACCGCTCGCTGGAGGAAGCTGCCTATGATCTGGGTGAAACTCCGGCCTCGACCTTCCGGCTGATCATTCTGCCGCTGGTGATGCCTGGCATCATCTCGTCGCTCTTGATCAGCTTCACCATCAGCCTGGATGAATTCATCATCGCCTATTTCCTTGGCGGCAATCAGACCGTGCTGTCGGTCTATATCTTCGGGCAGTTCCGCTTCCCGGCCAAGGTTCCGGCGGTGATGGCGCTTGGCACCATCCTCGTCTGTATCTCCATCGTTCTTCTGACCATCGCTGAATATTTCCGCCGCCGCGGCATCGCAAAATCGGGCGGCAAGGATACCGGAGGCTTCCTGTGACCACGACCGAAAAGCCGAACATGATCGAGTTCCGGGACGTCCATAAATATTATGGCGATTACCACGCCCTGCGCGGGATCAACGCCACGATCAAGGCGGGAGAGTTCTTCTCGCTTCTGGGCCCCTCGGGCTGTGGCAAGACCACGCTGCTGCGCACCATCGCGGGGTTCGAGGATATTTCCTCCGGTGCGGTGCTGATCGACGACAAGAAGATGGACGATGTTCCGGCCAACAAGCGGCCGACCAACATGGTCTTCCAGAGCTACGCCATCTTCCCCCACCTGACGGTCGAGGAAAACGTGGGCTTCGGCCTGCGCCGCGATCCGCGATCAAAGGACGAAAAGGCCAAGGCTGTGGCTGAGGCGCTGGAGATGGTGGGCCTGAAGGGGTACGGCAAACGCGCCGCCCATGCGCTTTCAGGCGGGCAGCGGCAGCGCGTGGCTTTGGCCCGCGCGCTGATCCTCAAGCCCAAGGTACTGCTGCTGGACGAGCCGCTTTCGGCGCTGGACAAGAAAATCCGCGAACAGATGCAGGTTGAACTGATCAAGCTGCAACGCGAGGTCGGCATCACCTTCGTTCTGGTCACCCATGACCAGGAAGAGGCGCTGGTCATGTCGGACCGTATCGCCGTGATGTTCGAGGGACAGATCGCCCAGCTTGCCGACCCGGAAACGCTCTATCGTCGTCCGAACAGCCGGAAGGTGGCGAATTTCATCGGCACGATGAATTTTCTGCCAGCCGAGGTTCTGTCGGAAGGCGCGGGCGGCATCGAGGTGGAGGCGCAGGGCTTCGGCCGCATGACGCTGAGCACCGATCAGGTGATGGCGGGCGAGGCCGGGCAGGGCGCTGTCGTCGGCTTCCGCCCCGAGACGCTGACCATCCTCTACGACAGCCAGACCGCCACCGACCGCGAGGTCATGGGCACCATCGAGGAGGTCGTCTATTTCGGTGACATGACCTATTACGATGTGAAGCTGGATGGCACCACCGAGGCGCTGCGGATTTCGATGCGCAACGTCTTTGGCCGCCCGGTGCTGGAAATCGCCACCCGTGCCCGCGTGGCATGGAGCCCCGGCGCGCTGGTGATGTTCCGCTGATGCGCTTGCAGGCGCGGGACGGCAGTTGGCTGACCCGCGCACGTCTGGACGCCTTGCCGCCGACGCTGATCTTCCACGCTCGCGACAAGCTGGCCGCCACGCTGTGCCGTGGCGGCTTTCGCCTGTTGGGCGCGCTGGCGGATCATGCGGCGGAGGCTGGCTGGGGCGTCGAGGTCGTGCCCTATAGTGCCGAGGGGGCGTCCCTGGCGGTGGCGCAGGGTGGGCATCTGCATGTCTTCATGGAAGACCGGCCGGGATACGCGCCCAACGCCTTTCACTCGGTCCCCGGCTATCTGCGGGGCTACTGGTATTTCGATGAAATCGGCAGTCGCAACAACTCCGGCCACCGGCTGCGTGTCTTTGATGAAAGGCTGGTGGCGGATCGTTTCGCGCAGAAGTTCCATGCGCGACTGGCGGAGCAATTCATCGGCGCCAATTTCTCGAAGTTCCCGCAAGCGGAACGGGGGGAAGATCTGCCTGCGGGCTGCCTTGCGCTGTTCGCGCAGGATTTCAAACCGCCCCGCTTTCACCGCCATTACCTGACAGTGCCGGAACTGGTGGAGGCGGCGATTGCCACAAAGGGCGCCCGCGCGCTTTGTATCAAACCGCATCCGAACAATACGCCCGAGGAGCTGGACTGGCTGCGCGCACGCCATGATCCGGGGCGGGGCATCTATGTCACCGATGCGTCGATCCACGATCTGCTGGCCGTCTGTGCCTGCGTGCTGACCGTCACTTCTGCCGTGGGGTTCGAGGCGTTTCTGCATCGCAAGCCGGTCGTCCTGGCGGGGCAGACCGATTTCGGGCAGAACGCAATCACGCTGACCGATCCGTCGCGACTGGCCGAGGCCATCGCTGCGGCGATGTCACGCGACTGGCCGCATGCGAAATTCCTGACCTGGTTCCTCAGGCAGAATTGTATCGAGGATCACCCCCGCGCCCTGCCGATTGTATTGGAACGCATCCGCGCCAAGGGCTTTCGCATTGGTCAGGATGCCGGTTTCTACTGATCCGGCCGTAACAGGCCAAGTCCACGCAGATAAATCCCGATCCCGGCTTCCAGCAGGTCTTCGGCCGGGAAGGGGCTTTTCGCGCCATTGCCGCGCATGAACAGCTCGACCACGCCGTGACTCATCGCCCAGATATGGGCCGAGAACATCGAGGCCGGGGGGCGCCGGTCGGGCGGCATATGCTCTGACAGATGCGCGGCCGCCCGTTCCAGCACCGACCGCGCCTTGGCAGAGGCCAGCGCGAGGTCCGGGTAAGCCTGCGGCGACAGCCCGCTTTCGAACATCGCCATGTAGTGACCGGGATATTTGCGGGCGAAGGCCAGATAGGCCCGACCCGTCGCCTCGAACGCCGCCAGCGCCGAAGGCTTGCCGTCGTCATAGGCATATTCCATCAGCGCGGCAAAGATCTCATAGCCCTGCCGCGCCACTTCGGCCAGCAGGTCGTCCCGCCCCGCGAAATGGCGGTAGACAGCGGCGGGCGTCACATCCGCCGCCTTTGCCGCTTCCGACAAGGTAAAGCCCTGCGGGCTCTTTTCCGCAATCAGCGCCAGCGACGCCTCGACCAGCGCCTGCCGCAGATTGCCGTGATGATAGCCGCGCTTAGTCATCCGCCCCGTCAGACCACATTTCCGGCCCGCCGCAGATCGCCGGATCGGGCTGGCCGATGGCACCGCGATCCTTGCCCTTGAACTCCAGTGCGTTCAGCACTGTCTGGATTGCCGCGATGCGCGCGCGTTTCTTGTCATCCGACCGGATCACCGTCCAGGGGGCAAAGCCGGTGTGGCTGCGTTCGAAGGTTTCGGCGATCGCCTCGCAATAGGGCTGCCATTTGGTCAGCCCCTCGACGTCGATGGGTGACAGCTTCCATTGTTTCAGCGGGTCGCTTTCCCGGGCGAGCATGCGGCGCAGTTGTTCCGGCTGGCTGACATCCAGCCAGAATTTCAGGAAGGTGATGCCCTCCTGCACGATCATCTGTTCAAATTCCGGCAGTTGACGGAAGAAGCCTTCCTTCTGGTTCTGGGTGCAGAAGCCGAAGACCGGCTCGACAATCGCGCGATTGTACCAACTGCGGTCGAAGATCACCATTTCTCCGGCGGCCGGAAACCAGTCGATATAGCGCTGGAAATACCATTGCGAGCTTTCGCGGTCCGAGGGTTTCGACAGCGCAACAACCTGCGCGCCACGCGGGTTGAGGTTTTCGGTCAGCGCCTTGATGGTGCCGCCCTTGCCCGCCGCGTCGCGGCCCTCAAACACAAGGATCACCCGTTTGCCGGTTGCCTTGATGTCGGATTGCAGGCGTACGAGCTGCGGTTGCAGCGCCTCCATCCGCGCCTCGTAGTCCTTCTTCGAGATTTCCTCGCGGTAGGCATAGCCCTTTGACAGAATGTCATTCTTGCCGCCCTGTTCAATGGCCTTGCGCACCGATTTCGGGGCGTCTTCCTTAAAATAGCGGCTGATCGCGCCGTCGAAGGGCAGGTCCATCACAGTCTCCACGGATACCGAACTCTGGGTTACTCTAGGCGCAGGCCCGCACGGGCCGCAAGGCGCATCACGGCGGCCTCGACAGCCTCGGGGTGGGTCTGGTGCGGCATATGGCCAAGGCCGGGCAGCAGGGTGACCGCCGCATCGGGCAACAGGGCTGCCAGCGGCCCGGCATGGACATGGGCCGGCACGATTGTATCGGCGTCACCATGCAGGATTTCTACAGGCGCGCCAATTGTATGGTACTGTGGTTGCATGGCCCTGATCTGCGGCAGCAGCGCATTCACCTGACGCGCATTGCGGGCCAGTGTGTCGCGGCGCAGCAGAAGCCCGACACCGGCGGCCTTGGAATAGCCGGGCGGCGGCTGTTGCGGCAGGAAGGTGGCCGCGATGCTGCGGTCGATCTGGCGGGCTGGCACGAAAGCGCTGACCAGCGGAATGACCAGCGCACGGCCCATGCCAGAGGCGGTCAGCCGGTACCAGGAGCCGAGCCCGCCCTCCCACGGCATCGCGGCCCCAGCCAGCATCAGCACCCCGGACACCTGTGCCTGCAACGCCCAGGCCAGCGCCACCGCGCCGCCGTAGGAATGGCCGAGCACCAGTGGCCGGGCGACGCCCGCGCTTTCCGCCGCCAGCCGCATCAGGCGCGCCTGTTCCCCCGGCGTATCTTCCGGCACAGGATCTGACCAGCCGAGGCCGGGCCGGTCAATCAGCGTGATGCGAAACCGCCCCGCCAGACGCGGCGCCAGGTCCATGGCGAACTCGCGCAGGTTGGCGCTGGCTCCATGGATCATCACCAGATCGGGACCGCTGCCCATCTGCAACAGATGCAGTCTGTGGCCTTCCAAGGTCACCAGCCGCCCCAGGGGGGGAAAGGCCGCCTTACGCCGTGCCTCGCGCCGGGCGGCACGGCGGCGGGTGCCAAAGGCCCCGAAAGCCGCCAGCGCCCCCCCGGCGATCAGGCTTTCAAGCACCGATCTCCTCCGGCTTGAACGGCGTGGTCTGATAGATCTCGTTGATCCAGTTGCCGTAAAGCAGATGCGCATGGCTGCGCCAGCGGTTCAGCGGCGGACGGGAGGGATCGTCGTCGGGGTAGTAGTTCATCGGCACGTTGATCGGCGTGCCCTGCGCCACGTCGCGGTCGTATTCCTGTTTCAGCGTGTCGCTGTCATATTCGAAATGGTTGAAGATATAGAGCGCGCGATGCGCCGGGTCTTCAACCAGACAGGGGCCGACCTCGTCAGAGCCAAGCAGGGTCCGCAAGGCCGGGCGCGCCGCTACCTCGGGCTGCCGGATCTCGGTCCAGCGGCTGACCGGGATGACGAAATCATCCGAGAACCCGCGCAGATAGGGCGAGGCGGGGGCAAGGTTGCGGTGCCGGAAGCAGCCGAAGGCCTTGTGATCCAGAATATGTTTCTGCACGCCGTGGAAGTGGTAGATCATCGCCATGCCACCCCAGCAGACGCCGAAGGTGGAATGCACATGGGTTTGCGTCCAGGCAAAGACCCGGCGCAATTCTTCCCAATAGGTCACCTCGTCGAAGGGCAGATGTTCGATGGGCGCGCCAGTGATGATCAGGCCGTCAAACTTCTCGCCGGTCTCCTCCACTTCGGAGAACGGGCGGTAGAAGGTTTCCATATGTTCGGCGGCGGTGTTCTTCGTCTGATGTTCGCTCATGCGGATCAGCTGAAAGTCGATCTGCAAGGGCGTCGCGCCGATCAGCCGGGCGAACTGGTTCTCGGTCTGGATCTTCTTGGGCATCAGGTTCAGCAGGCCGATGCGCAGGGGGCGGATGTCCTGACGCGCGGCGCGCTCAGGGCTCATGACCATGATGCCCTCGCGGCTCAGCACATCGAAGGCGGGCAGGGTTTCAGGCAGGGTAATCGGCATGTCTTTCTCCGTTCGGCGGAGCAGTTATGTGCGCGGGGCGCGCGCTTCAATGGCCCTGGCGATCAGGTCGATGAAACCCGCCTCGTCGCGCACCTCGGCGACCTCTTCGGCGGTGACCGTCACACCCCAGTCGGCCATGGCGGCATATCGGGGCTGGCGATGGGCAAGAGCCTGGGCATAGGTCCAGCGGACAAAGGCGTCCGGGTCGACCTGCATGGCATCCTCGCCCGTCATGCTGCGGTATTCGTCCCACATTCGTTCCAGAAAATGCGGCTGGTAATACATGGGCTTGGGTGCCCGGTCGAAGCGGCGGACCAGTTCGGCCGTATGAGCATCAGACCCCTTGATCCAGACCATCAGCAGGTTCTGCGACAGCGCCGTCATCACGGGATCGGCCGGGTTCCACGGGTCCACCACCTCGCAGATCGAGCCGCCGGAATCGCAGACGAAATCGCCGTAGCCATAGATGTCATCGGCGCGGTCGATGAAACGCATGGTATCCAGAAGCGCCGCCACCTCGGCCTCGCGGTGCTGGTCCTGCCGGCGCATGTATTCGGCAAAGGGCAGGCCGCCTTTCGCCGGATTGCCGGGCTTGCCAAGGTAGGTGGACAGCGGGGCGAGGTTATCAAAGGTGATGTTCGAGGCGATATAGACGGAATCCGTCAGCAGCAGTTCCCGCAGGAACGGCACTTTCATCGCTTCACGTTTGAAGTTGTCGGCGATGAATTCGCCCATGTAGCGGGTGCCGATCCGGTAGTCGATGGAGTAATGGAACCAGCCGCCCGCACCGCGCAGCATCGAAGACAGATGCGTCTTGCCAAGGCCCGACATGCCGAACATCAGCACGCGCCGCCGCTCTGCCTTTCGCCAGTCCTGTGCCGAGCCGTAGATCATTCCAACCGCCTTCGCTTGATCCTTGCCGTCTTCCTAACGCGGGGCGAAACCGGATACACGCGAAAAAGAAAGCCCCGCAACGGGTGCGGGGCTTTCCGGTCGGGATGATCCGGTGATCAGAAGGTAAAGCCGACCTTCACACCGACGGCGATGGCGGTGTTGTCGCGCATATTGGCGCGGGCCACATCGGGCGTGCCGGTTTCCGGGTCCGCATCGCCAAGGCGCAGGTAACGGGCGCCCATGGTCACCTTCATGTTGTCACGGGTATAGACCGCCGCGACACCAATCCCCTTGTAGCCATTCGTCGGCGCCAGCGGCGACACGAGCTTGCTGCCACCCGGCTCCCACGTCGCGAAGATCGACCCCGACCAGTTTTCATTGAACCGGCGCCCGACGCCCAGCGTGTAGGTGGTGGTGTCTTCCAGATCGGTCAGACTGCCTGCGGTGGGGCCGAAGAAGGTGCTCGGCGCCACCTGAAAATCGCTCCAGTCCACCCAGCGGACCGAACCGAAGACCAGGGTATCCTTGGCGACGCCGGTCTGGAAATCGAGGTTCACGGCCTGCGGCGTATCGGTTTCGGTGATGGCGGCCACCGTGGCCGCGCCCGCCGCTGCCGCAGCACCGCCGGGCAGGGTTTCGACCGAGTCGAACTTGTGGCTGATCTTCGAGAAGTAGGTCAGCGCGACACGCAGCGCGATTTCCGGTTTTTCATAGGCCGCGCCAATGACATAGCCCGCGGCCCAGTCATCGGCCAGATCGACGGAATAGCCATTGAGCGAGCGATAGGTCGTCGGGTCCGCCGGGTTGAAAGCCGGGCCATAGGCCAGCCCCTTCAGCGTCACATGCCCCGAAGCCTTGGAAGCCCGAACACCGCCATGGACCGAGAAATTCTCGTTGAACTTGTAGCGCAGCAGGGCGGTCAGGCCCTGGCTGTTCACCTTCGCCTCGGTACCGCCCAGCATCACCGATTGCGCAGGATCATACAGGATGTCTGCCCCATAAGCCTGATCGTAGATCAGGGCGCCCGACAGCTTGTCATTGAAGTCGTATTTGAGGGCGAGTCCGGGCAGGCTGTGCTTGTCAGCCACGCTGCCGGTCGGACGGCCACCATAGATTGCCAGATCGTTGCCCGTCACGCTCGGGTTGATCTGACCATAGCTCAGTTCGACGTAGTTGCCTGTCTCGAAAATCACGCCGATCGGCTGCCCCGAACGGTCAATTCCCCCGGCCTGCGCCGCGCCTGCGCAGGCGGCCAGAGCCGCAACAGATGTCATGATGCTTTTCATGACGTCCTCCCCTCATTCCTGAAACCCGGCCGCATCCTCCGCCGGTTGACTGAAAGCCTAGGGTGTGCCGGGCTTTTCGGTCAATCAATGACGCCACGTCAGGGATTCGTTACGTTACGATGTGACAAATTAGCGCGGGTGGCCGCCCGGATGTTCAAAAGATTTGCGCCCAGAATGATCAGGCCGCCAACCAGAACCCAGGCGTCAAGCGCTTCGTGATACAGCGCCATACCGACCAGTGCGATGATCGGGAGGCGGGCAAAATCAACTGGCACGACGACCGAGGCAGAGGCCAGCGACAGCGCCTTGGTCAGACACAGATGCGCAACGACGCCACAGGCACCGATCAGCACGAGCCAGGGCAGGGTGGCCTGGGTCGGCAGGGCAATCTGGCCATCCATCCCGGCGGCCGCGAGGCCCAGCCCGGTCTGCATCAGTGTGAGCCAGAACAGGATCGACACGAGGCTTTCATTGCGCGTCAACTGTTTCGTCATGATGACCGATCCGGCAAAGCCGATGGCCGAAGCGGCGGCAGCCACCACGCCCGGATTGAGCGCCCCGAAATCCGGCCGCGCCACGATCAGTGCGCCCGCAAAACCAAGTCCCGCTGCCAGCGCGCGCACCGGGGTCAGCTTTTCTCCAAGGAACAGAGGTGACAGCAGCACGACCCAAAGCGGCGAGGTAAACTCCAGTGCGAAGACCTGCGCCAGCGGAATGCTGGTCAGCGCCCAGAACCACAGGTTCTGCCCGGTGAAATGCGAGATGTTGCGGGCCAGATGCAGCGGCAGGCGCCTGGTCTGCACCTCGCCCAGCCGACCGAACAACGCCGCCCCCCCGACCACGAGCACAATGCCGGTGACCGAGCGCCAGAGCATGATCTCGAACGTGTCATGCACCCCGGCTACGGCCCGGCCGGCGATGGCCATGGCCGTAAACGACAGGATCGAGCCGATCATCCAGATCGCCGCCTTCAGCGGTTGTTGCTGCTGCATCGCCCGTTCCTCCCCGTCGCGCCGCAAAGTGGTGGCGCGCGGCGGGGGGAATGTCCAGCCCTGCGAACCGGATCAGTCGCCGATTTCCTCGATGCGGAAATCGCGCAGGATGCCGCGCGTGGCGGCAAACCACGCGCTGTCGCGGGTGCGGGTCTGATGGGCGTCGAAGGCCGCACGGTCGCGGAAGCTTTCCATCACCTCGAAAACGAAGGGATCGTCGGTTTCCGCGATCTCGAAGCTCAGACAGCCGGGCTCGGCCCGCGTCAGCGCAACATGGTCCGCCACATGCGCCAGCACGGCCGCGCGTTCGGTATCGCTGACACAGACGAGTTGGCCCCGAAGACGGATCATTCCAGTTCGATCGTCCCCGGCGGTTTCGAGGTGCAGTCGTAGAACACCCGGTTCACGCCCTTGACCTCGTTGATGATCCGCGTCGCGGTTTCCCCAAGGAAATCGTGGGTGAAGGGATAGTAATCGGCGGTCATGCCATCAACGCTGGTCACGGCGCGCAGGCCCACGGCGTAATCATAGGTGCGCCCGTCGCCCATCACGCCGACGGTGCGCATCGGCAGAATGGCAGCGAAGGCCTGCCAGATTTCATCGTAAAGCCCGTGCTTGCGGATCTGGTCGATATAGACCGCATCGGCGCGGCGCAGGATTTCCAGCTTGTCGCGGGTGATCTCGCCGGGGCAGCGGATGGCGAGGCCGGGGCCGGGGAAGGGGTGGCGGCCGATGAATTTGGCGGGCAGGCCAAGTTCGCGACCCAGCGCGCGCACCTCGTCCTTGAACAGCTCGCGCAGCGGCTCCACCAGCTTCATGCCCATTTTCTCGGGCAGGCCGCCGACATTGTGGTGCGATTTGATCGTGACCGAGGGGCCGCCGCTGAACGACACCGATTCGATGACATCGGGGTAAAGCGTGCCCTGGGCCAGGAAATCAGCGCCGCCGATGGCCTTGGCATGTTTCTCGAATACTTCGATGAACAGCCGCCCGATGGTCTTGCGCTTCACCTCGGGGTCGGACACGCCTTCCAGCGCGCCGAGGAACAGATCGGATTCGTCGGCATGGATGAGCGGCAGGTTGTAGGCCTCGCGGAACATCGTCACGACTTCCTCGGCCTCGTTCAGCCGCATCAGCCCGTGATCGACGAACACACAGGTCAGTTGCTCGCCAATGGCCTCATGGATCAGGATCGCGGCGACAGAGCTGTCAACGCCCCCCGAAAGCGCGCAGATCACCTTGCGGTCGCCGACCTGATCACGGATCTTCTGGATCGCATCCTCGCGGTAGGAGGCCATGGTCCAGTCGCCGGTGAAGCCCGCCAGACGCACGAAATTCTCGTAGAGTTTCGCGCCTTTCGGGGTGTGATGCACCTCGGGGTGGAACTGCACGGCATAGAAGTTTCGCGACACATCGGCGGTAATGGCGAAGGGCGCATTGGGCGAGGTGCCATAGACCTGAAAGCCCGGCGCGATTTTCGACACATGGTCGCCATGCGACATCCAGACCTGTTCGGGGCCTTCCGCGAACCAGCCCTCCAGCAGCGGCAGCCGGTCGTCCGTCGGGGTAACCCTGGCGCGGCCGAATTCGGCGGTGCCATGGCCACCTTCGACATGGCCGCCAAGGCAGTGCATCATCACCTGCTGGCCATAGCAAATGCCGAGGATCGGCACGCCAAGATCGAACACGCCCGCCGGAGGCATCGGCGCGCCTTCGGCATAGACCGAGGCGGGGCCGCCCGAGAAGATCACCGCTTTCGGTGCGAACTCCCTCAGGAAGGCCTCGTTCACGCGGTTGAACGGGTGGATTTCACAATAGACTTTCAGCTCGCGCAGGCGCCGCGCGATAAGCTGCGTGACCTGGCTGCCGAAGTCGATGATCAGGAGGCGTTGATGCGGATGTGTCATGGCCGGGAATTAGCTTTGCAGGGCCAGAATCGCAAGGCGGAATCGCCTGTGACGGGTGGCGGAACGCGGGGGTTTCACACCCCCGCACCCCCGTGGGATATTTGTGCCAGGATAAAGGGCGGTTGTCGGCGGGACGACAGGGCCGGATGTCGTTTTTGGGACGGATGCGACGCAAACAGGGGGCGGCCGGGCGCGGCTTGGCGGCATATAGGGGCAAGATCGGCGCGCGGGGTCGCGCATTTCGGAGGTTTGAACATGAGCGATGTGGCAACGGCAGGGCGTCGGGCACGCGGCGGTGGCGGCGGGGCGGCACGGCGCGCCGAGCGGACAGGGATCAGCTTCGATACCGCGCGCTTCATCAGCCGCAACATTCCGAATTTCGAGATCCTGAACGAAGAAGCACTTCAGATCATCGAATGGAATGCCGAAACCGTTCTGGAAGAGATCGGTGTCAACTTCCTGGAAAACCCCGGCGCGCTGGCGTTGTGGAAGGCGGCAGGCGCCGATGTGCGCGGCGAGCGCGTGCATATCCCGCGCGGTCTGGCCCGCAAGCTTTGCGCCACCGCCCCGTCGAGCTTTACCCAGCATGCCCGCAACCCCGAGCGCAATGTGGAAATCGGCGGCAAGTCGCTGGTGCTGGCGCCGGTTTACGGCCCGCCCTTCGTGCGCGACCGTGAGGGTGGCCGCCGCTATGCGACCATCGAGGATTTCCGCAATTTCGTGAAGCTGGGTTATATGTCGAAATGGCTGCACCACAGCGGCGGCACGGTTTGCGAACCGACCGACGTGGCGGTGAACAAGCGTCACCTCGACATGCTGCACGCCCATATGACGCTGTCGGACAAGCCTTTCATGGGCTCTGTGACCGAGCCGGTGCGTGCGGCGGATTCGGTCGAAATGGCGAAAATCCTGTTCGGGTCGGATTTCGTCGACCAGAACACCGTGATGACCAGCCTCATCAACATCAACAGCCCGCTGACCTTTGACAGCGTGATGATGGGGGCGCTGGAGGTTTACGCCAAGGCCGGGCAGGCCGCGATCATTTCGCCCTTCATCGTGGGTGGTGCCATGGCGCCCGTTACGGTGGCAGGCACGCTGACGCAGGTTCTGGCCGAGGTTCTGGCGGGCGTGGCCTACAGCCAGCTGATCCGTCCCGGCGCGCCGGTGATCTTTGGCGCCTTCGTGACCTCGATCGACATGAACTCGGGCGCGCCGACCTTCGGGACGCCGGAAGCCGCGCATATCACCTATGGCGCGGGCCAGCTCGCGCGGCGTCTGGGGCTGCCCTACCGTTCGGGCGGGTCGTTCTGCGGCTCGAAACTGCCGGATGCGCAGGCGGCTTACGAGACCTCGAACAGCCTGAACATGGCGCTGCTGGCGGGCGTGAACTTCATGCTGCACGCCTGCGGCTGGCTCGAAGGCGGCCTGGTTTCCAGCTACGAGAAATTCGTGATGGATGCCGACCAGCTTGGCACGCTGCACCATCTGGCGAAGGGCGTCTCGGTGGACGAAAACGGGCAGGGGATGGATGCGATCCGCGAGGTCGGTCCGGGCGGCCATTACCTCGGCTGCGCCCATACCCAGGCGAATTTCAAGACCGCTTTCTGGCGCTCGGACCTGCTGGACTACAAGCCCTTCGAGACCTGGGACGAGGAAGGCGCCCGCGACACCGAGCAACTGGCCTCGGAACGGGTGAAGAAGCTGCTGGGCGATTATCAGGCCCCGGCGCTGGACGAGGGCATCCGCGAGGCGCTGGACGCCTATGTCGCGCAGAAGAAGGCGGCCGAGCCGGACGCTTTCATCTGATCGTCGCGAAATGTGAAACGATGAAGGGCCGCCCGGCACGGGGCGGCCCTTTTGCCATCTGTCGGCCGGTCAGATCGATTGTTGCGGGCGTGGCAACAGGTGCAATTCCGACATCAGCGCAATCAATACCTCGATATGTTGGTTCAGCGAATAGCTGGCATCGCCCGCGCGGCGGATGCTTTCCAGCCGCTCCTCTTCGTCGATCAGCCGGGGCAGGGTCTTTTCCGGGCCCAGTGGCTTGTCCTGACGCAACAACCGTTTCAGATCCCGGTCGCGGCGGTAATCCGTCATCCCGTAGCGGGCGGCGCGGATCAGAAGGCGCGGGCGGCGCAGGTCGGCAAGCAGGGCGCGGAAATCGGTCATGGCAGTCTCCCGTGTTCGATCTGGAAACAATGACACGGCGCAACCTCGCGTTGCGTCATCGCCGGAGTCACCGCGCGGAAGCCGCAGCTTTTGTTCATGGATCGTAAACAATTATCCGGCTCATCCCGGCGTTGGCGCTTTTGTTAACGAACGGGTAACCAAAGCCACCCACGGTTGCATATGTCCAAGAACGGGGCAGGTGGCCGGGGGCGGGCCACAGGACAAAGAGCATGGAACCGAACCTGAGTGCCGATTTCACCCTACCCGCATGGCTGCCGGATGCCGTGCGGCTGTATCTCGACCACACCGAGGACGGGTTGTCGTTGCGGCAACTGGCACGGCGCGAGGGGCTTGCAGCCTCGACCGTCATGCGTCAGGTGCGCCGCTACGAGGCGCGGCGCGATGATCCGCTGGTGGACGAGGCGCTGGCCGCACTGGCGCGGGCGCAGGGGGCTGGTTCCGTAACCCCGGACCCCGACAGAAAGGACGCCCCCGAGATGACCGCCCCGATCCGCCCGACCCCCGTCACACTGGATGAAGCCGGGATCGACCGCGAGGCGCGGCGCGTGCTGCGCCGTATGGCAGAACCCGGCGCCGTCATGGCCATCGCCCCTGAAATGCAAAAGGCTGCTGTCCTGCGCACGGGGCGGGATGGCAAGATGGTGCAGACGGCGGTTCTGGACCGGGCGGTGGCACAGGCCTTCGCGCTGAAAGACTGGATCGGTGTGCGTAAGCAGGGACGGCTGACCAGTTACGAGATCACCACCCAGGGCCGCGCGGCGCTGAAACGGCTGGTGGAGGAGGAGGATCGCCGCCGTCAGGCGCATCACGGCGTCTTTGGTCTGGCCGAAGCTGCCGCAGCCTTTGGCACTGCCGATCCTGTGGAGGCCGAAGGTGGCGCGGCGGCGCGGCGCCTGCGTTATACCCTGACTGAAAGCCCGGTCGCGGTTCTGGCACGACGGCGCGACAAGGATGGCCGCGCCTTTCTGGAGCCGGAACTGGTGCAGGCGGCGGAACGCCTGCGCGAGGATTTCGAACTGGCCCAGATCGGCGGGCGCATCCCGCAGGGCTGGGATGGGTTCCTGCCTGCCGGCGAGATGGTCGAGCCCCGTCCGGGCTCAGCTGCGCCGCTGGCGGCGCGGGATCGCGTGGCGCTTGCCCTGCGCGATCTGGGGCCGGGGCTGGGCGACGTCGCGCTGCGGGTCTGCTGCCATCTGGAAGGGCTGGAGGTCGCGGAAAAGCGCATGGGCTGGGCCGCGCGCTCGGGCAAGATCGTACTGCGGATCGCACTGCAACGGCTGCGTCGGCATTATGATGAAACCTATGGCCGCGCCGGTCCGCTGATCGGATAAGGCGGCCCCGCGCAGGGCCGCCCACGCAGCGCTCAGGCGCGGGTGAAGCCGAGCGCGTTGACCATACCCGCCAGCGCTCCGCCCGCCAGAGGCGCCACGATGAAGACCCAGAGGTCCGCCAGCGCCTTGCCACCGACGAACAGCGCCGGGGCAAGGCTGCGCGCCGGGTTGACCGAAACGCCGGTCACATTGATGCCGACAAGGTGGATACCCACCAGCGTCAGGCCGATGGCGAGACCGGCAAACCCGGCAACCGAGCCGGGGCCGGTGGCGCCAAGGATGACCGTCACGAAGATGAAGGTCATCACGAATTCAAAGACCAGCGCCGCACCCAGACCGTATTCGCCCAGATAGCCCGGACCGAACCCGTTCTGCCCCAGCCCGTCTACGGCAATCGAATATCCGGCGCGGCCGCTCGCGATCATATAAAGCACCGCCGCGCCGAGGATCGCGCCAATGACCTGACCCGCGACATGGCCGACAAAGGCGCCGATCTGCATCCGCCCCGCCGTCACCATGCCCAGCGACACCGCCGGGTTGAGATGCGCGCCCGAGATCGCCCCGATCCCATAGGCCGCCGCAACGATGGACAGGCCGAAGGCCAGCGCAATTCCCATCATTCCGATGTGATCGCCCATCAGAACGGCCGATCCGCAGCCGAACAGGACAAGGACCATGGTGCCGAAAGCCTCGGCAATGATTTTCTTGGGCATGAGAGCCTCCACTGATTACAATCCCTCGGGGGCCGACGACATGTTGTCAGCCCGTGCCAAAAGGCTTATGTCCGGTGACACGCGGCCGTCAGGGGGAAAAATCCGATGCGCGACCTCAAGCTTCCCGATCAGCGCCACCCGGAAAAGGCGCACCGCCCCGATCAGGAGCAGCCGAAGAAACCTTCGTGGATCCGGGTCAAGGCGCCCACTTCGCAGGGCTACAAGGATACACGCGACATCCTGAAGGCGAACAAGCTTGTCACGGTCTGCGAGGAAGCGGGCTGCCCCAATGTCGGCGAATGCTGGAGCGCGGGGCACGCCACCATGATGATCATGGGCGACATCTGCACCCGCGGATGCAGCTTCTGCAATGTGGCGACCGGCCGCCCTGATGCGCTGGATGTGTTCGAACCCGGCCGCGTGGCCCATGCGGTGCAGACGCTGGGCCTCAAGCATGTGGTCATCACCAGTGTGGACCGGGACGATCTGGCCGACGGCGGGGCAGAGCATTTCGCCCAGACCATCCGCGCCATCCGCCATCGCGCACCCGAGACCACCATTGAAATCCTGACCCCGGATTTCCTGAAATGCGATGCAAGCGCGCTGGAGGTCGTGGTTGAGGCCAAGCCCGATGTGTTCAACCACAACCTTGAAACCGTGCCGGGTCTTTACCCGACCGTGCGGCCCGGCGCGCGCTATTTTCATTCGCTGCGGTTGTTGCAGCGGGTGAAAGAGATGGACCCGGCGATCTTCACCAAATCCGGCATCATGGTGGGGCTCGGTGAGGATGCACAGGGTGTGCGGCAGGTGATGGATGACATGCGCTCTGCCGATGTCGATTTCCTGACCATCGGGCAATATCTGCAACCGACGCCGAAACATCACCGGGTCGACCGTTTCGTCACGCCCGAGGAATTCGCAGCTTACGAAAAGGCAGCCTTCGGCAAGGGGTTCCTGATGGTGTCGGCCACGCCGCTGACCCGGTCGAGCTATCACGCCGGTGACGATTTCGCGCGCCTGCGCGCGGCGCGGCTGGCGAAGCTGAGCCAGGCCTGAGCAGCGCGCGCCAGAGGGGCCGGGGCCAAAATTCTTGCTCAAGAATTTTGGCGCCCTCCTCCGGCAGCGCGCCTTATTCCGATGCGGGCACTTTCTTCAGATAGGCGGCCACCGCCTGACGGTCGCTCTCCGGCAACCGGCTCATGTTCTCCACCACATGCGCCATATGACCGCCCACGCTGTCGAACTCCGGCGTGAAGCCCGAGGTCAGGTATTCGACGATCTCATCCTCGCTCCACCCCAGTTTCGCGGGGGTGATGTTGGGGATCGTGCCTTGGCCAGAAGGGTTGGGTGCCCCAGCCAGCCAGCGGCCACGCTCCAGCCCGCCCAGCAGGTTGCGCGGCGTGTGGCATTCGCCGCAATGCGCCAGCGCCTCGGCGATATAGCGGCCGCGGGTTTCGGGTTCGCTCAATGTGCCGTCGATCACCCAGTCGTCGCGCAGGAACAGCAGCTTCCAGCCGCCAAGGCTGCGCCGGATGTTGAAGGGAAAGCCCACCTCATGCGGCAGGCTGGGCGTGGCATCGGGCGGCAGAGCATCCATGAACGCCTTCAGATCTGCCAGATCCTGCACCGTCATCTTGTTGAAGGCGCTGTAGGGAAAGGCGGGGTAGTAATGTTCGCCCTCGGGCGACACGCCGCGCATCACGGCATTGCCGAATTGCGCCAGCGTCCAGCCGCCAATGCCCTGTGTCGGATCGGGCGAGATATTGGGCGCGAGGAAGGTGCCGAACGGCGAGGCAAAGCGCTGCCCGCCGCTGAGGACCCGCTGCGCTTCGCCTTCCGCCCCGGGCGCCATGTGGCAAGAGGCGCAGCCTGCGGCGGTGAACACCTGTTCACCATGGGTGGCATCCCCGGTTACCCCGGCGAAGGTACTGTCGGGCAGCGGCTTCGGTGCGGTGAGCCACCAGCCGGTCCCGGCGGCAAGCAGGGCGAGGGCAGCGAGGCTGGGCAGCAGGCGCATCGGCGTCTCCATCGAATGATCCGGCTCATGCTAGCGCGAATTTTTCGTCGCGGCACCCCGCAGGGATGGTCACGGCTGCGTGATCACGGCATCCGCGGGATTTTCTGTGTCGTCAGCCAGTCAGGCCAGCCCCAGACCCATTCGATCCCGGCAAGAACCAGACAGGCCGCAATCACCCCCAGAACCAGTTTCACCCGTCCCTCTGACGGAGGATTGCGCGCCCAGCGCGCCATACGAAGCAGCCAGTGCATGTTCATCCGCGTATTTCCTCTGCCAGCCGATGCCATGGTGTCGCGCTGAAATGGCTTTTCGCAAGGGCCGAGGGCGAAGGCAAAGCAAAAAGCCGGATTCCGGGCAGGCCGCTTTCGCTGGCCAGCGGGCCTGCGGCGGCTTCGGGGCGACCCAGCGCCAATCGGGCAGCGGTCAGGCTGGTGAAGGCCAGAACGGCGGGCCGAACATCGTTGATCTTTTCGAATAAGGACACCGGATCATAGCTTTGCGCCGGAATTCTGGCATCCGGCCCGAAGGCGGTTTTTGCCAGATCGGTGAGTCCATGGCCGTAATCCGGCAAAAGGTGATCTTCGTCAGGCCGCAACCGACGCGGGGTCAGCCCGGTTTCGTGCAGCATCGGCCAGAAGCGATTGCCGGGCCCGGCATAGTAATGCCCGTGCCTGGCCGAGGCGGTTCCGGCGGCAGTGCCACAGAACACGATCCGCAGGCCGGGGCGCAGGTAATCCGGGAGGATCATTCCGGGTCGGTGAACCGCACCTTGCCAATGAAGGGCAGATTGCGGTTTCGTTGCGCGAAGTCGATGCCGTAACCCACGACAAATTCATCGGGAATTTCAAATCCGGTCCAGGTGGCGCGGATATCGACCTCGCGGCGCGAAGGTTTGTCAAGCAGGGCGCAAACCTCCATCCGCTTCGGCTCGCGCGATCGCAGCAGCCGGACGACATGGCTCAGCGTGAAGCCGGTATCGACGATGTCTTCCACCACCAGCACGTCCCGGCCAGCAATCTCGCCGCGCAAGTCCTTGAGAATTCGAACTTCCCGGCTGGATTCCATGGCATTTCCGTAGCTCGACGCCTCAAGGAAATCCACTTCGACCGGCAGGTCGATCTCGCGCACCAGATCGGCGATGAACACGAAAGATCCGCGCAGAAGCCCCACAACCACCAGCTTGTCCGTGCCGGAAAAATGCGTGGTGATCTCGCGCGCCAGCGCCTCGACCCGCGCCGCAATGGCCTTGGCCGAGATCATCTGGTCGATCACATAAGGACGCTGCGGCATGGCTCCCCCTTGATTTCCCTGCATCCATTTCCCAATACCGGGGGAAGGCCATCGCGGAAAGGGGTGACATGCCCACACATCACGAGAAACGGGTGCTGCCATGGACGGCGCAGCAGATGTATGACCTCGTGGCGGATGTCGGCTCCTATCCGAAGTTCCTGCCCTGGACGGCGGCGGCACGCATCCGGTCGCGCAAGCCTGTGGCGGGCGGGGGCGAGCTGATGGAGGCGGATCTGGTGATCTCGTTCAAGGTGTTTCGCGAAAGGTTCGGCAGCCGGGTCACGCTCTGGCCTGCCGACATGCGGATCGACACCGAATATCTGGACGGGCCGTTCCGCCATATGCGCAGCAACTGGGCCTTCCGCGATGTGGAAGGTGGCTGCGAGGTGGAGTTTTTCGTGGATTTCGAGTTTCGCAACGCGATCTTGCAGGGCATTATCGGTGTTGTGTTCAACGAGGCCATGCAGCGGGTGGTGCGCGCCTTCGAGCGGCGCGCGGTGGAACTTTATGGCCCGGGCCGGACGGCCTGAACGGGAGGAATGATGACCAAACGCATCGAGACGCGGCCACTGGCCGTGATCACGGCATTTGCGGCGGTGGGGCTGTTCGCGCTTGTCGTCTGGATGCTTTACATCGCGCAGGGCGTACTGGTGCCGCTGGCCTTTGCCACGGTGGTGGCTTTCGTGCTCTGGACGGTGGTGGACTGGATGAGCCGGGTACCGGGCCTGCGTCGTCTGCCGCTGATCCTGCGACATGGCGCGGTGCTCGCACTGTTCGTGGTGGCGATCTTCCTGCTGGTGGCGACGCTGCGCTCGAATGGCGAGGTTCTGGTGCAGCGCCTTCCGGCCTATTCCAGCAATATCCTCGGTCTGGTGGCCGAACTTGATGCGCGGTTCGAGATCGACAAGCACATTCCCGGCGGGCTGAGCAAGATTGTCACCAGCAATGTCGATCTTCAGGGCGTGGCCCGGCAGTCGCTGGGCGCCCTGGGTAGCCTTGGCGGGCTGATCGTGCTGATCCTGCTTTATACCTCGTTCCTGATGCTGGAATACACCGGCTTCGTGAAGAAGCTGCACATGGCCTATCCGCAGGGCGACCGGGCCGCGCAGCTCATCGCGCTGTCGACCGATATAAACAGCCGGATCGGCGGCTTTCTGGCGGTCAAGACCGTCATCAACATCATCCTCGGCGCGCTGTCCTATTTCGGGCTGAAGATCATGGGGATCGAGCTGGCGGGCTTCTGGGCCATCTATATCGGGGTCTTGAACTACACGCCCTATCTGGGGTCCGCCGCCGGGGTGGTGGCGCCCTCGCTGATGGCGCTGGCGCAGACCGGCGATCTGAAGCATGCCTTCCTGACCATGGCGATCCTGTCGGCGCTGCAATTCATCATCGGCTCGCTGATTGAGCCGCATGTGATGGGACGCCGCATCAACCTCAGCCCGATGATGGTGCTGGTCAGCCTTGCATCCTGGTATTCGCTCTGGGGTCTGCCGGGCGCAGTGCTCGCTGTGCCGATGACGGTGATCATCCTTGCGGTTCTGGGCGCGATTCCCTTCACCCGTCCGGCCGCGATCCTGCTGTCAAACGACGGGCGGATCGGCGAGGGCCGCCGCGATTAGCGCCAGCGCATGATCCCGCGTGGCCGCGCGCACCGCCGCTCGGCCACGCGGACCAAATTCCACGGTTTCGGAAAGGGTTGCACGGCCTTCCTGCGACAGGCCGAAACAGACGCGACCTTCCGGCTTGAACTCTGAGCCGCCCGGTCCGGCGATGCCGGTGACCGAGACGGCCAGCGTGGCACGGGAATGCGCGCGGGCGCCATCAGCCATCTCGCGCGCGACCTCCTCTGACACTGCGCCATGGGCGGCGAGCGTCTCGGCGCGGACACCCAGCATATCCTGCTTGGCGGCATTGGAATAGGTCACAAAACCCCGGTCGAACACATCGGATGACCCGGCGATATCGGTCAGAGCCACTGCGATCATGCCGCCTGTGCAGCTTTCCGCAGTTGCGAGGATCGCACCGGATTTCCGTGCAAGATCAAGAAGATCTGAAACGTTCATCGCATGAGCACTCCATGGGCGATTCCTGCCGCAATGATGACTGCGATGCCGGCGAAGAGCCCCGCCCAAAGGTCATCCAGCATCACGCCTTTCCAGTCGTCGCGCCGGTCGGCCCGGCCGACGAGCCAGGGCTTCCAGATGTCGAACAGGCGGAAGAACAGGAAGGCCGCGACCCAGCCGGGATAGGCTGTCACGGCCCAATCCTCCAGCCCGCGCTGCCAGAAGGCGAAGGCGGGGAACAGGAGGGCGAGCCATTGTCCTGCCACCTCGTCGATGACGATCTCGGACGGGTCTTCGCCCGGTCGGTCGGCAAGCGCCGCGCGACAGGTGAGGAAACCAAGACAAGTCACCAGAATCGTGGCCAGAACCAATGCGGGGAAGCCAAGGTATCGGTCGATGGCAACGCCCAGAACGATGGCCCCGGCCGAGCCCCAGGTGCCCGGCGCGGGGCGCAGCAGCCCAAGACCGAAGAAGGTATTCAGAACCCGGATCATTGCTGCACCAGCGTGGCTGTGGCGATGGCGGCGATACCTTCCTCGCGGCCGGTGAACCCCAGCCGTTCAGAAGTGGTCGCCTTGACGCTGATGCGGTGAACCTCAACCCCCATGATCGCAGCCAGCGCGCGACGCATCGCTTCGGCATGCGGGCCAACCTTGGGGCGTTCGCAGATCAGGGTCACGTCGCAGTTGGACAGCACAAATCCCATTTCGCGCGTCATTTCAATGGCATGTCTCAGGAAGATATGGCTTTCGGCGCCTTTCCATTGCGGGTCCGACGGGGGGAAATGCCGCCCGATATCGCCCTGTGCCAGTGCGCCGTAAATCGCATCGGTCAGCGCGTGCATCCCGACATCGGCGTCGGAATGGCCCAGCAGCGCCTTGTCATGCGGCACCTTTACCCCGCACAGCCAGACGTGATCGCCCTCGGTGAAAGCGTGAACGTCAAAACCGTTGCCCAGCCGTATCTCCATGCCGCGCCCTTTCAGAATGGCCTCCGCCCGCGCGAAATCGCCGGGAAAGGTGAGTTTGATATTGTCCTCTTCGCCGGGCACGATGGCAACCGGCAGACCGGCTGCACGCGCAACCTCCACATCATCGGCGGCCTCGCCGGGATGGGCGCGATGGGCGGCAAGGATTTCCGCCAGCCGAAAGCCTTGTGGCGTCTGCGCGCGCCACAACCCCTCGCGCGACTGCGTTCCGCTCACCACGCCGGCCTCGCCACGCCACAGCGCATCGGTGACGGCAAGCGCCGGGGCGGCGGCAGGGCCATGATCCAGCGCCGCGGCGATCCGGGCGATGAGCGCAGGGGAAACCAGCGGGCGTGCGCCATCGTGGATCAGCACGCGGGTCACATCGCTGCCCGCCAGAGCCTCCAGCGCGTTGCGCACCGATCCGGCTCGGGTATCGGCGCCGTCCACCAGCAGGGCGTCGCTGCCCAAAGCCCCGGCCCTCGCGCGATCCCCGGGATGGATCACCAGCACCCGGCGCAGCCCGGCAAAGGCATCGAGCGTATGGGCCAGCACAGGACGCCCGGCAAGGCTTTGCCATTGCTTTGGAATCTCGCCTCCCGCGCGGCTGCCGCGCCCTGCGGCGACGATGATGGCGGCTGTCGTCATGCGGGTCTCCCTTGGCCTGACGTCTATGCCGCATTGCATAGGCCAAGGCCCGCGTGCTGACAATGCGGTGGCAGCGGGGCTAATAATTGCCTATAATTTGTGCGATGTCGGTTTTCCGCACAGATTTGCGGCGTCTTGCCGTTGTCACCCGCCCGTGGCAGGGGTAGCTGCCGAATTAACAGACAAGGAACGCCCAAGGTGCCTCTGCAATTGGCCGACATCCAGCTTGACCCTCCGGTGCTGCTGGCACCGCTGGCCGGGATTACCGATCTGCCGTTCCGCCGGCTGGTCGGTTCGTTCGGCGCGGGGCTGGTCGTAAGCGAAATGGTCGCGAGCCAGGAGGTCGTGCAGGCCCGCCCGCTGGCCCGCGCGCGGGCGGAGCTGGGCTTTGGCGAGGCCGCGACCTCGGTGCAGCTTGCGGGGCGTGATCCATGGTGGATGGCCGAAGCCGCGCGCTATGTCGAGGGACAGGGCGCCCGCGTGATTGACATCAACATGGGTTGCCCGGCGAAGAAGGTGACGAACGGCTATTCCGGTTCGGCGCTGATGAAGGATCTGGACCATGCGCTGCGGCTGATCGAGGCGGTGGTGGGCGCGGTGCAGGTTCCGGTGACGCTCAAGACCCGGCTGGGCTGGGACGATGATCTGATGAATGCGCCGGAACTTGCCCGGCGGGCCGAAGCCGCAGGCGTGCGCATGGTCACCATCCACGGCCGCACGCGCTGCCAGTTCTACAAGGGTCAGGCCGACTGGGCGGCGATCCGCGCGGTAAAACAGATGGTGAGCGTGCCGCTGATCGCCAATGGCGACATCGTGGATGCCGAAGCGGCGACCGAGGCGCTGCGGCAGTCCGGCGCCGATGGGGTGATGATCGGGCGCGGCGCGCAGGGGCGACCCTGGCTGCTGGCGCAGGTGGCGGCGGCGCTTTATGGCAAACCGCTGCCGCAGGTGCCGCAGGGCGATGCCCTGGCCGATCTGGTGATCGGGCATTACGAGGCGATGCTGGCCTTCTATGGCGTCGACCTCGGGCTGCGCATCGCGCGCAAGCATCTGGGCTGGTATCTGGAAGTGGCGGGGCTTGAGGCTGCGCGAGGGCCTATCATCACCGGCGAAGTGCCTGCGCAGGTTTCGCGCGCTCTGCGCGAGACCTTCCGGCAGCAGGAAAGGGCGGCGGCATGAAAGGATACCGGCAGCCCTATCCGGTTCCGGGTGTCGTCTGGGCCTCGATGCCGATTCCGGCGCTGCTGGTCGACGAAAAGAGCGGCATTCTGGAAACCAACCCGGCGGCTGAGCTGTTTCTCAATGCCTCGGCCCGCAGCCTGAAGGGCCAGCCGGTCTTTGACCGCATTCATATCGACGCCGAAATGGACGAGGCTTTCGCGCGGGCCCGTGCCAACCAGTCGGCACTGTTCATCAATGATGTCGATGTGACGACGGGCGAGCGTCCGCCAGTGCAATGCACGGTGCAGATCGCGCCGATGGCCGACAACCCCGATGTGCTGATGCTGCTGATTTCCCCACGCGAGATTGCCGACCGGCTGGGCCGGGCAGGGGCGGCCAAGACAGCGGCAAAATCAGCGATCGGCATGGCCGAGATGCTGGCGCATGAAATCAAGAACCCGCTGGCAGGCATTGCCGGGGCGGCGCAGCTTCTGTCCATGGGCCTCTCGGCAGAGGACCGCGAACTGACCGATCTGATTGTCGAAGAAACCCGCCGCATCGTGAAGCTGCTGGAACAGGTGGAGCAGTTCGGCAATGTCCGTCCGCCGGATCGCCGTGTGGTCAACATCCACGACGCGCTGGACCGGGCGCGCAAGTCGGCGATGATGGGGTTTGCCGCCAAGATGCGCTTTGTCGAGGAATACGACCCCTCGCTGCCGCCGACCCATGCCGACCCCGACCAGTTGATGCAGGTGTTCCTCAACCTCATCAAGAACGCGGCTGAGGCGGCGGGGCCGCAGGGGGGCACGATCACGCTGCGCACCCGCTATGACCTGTCGCTGCGCCTGCGCCGCCGGGATGGCACCGGCAAGGCGCTGCCGCTTCAGGTGGAAATCATCGACGATGGCCCCGGCCTGCCGCCCGGCATCGCCGCCGAGATCTTCGAGCCCTTCGTCTCGGGCAAGGAAAACGGCACGGGGCTGGGCCTCGCGCTGGTGTCGAAGATCGTGACCGAACATGAAGGCTGGATCGGGGTCGATTCCGTCCCCGGCCGCACCGTATTCCGCGTGTCGCTGCCCGTGGCGCCGCGTGACTTGCAGAAGAAGGAAGCTGGCTGATGGATGGTACGGTTCTGGTTGCCGACGATGATCGCACGATCCGCACGGTGCTGACCCAGGCACTGACCCGCGCGGGGTGCAAGGTGCATGCGACCTCCTCGCTGGTGACGCTGATGCGCTGGGTCGAAGAGGGGAAGGGCGATCTGGTGATTTCGGACGTCATCATGCCCGATGGCAACGGGCTTGAGGCGCTGCCGAAGATCGGGCGGATGCGGCCCGGTTTGCCGGTTATCGTGATTTCGGCTCAGAACACCATCATGACGGCAATTCAGGCCGCTGAGGCCGAGGCGTTCGACTATCTGCCCAAACCCTTTGATCTGCCCGATCTGATGAAGCGGTCGGCCCGCGCACTGGATGTGAAGCGCCGCCCGGCCAAGCAGGCCAGTGCGCCGCGCGATTCCGCCGACGACCTTCCGCTGGTGGGGCGGACGCCGGCCATGCAGGCGCTGTACCGGCTGGTCGCGCGGGTGATGAACACCGATCTGGCGGTGCTGATCACCGGGGAAAGCGGCACCGGCAAAAGCCTCATCGCGCGTGCGATCCACGATTTTTCAGACCGGCGCACCATGCCTTTCGTGGTGGCGCAGGCCGCGGATCTGCAAGGGCTGGAAGGGCCTGCGACGCTTTTGTCCAGGGCGCGCGGTGGCAGCCTTGTGTTCGACGAGGTGGCAGATCTGGATGACGAGGCCCAGGCACGCATCGTCCGTATGCTCGACATGCTGGGCGACAATGCGCCGCGTATCATGGCAACCTCGCAGGCCGATCTTGCGGGCCGGATGGAGGCGGGCGCCTTCCGGCAGGATCTGTTCTACCGTCTGGGCGGCGTAACGCTGCATGTGCCGAGCCTGCGGGAGCGGGTGGATGACATCCCGCTTCTGGCCGAGCATTTCCTTGCGCGGGGCGAGCGTGACTTCGGCGCGGTGCGGCGGCTTTCGCCGGAGGCCCGCGAACTGGTGCGGGCCTATAGCTGGCCGGGCAATGTGCGCCAGCTGGAAAACACGCTGAAGCGGCTGATGGTGACCTCCTCGGAACCCGAGATCAGCCGCGTCGAGGTCGAATCGGCCATCGGCAGCCTGCCGCTGCCCGAACCGATGAAGGGCATCGGCGAAAGCGACAAACTGTCCGCTTCGGTCGCGCGGCATCTGAAGCGCTACTTCGATCTGCACGGCGGGCAACTGCCACCGCCCGGCGTTTATGGCCGGATCCTGCGCGAGGTTGAGGCACCCCTGATCGAGATTGCGCTGGATGCCACGGGGGGCAATCAGGCGAAATGTGCCGATCTTCTGGGGATCAATCGCAATACCTTGCGCAAGAAGATCACCGAGCTGGATATTCGCGTGACACGCCGCCGCAAACTGATGTAAAACCGCAACATATGGCGTGTCTTTCGGGTTTTGCCCGACTCACGCCGCAAGATATGGCTGCGGGGACACAGGGCCCCGGACGGATTGGGGGCAAGAGTGCGCGCTGCGGCGAACAGCGGCTGGATGATCCGGCTTTCCCGGTTGCGGCGACAGCGGCGGGTGCAGACGGCCATGACCCTTGGTCTGGTTGTGCTGGCCCCGGTGCTGGTGATTGCGACCCTGCTGGTCCTTGGGCCGATGAACGATGGCGCCAGCTCGTCCAGCCTGCGGGTCATCCTGCTGGCGGATTTTGTTTACGCACTGGTCGTTGCCGCCCTCGTTCTGGCGCGGGTGATGCGCATGATCGCGGATCGCCGCAGGCAATCCGCCGGATCGGCACTGCATCTCAGACTGACCGGGGTCTTTGCGCTGGTGGCACTGATCCCCACGGTTCTGGTGGCGGTCTTCGCCGTGCTGACGGTGAATGTCGGGCTGGAGGGCTGGTTCTCGGATCGGGTGCAGCGTGTGGTCGGGGCCTCGATGGCTGCTGCCGAAGCCTATGAACGGGAACACCGCGAGGCGCTGGTGCAGGATGCCGAGGCACTGGCCGCCTATATCAATGTCACGAAGCAATCGACCTTCTTTCTGGAGGATGACCAGCTGCGCCCGGTGCTGACCGATGCGCAGGAGCGGGTGCAGCGCGGATTGCGCGAGGCCTTCCTGATTGATGGCGGTGGTGAACTGCGCACGCGCGGCGACAAATCCTATCTGTTCGACTTCGAAAAGCCCGCACCGGACGAGATCGCCCGCGCGCAGAAGGGTGAGGTTGTCGTTATACAGGATTGGGACAACAACGAATTCCGCGCGCTGGTGCATCTGGATGCCTTTGCCGACCGTTACCTCTATATCTCGCGCGAGGTGGATGGAAATCTGCTGAGCCTGCTGGATGAAACCAAGGAAACCGTGCGCTTCTATCAGCAGGTCGAAAAGGCGCGCGGGCGCATCCTGTTCGAATTCGGGCTGCTGTATCTGGGGTTCGCGCTGATCCTCATTCTGGCGGCGATCTGGCTGGGGCTGTGGTTTGCCGAACGGCTCAGCCGGCCGGTGGGGCGGCTGGCTTCGGCTGCGGCGCGTGTGGGCGAGGGCGACCTGAACGTGCAGGTGATCGAGGAGGAGGGCGACGACGAAATCGCCACCCTCGGCCGGGTGTTCAACACCATGACGCGCGAGCTGAAGGGCCAGCGCGACGCGCTGATGGAAAGCCACCGGCAATCGGAGCGGCGGCGGCGGCTGTTCGACAGCGTGCTGTCCTCCGTCACAGCCGGGGTGATCGGCCTTGATGCCGAGGGCGATGTGGATTTCGTCAATCGCGCGGCGGAGCGGCTGCTCGATTTCCGCGACGGTCAGTCGGATATGGCGCTGGCGGTGGCGGTGCCGGAGTTTGCGGCGCTGTTCGACCGGCTGCGCCAGGGCGGCGGCGCGGCGGTGCAGGAGGAGATCCGACTGACCCGCAATGGCCGCATGGAAAGCCTTCTGGTGCGGATGGCCGTGCGGCGCAACGACAGCGGCAAGCTGGAAGGCTTCGTTGTGGCCTTCGACGATGTGACCGAGCTTGTCAGCGCGCAGCGCATGGCGGCCTGGGGCGACGTTGCCCGCCGCATCGCGCATGAGATCAAGAACCCGCTGACCCCGATCCAGCTTTCGGCGGAACGCATCAAGCGCAAGTTCCGCCCGTTGGTGGGTGATCAGGCGGCCGACCTTGACCAGTATGCCGAAGTCATCGTGCGGCAGACCAATGACCTGCGCCGGATCGTGGACGAGTTTTCCAAATTCGCCCGTATGCCCGAACCGGACCGGCGCGAAACCGATCTGGTAAAGCTGGTCCGCGATGCGGTGGTGTTGCAGGACATGGGGCTGCCCGATGTCACGCTGACCGCCAACCTGCCCGACACGCCGCTGCCGATGGAACTGGATGCCACCATGATCGGGCAGGCGCTGACCAATCTGATCAAGAACGCGGGCGAGGCGGTCGAGGGGCTGATCGAGAAGGGCGCGCCCGAAGGCTACCGCCCGGAAATCCGGGTGGCACTGGTGGTGGATGCGCAGGAAGCGCATATCACCATCGCCGATAATGGCATCGGCCTGCCGCCCGACCGCGCGCGGCTGTTCGAGCCCTATGTGACCACGCGCGACAAGGGCACGGGCCTCGGCCTGCCCATCGTCAAGAAGATCATCGAGGAACATGGCGGGGCGCTTGTGCTGACCGATGCCCCGCTGTTCGAAGGCAATTCCCACGTCGGCGCCATGGCCGAAATCCGCCTGCCAAGGGCGGTGCGGCCGGCACGCGGACGGGGCAGAACAACGGCCACGGAAGGCCAGGAGGACGCATGAGCAGCATTCTCATAGTCGACGACGAGCGGGATATCCGCGAGTTGATCGGTGATATCCTGCGCGACGAGGGGTTTCAGGTCAGGCTGGCGGCCAATGCCGACGACTGCATGGCCGAGATCAATGCCGAACAACCGGCGCTGATGATCCTCGACATCTGGCTGAAGGACAGCCGGATGGACGGGATCGACATTCTGAAGACCGTCAAGCGCGACAACCCGGATGTGCCGGTGGTCATCATCTCGGGGCATGGCAATATCGAGATCGCGGTGGCGGCCATCAAACAGGGCGCCTACGATTTCATTGAAAAGCCGTTCAACATTGATCAGCTGATGGTCGTAGTCAGCCGCGCGATGGAAACCTCGCGCCTGCGTCGCGAAAACAGCGAATTGCGCCGCCGCGATGTGACCTCGTCGGAAATGCTGGGCGGGTCAGTGGCCTTCCGGGCGCTGAAGGGCCAGCTGGACAAGGTCACGAAGTCGAACGGACGGGTCATGCTGACCGGCCCGGCCGGATCGGGCAAGGAACTGGCGGCGCGCTATATCCACACCCATTCCAATCGTGCCGGTGCGCCCTTCATCACCGTCACCTCGGCCACCATCGAACCCGAGCGGATGGAAGAGGTGCTGTTCGGTCGCGAGACGCCTGAACGCGGTGTCGAACCGGGGCTTCTGGAGCAGGCGCATGGCGGTATTGTCTACTTCGACGAAGTGGCCGACATGCCGCTGGGCACCCAGTCGAAAATCCTGCGTGTTCTGGTGGAACAGCAGTTCACCCGCGCGGGCGGACAAGACAAGGTGCGCGTGGACCTTCGGGTCATCAGCTCCACCACCCGCGACCTGCGGGCGGAAATTGCCGCCGGACGCTTCCGGCAGGAGCTGTATGACCGGCTGAATGTGGTGCCGATTGCCGTGCCCTCGCTGGAGGAACGCCGCGATGACATCCCGGAACTGACCCGGCATTTCATCGAGATGTTCCACCGCAGCCAGGGCCTGCCGCAGCGCGAGCTGACCTCGGATGCCGAGGCGATGCTGCAAACGATGCTCTGGCCGGGTAACGTGCGCCAGTTGCGCAATGTGATCGAGCGCATCCTGATTCTCGGTGACGGTTCCGGCCCCATCGAAGCGCGCGAGCTGCCGGGACAGGAAAGCGGCGGCAGCGATGACGGGCGGCTGGTGATCGGGGGCCAGCTCGCCACCCTGCCGTTGCGCGAGGCGCGCGAGCTGTTCGAGAAGGAATATCTGCTGACCCAGATCAACCGTTTCGGTGGCAATATCAGCCGGACGGCGAATTTCGTCGGCATGGAGCGCTCGGCCCTGCATCGCAAGCTGAAATCGCTTGGCGTGGTGACCGGCGCCAAGGCGCGCGGCGCGGGCGAGATGGACGAGGATGACGAGGGCGAGGACTGAGATGCGCGGCGCCTTCGGCCTCGGTCTGGTTTTCCTGACGGCGGGCGCGGCGCTGGCCGAGCCGATCCTGCCGGGCATCTATGACGTGGCGGGCACCGATCTGGATGGCTCGTCCTATACCGATGTGATGGAACTGGCCACTGACGCGACCGGCGCCTGCACCGCGACCTATGCGGGCGACGGCGACAACCCGATGCCAGGCATCTGTCTGATCGACGGTGACAGGCTGGTCATCGGCTCGGTCATGGGCGGGCATCTGCTGGGCGTGCTGCGACAGGTAGGGCCGGGGCGGCTGGAAGGGGTCTGGCGCATCGAAGGCGAAGCCGGGCAGGGGCACGAGGTTCACACGCGGTGACCCTGACCACAGGTCAGGGAGGGCCGCGCGCTTCTTGACCCCATCGGCCGCCCATGCCATGCCTTGACCCGATCAGGGCCGGGAGTTTCCGATGAAGGTGATCATCTGCGGGGCGGGACAGGTGGGCTGGCAGATCGCCCGCCACCTCTCGGGCGAACGCAACGATGTGACCGTGGTCGACATGAGCGCCGATCTGGTGCGCCGGGCGACGGAAACGCTGGATGTGCAGGGGATTACCGGCTTCGCCAGCTATCCCGATGTGCTGGACCGGGCGGGCGCGCGCGATGCAGACATGATCATCGCCGCCACCCATTCGGACGAGGTGAACATGGTCACCTGTCAGGTGGCGCATTCCGTGTTCAACGTGCCGCGCAAGATCGCGCGGCTTCGGGCGCAGAACTATCTGGATGCGATCTATTCCGATCTCTACCGCCGCGACCATCTGCCCATCGACGTGGTGATCAGCCCCGAGAAGGAAGTGGCGGAGGCGGCGATGCAGCGGCTGGCGGCGCCCACGACTTTCGATACAGAAAGCTTCTTTGATGGCCGGGCGCAGCTTCTGGGTATTGTTCTGGCCGAGGATTGCCCGGTGCTGAACACGCCGCTGCGGCAGCTGAACGAGCTTTTTTCCACCCTGCGCGCCATCGTTGTGGGCGTGCGGCGGCAGGGGCGGCTGTTTACGCCCGAACCGGGCGACCAGCTGTTCGCGGAAGATCAGATTTATGTCTTCACCCATATCGACGATGTGGGCCGCACGCTGGATATCTTCGGCAAGGCCGCCAAGAAGCAGGAGCGGGTGGTCATCATCGGTGGCGGCAATGTCGGGCTGGAGGTCGCCAAAGCGCTGGAGGCACGAACCGACCGCATCCGCGCCAAGGTGATCGAGAAAAGCCGCGCCCGCGCAGAATTTGCTGCCGACAATCTGGAACGCACCATCGTTCTCAACGGCGATGGAATGGATATCGACCTGCTGATGGAAGCCGCCATTGACCGTGCTGATGCGGTGCTGGCGGTGACCGATGACGACAAGACCAACATGCTGGTCTCGGTCCGGGCAAAATCGGCGGGCTGCCCCATGGCGATTGCGCTGGTGAACGATCCGACGCTGGTGCCCCTGATGGCGGAGCTGGACATCGACGCCTATATCAACCCGCGCGCCACCACGGTTTCGTCGATCCTGCGGCATATCCGGCATGGCCGGGTGCGGGCGATCTATTCCATCGGCGATGCCGAGGCCGAGGTGATCGAGGCGCAGGTTCTGGGCACTTCGCCGCTGGCCGGGCGGCTGATCCGCGACATCGAGTTTCCCGAAGGCGTGCTGGTCGGCGCGGTGATGAAGGGCGACAAGGTGATGAAGCCCACTGGCGATCTGCGCATCGACGAGGGCGATGCCATCGCCATGTTTGCCATGGCCAAGGACGTGCCCGAGGTGGAGCGGCTGCTGCAAGTCTCCATCGACTTCTTCTGAGGGCGCGGCCGATGCCGATGCGCCGCCTGCTGAACCTGCCGCTTCTTGTGATCCTGATGGGGATTGCGACGGCTGCGATGCTGGTTCCTGCGGCCTATGCCTTTGCCCATCGCGACTATCCGGTGGGGCGCGCCTTTGCTTATGGCGCACTGATCTTTTCCATCCTGACCGGCATGATTGCGCTGGCCACGGCCAACTGGCAGCCGCGCGATGCCCGGCACAGCCATCTGAAGGCGCTGGTCGGGGCCTATCTGGTGCTGCCGCTGATGCTGGCGGTTCCGCTGAACGAGGCGGTGCGTGACACCTCTTTCGTCAATGCCTGGTTCGAGATGCTGTCAAGCTTCACGACCACAGGTGCCACTGTTTATGAAACGCCGGGGAGGCTGTCGGATTCGCTGCATCTGTGGCGGGCACTGGTCGGCTGGCTGGGTGGCTTCTTCATCCTGCTGATGGGCGTCGCTGTGCTGCTGCCGATGAACCTTGGCGGGATGGAGGTTCTGGCCGGGCGCGGCACACCGGGCGCAGGCGCACCGCAGATCACCCGCATCGCGGACCCGTCGCAACGCGTGACCCGCTTCGCGGTACAGCTTTTCCCGGCCTATGCGGGGTTCACACTGGTATTGTGGTGCGGGCTTGTGCTGATGGGCGAGGCCGGGTTCCGCGCGCTGTGTCTGGCGATGGCCACGGTTTCGACGAGCGGCATCATGCCCGGCGGCAATGCAGGTGTTTCCGGTTCGGGCATTCCGGGCGAGATCCTGATCGCGCTGTTCCTGTTGCCCGCCATCACCCGCCGCGCCTATCCGGCCGGCCCGGCCCTGGGCGAGCGCGCCCGCAGCCTGCCGCATGACCCCGAACTGCGCATGGCCGCTGCCATCGTCTTCGTGGTCACAGGCGTGCTGTTCCTGCGTCACTGGGTCGGTGCCATCGAGAATGCCGAGGGGCAGAACCTCGTCTCGTTTCTGCGCGTGCTCTGGGGCACGGCTTTCACCACCCTGTCCTTCCTGACGACCACCGGGCTGCCTTCGTCGCAATGGGCGGCAGCGCAGCTCTGGTCGGGGCTGGAGACGCACGGGCTGATCCTTCTGGGCCTTGCGATGATCGGTGGCGGTGTCGCCACCACGGCGGGCGGGGTAAAGCTCCTGCGGGTCTATGCGCTGTTCCGCCATGGCCAGCGCGAGATGGAACGGCTGATCCATCCGCATTCCATCGGCGGGCAGGGCACGGTGGCGCGGCGGCTGCGGGGAGAGGGCGCGCGGCTGGCCTGGGTGTTCTTCATGCTGTTTGCCGTTTCAATCGCGGTCATTGTCGCGGCGCTGACGCTGACCGGGCAGGGGTTCGACCAGTCACTGATCCTTGCGATTTCCGCCCTGTCCACCACCGGACCGATTGCCAGCTTCGCCGGAGAAAGTGCCGTTCTGTTTTCGGCACTTGGCACGCCCGCCAAGCTGGTTCTGGGCTTCGCCATGGTGCTGGGGCGGGTCGAGGCGCTGGCCCTTCTGGCGCTTCTGGCACCCGAGCAATGGCGGAAGTAATGTTCATGTGGGCGATAACGGCCTGATTTTGGGGCTGGAATCTGGCAGATTTGCCAGACATACTGATTCCGCTGCCTGACGGAACGACTGGGAAGGGGCGGCGGACAGAACCGCGCGACAAAAAAAGGCAATAAAGAATGGCTGCCGATAAACAGAATTTGCAGGACGCTTTCCTGAACCATGTCCGGAAGGCGAAGGTTCCGGTTACCATCTTTTTGATCAACGGGGTGAAGCTGCAAGGCGTTATCACCTGGTTTGACAACTTCTGCGTTCTGCTGCGCCGCGACGGTCAATCGCAACTTGTGTACAAACATGCGATTTCCACCATTATGCCGGGCGCGCCGATCAATCTTTACGAGGGTGAAGACTGATTTCCGATCTTCCCGAGGATGAAGACAGCTTCGCCCCGCCGTCCCGCGACGGTGGGGTTGATCTGCATGAGACGGCCGCGCAACCCACGCGTGCCTGGATTCTCCACCCCGATATCCGGGCGGAATCGTCCCGACGCCTGCCAGAGCTTCGCCTGGCCGAAGCCGAATCGCTCGCCGTCGCCCTGCCGGGGATGGAGGTTCTGGGGGCCGAGGTCGTGCGCCTGCCGCGTGTGCACCCCGGCACGCTGTTCGGATCGGGCAAGCTGGCCGAACTGAAGGCGAAGTTTCACGCCGAAGAGGTGGAACTGGTGCTGATCGACGGCCCGGTTTCGCCGATCCAGCAACGCAATCTGGAAAAGGAATGGAGCGTCAAGCTGCTGGATCGCACCAGCCTGATCCTAGAAATCTTCGCGGATCGCGCCCGGACGCGGGAAGGGGTCTTGCAGGTCGAACTAGCGGCGCTCAGCTATCAGCGCACGCGGCTGGTGCGGGCCTGGACCCACCTGGAACGTCAGCGCGGCGGCTTCGGCTTCGTCGGCGGCCCCGGTGAGACGCAGAAAGAGGCCGATCGTCGCGCCATCGACGATCAGGTGATCCGCATTCGCCGCCAGCTGGAAAAGGTGGTGAAAACGCGCGAACTGCACCGCAGTGCCCGGCGCAAGGTGCCGTTTCCGGTGGTGGCGCTGGTGGGCTACACCAACGCAGGCAAATCGACGCTGTTCAACCGGATGACCGGGGCCGAGGTGCTGGCCAAGGATATGCTGTTCGCGACGCTGGACCCGACGATGCGCGGTGTCACGCTGCCCTCGGGGCGCAAGGTGATCCTGTCGGATACGGTGGGCTTCATCTCGGACCTGCCGACGCAACTGGTCGCCGCCTTCCGCGCCACGCTGGAAGAGGTGCTTGAGGCCGATCTGATCCTGCATGTGCGCGATATTGCCCATCCCGAAACCGCCGAACAGGCAGCGGATGTGGCTGATATCCTGCAAAGCCTCGGGGTGAAGGCGGAAACGCCGATGGTCGAGGTCTGGAACAAGCTCGATCTGCTGGACCCCACCACGCATGAGGCGTTGCTGGCGCAAAGTGCCACGCGCGACGGGGTTTTCGCCGTTTCGGCGCTGACCGGCGAGGGGATTGATACGCTGCTGGAGGCTGTCAGCCGCGCATTTGATGAAGAGAAGTCCGACCGTGATCTGATGCTTGGCTTTGCCGAGGGGCGCAGGCGCGCCTGGCTGCATGCCGAAGGCGTGGTGCAGGAAGAAGTGCAGGGCGAAGAGGGCTGGGCCATCCGGGTGCGCTGGACCGCGCGGCAGGAAAAACGCTACCGCGAACTGTGATGAAATCGGGCGGCCAGGAGGCCGCCCGTTCTGTTTCAGGTCACAGGAAGGCGTGCCAGCCGCCGTGGCCGCCACCGGGATGATCATCGTCATCCTCGTTCTGGTGGCCCTGGTCCTGATCTTCGTCCGCATCTTTCTGGGTCATGCAGGATTCATAGAACTTGGCCGGATCGAGGTTGATGAACTTTGAGGCCAGACCGCCGCCCAGCGGCTTGAACCAGCCCAGGGCCTTGCTGCTGCCGCCGCAATCGGCCTCGCCGCCCTTGCCATGGCCCCAGTCCTTACCCCAGGAAGCGCCTTTGCCCCAGCCGACATCCTTGCCGGTGCCGCAATCGCCCTTGCCCCAGCTGCCGCCATGGCTCCAGTCGTTGCCCCTACCCCAATCGTTGCCCTTGCCCCAGTCGTGACCTTTGCCCCAGTCGGAGCCCTTACCCCAGCCGCCTTTGCCGCCGTGGTCGTCGTCACGATCCCACTTGCCCCAGCCACCGCAGGATTTGTCGTCATCGTCGTCCTTGCCGTGGTCATCCTTGCCACCGCAATGTTTGCCACCGTGATGCGACTTGCCGCCGTCGCAATCATCGTCGTCCTCGTCATCTTCCCCGCCGTGGTCGTGATCGCAGTCGTCTTCACCGCAATCCGCAATACCGTCCCCGGCGACCGCATTCATCTCGCCATCCGGGGTCGAGGCGTTGGTGCCCCAGAAGCCCAGCACATCCACATTGTCGAGGTTGGTTTCCCCCGAAAGCGTGACGAAACCGGTTTCGCCCGCTTCCAGATAGGTCGGCTTGTCCGCGCCTTCCCATTCGAAGCCGGGGGCCGACATCTTCTGCGCGTGGTCGAATTGCACGTCCTGACACTTGATGCCTGCGGCCTCAAGGTCGATCGGCTGGTGGTTCGGGTTGTCGACCGTCGCGCTGTCGCCCACGAAGGAATCGTCGCCCCAATACATCGTATTGAAGTCGGCATGCCCCTCCAGCATCGTGACCTTCGCTTCGACCTCGCCCGACTGGCCGATGTAGAGTTCGGCGGTGAACTTCACGCCTTCAAGATTGTATTCGTATAGTCTGCTGTCTGCCATGACTGTCCCCATAGCCTGAGCGCGGCCCTTTGCAGGTCCGGTCACTCTTTGCGCCCCCGTGAGGTTTGTGGCAAATTCAAGGCATGGACGCCATGTGGCAGTCGGAAAATGTCCGTTTCCATATCGGACACGGAAAATTTCTCATTTTTATCAATGCCTTGCGCGATGTTCGCAAGGCAGGATAAAAGTGGCGCCTGAATGTCGCCGCATTTCCGCCCTAATTTGTGAGGCTCAGGGCGCAGGCGGGCGCAGGTGGCTGTCGCCGACCGAGGCCGCGCGGGCCAGAACCGGGTCGAGCGACATCGGGATGTACTCGCCCCGCCGCCAGCGTTCACCCAGATTGTCATAGTGACGGCTGAGCGGGTGCCCCGACTGCCCGGTGGCAATGATGAAGACCGAACTGTCGGGATCGGCGAAATCATAGACGCCGCGATAACCCGCACCATGGACGTTCAGCCAGGGATCGGGGCCGGTGCCCTTTGGGCTGCCCCGCATCAGCGTATTGTCGTCGCCGCTGGTGCTTTGGCGGATATTCACGAAATAGCGCAGGATCGGCACATTCCCCAGCACCGGATGGTCGTGGGCCGCCTGATGCACATCGCCCCAGCGCCAGCTTTCCAGATTGCGGCCGTATTTCTCGGACAGCTCCAGCAGCGCCTGATCCAGTGCGATGCGGGCCATGTCGGTGCAGGTCTCCACCTGTGCCGACTGGATGACATCACACCATGCACCTGCGCCGTCGATATTGCGGTAGACGCGTTCCAGGAACACCGGCTCGATCTTGGTGAAGGAATCCGCCAGCGGCCCGATCTCGTCACGGATCAGCCGGTCTTGCAGCGCCCGCATCCAGGCCTGATAGATCAGCGGTTCGGGAAGATGTTCGTTCATCTCGCCGTTCCACTTGGCCATCAGTTCCAGCGCGCGCTGGCGCAGCCGTTCGGGCGTGCCCTCGGGGGCGGCCTCGCCGGTGAACCACAGATCTGCGCCGACCAGGGGCAGGATGGCGCGGGCAGTCGGGCTGACGGTATCGAGCTGCGCCTCGATGAAGCTTTCACGGGTATGCACCTCGCGCGTCTTCATCAGCGTCAGCCAGCGTTGCACGCGCTGTGTATCGCCCCAGTTGTAGGACAGGTGCCGGGGGAAGGGCTGGTCCACCGTCTTGTTGTTGGTATTGCCCAGAATGCCGGTCGCGGGTTTCACGAAGCGCGGATTTTCCTCGTAGGGAAAGGTTCCGAGCCAGCGGTTTTCGGCCAGCCAGCCGGGCGAGGGCATCCGGCCGCGGGTCTGGTTGCGCGCATCGCGTTGCGGCACCGCGCCGATGATCTGCATGGCGATGCCCTCGCGGTCAGCGAGCATCAGATTCTGCGCGGGGGCCACGAACAGGCGGCCCGCCTCAATCGCCTCGGCAGTGCTTTTTGCACCCATCAGGCGGATGGCGGCGGTCATCGAAGTGTCCTGCGCTGTCAGCGCGGTCCAGCTGAGCGACATGACATGGCCGGGCGGGGTGATAGTGGCCAGATCGTAATGCGAGCCGGGCAGCACCGGGCCATTGTCGGTCCAGCGCAGGGTGATGGTGACCGGGGCCGCATCCTTGACCTGAATGATGGTGCGGCGGGTTTCGAATTTCTTCCAGCCGTCCGGGGTGCGGTATTCTTCGGAATTGGCGGGATTGACCTCTTCGATATGCAGATCCTGATCGTCGACATAAGCAGTGGTCAGACCCCAGCCCAAAGCCTCGGACCGGCCCGCAAGCACGACGGGCACGCCCGGAATCGTCGCGCCGATCACACCGCCCGAGCGCAGTTCCAGCCGGGCCAGATACCAAAGCGTCGGCGCCGTGAAGCCCAGATGCGGGTCATTGGCCAGAAGCGTGCCACCGGCAGCCGCCCGTGACGGAGCCGCCGCCCAGGCATTGGAGGCCCCCGAAAAGCCCCGGCGCGGGAAGGGCGACAGCGGATCTTCCGCATAGCGGCGCGGGGCGCCCTGCGGGAAGGGGCCGGGCACGATCTGCGCATAGTCGGGCAGGGCGGCGATGGCCTGACCCGGATCATCGGGCAGAATGTCACGCAGGCGCTGTTCCGGCAGGGTCAGCGACAGCCGGGCGCGGATCACCTCATCCTCCAGCTGGCCCGTCAGTTGCAAAGCCATCAGTTTGAGGATGGCCAGACTGTCGGCGGGCTGCCATGCAGCGATCTCGTTCGAGAAAAAGAAGAACTCCGGCGCCCCACGCCCGCGGGCGCCGCGATTCACCTCGGAAATCCAGGCATTGACGCCTTCTGCATAGGCCTCCAGCGCGGCGCGGGTCGGGTCATCCTGAACGGCCACCGCCTCAGTCGCATAACGATAGAGGTCATAGCGCCGCATCAGCTCGTCAATCTTCAGGGTCCGGTTGCCAAAGACCTCGGACAGTCGCCCCTGCGCGGTGCGGCGCAGCATGGTCATCTGCCACAGCCTGTCCTGGGCATGGGTGAAGCCCAGCGCAAAATAGACGTCCCGGTCATCCGAGCCGAAGATATGCGGCACATTGTCATTATTGCGCACGATTTCGACCGGGGCATGCAGCCCCTGCAGGGTAAAATCCTCGTTGTAATCCGGCAGGGACCGCGAAAGGAAATAATACGCCCCGACCAGCGCCAGACCGGCCAGAACGACAAGCCCCGTGAAAATGCGGAGCATCCAGCGGAAAACCATGAGCATGGGGCGCGTCCTTGACCTTGAACCCGAGATGCGTTCCTAGTCGATCCTGCGTCCGGGGGCAATTGCAGGAGGGTTCACGATGGCGAAGGTGGCATTTCTCGGCCTTGGGGTCATGGGCTATCCGATGGCAGGACATCTGGTGGCGAAGGGCCATGAGGTGATGGTCTATAACCGGACCGAGGCGAAGGCGAAGGCCTGGGTTGCGGAATTTGGCGGTGGCTGGGGCGCCACGCCGCGCGCGGCGGCCCAGGGGGCGGAATTCGTGATGGCCTGCGTCGGCAATGATGACGACCTGCGCAGCGTCTGCCTTGGCGCGGATGGCGCCTTTTCAGGGATGGAGCGCGGTGCGATCTTCGTCGACCACACCACGGTTTCGGCACAGGTAACGCGTGAACTTTCGGCGGTCGCCGCCGGGGAAGGCAAGGGCTTCGTCGATGCGCCTGTGTCCGGCGGGCAGGCCGGGGCGCAGAATGGCGTGCTTTCCGTGATGTGCGGGGGCGCCCAGGCCGAATATGACCGGGCCGAGCCGGTGATAGCCGCATATGCCCGCATCTGCCGCCGTCTGGGCGACAGCGGCGCCGGGCAGATTGCCAAGATGATGAACCAGATCTGCATTGCCGGCCTGGTACAGGGCCTGTCGGAGGCGCTGGCCTTCGGGCAGAAGGCGGGGCTTGACGGCGAGGCGGTGGTCGAGGTGATCAGTCAGGGGGCAGCCGGAAGCTGGCAGATGGCAAACCGCCACAAGACCATGCTGGCCGGTCAGTTCGATTTCGGCTTTGCGGTGGACTGGATGCGCAAGGATCTGAAGATCTGTCTGGAAACCGCTGACCAGATCGGCGCATCGCTGCCTGTTACCGCGCTGGTGGATCAATTCTACAAGGAAGTGCAGAACATGGGCGGCGGGCGCAATGACACGTCGAGCCTGATCCGGCGCCTGACGCGGGACTGAACCGACAGGACCGGGGCGCTGCCCCGGACCCCGGAGTATTTCGGCAAGAAGCAAATGGGGCGGGTTTTCCTGCCCCTTTTGCTTTACGGGATGATGCGGGTGTATTTGGTGCCCGACAGCGTGGCCCCCGCGATCAGGCCCGCCTGACCGAAGACCAGCGCGATCACCGGGTCGATTTCGGTCGTGTCCTTGCCAATGGAGGCGCCCTGTTCCGGAGTGGCGTATTTCAGGTCAGCACCAGCAGCCCAGCCCGGCGAGCGGCGGAAATCGCTGAGTGCATCCTGCGTCATGAAGAACAGTGCATGGGCATATTGCTGAGCACCGATCTGAAGCCCGATGGAGGCCTTCGCGGCGGAATAGTAATCCACCGTCACGTCATTGATGCGCAGCGCCCCGCGACCGAAGGCGCCGCCGATCCCGAAGCCCGCCTCGGTCACCAGCGGCATGTAAAGCACGCCGTAAGCCTTGGAGGCGAGATCGCGCGTGCCGGGGTAGCGGTTGAACAGGTAGTTCCGCGTCTCGTCCACACGGGCGTCGATGGTGGCGCTGCCACGCCCGCCCACGCCATTGCCACAGGCGCCCAGCGCGAAGGCCGCGCCCGAGCACAGAAGAAAGGTGCGTCTGTCGATCATGCTCTGCCTCTCATTGCTTGCGGCGCTGCCGCATGGCCTCTGACGGGCCGTCCAATCCACATATAGCGGATCAGGTGGCGCATGTCACTTGCCCTTGACCGGCGGCAGGGCCGGTTCCGGCGAAAGACCGCCCGTCAGGCCCGCAGGAGCCGCGCGACGGCGGGGGCGAAATAGGTCAGGATGCCGTCGCAGCCCGCGCGTTTGAAGCCCAGAAGGCTTTCAACCATGGCCTTTTCGCCATCGATCCAGCCGTTCAGGGCCGCGCCCCGGATCATCGCATATTCACCGGAGACCTGGTAGGCATAGGTCGGTACGCCAAAGCTGTCTTTCACGCGGCGACAGATATCGAGATAGGGCATGCCCGGCTTGACCATCACCATATCAGCGCCCTCGCGCAGGTCACGCTCGATCAGGCGCAGGGCTTCGTCGCTGTTGCCGGGGTTCATCTGATAGGTCTTCTTGTCCCCCTTCAGCGCGCCCGAGGCGCCCACGGCATCGCGGAACGGCCCGTAGAACGCGCTGGCATATTTGGCGGAATAGGACAGGATCGCCACGTCCTTGTGGCCCGCGGCTTCCATCGCCGCGCGGATCGCGCCGATCCGGCCATCCATCATGTCGGAGGGGCCGAGGATGTCAGCGCCGCTGTCGGCCTGCGCCAGCGCCATGCGGACCAGCGCCTCGACCGTTTCATCATTCAGGATGATGCCGTCGCGCACAAGGCCGTCATGGCCGTTGGAGTTATAGGGATCGAGCGCGATGTCGGTCATCACCGCGATTTCCGGCACTGCCGCCTTGATGGCACGGATGCAGCGGTTGGTCAGGTTGTCGGGGTTCCAGGCCTCTTCGCAGGTCTCGGTTTTGACAGAAGGATCGGTATAGGGAAAGAGGCAGAGCGCCGGGATGCCAAGCGCCGCCGCCTCTTCCGCCGCCTGCACCGCGAGGTCGATCGACAGCCGGTCGACACCGGGCATCGACATCACGGGTTCGCGGATATTCTCGCCGTCGCGAATGAAGATCGGCCAGATCAGGTCATTGGTTGTCAACACATTTTCCTGTGTCAGCCGGCGCAGGCTTTCCGTGCGGCGGACACGGCGGAAACGGGTGGCGGGAAAGGCGGCCTGGCTGGGATGCATCGTCATGTCCTTGCGGCAAGTCCTGATTTGCGGGGATGGGCCAGCCACCCCGCGCCGGATTTTTTTCTGCCTGCCATGGAAAAGCCTGCGCTGCAAGGATAGGAATGCCGCAGTCCCGCCATTTGCCGGGGCGGCCGTTTCCGAACGGCGGGACACGACCGGAGAGTTGCATGCAGTGGTATGAAACCATATTCGAACTGATCGACATGCGGTCATTCTCGAACCTGTGGTTCTGGATCATGCTGGCGGTGCAATGGTCGATGACAAGCCATTGGGTGTTGGGGGTGCCCTTCGATCTAGTGCTGCGCGCGCGTCGCAGCGGCGGTCAGGCGCTGGAGGATCTGGAGGCGATGGCGCGGGTCAATGTGAACCGGCTGCTTTACATCACCCATGTCTCGGGTCTGTGGATCGCGGGGTTCGTGGCCTTCATCCTGACGCTGCTGGTGGTTCTGGGCTTTTACTACGGGATCGAGTTCGCCCAGGCCGCCTTCTGTCTGTTCTGTCCCATGGTGGTCGTCTCGACCCTTTCGGTCCGCAGCGCCCACCGCATCGCGGATGGCGACCACCGGGGCGAGGCGCTGGTGCGGCGGCTGGTGCATCTGCGGATGGGGACGCAGCTGATCGGGATGATCGCCATTCTGCTGACCTCGCTGTGGGGGATGTACCAGAACATGCATATCGGCGTTCTGGGCTAGGCGGTTCCGGGCAAGGCTTTACTTCGGCGACGCAGGGGTTAGATCGGGGCTCATGTCGGAACAGATGAAGATCGTCCTCGGCGGTGCGCCAGAGGGATATGATGCCCGCCTGCTGGCGAAGGAACTGTCGCGTGGCCGGGCCGTGGTGCATGTCGCGCGCGACGACAAGCGGATGGAGGCGATGCGCCGCGCGCTGGCCTTCATGGCGCCCGATGCGCTGGTGCTGGATTTCCCGGCCTGGGACTGCCTGCCCTATGACCGGGTGTCGCCCAATCCCGAAATCTCGGCCCGCCGGATGGCGACACTTGCGCTGCTGGCGCATGGGGTGGCGGATCGCTTCATCCTGCTGACCACGCTGAACGCGGTGACGCAGCGCCTGCCCGCGCGCGAGGTGGTGCGGGCGGCGTCCTTCTCGGCCCGTGTGGGCGAACGGGTGAACGAGGGCGCCTTGCGCGACTACCTGGCGCGCATGGGGTTTTCACCGACGACCACCGTGACCGAACCCGGCGATTACGCGCTGCGCGGCGGTATCGTTGACATCTATCCGCCGGGCGAGGGTGGGCCGGTGCGGCTTGATTTTTTCGGCGATGTGCTGGATGGCATCCGCCGCTTTGACCCCGAAAGCCAGCGCACCACCGAAAAGCTGACGGCCGTCGATCTGGCGCCGGTGTCGGAGGTCATGCTGGACGAGGCGGCGATCACCCGCTTCCGCCAGACCTATCGCATCGAATTCGGTGCCACGACGGATGATCCGCTGTATGAGGCGGTCAGCGCGGGCCGCAAACATCAGGGGATGGAGCACTGGCTGCCGTGGTTCCATGACCGGCTGGAGACGCTGTTCCACTATCTCCCCGATGCCAGCGTCATGCTGGACGATCAGGTGACACCCGCACGGCTGTCGCGCTGGGAGGGGATCGCCGATCAATATGAGGCGCGGCGTGAGCATCTGGGCGTCAAGGGGCGCATGGATACGGTTTACAAACCGTGCCCGCCCGAGGCGCTTTATCTTGATGACGCCGCCTTCGAGGCTTCGATTGCCGGGCATCGGGTGATCCAGCTTTCGCCTTTGCCGCAAAGCCCCGGTCCGGGCGTTCTGGATGCGGGCGGGCGGATCGGGCGCAATTTCGCGCCCGAGCGGCAGGTGGAAAGCCTGAGCCTGTTCGGTGCGCTGGCCGATCATGTGCGCAGCCTGCGGACAGAGCGGCAGGTGGTGATTGCTTCGTGGTCCGAGGGGGCGCGCGAGCGGCTGAAGGGGCTGATGGAGGATCAGGGGCTTTCGGCCACCGCTGAAGTCGCCGATCTGCGCGCAGTGCCGGAAGGCAAGGGCGGGCTGTTCCTCGCGGTCTGGGCGCTGGACGAGGGCTTTACCGCGCCGGGCCTTGCGGTGATTTCCGAACAGGATGTGCTGGGCGACCGTCTGCTGGGCAAACCGCGTCGCAAGAAACGGGCCGAGAACTTCCTGCAAGACCTTGGCACGCTGAGCCCCGGCGATCTGGTGGTGCATGTCGAACATGGTGTCGGGCGCTTCGTCGGTCTGGAAACCCTGCGCGTGCCCGAACCGCCGCGCAACCGCCCCGGCCCGCCGCATGAATATGTGCATCTGGTCTATGCCGAGGACGCCAAGCTTTATCTGCCGGTCGAGAATATCGAACTCCTCAGCCGCTATGGTCATGAGGACGGGTTGCTGGACCGTCTGGGCGGCGGGGCATGGCAGGCGAAGAAGGCAAAGCTCAAGGAGCGTATCCGCGAGATTGCCGACCGGCTAATGCGGATCGCGGCCGAACGCCACCTGCGCCATGCACCGATCCTCGAGGCGCCGCATTCGGCGTGGGAGGCCTTTGCCGCCCGCTTCCCCTATCAGGAAACCGACGACCAGTTGAACGCCATCGCCGATGTGGTGGCGGATCTTGAGGCCGGCAATCCGATGGACCGGCTGGTCGTGGGTGATGTGGGTTTCGGAAAGACCGAGGTTGCGATGCGCGCCGCCTTTGTCGCCGCCATGGCGGGGATGCAGGTCGCGGTGATCTGCCCGACCACGCTGCTGGCGCGCCAGCATTACCGCAGCTTCGCCGAACGCTTCCGCGGCTTCCCGATCGAGGTGCGGCCCTTGTCACGCTTCGTTTCCGCCAAGGATGCCGCCGCCACCCGCAAGGGGCTGGAAGATGGCACGGTGGACATCTGCGTCGGCACCCATGCGCTGCTGGCGAAGGGGGTGAAGTTCAGGAACCTCGGGCTGCTGATCATCGACGAGGAACAGCATTTCGGCGTCAGCCACAAAGAGCGGCTGAAGGAAATGCGCGCCGAGGTGCATGTGCTGACCCTGACCGCGACGCCGATCCCGCGCACGCTGCAACTGTCGCTCACGGGCGTGCGCGACCTCTCGATCATCGCCACCCCGCCAGTGGACCGGCTGGCGATCCGCACTTATGTCAGCGAGTTTGATACCGTGACGCTGCGCGAGGCACTGTTGCGCGAACGCTATCGCGGGGGGCAAAGCTTCTTCGTGGTGCCGCGCGTGGCTGATCTGCCCGAGATTGAGGATTTCCTGCGGACCCATGTGCCGGAGGTCAGCTATGTCGCGGCGCATGGCCAGCTGGCGGCGGGTGATCTTGATGAGCGGATGAACGAGTTCTACGACGGGAAATACGACGTGCTGCTGGCCACCACGATCGTGGAAAGCGGGCTCGATATTCCGACCGCGAACACGATGATCGTGCACCGCGCCGACATGTTCGGCCTCAGCCAGCTTTACCAGATCCGGGGTCGCGTCGGCCGGTCGAAAACCCGGGCCTATTGCTATCTGACCACCAAACCGCGCAGCCCGCTGACGCCGCAGGCGCAGAAGAGGCTGAAGCTGCTGGCGAGCCTCGACAGCCTCGGTGCCGGGTTCAACCTTGCCAGCCACGACCTCGACCTGCGCGGGGCGGGGAACCTGCTGGGCGAAGAACAGTCAGGCCATATCAAGGAAGTCGGCTACGAACTTTACCAGCAGATGCTGGAGGAGACGATTTCCAAGATCAAATCGGGCGAGATTACCGGCCTCGCGCCGGTCGACGATCAATGGGCGCCGCAGATCAACCTTGGCGTTCCCGTGCTGATCCCCGAGGAGTATGTGCCCGATCTGGATATCCGGCTGGGGCTTTACCGCAGGCTCAGCCATCTGGCGAGCAAGGTGGAGCTGGAGGGTTTCGCCGCCGAACTGATCGACCGTTTCGGGCCGCTGCCGAAAGAGGTGAACACGCTCATGCTGGTCGTGCGCATCAAGGCGATGTGCAAGAAGGCGGGCATCTCGCGGCTGGATGCGGGGCCGAAAGGCGCCACGGTGCAGTTCCACAATGACAAATTCGCCAATCCGGCGGGGCTGGTGGAATATTTGCAGGCGCAGGGCGGTGGGGCGAAGGTCGCAGGCAACAAGATCGTGCTGGCCGTCGACTGGCCGACCGAGGGCGACCGCATCCGCGGCGCCTTCGGCATCGCGCGCGATCTGGCGGAAAAAATCCTGAAACCGAAGGGCAAATGAAAAGGCCCGGGCGCTGGCCCGGGCCTTTCACATCTGTCGACTGCCGGTCAGAGCAGGAAGTCGTCGAACACCACGTCACCCGCCAGCTGCGAGATCTTGGTATTGCGCAGGGTCAGCGTGTCGCCCGTTTCGAAGGTGAACACGAGGTTGCGGCCCACAGCCTCGCCCAGATCGCGCAGTTCGGTGAAGTTCGACACACCCAGGTTGGTGTCGATCAGCAGCGTGTCGACGCCATCGCGGAAATCGGTGATCGTATCCGAGCCGCCGTTGTCGCCGAAGACGAAGGTATCGGCACCGCGACCGCCGCTCAGCCGGTCATCGCCCGAACCGCCATCCAGCGTGTCGTTGCCGGTGCCGCCGATCAGCGTATCGGTGCCGCTGCCCCCGGTGATCGCATCGTTGCCGCTGCCACCATCGCCACGGTCGTTGCCGCCGCCCAGGAACATCGTATCGTTATCGGCACCGCCCAGAACGGTATCGTTGCCGAGGCCCGCGTCGATCTGATCGTCGCCGCTGTCGCCGTTGATCACATCGTCCCCGGACTGGCCGGTGATCTGGTCGTTACCGGAGCCGCCCGTGATCTTGTCGGCATCGCTGCCGCCGTTGATCGTATCGTTCCCGGCATCGCCGGCGAGCGTATTGGTGCCCGCGCCGCCCTGGATCACGTCATTACCGGAACCGCCGCTGACGGTGTCGTTGCCATCGCCACCAAAGAGCGTGTCATTGCCGGAGCCACCGCTGAGCTTGTCATTGCCATCGCCGCCATCCACCAGATCGCTGCCGCCACCGGCCAGAACGCGGTCGTTGCCGACGCCGCCGAAGATCTGGTCGACGCCACTGCCGCCGGTCACGGTGTCGTCGCCGGTGCCGCCATCCAGCAGGTTGGTGCCGGAGCCGCCATGGATATAATCGTTGCCAGCATCGCCGCTGATCGTGTCATCCCCGATCCGGCCCAGCAGACGGTCATTGTCGGCGCCACCACTGATGGAGTCGTTGCCGGTCCCGCCGTCAACGGTATCGGCCCCGCTGCCGCCGTTAATGCTGTCGTTGCCCGCTTCCCCGAAGATACGGTCATTGCCGCCGCGGCCATCCGCAATATCGGCACCCGAGCCAAGGCGCAGCTTGTCATCGCCCACCGTGCCGGACACGGTGTCATCGCCGATGCCCGCGCTCAGATAGGATTCGCTCCAGTCATGCACGCCGTCGATCCCGATGATGAGATCGTTTTCGGCCGTGCCCGACATCGAGTCGAAGTTTTTCGGATACAGACGGAAGCCCGGCCCGAGACGGGTGCTCGACCATTCGCTCACATCCGAGCTGGCATAGGCGTCAGCCAGGAAAGCGTTGTAGGCGTTGATATCCGCGAAAGCCGGCAGTTCATCACCGTCGATGACGAAGAAGTGGTCATTGCCGTCCGAGGTCGTCACGCGCATGATCTTGGTGAAGTTCGTGCCGCCCCAGTTCACTTCGGCGATGGCCGCCTGGGTATTCAGGTTGACCGGCCCGCCGTCGACGTTCACGCCATAGGCCGAACCGACGATCTTGGTGATGGTGATGGAAGAATAGTCACCGCTTACGGGCGCATCGAAGCTGTATTCGAAGCCGAAGCCGGTATTCGCCACGATGTCGATGGTCGACGCAGAAATAGCATTCGGAGTCGAGGCCGAGTAACCGACCTGAAAGCCGGTGAGGGTAATGGTCGTCATGTGTTGTCCTCTGCAAAATGGATGTGTCTTGCCCCTGTGACCCTGTGGTTAATGGTCAAGCGGGGCGAAAATGTGAAAAATCATTGTCGGGCGCAGAAAACTCGCCCGGGAATGGAAAAAAGAATCGGGCCGCAATCAGCGGCCCGGCATGAGTTTCATCAGCAGGAAGCCCGCAGCCGTCAGGGCACAGACCCCGAAGGCCAGCGGAACGGGCGTGCCGTCGAAGGCAAGACCCAGCGGGGCGGCGATTGCAACCGCGACCACCGTCGCCAGCGAGCCGGTGACAGAGGCCGCCATCCCGGCGATATGACCCACCGGCTCCAGCGCGAGGGCGTTCAGGTTGCCCAGCGTCAGGCCCGCCACCATGAAGACGGTGATGGTCCAGAACACATAGACACCGAAGTAAAGGTCGGGGGGCAGCAGGCCGCTGGCGGAAATCAGGGCAAAACACAGCGACAGGGCGACCTGCGCGGCCAGTGTCGTGCTGATCAGAAGCCGCATGCCCAGCCGCACCACCAGCGTGGCGTTGATGACGCTGGCGCTGCCCGACAGAATGGCAATCAGCGCGAACCAGAACGGAAAGCTTTCGGCGCGGCCAAAGGTGGTGTCGAAGATCTGCTGGGTCGAGGACAGCGTGCCGAACAGCGCGGCAAAGCAGAAGGTCTGCGCCAGCATCGCGATGACCACGATGCGGTTGGTCAGAACCTCGCGCAGCGCCTGCACCAGTGCAGGCACGCTCAGCGGTCGGCGGGCGGCAGGCAGCAGCGTTTCAGGCTGGCGCAGGGTCAGCCACAGCAGCGGCACTGCCGCGAAGCACAGGAAGCCAAGGAAGATCGCGCGCCAGCCGAAGCCCGCGATGATGAAACTGCCGATCAGCGGTGCCACGGCGGGGACGAGGGTGAAGATCATCATGGCGAAGCTGACGATCCGCGCCATCTCGCGTCCCTTGTAGAGGTCGCGCACCAGCGCCAGCGACACGACACGCGGCCCGGCCGCACCGATGCCTTGTACCACGCGCGCCGCCAGCACGGTTTCCAGCGTCGGCGCGAAATGCGCGACGATAGCCGCCACCGCATAGATCGCTCCCCCCCCGAGGATGACACGCTTGCGCCCAAGACTGTCCGACAGCGGCCCGGCAAAGAAAGTGCCCAGCCCCATGCCCAGAACGAAGCTGGTCACGATCAGCTGCGCGCGGTTCGTGGCGTCGGGCGTCAGTTCCAGCGCGATTTGCGGCAGCGCGGGCAGCATGGCGTCGATGGAGAAGGCGATGAGCGCGAAAAGAAACGCGATCATGGCGATGAATTCGGGTTGTGACAGCCTGCGCGTCGTCATGGTCACTCGTCTCCTCTTTCCGCGATGTCGCGGATCACATCGGCCCAGAATGCGGGCTTCTGGGCGCCCGATACCACATAGGTATCGGCAATGATGAAGGTCGGCACTGCATTCACCCCGCGCTCGCGCGCATGGGCATCACGGCTCAGCACCGTGTCGCGGTCGGCGTCGCTGTCCAGCAGCCGGGCGACCATGGCGCGATCCATCCCGGAGCCTGCGGCCAGATCGGCCAGAACCGCACGGTCGCCAATATCGCGTCCCTCGCGCCAGTAAGCACGGAACATGGCAGAGATCACGGCGCCCTGCCGCCCTTCCAACCCGGCCCAGTGCATCAGGCGATGGGCGTCCAGCGTGTTGGGCACGCGCGTGATGGCCGCGAAATCGAAATTGACCCCGGCCTCGCGGCCCAGCTCTTCCAGCCGCAGATGCGCCTGCACCGCGCGCTCCTGCGTGCCAAAGAGGCGCAGCATGTAATCGGCACGGTCCACCCCTTCGGCGGGCAGGCCGGGGTTCAGCTGGAACGGATGCCATTCCAATGTGAACGGATGGTCGGGATTGGCCTCCAGCGCGCGGTCAAGCTGGGCCTTGCCCAGATAGCACCACGGGCAGACGGGATCGGCGAAGACATCGAGACGGATCATTGCGGGGTCCAGAGCGCGGCAAGCGCACGGCGGTTCAGCTTGCCGTTGGGGTTGCGGGGAAGGGCGGCGACCTGCTGCCAGATACGCGGCTGCTTGTAACGGGCCAGCGACGCGGCGGCGGCGGTCTCCAGCGGCGCGGGGTCCAGCGCGGTGAGGCCGGTGTAAAAGGCGGCGATGACGCGGTTGCCGGGCGACACCTCGACCTCGGTCACCGCCAGATCCTCGACGCCCGGCAGATGCGCCAGCGCGGCCTCGATCTCCATGGGGGAGACGCGATAGCCGCCGGGGTTCATCTGGTCGTCGTCGCGACCCAGATAGGTGATGGCGCCATCCTCGCGCATGCAGACCTGATCGCCGGTGAGGAACCAGCCGCCACGGAACCGCGCCTCGGTCGCCTCGGGCGCATCCAGATAGCCGAGCATGAGACCCGGATCATCTGCCCCCACCGCCAGCGTGCCGGGCGTGCCACGCGGCACCGGGCCAGCGTCTCCCAGCACCGCGATGCGGCGCCCGGCCTGCGGGAAGCCCGCGCAGCCCACGGGCGCCGGACGGTCGGGGCTGCCCGAGATGAAGGTGGAACATTCCGACATGCCCAGCGCCTCGTGCAGGTCGGTGCCGGTGGCGGCCTGCCACTGGCTGCGCAGGGCGGGGATCAGGGTTTCCCCGGCGCTGAGACCATGGCGCAGGCGCGGCAGGGCGGGCAGGGTGCCGCGCAGCATCTGGCGGATCACACCGGGGGCAGCGGCGAAGATCGTGGCGTCGAAACGCTTCAGCAGCAGAGGCAACTGCGCGGGCGTCACCCCGGCACCGGGGATCAGCGCGGTCGCGCCCACCGTCCAGGGGTCCATCAGCCCGGTGCCGAGCGTATAGGTCCAGTTGAAGGCGCCGGCATGCATCAGACGGTCGTCGGGGCCCAGCCCCTCCCATCCCTGGTGCATCAGCCCGCGGCCCAGAATAGCGCGATGCGCATGCACCACCGCCTGCGGACGCCCCGAGGTGCCAGAGGTAAAGACGATATAGGCGGGCCGGTCAGCCCGGTCCATGTGCCATTCGGCAGGCGGCAGATCGGTCATGGCGGCGAGCCGCGCGGCAGGCAGCACCGGAATATCGGGCAGGTCGGGCAGGGCGACGCCGTCCCCCGCGATCACCAGACGCGGTGACAGGCGGGAAGCCATCGCGGTAATCTCGGTTCCCGTCAACTGCGCCGAGGTCGGCACCGGCACCAGACCGGCGGCAATGGCGCCAAGGAAGGCCACAGCGAAAGCCGGTTCATTGCCCAGCCGCAGCAGCACCCGGTCGCCGGGATGCAGACCCTCGGCCAGCAGGCCGGTAGCGGCCCCCCGAACGGCGGCGATCAGCCGCGCATAGCTCCAGCGCTCCGCGCCGGTGGGGCGGACGATCTGAAGCGCGGGCTTGTCGGGTGTGGCAGCACCTGCCGCAAGAACATGCGCGGCCAGATTGAACGCGGCCGGAACCGGGATCGGCGCGCCAGGATCGGTAAGGGACAACATCCGGCCTTGCTATTCCCCGTGCGAGCGCGTTGCAAGACGCCGCGCCCTGCCGTAATGCACAGTGCCATGAGCAGGAACGAACCCCCGTCGCTGATCCGTATTGCCCGCGAAAGCGGAGCGGAGACGATTGTCGAGCCGCTGGACCTCGGCACCCGTGTGCGGGAGTTGCGCAAGGCGAAAGGCTGGACGCTGGAACAGGCGGCGGAACGGGCCGGGCTGGCGCGGTCAACCCTGTCGAAGATCGAGAACGGGCAGATGTCGCCCACCTATGAGGCGCTGAAGAAGCTGGCCGGCGGGCTGGCGATTTCGGTGCCGCAACTCTTTACCCCGCCCGCGCGGGCGCAGGTGAACGGACGTCTTGCAGTGACCAAGGCGGGCGAGGGGCAGGCCCATGCCACCACGACCTATGAACACGAACTTCTGGCGGGGCCGCTGAAGGGAAAGCAGATGCTTCCCTATCGCGCCACCATCCGCGCCCGCACACCAGAGGAGTTCGACGGCTGGGTGCGCCACGACGGCGAGGAGTTCCTGTATGTCCTCACCGGGATCGTGCGGCTTTATTCCGAATTCTATGAACCCGTGGATCTGCGCCGGGGCGACAGCGCCTATTATGACGCGACCATGGGACATAACGTGATCTCGCTCAGTGATGAGGATGCGACCATCCTCTGGGTCACCTCGCTGCCCTGACCAGCGGGCAACCTTTTCCCGTTGCACATGGCAAAAGGCAAGACGGCATCCGCGATGCCGTCCTGTTCCATGACATTCGCAACAACGGATTTCCGGTCAGAACCAGCCTGCGACCCGGTTTGCCCCGCCCGAAATATCGCGGCCCACGCCATCCACGGTATTGCAGCCCGCCAGAACAGCCAGCGCCAGAACCGCCGTCAGTTTCCAGATATTCATAACACTCTGCCTCGGTTTCTTCGTTCTTGTTTCTTACTGCGCCTGCCACCACACATCCGGCGTCACCTCGGGCCAGTCGCCATAAAGCGGCATAGGATCCGGCCGGGTGACGCGGCGGTCATGCGCGACGCGCGCGACCGGAGAATACCACAGCGGCACGACATATCTACCCGCTGTAAGCACACGATCCAGTGCGCGTGTCGCCGCGACAAATTCCTCGGGTTCGGTGGTGGAAAGCATTTCGTCGATCAGGGCATCCACAGCAGGCGACGCGATGCCCGGCCAATTGCGCGATCCCGGCACGGTGGCGGCGGCCGATCCCCAGTAAAGCCGCTGCTCCGTTCCGGGGCTGAGCGACAGCGCACGGATGAAATGCGTCATGTCGAAGTTGAACGCATTTGTCCGCTCGACATACTGCGCATTGTCCACGGTGGTGACATGCGCCCTGATGCCCAGCCGTTTCAGCGATTCGACATAGATGCTGGCGGCCCCGATCATATCGAGCTGGCCGTTGGTCAGCAGGATTTCAAAGCTGAACGCCGTGCCCGCCGCGTTGCGCAGCGTGCCGTCCTGCACGGTCCAGCCCGCATCGGCCAGCAGTCTGGTTGCCGCGCGCAGGTTCTTGCGGTTGGCGCCGCTGCCATCCCCCCTGGGCAGGCTGTAGCCTTCCAGAGTGCCGGGCAGCAGATCGCCTGCGAAAGGCTCCAGCAGGGCGCGTTCGCGCCCCTCGGCGGGCGTGTCGGGCAGCATGCCCAGCGGCGAGTTCGAGAAATACGAGGCGATGCGCGGCAGAGCGCCGTCATTCAGCACCGTATTGGCCTGTTCAAAATCGAAAGCGAGGATCAGCGCCTCACGCACGCGCCAATCGGCAAAGAGCGGACGGCGGGTGTTGAAGGCAAAACCCTCGATCCCCGAGGGGCGGCCATGCGGGATTTCGTCCTTCACCACGTCGCCGCGTGTCACTGCCGGAAAATCGAAGTTGCGCAGCCATTTTACCGGATTGGTTTCGCGATAAAGCGACAGCTCGCCCGCCTTGAACGCCTCGAACTGCGCCGTGTCGAGCGAGAAGTATTCGACCCGGATTTCATCAAAGTTCTGCCGTCCGCGATTGACCGGCAGATCCTTGCCCCACCAGTCGGGGTTCCGGCGGAGCGAGAGATAGCGCCCCGGCTCCAGACCCGCGACGACATAGGGGCCCGACCCAATGGGCGGCTCCAGCGTGGAGGCGGTGAAATCCTTGCCCTCCCATTGCGCCTTCTTCAGCACCGGGCGCAGACCCAGCAGCAGCGGCAATTCGCGGTTGGGGCTGGAAAAGGTGAAGCGGAGACTGCGCGGGCCGGTGATTTCGGATTTGGCGATTGCGGCCCAGGCATTCGCGTATTTCGGATGGCCCTCGGTTCCCAGGGTCGCAAAAGACCACAGCACATCCTCGGGCGTGACGGGGCTGCCATCCGAAAAGCGCGCGCCCTCGCGCAGGGTGAATTCCACATAGCTGCGCGACGAATCGGTGGTCACGGATTCGGCCAGCAAGCCATATAGGGTGAAGGGTTCATCAAAGCTGCGCGCCAGCAGGGTTTCGGTGCTGTAGAGCGCGATGTAGCGCGGTGCCACCCCCTTGAGGATGAAGGGGTTGAGACTGTCGAAGCCGCCATTTTCCCCCAGCACGATGCGGCCGCCCTTCGGCGCTTCGGGGTTGACATAGGGGAGGGACACAAAATCCGGTGGGAGGGCAGGTTCTCCATACATAGCTATGCCATGTGCGGGTGAGTCGCCCCAGACCGGAGCCGCACCGAGAATCGCCGTCGCAGCTAGGGCGATCACGCGAAATTTCCCGAAAAAAACCTGTATCATTCCGGCGACAATCCTTCGCAGCCCTGTTTTTCTTGGGCCGGACACTATTCCGGCAATCGTGGATTTTCAAACTTTTAACTTGGACTGCACGGCGCCACGCGGTATAAAGGGGCCACTGCTCGATAGGTTTCTTGCCTGTATGAAACCTGCCTCAAAGACTTAACGCCGGCTTCGTGCCGGCGTTTTTTTTGGCTTTCACGTTCCCGGGACTGTGCTGCAATGCGGCACGAAAAGGCTGGCGATGCCGCGTCAAACGCCTATGTTGACGGCGTATCCAGTACAGGAGAAGCGACATGACGCTGAAGGGAAAACGGGCGGTCGTCACCGGATCGAATTCGGGGATCGGCCTTGGCACCGCCATCGAACTGGCAAAAGCCGGAGCCGATGTGGTGATCAACAGCTTCACCGACCGCGACGAGGATCACGCGCTGGCCGCGAAACTGGCGGCGGAACATGGTGTGAATGTGCGCTATATCGCCGCCGACATGTCGAAGGCCGAGGATTGCCGTGGCCTGATCGAAAAGGCGGGCGGCTGCGATATTCTCGTGAACAATGCCGGTATCCAGTTCGTGTCGCCAGTCGAGGATTTTCCGGTCGAGAAATGGAATGCGATCATCGCGATCAACCTGACCTCGGCCTTTCATACCACGGCGGCCGCGCTGCCGGGCATGCGCAAGGCGGGCTGGGGACGGATCGTCAACATCGCCTCGGCGCATGGCCTGACCGCCTCGCCGTTCAAGTCGGCCTATGTCGCGGCCAAGCATGGCGTTGTCGGCCTGACCAAGACGGTGGCGCTGGAAACCGCGGGCAAGGGCATCACCTGCAATGCGATCTGCCCCGGCTATGTGCTTACCCCGCTGGTCGAGGCGCAGATCCCCGACCAGATGAAGGTGCACAACATGGATCGCGAGACGGTGATCCGCGAAGTCATGCTGGACCGTCAGCCCTCGCGCCAGTTCGCCACGGTTGAGGAAATCGGCGGCACCGTGGTCTTCCTCTCCAGCGCAGCCGCAGCCCAGATCACCGGCACGACGATCAGCGTCGATGGCGGCTGGACCGCGATGTGATGCAGTCTGCCCCGATGAACGGCAGGGGCGCGGCCCGGTGACGCTGCGCCTCAATCTGGCCTTGCAGGGCGGGGGCGCGCATGGCGCCTTCACCTGGGGCGTGCTCGACCGGCTGCTGGAAGAGCCGGATATCGAAATCGCGGGGATCACCGGCACATCGGCGGGGGCGCTGAATGCGGCCGCGCTGAAGATGGGGCTGTTGCAGGGCGGGCCGCAGGCCGCGCGCGAAAGCCTTGACCGGCTTTGGACCGATGTCGGCCAGCTGGGCAACCTGCGGGTGGCGCGCTGGGTCACGGCGGCCTTTCCCATGGCGACAGCCATGGCCGAGGTCGCTGCGGCGGCGGTGCCCGTCTCCCCCGCCGGGATCGCGGCGCAAATCTTCAGCCCCTATTCCTGGGGGCCGTTCTGGCAGAATCCGCTGCACGAGGTGGTGGCGCGTTTCGATTTCACCCATGTCTGTTCCACGGCGGGGCCTGACCTGTTCGTCAGCGCCACCAATGTGCGCAGCGGCAAGATCCGGGTGTTCTCTGGCGCCGAGATTTCGCCGGCCACGCTGCTTGCCTCTGCCTGCCTGCCCACGGCCTTTCAGGCGATCGAGCTGGAAGATCCTGCGACCGGCAAGATGGAAGTGTTCTGGGATGGTGGTTTCACCGGGAATCCGGCGCTGTTCCCGCTGTATCTGCCGCATCTGCCCGACGATATCCTCGTCATCGCCATCAATCCGCTGCGGCGCGACGCGATCCCGATGACGCCGGTCGAGATTCAGGACCGGATCAACGAGATCAGTTTCAATGCCGCACTGCTGGGCGAATTGCGTTCGGTCGCTTTTGTCAAACGGCTGATTGCCGAGGGGCGGATGCCCGAAGGCGCGATGAAGGACATCAACCTGCATCTGGTGTCGGATGAAAAGCTGATGAATGAACTCGACGCGGGCAGCAAGCTCAGCCCCGATCCGGCGTTTCTGGCCCGGCTGAAGGCGGCGGGACGCAAGGCCTGCGCGGGCTTCCTGCACCGGCACAAGGCCAGCATCGGCCGCGAAAGCTCAATCGACCTGCGCGGCCTGTTCGGCTAGGGCGCGCATATCTTTCGCGGTCGGCGCCACCAGCCCGGCTGAGACGATCAGCTTCACCGCTTCGTCGGCCTTCATGTCCAGAAGGATCACATCTTCCTCGGGCAGATACAGCAGGATGCCCGAGGTAAAGGGGGTCAGCGCCACGAAAACCGCGATCATCTGCCGGTCGGTCGGCAGTTTCGCGGCGATCTCGCCCTTGGCCGTGGTGGCGACAAATCCCACGGCCCAGCAGCCGGGGCGGGGAAACTCCACCAGACAGGTGCGATCAAAGCTGCGCTCGGATTTGGCGAAGAAGGTTTCCGTGACCTGCTTGAACCCGCCATAGACTGACCGGACGACCGGCATCCGGTCGACCAGCGCCTCGGTCCGGGCGATCAGCGTGCGGCCGATCAGGCCCTTGGCCACCCATCCGGCAAGGATGGTGAACAGCAGAAACACCACCACGCCGACGCCGCGCACCGGATAGGCCATGCCGGGGCCGAAGTAATACCCCATCAGCGCCTCGGGGCGCCAGTTGTGCGGGATCAGCGGGATGATCCAGCTGTCGATCCAGCCAATCACCGCATAGACCAGATAGACCGTCAGCCCGATGGGCAGAACCACGACCAGCCCGGTCAGGAAGCTGGCCCGAAGTCCGGCAAACAGGCTGCGGCGGCGGTGGGGTTCGGTGGGCTGATCGGGGGTCATCGGGCACTCCTGCCGCGCGAGCATGGTGCTGCGCGCGGCGGTTTCAACCGTTTGCCGCTGCGTTACGCCCGCAGGCGGACGATTTCGCCCGCGATCTGCGCAGCAAGCCGGGCATTGTTCAGAACAAGGGCGATATTGGCATCCAGCGAGCGGCCGTCGGTCAGCGTGAAGATGCGGTCCAGCAGGAAGGGCGTGACCTCCTTGGCGGCGATGCCCTGCGCCTCGGCCTCGGCCAGCGCGGTTTCGATGGCGGGGCCGATCTCGTCCAGCGGGATTTCCGCCTCGGCCGGGATCGGGTTGGCCACCAGTTGCCCGCCGGAGAGGCCCAGTTGACCGCGCATCACCTGTGCCGCCGCGATCTGGGCCGCGCTGTCCATCCGCAGGGGCGCGCGCAGGCCGGAATCGCGGGACCAGAAGGCGGGGAAGGCATCCTGACCATAGGCGATGACCGGTACGCCCTGGGTTTCCAGAACTTCCAGCGTTTTCGGCAGGTCGAGGATGGCCTTGGCTCCGGCTGCCACCACAGTCACCGCAGTCAGTGCGAATTCCGGCAGATCGGCGGAAATGTCGAAGCTGGTATCGGCGCCGCGATGCACGCCGCCGATACCGCCGGTGGCAAAGACCTCGATCCCCGCCAGCGCGGCACAGATCATGGTGGCAGCCACCGTGGTTGCCCCCATGCGCCCCATGGCCAGACAGGCCGCCAGATCGGCGCGGCTGAGTTTCATGACACCCTGAGCTTGCCCCAGCGCATCCAGCGCCGCATCAGACAGCCCGATGTGGATGCGCCCGTCCATCACCGCAATGGTGGCGGGCACGGCGCCATGCGCACGCACTTCGGCCTCCACCGCGCGGGCGGCTTCCACATTCTGTGGGAACGGCATGCCATGGGTGATGATGGTGGATTCCAGTGCCACCACGGGGCGGCCCTCGTCCAGCGCGGCCCGGACCTCGGGAGTGAATGTCAGCGGCAGGGTCACGATCCGATTTCTCCTGATACATAGATGGCGGCGGCGCGCAGGGCGGCGGCCAGCGCCTGTTCGCGGCTGGCGCCGCGCTGTTCGGCCACGATATGCGCGGCCATGAAGGTGTCGCCCGCGCCGGTGATCCGCGTCACCAGCACCTCGGGCGGGCGATCCGAGATGACGCCAGCGCCCCGCTTGCCTTCAGCACATGGCCGCCCGCCATCGGTGACCAGCACCCGATGCGCGCCGCGGGCCAGCAGGCCTTCGGCCGCCGCGGGGGCAGCGGCGAATTCGGCGGCGCAAAGCAGCCCCGCTTCCTCCAGATTGACATAAAGCGTCGCGCGCGGATGCGCCATCAGCGGGCGCAGGCGTTCGGCCTTGCCGGGGCTCGCGGGGGCGACCCGCAGGTCCGACAGGGCGAAGAGCGGCGAAGCGGCGATTTCGGACAACAGCGCCTCGGTCAGGTTGCCGTCCAGCGCGATCGGCCCGGCCCAGGGCGCGGATGCACTGCCCAGGCGTCCATCTGAAAGCGGCCGCAGGATCTTGTCGCCCGCCGCCTCCAGCGAATGCGCATCGGCAATTGCCGCCACCAGCCCGTTTGCGCCCTCGACCGCCATGTAGCGGTCGGTCGGCAGATCCTCGGAGCGGTAGATATGATCGGTCACCATGCCCATCCGGGCACAGGCGGCCACCAGCTCCTCGCCCTCGGCATCGCGGCCGATGGCGGTGATCAGACCCGGCACCAGCCCGAAACGGCGCAGTGTCATGGCGATGTTCATGGCCACGCCGCCCGGCAGCCGGGTGATGCGGCCCGGCACGTCCGATCCTACCCGCATGACGGCGGGCGAGCGGCCGATGATGTCCCACAGGACCGAACCGATGCAAAGGATGTCAGGTGTCATGTCTGCCTTGTCGCCCAAGCCCGGCCTTTGCGCAAGTGACGCTTGCGGGAGCCTCCGGCGGGGATATTTAAGGCCAAGATGAAAGCGGAGGACGGTGTGTCTTCATCTTGGCAAAAATATCCCCGCCGGAGGCATCCGACAGGTGCCAGAGGCGCGAAAGCCGGGCAAGGGGTTGCAATCCTCCGGCACAGGCGCTAAAGGCGGCGCACTTCACAGGCGAGGCTTGGGCTTTCGGGGGAGACATCCCCGCGGGTCCGCCGGTTGGGAGAGATCCCTCAAGGCTTCGCCGAGGCGCAAACCGGAAAGGAAATGGACATGGCGCTCCCCGAGTTTTCCATGCGTCAGCTGCTTGAAGCTGGCGTTCACTACGGCCACCAGACCCAGCGCTGGAACCCGAAGATGGGTCAGTACATCTACGGCGACCGCAACGGCATCCATATCGTCGACCTGACCCAGACCGTCCCGATGCTGGACCAGGCTCTGAAAGTCGTGCGCGATACCGTGGCCAAGGGCGGCCGCATCCTCTTCGTCGGCACCAAGCGTCAGGCCCAGAAGCCGATCGCCGAAGCCGCCGAGAAATGCGCGCAATACTACATGAACCACCGCTGGCTCGGTGGCACGCTGACCAACTGGAAGACCGTTTCGCAGTCGATCCAGCGCCTGAAGCAGTTCGACGAACTGCTGGCCACCGGCGCCGAAGGTCTGACCAAGAAAGAGCGTCTGAACATGGAACGCGAGCAGGCCAAGCTTCAGGCTTCGCTGGGCGGCATCCGTGAAATGGGCGGCGTGCCGGACCTGCTGTTCATCATCGACGTGGGTAAAGAGGATCTGGCGATCCTCGAGGCACAGAAGCTGGGCATCCCGGTCGTGGCCGTGGTCGACACCAATTGCTCGCCCAAGGGCGTGGATTATGTGATCCCGGGCAACGACGACGCCGCCCGCGCGATCTCGCTCTACTGTGACCTGATGGCCCGTGCCGCGCTTGACGGCATGTCGGCTCAGCTTGGCGCCGCCGGCGTCGACCTTGGCGCGCTGGAAGAAGCGCCCGAGGAAGAGGCTGCCGCCGAAGCCTGAGCTTTGTCGCACAGACGTTACCCGGCGGGCGCATAGCCCGTCGGGATCATCCGTTTCTGGGAGAATACACATGACGATCACCGCAGCGATGGTGAAAGAGCTCCGCGAGTCGACCGGCGCGGGCATGATGGACGCCAAGAAGGCGCTGACCGAGACCAATGGCGACATGGAAGCCGCCGTTGACTGGCTGCGCACCAAGGGTCTGGCGAAAGCCGCCAAGAAGGCCGACCGCGTGGCGGCCGAGGGCCTGATCGGCGTCGCCGTCAGCAATGGCCGCGGCGTGGCTGTCGAGATCAACTCGGAAACCGACTTCGTGGCCAAGAACGAGGACTTCCAGAACCTCGTGCGCGAAGTGACCAAGGTTGCCCTGCAAACCGGCGAGTCGATCGAAGTGGTGAAAGCCGCTGATCTGAACGGCGAGACCGTGGAACAGGTGCTGACCAATGCCATCGCCCGTATCGGCGAGAACATGACCCTGCGTCGTCTGCACGTTCTGGAAGGCGATACCGTCGTCTCCTACGTCCATAATGCCGCGACCGAAGGCATGGGCAAGATCGGCGTGCTGGTCGCGCTGAAAGGTGATGCTGCCAAGGCGCAGGCCATCGGCAAGCAATTCGCCATGCACATCGCCGCCACCGCGCCGCTGTCGCTGTCGGAAGCCACGCTGGACCCGACCGTGCTGGAGCGTGAACTGGCTGTGCAGACCGCCAAGGCGCTGGAAGAAAACGCCACTTCGGCCAAGCCGAAGCCCGAGCAGGTGATCCACAACAATATCATTCCCGGCCGGATGAAGAAGTTCCTCGCCGAGAACACGCTGCTGGGTCAGGCCTTCGTGATCAACCCCGACCTGACCGTGGAAGCTGCGGCGAAAGAGGCTGGCGTTGAAATCACCGGCTATGCCCGCGTCGCCGTCGGCGAAGGCATCGAGAAGAAGGAAGAGGATTTCGCCGCCGAAGTTGCCAAGGCGCTTCAGGGCTGATCCGGTTTCCAGACCGACAGAAACGGCGCCTTCGGGCGCCGTTTTCTTTTGCAGGTGACAGCGGCCCGCCGGTGACGATAGTGCATGTGTGCGATTCCCTGGCCGGAGCTTCCCGTTGCGCTTTTCCATCCTTCTGTTTGCAGCCGCTTTCTGTGCCAGTTCTGCCCTTGCGGATACAGTCACGGTGAAGCGCGATTACAGCCTCCGTGCCGCTGACTGGAAGGCACGCGACGAGGCCTGTGTCTCGGCCTTCCAGAAAGCGATCTTTCCGCAATATGAAGGGCTGCGCCGGGTCCGGTTGACCAAGATGGTCACCTTCCTTGAAACATCGACCGTGGTGGTCGGCACCTGGCCGGATGTGCAGTTTCACAGCCGCTACGGCGATACGGCGGGCGTTCTGACCTGCGTGCTGGATCGGCGCGGGCGCAAGGCGACGGATGTCGGCGTGGTTTTTTCCGGCGCGGGGCTTGCAGGGTTCCTGAGGCATCCGCTGGCCGCTATGACCGAAGCGTCCAAACGCCTGAACCAGTCTTTCAGCACCAGCCTTCTTCCGTAAGCGCCTATTCCGCTGCGCGCAGAACCGGCGACAGGCGGTGATGCAGGATTTCGTTCAGCAGGGTGCCCTTGGCGACGGCCTGGGCGGTGGTCTCCACATTGAGCGCCTGCCGGGCCAGCCGCAGGTGCTTTTCCACCATGGCGACGGAAACCCCCATGCGCTGCGCGACCTCCTGCGTGGTCTTGCCCTCGGCCACCCATTCCAGCGCCTCGCGCTGGCGCTGCGAAAGCGTGCGGCGCTGCGGAGTGAAGGGCAGGTGACAGATGCGCAGATGCATCGCATGGGCAACGGCCTGCAAGGCAGCGCCTTCGCCTGCGACAACCGCATCCACATCGTCATGGTTCAGTCCTGGGTCAGCGGCCAGACCCAACGCACCCTTCTGGCGCGGGCTGGCCTCAGGGAAGCTGATGGTGATGCCTGCGGTCAGGCCAAGCGCCGCATTCTGCGCCACCGATTGCGCCTCGTCCGGCGCAAGCTGGCCTGCGGCGTGACGTTCGGCCACCCAGCGCCAGGTGCAAAGCCCGTCATGCTCCAGCGCCCAGCGATAGAGCGGCGTGCGGGCATAGAAGCCGCCCCCGAAATACATCTGGCCATAGCCGGGGTCAAAGGTGCTGAGAAACAGCATATCCTCTGGCCGCCCCATTGAGGCCCCGTGCCGGAACCGGCTGAAGCCGTAGTTCACGCGGGCAAAACCGAGATCGGCAAAGAATCCGGTCGCCATGGACCAGACTTCAGCCGTCTGTTTGGCCGTCGCGATTCCGTTCAGCAGGTCAAGAATCCGCGTCACCAGCATGCCTTTCGCAAGGTCCGAGTCATCTGTTTCAAGGCTGCCTGTTCCACTGCGGCCTGTCGACCTTCCCACGGGCATATGCGCGCGAAATACTGACCGTTCAATCAAAAGTTTATGACTGGCGCGGGCAAGCGGGGCATGTCGCGGATGGGCTGGCAGCGGCAGGCGGACTGCGATAGCACGGGCCAAACAGTGCAGAGGCAGGCAATGGAACAGCAGGATCGGTATGATGTGATCATCATTGGCGGCGCGGTCATGGGCGCTTCGGCAGCGTTCTGGCTGACCAGGATGCAGCCCGGCCTGCGTGTTCTGGTGGCGGAGCGTGACACCAGCTTCGCACAAGCCTCCACCGCGCTTTCCGTCGCCTCGATCCGCCAGCAATTCACCACGGCGGTGAATGTGGAAATCTCGCGTTTTGGCGTGGGCTTCATCCGTGATTTCCGCGAAAGCCTTGGGGTCGAGGCGGGCGTTGGCTCGCTGGGTCTGAGGGAAAACGGCTATCTGTTCCTCAGCCACAGCGACGAGGGGCGGATGATCCTTGAGGAAGTGGCCGCGATGCAGCGCGCCCACGGCGCCGCGACCGAGGTGCTGGCCCCCGAGGCGGTGCAGGCGCGGTTCCCCTGGATGCAGGTGGACGACATCACCGCAGGCTCTTTCGGCAGCCGCGATGAAGGCTGGTTTGACAATATGGGCCTGCTCGCAGGCTTCCGCGCGGCGGCAAGGGCGCAGGGGGCGGAGTTCGTGACCGACCGCGCCACCGGGCTGACGGTGGAAGGCGGGCGGGTAACGGCGGTGACGCTGGAAAAGCGCGGCACCATCGCCTGCGCCGCCGCAATCAATGCCGCCGGCACCCGCGCGGCCGAGATCTGCCGCTGGGCAGGCCTCGATCTGGCGGTGGAGCCGCGCAAGCGCACCGTCTTCGTAATTGACGCGCCGAACGCCCGCCACCCAGAGGCGCCCCTGCTGGTGGATGCGGGCTACTATCTGCGCCCCGAGCATGAACACTGGATCACCGCCACCGTACCGCAGGACGATGGCCCCTGCGATCCGGATGATTTCGACCCCGACCTGCATCTGTTCGAGGATGTCATCTGGGAGCAGCTTTACAATCGCGCGCCGGGGTTCGACGCGGTGAAGGTGGTGCGCCACTGGGTCGGGCATTACGCCTATAACACGCTGGATCAGAACGCGATTCTCGGGCCGCACCCTGAACTGCCGAACCTCTTTCTGATGAACGGTTTTTCCGGCCACGGGCTGCAACAATCGCCCGCCGTCGGGCGCGGCATCGCCGAACATCTGCTGACCGGCGGCTGGCAGAGCATCGACCTCAGCGACCTGTCGGTCGCGCGGATGCTGGAAAACCGCCCGTTCCGCGAACGCGCGGTGGTCTGATCAGCGCGCCGCCTTCGCCGTTTCCACCCGTGCCGCCGCGCGGGTTTCTGCGGTGAGGGCGGGTGCGAGTGCCACCATCGCATCATACTGCGTCAGGAAAACCCGGCCGCTGAGTTCGTGCAGGAAATGGCTGCGCGACAGGCGGTCCATCACCGGGCCTTTCACCTCGGACAGGTGCAGCGTCACGCCGCCGTCGCGCAGGCGGGCGTTCAGCGCCTCCAGTGTCTCCAGCGCCGAACTGTCGATCACATTCACCGCATTGCAGATCAGCACGATATGGCGCAGGCCGGGGTTATCGGCGATTTCGGCCAAAAGGCGATCTTCCAGAAAGCGCGCATTCGGGAAGTAAAGGCTTTCGTCGATGCGGATCGACAGCACATCGGTCGCCGTCACCACATTATGCCGGTCGATATTGCGGAAATGCTCGGTCCCCGGCACCTGACCCACCACCGCGACATGCGGGCGCGATGACCGCCACAGATGCAGCCCCAGCGACAGCGCCACCCCGGCGCTGATGCCGGTTTCCACCCCCAGAACCAGCGTCACCAGAATGGTCGCCAGCATGGCGGCAAAATCGGCGCGGCTGTAACGCAGGGTCCGGGGCAGGGCGCCCAGATCGACGAGGCTCAGCACCGCGACGATGATGGTGGCCGACAGCGTGGCTTTCGGCAGATCGGCCAGCAGCGGCGTGAGGAACAGTGTGGCGGCGGCCATGCCCACGGCGGTGAAGGCGCCCGCCGCCGGGGTTTCGGCGCCTGCGTCGAAGTTCACAACAGATCGCGCGAAACCGCCCGTCACCGGAAAGCCGCCCGAGACGGCGGCGCCGACATTCGCGGCGCCCAGCGCGATCAGCTCCTGATCCGGGTCGATACGCTGACGGCGTTTGGCGGCCAGCGTCTGCGCGACCGAGATCGTCTCCACATAGCCGACCAGCGCAATCAGCAGCGCGGGCACCGCGATCTGTGACCACAGAACCGGGTCGAACGGGGGCAGGGTGGGCGCGGGCAGGCCACGCGGGATGTCGCCCACCACCGGCAGCGTCAGGGCGAACAGCTTGACCGCGAGGATGGTCAGCGCCACGGCCAGAATGGGCGCCGCGCGCGACAGCGCGCCCGCCAGCCTTGCGCTGAGGTTGAACCGCGCGATCAGCAAGGGTTTCAGCCGCGTGCGGCTCCAGAACAGGAAAGCGATGACCGCGCCGCCGATCATGAGGGCAGAAGGTTTGGTGTCACCCAGTTTTGCCCAGAGCGAGGACAGCAGATGCGGCAGCGTCTCGCCCCGTGCTGAAACGCCAAGGATCTGCGGAAGTTGCCCGGCGGCGATCAGGATGCCTGAGGCGGTGATGAAGCCGGAAATCACCGGATGGCTGATGAAATTGGCCAGAAACCCCAGCCGCAGCACACCCATCGCCAGCAGCATCAAGCCTGACAGCATCGCCAGAGCCACCGCCGCGCCAAGGTATTCCGGCGTGCCTTGTGCCGCCAGCGGCGCCACCGCCGCCGCCGTCATCAGGCTCGCGACCGCGACCGGGCCGACCGCCAGCGTCCGCGAGGTGCCAAACAGCGCGTAAAGCACCAGGGGCGCGATCGAGGCGTAAAGCCCGACCTCGGGCGGCAGGCCCGCCAGCAGCGCATAGGCCAGCGATTGCGGGATCAGCATGATCGTCACGATCACCGCCGCCAGCAGGTCATTGCCCAGCGTCTCGGCGGTGTAGCGCGATCCCCAATCCAGGATCGGCAGATAGCGGCGTGGATTCAGGCGCATCGCAGACTCCGTCATGCCGGAACGGCAGATCAGGCCGGAATAGCCCCGGAAAAATCACATTGCAAGTATTGAATATGTATTAGGCTTGCCGGGTGGCCTCAGCCGCGGCACGGATGGCCCGGATATTCTCGCCATAGGGCGCCGGATTAGCAACCGAGCCACCCTTGAACACGCCCGAACCCGCGACCAGAACATCAGCCCCGGCTGCCGCCACCAAAGGCGCGGTTTCCGGTGTTACACCGCCGTCGATTTCAATGTGAATCGGCCGGTCGCCGATCATGGCGCGCAGGGCGCGCACCTTGTCGACCTGGCTGTGAATGAACTTCTGGCCACCAAAGCCGGGGTTCACCGTCATCACGCAGACCAGATCCACCATGTCGAGCAGATAAGACAGGCTATCCAGCCCGGTCGCCGGGTTCAGCGCCAGACCCGCCTTGATGCCATGCGCGCGGATCGCCTGAAGCGTGCGGTGGATATGCGGTCCGGCCTCAAGATGCGCGGTCAGCACATCGGCACCGGCCTGGGCGAAAGCATCGATGTAAGGATCGACCGGCGCGATCATCAGATGCACGTCCATCACGCCCTTGATGTGCTTGCGGATCGCCGCGCAAGTGGCTGGCCCGAAAGTCAGATTCGGAACGAAGTGTCCATCCATCACATCGACATGCACCCAGTCGCAGCCTTGCGCCTCGATGGCTTCGCATTCGGCACCGAAATTGGCGAAATCGGCGGAAAGGATCGACGGGGCGATCTTGATGGCGCGGGAGAAGGTCATGGGCGCGGTCCTTGTGGCTGCTGATCGTTCTTTGGCCTTCGCCGGGCCGGAATGCAAGTGTTACAGGGTTTTCAGGCTTCGCATGATAGTTTATATTACATAATCATCATTATCAGATTCAAATAACCTGACCCGCCGCCCAGCCCGACGACCACGCCCATTGAAAATTGTAGCCGCCCAGCCAGCCGGTCACATCCACAACCTCGCCGATGAAATAGAGCCCCGGTACAGCCTTCGCCTCCATCGTGCGGGCATCCAGCATATCGGTGCTGACCCCGCCCAGCGTCACCTCGGCGGTGCGATAGCCTTCACTGCCCACCGGCGTGATGCGATGCGCATGGACCAGCGCTGCCAGATGGTCGAGCGCCGCGTTCGGCTGATCGGCCAGATTGCCAGTCAGGCCCGAAGCTTCCTCCAGATACCGCGCGAGCTTTTCCGGCACGACCCGCGCCAGCGCCGTGCGCAGCGCGATACGCCCGCCGCTTTGCCGCTGGGCGCGCAGCACCGCACCGGCATCCTGACCGCCTGCGAGGTCCAGCGTGATCGCATCACCTTCGCGCCAATAGGAACTGATCTGGAGGATCGCAGGCCCCGACAGCCCGCGATGGGTGAACAGCACCGCCTCGTCGAACCGCGTGCGGCCATGGCTGGCGCTGCCGGTCACCGCCGTGCCGGACAGCAGCTTCGTCCGCTCCAGCTCCTGCGCGGCGAGCGTCAGCGGCACGAGCGCCGGGCGTGTCTCTTCCAGCCCAAGACCGAAGCTCTCGGCGATGCGATAGCCATAGCCGGTCGCGCCCATCTTCGGGATCGACTTGCCGCCCGTCGCCACCACCACGCTTTGCGCCATCACCGCGCCGCGCGCGGTCTCGACGCGAAAACCCGGCCCGTCCCGCGTCACCGCCCCCAGCTCTGTCCCGAGCCACAGCATGCCACCCGCCTGGGCCAGATGCCGGGTCAGCATTTGCACGATCTGAGTGGCCGAGCCATCGCAGAACAACTGCCCCAGCGTCTTTTCATGCCAGGCGATTCCCGCCGCATCCAGCCGCGCGATGAAATCCCATTGGGTATAACGTTTCAGCGCCGACAGCGCGAAATGCGGGTTCCTCGACAGAAAGCGTTCGGCCCGGATGTCGAGATTGGTAAAGTTGCAGCGCCCGCCGCCCGAGATGCGAATCTTCTCGCCCGCAGCCTTCGCATGATCGACCACCAGCACGCGACGGCCTCGCCGCGCCGCTTCGATCCCGGCAAAAAGCCCGGCCGCCCCGGCCCCAAGAATGATTGCATCCACTTCGGTCATGCGGGCGGCTTAGCACAGGTCGGAAAGCCTGCAAAAGCCTCTTGCACCCTCCGCGAAGCTTGGCTAAACACCGCCGCACGGTTGGGGTGTCGCCAAGTGGTAAGGCAGCGGTTTTTGGTACCGCCATACCTAGGTTCGAATCCTAGCACCCCAGCCAAATCCTCCACAGTATGACCTGCCCAGTGCACCAAAGACTTAACTTTGGCCCGCAAGTCCTTCATATTTCACAAAACTTTCGAAATTCCTTTCAGACCCTCTTGTCAGGGGGCGCGGCTTTGACTAAACACCGCCCCACGGTTGGGGTGTCGCCAAGTGGTAAGGCAGCGGTTTTTGGTACCGCCATACCTAGGTTCGAATCCTAGCACCCCAGCCAATCAAATTTTCCCTTTAAAATCAAAGACTTAATAACATGGCCGTGTCGCCATGTGTTACAGTCTTGTGGGTGTTCCACATGGGCCGGGAACCACAGTTGCGACTCTCCACGGGATGAAGAAAAAGGCGAGGCAAACGCCCCGCCCTTCCCATTGGTTTGAAACGAACCAGAACTGGCACCGCGCAGCGGAGAACTTTGCCGCCGTGCAATGTCGGGGTTGATGGGCGTGAATAGACCCGCGCACTTTCCGACTGATCGCAACACATTCGGCCAGAAGCCTCGGCCCGGCGTGTCCACCGCATACCTATTCATACGCGCGGGCCGAGGAATGTCGGTTGGGATGGAAAGAAAAACGGGCGCCAGTGAAGGCGCCCGTTTTGGTCGCGGTCAGGCCGCCAGCTTCTCAATATCAGCGACCATAGCCAGACAAGATTCCTTAGCCGTAAGAAGCGCCACGAGCGCGATATCAGAGCCGCCCCGCGCCTTCTCGGCCAAGTCATTCACCAGACGCTCGGCCTCCTCAGTCGCGCGATAAAGCTCCGCCAGACGTTCCGGCAGAATATTCCAGTGCACCAGCACATCCGCGAGCTCTGCCTGCGCGGCGGTATCGGACCGGGTCAAGGCCTTCACAGTCGCCTCGCGCAGTTCAAACATAAACTTGCCGGTTTCACCGACAAAAAATTCATACACCGGGACAGCATGTTCGGATTCGGAAAACACCTCAAGAAAGGCTTCGGTGGTTCCGTTCGTGATGCCACACAAGGCCTGACGCACAGCACTTTGAAGGCTGTCCATGTCCAACAGCATATCAAAGGCGACGTCCCGCATGACGAACCGAGTTCCACCGCCATAGACGGCCTCCAAGTGGCCCGCCTCGGCGGTTGCGGTTTCGGGCGTGTTCGTGTTATCCATAGCCATATCGGCCTCCTTCTGGATGTTGGTTTCAGTGATGGACGAAAGTTTAATGTTCATTTCAGAACCTCATGTCTGATTGCGTTTGGTAGTCGATAGTCTCAGGACAGGGGCGGAAGCCTTCTCAGTTTCCGAGGCCGGGTTGGCCTTCCGCCGTCTGTCAGGGCATTTTGCCGTGATTCGTGACTGCACGAGCCAGAATTTTTCTGCCGTAGGCAATTTCAAGATTTTGCGTTTTTGGCTGTTTTTTATTTTTCGCCCCCATATGCGGCAGAATTTTCAGTGAACAGACTAAATTACAGTCGTTTTGAAAACTTTCCATCACGCCGCCACCGCCACCCCTTCCGCAAAATTCCCCCGGCAAGCCTCAGGCAGAACGTCCGCAGCGGCCAGCACCTCGGCCAGCTTGTCGCGCAGGTCGGTGCCGGTGCTGGTGGCGGCGGCCATGAAGGCCCCGGCCAGATCAGACAGCAGGCGGTCATAGGCGGTATCGGGGATAAAGTGCGGCATTGTCGGGTTCCTTGTGTTGCTCGGCACCGGGAACCTAGGCGGGCGACGAATCCGCCGTCAAGAGGCATATTTGTTTATTTTCAATATGTTATATAGCTATCCAGCTAGGTAGCCGGATAGCTATTTCAGACAATCGCCCGGCGCCGAATGTCGGCCATGGCGGCTTCGTCTTCTGCCCGTTCCTCGCGTTCCCGCCGCCTGACTTCCAGCCGTTCCGCATAGGCTGCCGTGATGGCCGCTTCGTTCACGCCCTTTTCACGCTGGCGCTTGAACCAGTTTGCATCCGAACGGCGGTCGCGTTCATACTGCGCCTTCTGATCCGGCGTCATGTCGGACAAATCCGCATTCGGATGATGGCGCACCTTTCGGCGCTTCGCGTTGTAATCGTCGCGCCCCTCGCCCGCGCGCCATTCATCTACACCACGGCGCTTGCGCCAAAGGTCTTCCTTTGCGCGCTTACCTTCACGCTCAAAGCGTTCCTGCGCCTTGGCTATTACCGGAATCAGCGTGGCGAGGGTCTGGCGTTCCCGGTCGTCCAGATCACTCTTTGCCTCTAGGGCATCGCGCTTCGCCTCCAACTCGCGCAGTTCGTTCCTGCGGCGGTCATAGGCGGTCAGTTTGACCACGGGCCAGATGCGGCCCTCATCATCTTCCCATTCATCTTGTGATTCAGCGGGATTCCGCATATGTTCTTCCATGCAATATGAAGGCTTCTCAGGGGTTCACCGTTGGCGCGGTGGCCCCTGTTTTCGTTCAGGCCGCGCGGTTCGCTTCCTGTTCGATCTGATCCGCCACAGCAGCGGCCACAGTCAGGGCCAGCGCATACTCGCGGCCAGTCATGGGGTTAATCAGGGTCAGGCTATTGCCAGACCGCTTGACCTTGATGCCGGACATCGCGGCCAGACCTTCAATCCACCGTTTCTTGCGCTCGGGGTCGGAGGCTGCGCCGGGGTTCTTCAAGAGGTCGGCCAGCGTCGGGCCTTGGTTCACCGGGACAGCGGCTTCAAAACCGCGCGCCGTCTTGATGGTGATAACGTCCCCCGTTTTGGCGACGTTGATACCGGGAACGGCGGCGGGAATGACGCCTTCGGCCACCTTGGCGCGGATCATGCCGGAAAGGGCTTCCACGATGGTCTTGCCTTCGGCGGCGGCGATCTGGAGAAGCTGGTCCGCGTGTTCCTCGGGGATACGGATAAGGTTTGTGGTCATGCGCTACTCCTGTGCGGGCAATGGTATAACAGTATGATACCCGCCGGGACGGCACAAGAAAATTCGTGTCGTTTTGCCCGTTACTGACGTTATGGCCGGGGAAGGAAAAGCGTGTCGTTTTGCCCGTATATAAGAACATTCTAAGTATTATGTTTCTTGTATAACATATAAACTAAGTAACGTGCAAAACGACACGAACACCCAAACCCTTCCCCGGTCATAAGAGCTCCGCAGATTCAGACCCTGTTCCAAAGCCCTCCCCCGGTCGGTCGCGGACTGCGCCCCCTTCTATGGTTGCCGCCCGTGATGCAAGTTGCTTTTGACGCTTCCTGAGGTGTGATCGAGTGCGGTCTTCTATCAGGCCTTTTGTGCGGCATTTCAG
>NZ_BMYI01000003.1:0-60389 GCF_014652195.1 Gemmobacter nanjingensis
GGCTTCATCGTCACCAACCTGCCGATGGAGCCAGACTGGGTGGTGAGGTTCTACAACCAGCGCGGCACCGCAGAGCAGCACATCAAGGAAGGCAAATATGCCTTGAGGTCAGCCCGATCCCGGCCCCTTGCAGCAGGGCAAAGGCGAAGATCAGGCCAGGCGCGGCACCGGCCAGCCAGAGTGCAGCGGAGGCCAGCGCCATCGCCCCGAGCGAGGCAAGCGTCGCCATGCGGTTGCCAACCCGCGCCTCGTTCAGCATCAGGATCAGCCGCCCCGCCACCTGACTTGGCCCGATGCAGCTCGCGGCCAGAACCGCCATCGTTGCGGATGCGCCACGATCCGCAAAGATCACCAGCGCATAGGTGATCAGCATGCTGTGGCTCAGCATGCTCACGCCGAACAAAGCAGAGATCAGCCAGAACAGCGGGCGGCGTAGCGCCGCAGTCAGCAGGCCGGGGTCAGCGGCACCGCGGCGCGGAGTTCCCGCGCGCTCCAGCCGCCGGAGCCGCCGCACCGCCCAGAGGTTCACCGGGGTCGCCCCGACTGCGACCACCAGCGCCAGCGCCGCCAGCCCGCCCCGTCCGCCGAACTCTGCCCCCAGCCAGTGCCCCAGCGGAAAGGCGAGTGTCGATGCGAAGCCCGCGACCAGCGTGACGCGGGTGATGGCGATGCGGGCGCTTTCGCCAAGACGGCGGGTGATGAAGGCAAAGCAGGTGTCATAAAGGCTTCCTGCCTGCGCAAGCCCGACCACCGCCCAGCCGGCAAGCCACAAGGCGGGCGTACCTGCGAACCCGGCACCGGCCAGTCCCAGCGCACCCAGGATCGGCAGCAGGATCAGCATTTCGCCGCCCAGCCCCCGGTCCACCAGCCGCCCGGTGAACGGGGTCAGCGCCGCCGTCACCAGAAAGGCGAGCGTTGGCCCGGCGGCGAGCATATGCTTGCTCCAGCCCGTTGCGGCCAGCAGGTCGGGCAGCAGGGCGGCAAAGCCGTAGTAGAGGCCCGCATAAGTCAGGGTCTGGCCAAGCGCCAGCCCCCAGACCGCTGCCCCTTCACCGCGCATGTCAGAGCCCGTAAAGCGCACCAAACTTCGCGTCGAGGTAATCGAGCAGCGGCTCTTCCGAAGGCGCCTCGCCACAGGCCAGCGTGATCACCTCACGCGGCTCGTAAAGCCCGCCGTGGCGCTGCACATTCTCGCGCAGCCAGCCGGTCGCGGCCGAGGTATCGCCGCGCGCAAGCTGGTCGTCCAGCCCCGGCACCGCCTCGCGCAGCGCCAGATGCAGGCAACCGGCATAGACATTGCCCAGCGTATAGGTCGGGAAATAGCCGAACAGCCCGCAGGACCAGTGCACATCCTGCAAGAGCCCGTGCGACGGCCGGTCCACCGCCACGCCGAAATCCGCAGCGAAGCGGTCATTCCAGGCGGCTTCCAGATCCTCCACCGCCAGATCCCCCCGGATCAGCGCGCGTTCCAGATCGAAGCGCATCATCACATGCAGGTTGTAATGCACCTCATCCGCTTCGGTGCGGATGAAGCCCGGCTGCACGCGGTTCACGATACGGGCGAACTCCTCGGGACCGCTGACCCCGAAATCGCCGAAACGGTCCAGCATCTGCCGGAACATCCAGCCGGTGAAGGCGGGGCTGCGGCCGATCTGGTTTTCGTAGATCCGGCTCTGGCTTTCATGGACGCCCATCGACACGCCATTGCCCAGCGGCGTCAGCAGGTAATCCTGATCGATGCCCAGTTCATAACAGGCGTGGCCGACCTCGTGGATGGTGGAATAGAAGCAGTTGAACGGGTCCGTCTCCACCACCCGCGTGGTGATCCGCGCATCATTGCCGGAGCCCGAGCTGAACGGATGCACCGCCAGATCCAGCCGCCCGCGGGTGAAATCATAGCCGAAGGTCGTGGCCAGATCGCGGGCAAAGCGCAGTTGCGCCTGTTCGCCGAAGTGATGATCCAGTTTCGGCACCGGGGCGGCGGCCAGCACCGCCTCGCGCAGCCGCACCAGACGCGGGCGCATGCGGTCGAACATGCCGCCGATCACCGCCGCCGTGGCGCCGGGTTCGTAATCGTCCATCAGCGCGTCATAAAGATCGCCGTCGCCGGCCAGCGCCGCTGCCTCCTCGCGTTTCAGCGCGATGACCTCGGCCAGCGTCGGCAGGAAATCGGCCACCTTGTCGGCGGCGCGAGCCTCGGCCCAGATCCCTTGCGCGGTCGATGTGACGCGGGCCAGCCGCTGCGCCAGTGCTGCCGGGATCTTCGTTGCACGTTCATGGCTGCGACGGATCAGCCGCAGTTGTGCGGCGGCCACCGGATCGGCGGGGCGGGCATCTTCCAGCCATTCGGCGATGCGCGGATCGGTACGACGGGCGTGCAGCACGCCCTCGATTGCCGACATTTCCTCGCCACGCTGCTCCGAGGCGCCGCGCGGCATCATGGTTTCCTGATCCCAGCCCAGACGCCCGGCAATCTGGCCCAGCGCCTCGGTCTCGCGCTGGAAGGCCATCAGATCGTCATATGCACTCATCACTGGGTTCCTTTACGGATCGACCCGGCCACCGGGTACTGGCTGAAATAGCGGGCGCGAATGATCAGCACCCACAGGAGGATCGCACCGATCTGATGAGTGATCGCCACATGCAGATGCGCGGCGGTCAGGGCAGTGACGATGCCCAGCGTGACTTGCAGGACCATCACGCAGAGCACGGCAAGAAAGGCCGAGCGCGTGGAGCCATAGGCGGATTTGCGGCCCTTGAGGTAGGCGACAATCCCGAAGGCGAACAGCAGATACCCCGCCATGCGGTGATTGAACTGCACCAGACCCGGATTTTCAAAGAACGCCGCCCAAAGCGGACGCCCCGGTACGTAGAAGGCGTCAGCGGGGAAGAACTGGCCATTCATGTCGGGCCAGGTCGGGAAGGCGCGGCCCGCGTCGATGCCCGCGACCAACGCGCCCAGCAGGATTTGCAGGAAGGCGAAATGCATCAACCCGGTCGACAGGCCAAACAGACGCGCCTCCCGCCCGCGCCGGGCTTGCAGCAACTGCGCCTCGGTCCGGCCCAGCAGCAGCACATACCAGGCAATCAGGCCAAGGATAACAAAGGCGATGCCCAGATGCGTCGCCAGCCGGTAAGAGGCCACGTCGACCATCTCGCCCTGCAGGCCGGAGGACACCATCCACCAGCCGATCGCACCTTGCAGCCCGCCCAGCGCGCCAAGGCCCAGCAAGCGGCCTGTCCAGCCCGCCGGGATTTTGCGCGCGGCCAGAAAGCCCACGAAGCCCAGCGCCCAGACAAGGCCGATCACCCGGCCAAGCTGCCGATGCCCCCACTCCCACCAGAAGATCGTCTTGAACGCCGCAAGGTCCATGCCGCTGTTCTGGAGCTTGTATTCCGGGCTTTGCTGATACTTGGCGAATTCCTCGGCCCAGTCGGCATCGCTCAGCGGCGGGATGGCGCCATGGATCGGCTTCCATTCGGTGATCGACAGGCCGGAATCGGTCAGCCGGGTCAGCCCGCCGACGATGATCATTGCCGCGACCATCAGGAAGATCAGCACAAGCCACAGGCGGATCGCACCGCGCGCACCGCCATGGCCCCGGTCGATGAGACCGGGTTGCGGCGCCGGGGCGGCCCTTGTGTCGCTGCCGACCTCCTCGAAAATGCTGCGTTTCTGCGCCATGCCGGGCCTCCTTCACTTGCGGCGGAGACTAGGCCCGTGCCGGGGGATCGGCAAGACCCGCTCAATCCCCGCCGTTGCCGTCGTCATCCCTGCCTGTGGCGCCGGGGTCATACTTGCTTTGCCCAAGCTTGAAGGCGATCTGGCGCAGCATGCCGTGGAAGGTGCGCACCTCGGCCGAGGTCAGCGGCAGCCGCGACCACAGGTTGCGCAGCGAGACTTTCATCCCCGGCGCCTTGGCCGCCGGGAAGAAGAAGCCCGCCGCCTCCAGCCGGTCCTCGAAGTGATTGGCCAGCGCCTCGATCTCTTGCTGGCCTGCAAATTCCGTGCGCGCGAAATTCATCACCTCGGGCGCGGTCTCCTGCGTCTGCCGCGCCCATTCATAACCCATCAGCAGCACGCATTGCCCGAGGTTGAGCGAGGGAAACTCGGGGTTCACCGGCACGGTGACGATGGCATTGGCCAAAACGACATCCTCGTTTTCCAGCCCGGCGCGTTCGGGGCCAAACAGGATGCCGACACGCTTGCCCTCGGCGCTGAGCGCGCGGGCATATTCCATCGCGCGTTCCGGGGTCATCACGGGCTTCGTCAGCTCGCGCCCGCGCGCCGTGGTGGCGAAGACGAAATCGCAATCGGCGATTGCGGCGGGCAGGTCGGCGAACAGCCCCGCACTGTCCAGCACCCGCCCCGCCCCGCTGGCCATGGCAACGGCCTTCGGATTCGGCCAGCCGTCGCGTGGCCCGACAATGCGCATCCGCGTCAGCCCGAAGTTCAGCATCGCCCGCGCTGCCGCGCCGATGTTCTCGCCCATCTGGGGCCGCACGAGGATGAGGACGGGATCTGTCATGCGTTTCCTCTGGATTTGTCGCGGCGTCCGTCTACGCTCAAACCCCCGGCAAAACAAGGAGAGCGCCATGGCCTATGACGAGGGACTGGCGCAAATGCTGCGCGATGATCTGGCGGACCACCCCTTCCGCGAACAGAAGATGTTCGGCGGCATTGCCTTCATGCTTGCCGGGAACATGGTCTGCGGCGCCTACAGCGGCGGTGCGATGTTCCGCGTGGGCAAGGATCGGATGGCCGCCGCGCTGGCCCTGCCCGGCGTCGCGCAGATGATGATGGGCGGACGCCCCATGTCGGTCATGGCGGAATGCAGCCCGGAAACAGCGGCCGATGATGGTTTGCGCGGGGCGCTGATGCGGCTTGCACTGGATTGCGTGGCAGAGCTGCCGCCGAAAGTAGCCAAAGCCCGGAAAACGCGCTAAACGGCGCGAATCCCGCAACAGGAGGCCCCGATGGCCGAAGCCGACCGCCCGCAACTTTACCTTGTCACCCCGCCCGAGTTTGACCTCGACATTTTCCCCGACCGGCTGGCCGCCGTGCTGGACGCCGAGGAAGTGGCCTGCGTGCGTCTTGCGCTCGCCTCGCGCGACGAGGACCGGGTGGCGCGGGCCGCCGATGCGCTGCGCGAAGTGGCCCATGCCCGCGATGTGGCGCTGGTGATCGAGAACCATGTGCTGCTGGTCGAACGGCTGGGCCTCGACGGGGTGCACCTGACCGACGGGTCACGCAATGTGCGGAAACTGCGCAAGGATCTGGGCGACGATGCCATCATCGGCGCCTTCTGCGGCACCACCCGGCACGAGGGCATCAGCGCGGCCGAGGCAGGCGCTGATTACGTCAGCTTCGGCCCGGTGGGCGAAACGCCGCTGGGCGATGGCAGCCGCGCGGACCTCGACCTGTTCCAGTGGTGGTCCGAGATGATCGAGGTGCCGGTGGTGGCGGAAGGCGCGCTGACCGCCGAACTGGTGGCGCAATTCGGTCCTGTCACCGATTTCTTCGGCGTGGGCGAGGAAATCTGGAAGGCCCCGGATGCGGCGGCAGCGCTGAAGGCACTGCTGGCCCCGCTGGGCTGACCTGCCCAAAATTCAGGCATGACGTCAGGCGCCGCCCAACAAGGCGGCGCTTTTGCGTGACATTGCCGCCAAAGCTTGCAGGATAGGCCCAGCCCCTCGCCCCCGGATGGCGCCGCGTTAGGTTGGGGGCAAACGCGACGAACGGGGGCTTTTCATGGCGATTCATGCCAGCATTCACCATCTGACCCATTACAAATACGACCGCCCGGTCACGCTGGGCCCGCAGATCATCCGCCTGCGCCCCGCGCCGCAGTCGCGCACCAAGGTGCTGTCGCATAGTCTCAAGGTGTCGCCCGGCGGGCATTTCGTGAACCACCAGCAAGACCCCTACGGCAACTGGCTTGCACGCTTCGTCTTTCCCGAGCCGGTGACCGAGTTCCGCATCGAGGTCGATCTGGTGGCCGACATGTCGGTCTACAATCCCTTCGATTTCTTCGTGGAGGACAGTGCCGAGTTCTGGCCCTTCGAATACCCGCGCGATCTGGCCGAGGATCTGGTGATCTACCGCACACCCGAACCCGCAGGCCCATTGCTGGAAGCGTTTCTGGCGACGGTTCCGCGGGACAGGGCGCGCACCACCGATTTTCTGGTGGCGCTGAACGCGCAGGTGAACGGTGTCGTCAACTACACCATCCGCATGGAGCCGGGCGTGCAGACGCCCGAGGAAACGCTCCATGCCACATCCGGCTCCTGCCGCGATTCAAGCTGGCTGCTGGTGCAGGCCCTGCGCCATCTGGGCTTTGCCGCGCGTTTCGTGTCGGGCTATCTGATCCAGCTGGCGCCGGATGTGAAATCGCTGGACGGCCCGTCGGGCACCGAGGTCGATTTCACCGATTTGCATGCCTGGGTGGAGGTCTATATCCCCGGCGCGGGCTGGATCGGGCTGGACCCGACGAGCGGTCTTCTGACCGGCGAAAGCCATATCCCGCTGGCCGCGACCCCGCACTACCGCAATGCCGCGCCGATCTCGGGCGGCTTCTCGGCTTTGGGCACGCCCGAGGTGAGTTTCGACTTCGATATGCAGGTGCGGCGCGTGGCCGAGCATCCGCGCATCACCAAGCCCTTCAGCGACGAGGCATGGGACCGGCTGAACGAGCTTGGCCGCAAGGTCGATGCGGCGCTGGCCGAGGGGGACGTGCGGCTGACGATGGGGGGAGAACCGACCTTCGTCTCGATCGACGATTTCGAATCGGCCGAATGGAACACCGCTGCCGTCGGTCCGACCAAACGCGACCGTGCAGATACGCTGATCCGCCGTCTGCGCAACCGGTTCGCCCCCGGCGGTTTCCTGCATTACGGACAAGGCAAATGGTATCCCGGCGAAAGCCTGCCGCGCTGGACCTTCTCGCTTTACTGGCGGCGCGACGGCAAGCCCGTTTGGCAAAACCCCGATCTGGTGGCCCGCGAGGCGCAGGATTACCGCGTCGGCGCCGATGAGGCCGGGCGCTTCATGGAAGGCTTCGCCGAAAAGCTGGGGATTTCCCCCGAACACGCGCAGCCGGCCTATGAAGATCCGGCGGAATGGATTCTGAAAGAAGCCAATCTGCCGTCGAATGTGAGCCCGGAAAACAGCAAGCTGAAGGATGCCGAGGAACGCTCGCGTTTCGCGCGGGTCTTTTCGCGCGGGTTGACCGAGCCGTCGGGCTTTGTGCTGCCGCTTCAGCGCTGGCAGGCGCAGGCGCAAGGCCCGCGCTGGCGGTCGGAAATGTGGAAGCCCCGGCGCGGGCATCTGTTTCTGATCCCCGGCGACAGCCCGGTGGGCTATCGCCTGCCGCTGGCGGGGCTGCCCTATATCCCGCCAGCACAATATCCCTACAGCTATCCGGCCGATACCTCGATCCCGCTGGCGCCCCTGCCCGATTTCCATGCGACACTTGCCGCGCGGCGCGCCGAGGTGCAGGCCGAGATTGACAGGCTCGCGGCGGAAGAGGCCGAGATGGCCGCGACCCTGCCCCCGGTTTCTGACGGGCATCAACAACCGGGCGCGGTGAAGCCGGCAGAGCCGCGTCGCCAGCGCATCGCACTGCAAGGAGGCGTCGACCCGGCGCAAGGCTGGGTACGCACCGCCATCGCCATCGAGCCGCGCGACGGGCGGCTGTGTCTGTTCATGCCTCCCTGCGAGACGCTGGAGGATTACCTCGAACTGCTGGCCACCGCCGAGGCGACGGCGGCCGACCTGAACCTGCCGGTTCATATCGAAGGCTATGCCCCGCCGCATGATCCGCGTCTGAACGTGATCCGCGTCGCCCCCGACCCCGGCGTGATCGAAGTGAACATCCATCCTGCCCACAGCTGGGAGGATTGCGTCGCCACCACCGAGGCGATCTATGAGGAAGCCCGGCAAAGCCGCCTTGGCGCCGACAAGTTCATGATCGACGGACGCCATACCGGCACCGGCGGTGGCAACCATGTGGTTGTCGGCGGCGCGACGATGGACGACAGCCCCTTCCTGCGCCGCCCCGACCTGCTTAAATCGCTGATCCTGATCTGGCAGCGCCACCCGTCGCTGAGCTATCTGTTCTCGGGCCTCTTCATCGGCCCGACCAGCCAGGCGCCGCGCATCGACGAAGCCCGGCACGACAGCCTGTATGAACTGGAAATCGCGCTGAGCCAGATTGGCGATCCGGTTGCGGGCGGGCCGCTGCCGCCGCCCTGGCTGGTGGACCGGCTGCTGCGCAACATCCTGATCGACGTGACCGGCAACACCCACCGGGCGGAAATCTGTATCGACAAGCTCTATTCCCCCGACGGCCCGACCGGGCGGCTGGGGTTGGTGGAATTCCGCGGCTTTGAAATGCCGCCTCATCCGCGCATGAACCTTGCTCAGCAACTTTTGATCCGCGCCATAATCGCGCGCTGCTGGAAAGCGCCGGTCAAAGGCAAGCCGGTGCGCTGGGGCACCGTGCTGCATGACCGCTTCATGCTGCCGCATTTCATCTGGCAGGATTTTCTCAGCCTGCTGGATGATCTGGCGGAACATGGCTTCAAGCTTGATCCCGTGTGGTATCAGGCGCAGGCCGAGTTCCGCTTCCCCTTCTGCGGGCAGGTCGAGGTCGCCAGCGACTTCGGCGCGGTGCATCTGGAATTGCGGCAGGCGCTGGAGCCGTGGCATGTTCTGGGCGAGACCGGCGCCATCGGCGGCACGGTACGCTATACCGACAGTTCGGTCGAACGCTTGCAGGTGAAGATGACGACGCTGACGCAAGACCGCTTCCGCGTGATGTGCAACGGCCGTCCCGTGCCGCTGGCCCGCACCGGCACCAGCGGCGAAAGCGTGGGCGGCGTGCGCTTCAAGGCCTGGCAACCGGCAGCGGCCCTGCACCCGGTGCTGCCGGTGAACGCGCCGCTGACCTTCGACCTCTATGACGACTGGACGGGCCGCGCCGTGGGTGGCTGCGTCTATCACGTCGCGCATCCGGGCGGACGGAACTACGATACCTTCCCGGTCAATGGGTATGAGGCCGAGGCCCGCCGTCTGGCGCGGTTCGAGGCGCATGGCCATGCGCCGGGCGCCTATACCCCTGCAACCGAACAGCCGCATCCCGAGTTTCCGATGACGCTGGACCTGCGGCGCGGGCCTTGGGTGTAATCTGACCCTGTGCAGAATGTGAGAGTGCGACCTTGGCTGACCTGCCTCCCCCGACCGACCTGACAGGTGGCTACGCACCGCTGCCCGGCGCTGCGGACGAATTGTTTGCAGCGGATGGCAGCCCGCGCCCGGTCTGGGCGCCGCTTCTCGACTGGCTGGGCGCCCGCCCGGCCGAGGAAATCGCGGAACGCACAGCGCGCGGGGATCAGTATCTGCGCGATGCCGGGGTCTATTTCCGGCTTTACGCCAATGATCCGGGGCAGGAACGGGAATGGCCGCTGAGCCATCTTCCGGTGCTGCTGTCCGAAACCGACTGGGGGCAGCTCTGCACCGGGCTGACACAGCGCGCCGAACTGCTTGAGGCCGTGATGGCCGATCTTTACGGCCCCGGCAGGCTGGTGCGGGACGGCCACCTGCCCGCCGATCTGGTGGCGCGCAATCCGCACTGGCTGCGCCCTCTGGTGGGCATTCCGCCCCGCTCGGGCCATTTCCTGCACCATCTGGCCTTCGAGATCGGACGCTCCCCCGACGGGTCGTTCTTCGTGCTGGGCGACCGGACGCAGGCGCCCTCGGGCGCCGGGTTCGCCCTGGAAAACCGCATGGCCACCACGCGGATGTTTTCCGATTTCGTGCCGCGCAGCCATGTGCTGCGACTGGCCGGCTTCTTCCGCGCCTTCCGCGCTGCGCTGGAGGCACAGGCCGGCCCCGGCCGCCGCGCCGCGATTCTCAGCCCCGGCCCCAGCAACGACACCTATTACGAACATACCTACATCGCCCGCTACCTCGGCCTCATGCTGCTGGAAGGTGAGGATCTGATTGTGCGCGACGGTCAGGCCATGGTGCGCACCGTCACCGGGCTGGAGCCGGTGGGCGCGCTCTGGCGACGGATCGACAGCGAATTTGCCGATCCGCTGGAGCTGAACGAAAGCTCGCAGATCGGTACTCCGGGCATGATCGAGGCGCTGCGGGCAGGCGGGCTCGGGCTGGTGAATGCGCTGGGATCCGGCGTGCTGGAGGTGCGGGCCATGATGGCCTTCCTGCCCCGTATCAGCGAGGTGCTGACCGGCGCACCGCTCAGCCTGCCGAATATTGCGACATGGTGGTGCGGCCAGCCGGCCGAGCGGGATTTCGTGCTGGAAAACGCGGCGCGGCTGATGATCGGCCCGGCGCTGGATGCCGCTCTCCCCTTCGCAACCGGGGCGGAAACCGCTCTGGGCCCGGCGGAGACCGAGGCGCTGGCCGAGCGGCTGGCACGCGAGGGCGCCGATCTGGTCGGGCAGGAGGCGGTGACACTTTCGACAACCCCGGCCCTGCACGAAGGCCGCCTCGTGCCCCGGCCAATGACGCTGCGGGTCTTTGCCGCCCGCACACCCGATGGCTGGACCTTCATGCCTGGCGGCTATGCCCGGATCGGCAAGACCGCCGATACCAAGGCGCTGGCCATGCAGGCGGGGGGATCGGTCGCAGATGTCTGGGTGGTGGCGGATGCGCCCGTGCCCGATGACACGCTGGTCCCGCCTGAAATCGTGCCGCGCGCCACGGCGGGTGCCCTGCCTTCGCGCGCGGCGGAAAACCTTTACTGGCTGGGCCGCTATGTCGAGCGGGCCGAGGGTGCGATCCGCCTTATCCGCGCCTATCACCTGCGGCTGGCCGAAACCACCGATCCTGCCGACCCCCGGCTGCAACTGCTGGAAGGTTATCTTGCGGGTCTGGGCCTTGGCCTTGATCAGCCGGTTCCGGAGGCGCTGCCCGGCCTGATCGGCACCGCCCGCGACAGCGCCGCCAAGGTGCGCGACCGTTTCTCGCCCGATGCCTGGTCGGCGCTGAACGATCTGTTCAAATCCGCGGGCCGGCTGACCCGCAAGGTCGGCCCCGGCGCCGATGCGGCGCATGCGATGACGGTTCTGCTGCGCAAAATCTCGGGCTTTTCCGGCCTGGTGCATGAAAACATGTATCACTTCATGGGCTGGCGCTTCCTGTCGCTGGGCCGGGCGCAGGAACGCGCCGATGCCATGCTCATGCTGCTGACCACCTTCGCTGATCCCGCGGCCGCCCCCGGCGCGCTGGAAATCGCCATCGAGGTCGGCGACAGCGTGATGACCCACCAGCGGCGCTATCGCTTCGGCCCGGCGCACGGCACGGTGCTGGATCTGCTGATGCTGGATGATAACAACCCCCGCGCCGTGCTGTCGCAGGTGGTGCAGATGCGCCAGCATGTTTCTCAGCTGCCGCATGACCCGACCGAGGATCGCGGCTCGGCCCTCGACCGCGCGCTGCTGATGCTTGACACCGATTTGCGGGTGGCCCAGCCGGAAACCTTGACGACCGAAACCCTGATCGCCCTGCGCGGACGGCTTTACGAGGTCTCCGACCTTCTGACCGCGCGTTATCTGCGGTGATGCAAATGCGTTATGCCATCCGCCTTGTCATCGACTATGACTATCCCGGCGCCTCGGACCATGTGCGCAACATCTTGCGCCTGATGCCCGGCAACGGCCCGGATCAGCAGGTTCTGACCAGCGCGCTGACAATCACCCCCCCGCCTGATGAACGGCGCGACGGGATAGATTTCTTCGGCAATGCCACCACGGCAGTCGCTTGGCACGACCCCGTCGCCACCTGCCGGTTCGACCTGACAGCAGAAGTGGAGCGCGGAGTGCCCGCCCCGCTGGCCGACACCTCACCCTCGCCGGCCGCGCTGGCGGCGGACCTCGCGGCACTGGCCGATATCGGCCCCGCCGCACCGCATCACTTCCGCGCGCCCTCGCCCCGCATCCCGCCCGATGCGGCGGCGGTCGATTTCGCCCGCGCGCATCTGCGCGAGACCACGCTGGCCACGGTTGTCGCCCTTGGCGAGGCCCTGCATGCCGAAATGCGCTTTGATGCGGGCGCGACCGATGCCAATACCGCCCCCGCCCTGGCCTTCGCCAACCGGCATGGCGTCTGTCAGGATTTCGCGCAGGTAATGATCGGCGCGCTGCGCGGGATCGGTATTCCCGCCGCCTATATCTCGGGCTTCCTGCGCACCGATCCGCCGCCGGGTCAGCCGCGCCTGCAAGGGGTGGATGCCATGCACGCCTGGGTGCGGGCCTGGTGCGGTGCGGCGATGGGCTGGGTCGAATATGACCCGACCAATGCCAAACATCCCGGTGACGATTACATCACCGTCGCTGTAGGCCGCGACTATGCCGATGTCGCGCCGGTTCTGGGCGCCATCCGTACCGCAGGCGGGCAGGACAGCCGGCACGCGGTGGATGTGGTCCCGCTTGACACCCCCGCGTGCCCGCCCGGTCAGCAGGAGGGGGCGACCTAGACCGGCCCGCCCTGCCGGGAGCGGCATCCGCCGGGTCGCCCTTATGGAAAAGGGGGCCCGGAGGCCCCCTTTCATCAATGCACCCGCACTTCGGCAGGTTTCTCGCGCCGCGAAGCGATGACCCTTTCGCCAAGGATCAGCCCCTCCGGCCCTGCCGTCGCGCTGACGGTCGAGCCGTCCAGCACCTCGCCCGCCAAGATCATCTCGGCCAGCGGATCTTGCAGGTTGCGCTGGATCACCCGCTTCAGCGGCCGGGCGCCGAACACCGGATCGTAACCCTCGTCCGCCAGCCAGGCTTTCGCATCCGCGTCCAGCTCCAGCGCGATCTTGCGCTGCGCCAGCCGTTTTTCCAGACGCCGGAGCTGGATCTCGACGATGCCGCCCATATCCGCCCGGTTCAGCCGGTCGAAGATGATCTGCTCGTCCAGACGGTTGAGGAATTCGGGCCGGAAATGCGCCCGGACCGCCTCTTCCACCTGCCGCCGCGCCTCGGTCGGGTCGGCGCCTTCCGGCAGTTCGCTGAGAGAGCGCGCCCCGAGGTTCGAGGTCAGGATGATCAGCGTCTGCTTGAAGTCCACCGTCCGGCCCTGCCCGTCGGTCAGGATGCCGTCATCCAGCACCTGCAACAGCACGTTGAACACGTCGGGGTGGGCTTTCTCCACCTCGTCGAACAGCACCACCTGATAGGGCCGGCGCCGCACCGCCTCGGTCAGCACCCCGCCCTCGTCATAGCCGACATAGCCGGGCGGCGCGCCGATCAGCCGCGCGACGGAGTGTTTCTCCATGAATTCGCTCATGTCGATCCGCACCATCGCGTTTTCATCGTCGAACAGATATTCGGCGACGGCCTTGGTCAGTTCGGTCTTGCCCACCCCGGTCGGACCGAGGAACAGGAAGCTGCCGAGCGGGCGGTTTTCGTCATTCAGACCCGCGCGTGCGCGACGCACCGCATTGGATACCGCGATCACCGCCTGTTTCTGGCCGATCACGCGCTTGCCAAGCTCTTCTTCCATGCGCAGCAGCTTTTCGCGTTCGCCCTCCAGCATCTTGGAGGTCGGGATGCCGGTCCAGCGTTCCACCACTTCGGCGATCTGTTCGGGGCGCACGGCCTCGCTGACAAGCGCCTCGCCCTCGCGGGCTTCGGCCTCGGCCAGTTTCTTCTCCAGCCCCGGAATGATGCCGTAGGACAACTCACCCGCGCGGCCCAGATTGCCTTCGCGTTTCGCCTGATCCAGTTCGGCCCGCGCGCGGTCAAGCTGTTCCTTCAACTCGCGCGAGGCTTCCAGCTTGTCGCGTTCTGCCTGCCATTTGGCGGTCAGCCCGGCCGATTTCTCTTGCAGGTCGGCAAGCTCCATCTCCAGCTTTTCCAGCCGGTCCTTCGACGCCGCGTCATCCTCTTTCTTCAGCGCCTCGGCCTCGATCTGAAGTTGCAGGATCTGACGATCGAGCTGGTCCAGTTCCTCGGGCTTGCTGTCCACTTCCATGCGCAGACGGCTTGCCGCCTCGTCCACAAGGTCGATGGCCTTGTCGGGCAGGAAACGGTCGGTGATGTAGCGATGGCTGAGGGTCGCCGCCGCCACGAGGGCCGAGTCGCTGATCCGCACGCCGTGGTGCAGTTCATACTTCTCCTTGATGCCGCGCAGGATCGAGATGGTGTCTTCCACCGTCGGCTCCTCGACCATGACAGGCTGGAAGCGCCGGGCAAGCGCCGGATCTTTCTCGACATATTTGCGGTATTCATCCAGCGTGGTTGCGCCGATGCAGTGCAATTCACCCCGCGCCAACGCGGGTTTGATCAGGTTCGCCGCATCCATCGCACCGTCCGATTTGCCCGCGCCGACCAGCGTGTGCATCTCGTCGATGAACAGGATTACCTCGCCTGCGGCCGCCTCGATCTCCTTGAGGATGGCTTTCAGGCGCTCCTCGAACTCGCCGCGATATTTCGCCCCGGCGATCAGCGCGCCCATATCCAGCGCCATCAGCTTCTTGTTGCGCAGGGATTCCGGCACGTCGCCATCGACGATGCGCAGCGCGAGGCCCTCGGCAATCGCAGTTTTACCCACGCCCGGCTCCCCGATCAGCACCGGGTTGTTCTTGGTGCGGCGCGACAGAACCTGCATGGCGCGGCGGATTTCCTCGTCGCGGCCGATGATCGGGTCGATCTTGCCCTCGGCAGCGGCCTCGGTCAGGTCGCGCGCATATTTCTTCAGCGCTTCCATCGTATCCTCGGACGAGGCGCTGTCGGCAGTGCGGCCCTTGCGGATGTCGTTGATCGCGGCGTTGAGGTTCTGAGCCGTAACGGCGCCCGCCGTCAGCGCATCCTTGGCGCGGGTATTCACCAGCGCCAGCGCGGTCAGAATCCGCTCCACCGGCACGAAGGCATCGCCCGCCTTTTTGGCGACCTGTTCAGCCTCGTCCAGCACACGCACCAGCGAGGGGTCGATATAGGTCTGGCCCTCGCCGCCCGAAACCTTGGGCTGCTTGGCGATAGTGGCATTGACCGCCTCGTTCACCCGTTCGGGCGCGCCACCGGCGCGGCGGATCAGGTTGGAGGCAAGACCCTGTTCATCATCCATCAGAGCCTTGAGCAGATGCTCAGGCAGTACACGCTGATGGCTTTCGCGCATTGCAATCGTCTGGGCCGCTTGCAGGAAACCGCGCGACCGTTCCGTGAACTTTTCCATGTTCATCGGCAATTCTCCTTTCAAAAGCGCCGCTTGCGAACACCCTCGGAAGGCATGTCCACGCCGGCCTCAGGCATCAGATGGGCACATGCGCCGCGCTGCGCAAGACGGCTGCGGCCTTCCGGCGCAAAGATTTCCGCAAGCGGGATTCCGCAGGCCCGGCGCAATGGTCATTTCCTTGCCGATGCGCGCGGCAGGTTCCGGCGACATCCGGCGCACAGCCGCCGCGTGCATGCCGCAGCACCTTGCAGAGCCCTGTGCTTCACCGCGATGCTGCCCGCCGCAACCAGAGAAGAGCCCCATGTCGAGCATCACGCGCCCCATCCCGATCCTGCACAAGACCCGCGTGCATGGCCTGGCCCTTCATGTCGGACGCAGTGGCCTGTGCCTGAACGACACCGTGCATCTGCACCCGGCCGACGACGGGCGGCTGATGGTCACCGCCTCGGTGCGGCGGCACATACTGGGGCTGATCCCGCATCGGCGGCAGGTGACGCTGGGCCATCTGGGTCCGCGCGCGGCGACCACGCTGGCACCCTGGCTGGCGGCACCCGACGGTCTGCGGCTGCGCATCGTGGGCCTGACCCCCGAGCATCTGGCCGGGCCGGAGGGGGCGGAGGTGCATGTCTCGGTCTGGGGCGAGCCGCTGCCGCCCCCGGCCTATGTTCCGGCCCCGCCGCTTGCAGGTGCGTAGCGCATAAAGGCGAAGGCGTGGCCATCCGGCGCCCAGCATGGCACGTTGAGACTGCCCTGCCCGCCGAACAGATCGACCAGCCGCCGCCGGTCGCTGCCATCGGGGCGCATGATCCACAGCGAAACGTCAAGGTCGCGCGGGTGCCCCCCGGTCCCCGGTGGATAGGACAGATAGACCACATGCCGCCCGCAGGGCGAAGGGTGCGGGAACCAGTTCACCCGGTCATCGCGGAACACCGGCACGGCATCACGCCCGTCAGCCGCCATCCGCCAGATCTGCGCATGGCCCGTGGCGGTGGAATTGAACCAGATATGGCGCCCGCAGGCGGAATAATCCGGCCCGTCCTGCGTGCCGGGGCCTTCGGTCAGTACACGCTCTGTACCGCTGTCCAGATCGGTTTCCGCGATACGCAACACCCGGTCGCCCCGCGCCACCGCGCAGGCGACACGGCGCGCATGGGCCCCGTGCCACCACGAAGGGCGCCGCTCCACAATCTGTTGCACCCCGCCCCCGGACAGCCGGTAGATACCCGGTCCTTCGTCTGTATGCGCCGTAAAGACGATGCTGCCATCAGGCAGAAAGCCGTGGTCATTGTTGCAGCGCAGCCCCCCGGGCGTGACGATCTGCTCCAGCCCGGTGGCGGAAGCCCGCCACAATCCGCCGTCGCCATTGACCAGGAACCAGCCCTCCGGGTGCCAGTTCGGGGCCTCGATCAGCCTGTCGCTGCGCAGGATCACCCGGCAATCGCCGGTCTGCGGATCGCAGACCTCCAGCGACGACCGCCAGGTCATTCGCGGGTCTTGGGGGTCAGCAGCTTCGCCGGGCGCAACGCCTCGGCCGCCTTGAACAGGCCAAAGGTCTGATTGACGTAGTTCACCGCGCCGCCGATCTGTTCCATGTATTTCTGCAATTCCGGCGTACGCTCAGCTTCAACCACCTGCACCGGGCGGTCGGGGCCATTGCCCTCGAACTGCACATAGAACAGCGGCTCACCGCGCTTGAGGATGATGTCCTTCTGCGGCTCGTGCCATTCGAAAGCCCACATCAGCGGGCGCGGCCAGATGTTCAGCGGGAAGCGCCCGCCGAAGATCGTGCCCGGCAGCGGATCGCGGCGGTAATGCATGAAGGCTGAAAGCTGCGTCACATAGACCAGCTCGTCGGCAATGAAGCAGTAGGGCAGGATCATCTGGATCGTCGGACGGTCGGGGTAGCGCCATTCCGCCTCGTTCACCAGGGTCAGCACTTCGTTCAGCTTGCTGGGCCGGATGGGCGAGGCCGTGCCCGCACGGTTGATCAGATGCGGCTTGCCTTTCTCATCGCGACCAAAGCCCAGTTGCATGTCGAAAGGGCATTTCACCATGAAATAGCGGCTTTCCAGCTGGATCACGCCGGGGCAGCGGCTGGCCGATTTGGCATGCGTGCGGTTGGTCTGGCGAAAGCTGACACGTTCGGGCGGATCGTAAAGCACCGCGCCCTTGTCGCTGGTCAGGAACCAGCCCACGGTGATCGGGCCGGAACCCGGCCCTTCTTCGGGGCGGTCGAAGGTCATGTTGATCTGCATGGCGTGCCTCGTCTCGGGTTTGGCGGAATCGAACCCCGGCGGGCTCAGCTTGTCAATGCGGCAGCGCGTACAAGCGCGGCCACCAGATCGGCGCGGGTTTCGCGGATTTCAGGCGCGGTAAAGCCGAAAGCAATGGCTGCGGCAGGCGCAGGACGCGGCGCGGCACAGGAAGCGTGCAGTTCACGCAGCCCCAATGTCGTGAAACGCGCGGCATTGGCCGCCGTCACCCCCGAGCCCGCCATGATCGACAACCGCCCCGCGGCAAGGCTTTGCACCTCGGCCAGTGCGGCCAGCCCGTCCTCGGCTCGCAGGGCATGGCCGGAAGTCAGGATGCGGTGGAAGCCAAGAGCGACTGCCATTTCCACGGCCTCGGCCCGGTCCGGCGTCAGATCAAAGCAGCGGTGAAGGGTCAGCCCCATGCCATCCGCCGCCGACACCAGCCGCGCCAGCGCCGCGCGGTGCAGCCGCCCATCGGGGTGCGAGGCACCGAGCACTACCCCTGCCATGCCTGCGGCGCGGGCCGTGGCGATATCGTCGCACATCAGGTCAAGCTCTGCCGCGCTCCAGCAGAAATCCCCGGCGCGGGGGCGGATCATGGCGAAGACCGGCAGGCCGCACCCCGCCGCCTGACGCATCAGCCCAGCGGAGGGCGTGAGGCCGCCCAGTTCCAGCGCCGAGCACAGCTCGATCCGCCCGGCCCCGCCCGAGACGGCGGCGGCGATGCTTTCGGGCGTGGCGGCGCAGACTTCGATCAGCATGGCGCCAGCTCCTGCCAGCCGGCATGGGCTGCCCCCACCAGCCCCGGATCACCGGGCAGCGCCGCAGGTACCACCACCGGACCCGTCGCCTGCCAGAGCCGCCGCGCCGAAACGGCGGCATCCAGCGCCGCCACCAGCCCCGGCGCCCGCGCCAGCCCACCGCCAACCGGCACAGAAGTCGCGCCGACCACGTTCAACACCATGGCCAGTGGCCCGGCCATCACCTCCAGCCACACGGCCACGGTTTCCGAACTCGCCGCGTCACCCGCCTGCCAGCCGGTCGTGATCGCCTCGGCGGGCAGCGCCTGGCCATGCAGGTGGCGGTGCAGGCGTTCGATCCCGCGCGCGCCGCCGATGGCGTCCAGACACCCCTCCTGCCCGCAACCACAGGTGAAGCGTGGCAGGGCATGGCCCAGCGGCATACGATCCTGCACAGGCCCGTGGCCCCATTCCCCGGCAAACCCTCCGGCCCCGGTCACAAGCCGCCCGTCGATCACCAGCCCGCCGCCGACGCCAGTGCCAAGGATCACACCGAAGACCGTGCGATGGCCGCGCCCCGCGCCCTCGGCGGCCTCGGCCAGGGCAAAGCAATCGGCATCATTGCCGATCCAGACCGGCAGGCCCAGTGCCGCGCCCAGATCCTCAGCCGGGACGCGGCCATCCAGACAGGGGATATTGGCGACCTTCATTCGCCCCGACACCGGATCGACACAGCCCGCGATGGAAATGGCGATGCCCTGCACCCCCCGGCCCATCGAGGCTATGGCTCCGGCCAGCGTGGCGGTGAACCCTGCCAGATCCTCGCGCGGGGTGCGCATATCCTGTGCAGGACCAAGCCGCCCCGGCGCGGACGAGGCTGCCGCGCGGATCTTCGTGCCACCGATATCGAAAACTGCCAGCATCTGCGCCTCCTGCCCCGCCTTCCTTAGCATTCTCCTGCCGGTGCCGCCCAGCCACCTGTTGACACCCCGCCGCCTTGGCGGCAAACCGCCCCGGACCACCCCGAAAAAAGGAGTATCCGATGAGCGACGACCGTCTGATCGTGGCGCTTGACGTGCCGAATGTCGTGCAGGGCCTCGCGCTGGCTGATCGCCTTGGCGATGCGGTTTCCTTTTACAAGGTCGGGCTGGGGATGCTGACCGGCGGCGGCTTCGCGCTGGCGAACGAGTTGAAACAGGAACGCGGCAAGCGGGTGTTTCTGGATATGAAGCTGTTCGACATCGGCGCCACGGTCGAGGCGGCGGTGCGCGGCATCGCGCAATACGACCTCGATTTCCTGACCGTGCATGGCGACCCGCAGGTGGTGCGCGCAGCGGCCGAGGGGCGGCGCGGCAGCAACACGAAAATCCTTGCGGTGACGGTGCTGACCTCGCTCGACCGGGCCGATCTGGATGCGAACCTGATCGTGCCGGGCGACATCCACGAAATCACGCTGGAACGCGCCGCCCGCGCGCTGGAGGCCGGGGCGGATGGCGTGATCGCCAGCCCGCAGGAGGCCGCGATGATCCGCGCGCTGCCGCAGGCGGCGGGGCGGCTGATCGTGACGCCGGGGGTGCGCCCCGCTGGGGCCGCGCTGGGCGACCAGAAGCGCGTGGCGACCCCGGCGCAAGCCATCGGCGACGGCGCCGATCACATCGTCGTAGGCCGCCCGGTCTGGCAGGCCGACGATCCGGCCGCCGCCGCCCGCGCCGTCATCGCGGAACTGCCCCCGCGCTGAGGCTCAGTAGCCGATCGTCATCATGCCGCGCCGGTGGGCGGGGGTTTCCAGCTCGTCCACCAAAGCCACGGCATAATCCTCGGCGCTGATGCGGCTGTTGCCCTCGGCGTCGGAAATCAGCGTATCGGTGCCCAGTCGGAAGCTGCCTGTCCGCTCGCCAGGCTGGATCAGCCCCGCGGGGGCGAAGAACGTCCAGTCAAGGTCCGAATCGCGCAGACGGTCGCGCACGGCCTTCATGCCGGTCGCCTCGGCCTTGTATTCCTGCGGCAGATGCGGCAGCAGCGGGCTGCCATCAGGCAGGTTGAGCGATCCGGCACCGCCAACCAGCACCAGACGCTTGCCACTTGCCTTTGCCGCCTGCATCACCGCCGCACCGATCTGGCCCATCTCGGCCACCGCATCGCCGGTGCTGCGCGGCGAGGCGGCGGCGACAATCACATCCGCCTGCGCGGCCTGCGCGGCCAGTCCTTCGGGATCAGCGGTATCCACCGCCACGGGATGCACCTGCGCCGAAGCCGCAATGCGTTCTGGCCGCCGCGCCCCTGCGATCACCTCATGCCCGCGCGCTACGGCTTCTGCCAGAATACGCGAGCCGATCATGCCGCTTGCGCCAATCAGAAAGATCTTCATTGCCCGTTTCCTTGCATTCAGGTTACGATAAGTAACCAGATACGGCCCGATCCGGTCTGCGGGAAGACGCATTCTTTCGTCACATGGTAACACCGGGGGAACCGCCATGCCGCCACGCGACCTTAGCAACCAGCCCTGCCCGATCCGGGATGTGCTGGACCGGATCGGCGATGCCTGGTCGTTGCTGGTGCTTCTGGAACTCTCGAATGGCCCCTGCCGGTTCAACGCCTTGCGGCGGGTCGTTGACGGGATTTCGCAACGCATGCTGTCGGTGACCCTGCGGCAGCTGGAACGGGACGGGCTGATCACCCGCACCGTTCTGCCCCTGTCGCCGCCTCAGGTGGAATATGCGGTCACGGATCTGGGCACGGGTCTGATTTCGCGGCTGGAGCCTTTGCGCGACTGGGCGACGACGCATCAGCCTGCCGTCTGGGAAGCGCGCGCCCGTTATGATGCGCGTCAGGCCGCACCCATTGCGGAGGGCGCGGCCTGACAGGGCCTTTTGCTGGCTGTGCCCGCAACCTTAGTTCCCGGCAGGGGCTTCGGTCGCCGGAGCAGCATTTTCAGCCGGGGCGGCGTTCTCGGCCGGAGCGGGTACTTCCGCGGGAGCCGGATTCTCAATGGTCAGGTTCACATCCCCGCCCTGCGATGCCGGAGCGGTGGAAGGGCTGCTCGTCGGCTCGCCCAGAGCGAACCAGAGAATAGCCAGAACTGCCACCACGCCGCCGAGTACGAACAGCATGAAGCCAGTGGCAAAACCACGGTTTTCAGAGGTATGAATATGGGTCGTCCGAGGCGAGACCTCGCGTATGTTGTTGTCGGTCATGATGTTTTCCCTTGCTTGGGTTTCTGGACAATCAACGTCACTGGCGCGCGACAGGTTCCCTTTCAGCGTCCGCACTATCCGGGCCGGGCCGGTTCCTGCGGCGCGCGGCGCATCATCGCGCCCTCCGTGAGACCAGGCAGGCAATGGCCTCTCCGGCCGCAGTTGCGGTTGATTTTCGCGGCCCGATGGGTGAAATGGTCGAATGTCATTACGTATTCAGGCCCTGCTCGTCCATCTGTTCACCGCCACCGGCGCCGTTTTGGCCATGCTGGCCATGCTGGCTGCCGTCGATGGCAAATGGGATCTCATGTTCCTGTGGCTGGTGGTGGCGCTGTTCGTCGACGGGGTCGATGGCCCACTGGCGCGCAAATACGACGTGAAGCACAACTGGCCCACCTATGACGGGGTGCTGCTGGATCTGATCATCGACTACCTGACCTATGTGTTCATCCCTGCTTTCGCCCTGTTCAAATCCGGGCTGCTGCCGGGCTGGACCGGATGGCTGGCGATCATCGTCATCACCTATGGCTCGGTCGTCTATTTCGTCGATACGCGGATGAAGACGAAAGATTACTCCTTCGCCGGCTTCCCCGCCTGCTGGAACATGTTCGTTCTGGTGATGTTTGCGGTGCGTCCGGGCGAGGGCACCATCCTCGTCTTCGTCATTGCGCTGACCATTGCGATGTTCACCAACCTGAAATTCGTCCACCCCACCCGGACGCAGCGCTGGCGCGAGATCACCTTGCCGATGTCGCTGGCATGGACCTTCTTTGCCGGCTGGGCGGCCTGGGTCGATTTTCACCCGGCCAGCTGGGCGCATTACGGATTGCTGCTGACCTCGCTTTACCTGACCTTCGCGGGTATCGCGCAGCAGATCATCCCGGAACGCGGCGCGCGCCGGATTTCCTAAAGCCGCGTCACGATCACCCCGGCCACGATCATCAGCGCGGCAATCGCCTTGTCGCGGGTCATCCGCTCGCCAAAGACCAGCCATCCGATCAGCACTGCAAACAGGATCGAGGTTTCGCGCAAGGCCGCCACCACGGCGATGGGCGCCACCGTCATGGCCCAGATCGAGATGGCATATGACCCGTAAGAAGCCAGCGACGCAAAGCTGCCCACCACCCAGGCGCGGGGCGCACGGGGCAGGACGGCGGTGCCGCGCAGCGCAAGGCTGCCCAACGTGAAGATCAGCCCGTCTGCCACGAAGACCCAGGCGACATAGCTGATCGCATCGCCAGAAATCCGCGCGCCCAGCCCGTCGAGCAGCGTGTAGGTCGCCGTCGCCATGGCAGAGCCAAAGGCGAAGGGCAGCAACCGGCGGCTTTCGCCATCTGTAAAGACGCCCCGCGCCATCAGGCCAATTCCCCCCGCCAGGAGCGCGATGCCCGCATACTGCGGGCCGGTCACCTGATCCGACAAGGCCACCGCCCCCACCAGCGCCACGATCATCGGTGCCGCCCCACGCGCGATAGGATAGACGCGCGACAGATCGCCCCGGTCATAGGCCAGGGTCAGAAAGGTCTTGTAGAAGAAATGCGTGCAGGCAGCCCCGATCACCCAGGGCCAGGCCTCCGCCGCGATGGCGGGGCGCGGCAGGGCGATGGCCAGCCCAATGGGGATTTCCGCCACAGACAGGATGACCATGGCCCCGATCTTCGAGGTGCCCAGCTTGATCAGTGCATTCCACAGCGCATGCAGAAAGGCTGCGCCCAGAACCGCCAGAAGAACGCCAATGCTCACGCCTGCCTCCGTTTCCCTGCCTTGGCTTAGGCCGGGGCGGAAGCGGCTTCAATCAGGTTTGCGACAGATTTGTGACGGTACGGGCGATCAGATCAGCAATCCGGCGGCCCCTTCGAAGCGCAGCAGCGCCACCTTGGTTTCCACCCCGCCGGGGGCAGAAAAGCCGCCCAGCGTGTTGCGCCCCAGAACCCGGTGGCAGGGAATGAGGATCGGCAGCGGATTGGCGCCGCAGGCCTGTCCAACCGCCTGCGCGGGAGCCCCGATCTCAAGAGCAATCTCCCCATAGGTGCGGGTTTCGCCCAGCGGGATGGCAGCCATGGCACGGCGCACCTGCGCATGAATCCCCTGCCCCCAGTCGAGCGGCAGATCGAAGATCACGCGCTTGCCATCGAAATATTCGGCAAGCTGGCGCAAGCCCTCGGCCACCAGCGGCGTAGCGGTATCCTGCCCCGGCCTCCAGTCCAGCGCCACCAGAATACCGTCGCGCTCGCGCAGAGAGAGGGGGCCGAAGGGGCTGTGCAAGGTCGTATCCATCCGCTGAGCATGGCATCGGCGGGCGGCAAGGGAAAGAGCTTTACAGCGCCGGTGCGCCATGGCTGACTTCCGCCTCTGCACACAGGAGCCGCCCATGTCCTTCCAGCTTTGGCTGACCTTTGTCGCCGCCTCAACCGTTCTGCTGATGATACCGGGACCGACCGTCCTTCTGGTGCTGAGCTATGCGCTGAGCCAGGGGCGCCGCGTGGCACTGGCCACCGCCGCAGGTGTGGCCCTTGGCGACCTCATCGCGATGAGCGCCTCGCTTGCCGGGCTGGCGGCCCTGGTGCTGGCCTCCGCCAAGCTGTTCACCGCGCTCAAATGGATCGGGGCCGCTTATCTGGTCTGGCTGGGCATCAAGCTGTTCCGCAGCGCCCCCGATGCAACCCTTGGCACGGTAGCAGCGCACAGCGCGGCGCAGCCCGCGCAGGTCTTTGGCCATGCCGCAGCCGTTACCGCGCTGAACCCGAAATCCATTGTTTTCTTCATCGCCTTCGTACCGCAGTTCATCGTGACCGGGCAGCCTCTGGCGCCGCAATTCGCCGTTCTGGTGACAACCTTCGTCACCCTCGCCACGCTGAACGTGCTGGCTTATGCCCTGCTGGCCGACCGGCTGCGCCAGCGGATCGCGCGCCCGGCAGTGATGCGCGGCCTGACCCAAGCGGGCGGCGGCGCGCTTGTCGCCATGGGTATCGCCACAGCCGCCATGCGCCGCGCCGCCTAAAGCCGCAGGCCCCGGACCTGCCGGGGCTGGCGCGTCGCCGCATCCCAGCCCCGCATATCGCCCGCCATCAGAAGCGCATTCAGAATCGCCTCTTCCGTCGTCTCGATGGCAGCCTCGAACAGCGGCGACATCATCTCGTTCGGCATCTGGCCCCGCGTGGTGGCGAAGGCCAGCGCGTAATCGCCCGAACCGTTCGACAGCGCAGATCCGGTGCGCGCCAGCCCCGCGAAACTGCGGGTTGCCAGCCGTGTCAGGTTGCGTGGGCACAGCGGCGCATCTGTGGCCATCACGATCACGATGGAGCCGTCGGTATCCGCCTCAGAGGTTACCGGCGCGGCCCGACCGTCCAGCCGCAGGGTCCCGCCGTAATTGGCCTGCACCAGCACACCCAGCATATACCCGTCGACCCGGCGCGACGCGGTGCCGATCCCGCCCTTGAGCCCGAAGGCGATGCAGCCCGTCCCGGCCCCCACGGCACCTTCCTCCACCGGGCCAGAACTGGCGGCCTCCAGCGCCTGCCGCATCTCGGCCACGGTCGGGCGGGCCGCACGAATGTCGTTCAGCCCGGAATCATTCGTCTCGCCCACCACGGCATTGATCGAAGTGACCGCTTCATTCCCCGGCAGCGCCAGTACATGCGCGACCAGCGCCTCCATCGCGCGCCCTACCGCCAGCGTGTTGGTCAGCAGGACCGGGGTTTCCAGCTCTCCCAACTCCTGCACCTGGGTCGATCCCGCGAATTTTCCAAAGCCGTTCAGCACGGCAAACCCGGCAGAAACCCGGTCACGGAACAGGTTACCGCCATGCGGCAGGATCGCAGTGGCGCCGGTGCGCGTGCGATCGCCCTCGATCAGCGTCACATGGCCGATCCGCACGCCCGGAACATCGGTGATGGCGTTCAGCGGGCCGGGGGCGAAGCGGCCGATGGTTACTCCAAGATCACGGGCGCGCGGCATGGGCGGTTCCTTCCGGCAGGGTGGCAAAGATCTGGCGCAACAGGATGGCAAGGCTGTCGGCCGCCGGCCCCTCCACCCCCGCGCGCCGCCGCAGCATCACGCAAGAGGCATCGACCAGCGGAAAGCCCTCAGCCTCGGTCAGTTCGCGGCAATCCGGCGGGATGGCGCTGCGGGCCAGCGCCACCACCGCGAATCCCTGCCGCACCACCGTCCAGAACCCGTGCGTCGTGTCGCATTCGAACACCGAACGCCACTCGATGCCCCGCCGTTCCAGTGACCCGATCATATGGCTCTGGCACCAGTCCGACTCCAGATAGCTGGCAATTGGCAAGGGGCGGCGCAGGTGCTGCGCATGCTGGCGCGAGGTTACCCAGACCGTCGGGTCCATCGCCAGCAACTCGCCCTGCCCCGGCTGCACCACCGTGTCGAAGTAGATCATGAAATCCAGCTCTCCCGCCTCCAGCGCGGCCAGGCCGGGGATGGAATAATCGCTGCGCAGGGTCAGTTGCGCCTCGGGATGCAGATTGGCCATGGCGGGCACCAGACGCGGCAGCAACTGCTCCACATATTCCGGCGGCAGACCCAGCCGGAGCGGCGCGGTTTCGGCACGGTCCTCCATCACCTCGGCCGCGCGCGCCACCGCCGCGACGGCAGTCCGCGCATGGGGCAGCAGGCGCTGGCCCGCCGGGGTCAGCACCAGCCCGCGCGGCGCCCGCAGGAACAGGCTGTGGCCTGCGTGATCCTCCAGCCGCTTCAACTGCATGCTGACCGCCGATTGCGTGCGCCCCAGCCGCGCGGCGGCGCCGGTGACGCTGCCCTCTTCGACGAGGGTCAGGAAGCTGCGCAGAAGATCGGAGTCGAGCGGGGTCATGATATCAATTTAGATGATATCAAGCATAAAGCCTATTCGTTTGATTGAAGTCAACCAGCATGGGAGCCTGCCGGAAAGGAGACCGCCATGCCCATCCTCGCTGCCCTGCGCCGCTGGCGCGACCACCACGCCGCGCGCCGGTCGCTCGCCCGTCTGCTGGCCAAACCCGACGACCACCTGATCCACGATATCGGCCTGACCCGCACCGAGGTAGAAGCGATGGTGGCAGGGATGGATGCGCATCCGCAGTTTATCAACATGTGTGACGCCAAAGGGGAAAACCCGGCCGTCTGACACGGGCGCAGCACGTCGCCTGGCTGCCAGGGGCAGGACGGCCCGATTTCCTTGCTGTAACCGTGCTGCGGGTAAGCCGATGGGAAGCAGACAAGGGCACACGTCATTTTGCTACTTGCTACCGCGAGTTCGCGAAACACTGGCCGTTGTGTTGCCCGGCCAGCCCGAGCGATGAAACCGCGCCAGCTTTTTGCTCACGAATGCCTCATCGCTTTCGCCCTGCGGCGGGACCGAAGATACCGGATTTTTCGCTGGAGCAGTTAAGTCGCAGGATTTCGGCGATCTTTAATTTCGCAGCAAAATCAGAAACTTGCAGATTAAAGTGGCAGCCCGTAGGGGAGTCGAACCCCTCTTTTCAGGTTGAAAACCTGACGTCCTAACCGATAGACGAACGGGCCATGGCCGGTGGCGGCTGATTAGAGCAGCCACCGGGCGGGCGCAAGAGGAATCTTTGCGCCTAGCGGTCGATTTTCGCGCCCATGATCGCGATGGCCTGCTGGTACACGGTCGCGGCGTTCCATTGCTTGATCACGGCGAAGTTCGGCTCTCCCTCCTGATAGCCCGCGCCGGGGCGCCAGCCCTTCTGGGCGAGGAAATTGGCGGTCGAAGCCAGGGCATCGGCTTGTTTGGTCAGGTCCACCCGACCGTCGCCGTCACCGTCCACGCCATAGCGCAGCACGTTGCCCGGCAGGAACTGGGTGTGGCCCACCTCGCCATGCTTCGCGCCCACCGTTTTCGGCGAGATCACGCCACGATCCACCAGCATCAGCGCGGCGATCAGGTGGTCGGTGAAATACTCGCTGCGGCGGCAGTCATAGGCCAGGGTCGCGATGGCTGAGACGACATTGCTGTCCCCCATGAAACCGCCGAAGCCCGTCTCCATCCCGTGAATGGCCAGCAGCGGGCCGGCAGGCACGCCATAGCGTTGCTCCAGCGCCTGATAGAAACTGGCATTCTGCGTCTTGCGCTTGCGGCCCTGCGCCACGATCGTATCGGCGCCGCGCACCTGCATGAACTTTTGCAGCGAGTATTTGAAGCTTTTCTGATTGCGGTCGGCGGCGATGGTCTTGCTGGCATAGCTCGACCCCATCAGCGCGGCGATCCCCTTGTCACCGACCCCGGCCGCTGCCGCCTCCTGCGCCATGACGGGCTTCCAGCTTTCGTAATCGGCCCCGGTATTGCTGCACGGCGCAGCAGCCGCCACACCGGACAGGCCCAGCACGGCCAGAGCCGCAGCCGCAATCCCCTTGAAAGAAAACACCTGAAGAACTCCTTGGTGGGTTTTCCTCAGTCTACGGGCTGGCCCTTGGCGCGCAAGCGTCTGTTTCGTCAGCCTGCCACCCTGCGCATCACATTGCCGCCAGCGCCTTGACAGACCCGCGTGCCGCGCGCCTCATGCCCCCGAAAGCCGGAGGCCCCATGACCGCAGAATTCGACACCGAACTGGAAACCCGCCTTGTGCGTTATGCCGCCATCGACAGCCAGAGCGACGAGCGCGGCACCGCCTCGCCCAGCACGGCGATCCAGCTCGACATGGCACGCCTGCTGGCAGAGGAGCTGACGGGCATCGGCGCGGCTGATGTGCAGATCACCGATTATGGCGCGGTGCTGGCCACAGTGCCCGCCACTGCGGACGGTCCGGTGGTGGGCTTTCTGGCCCATGTCGATACCGCGCCCGCCTTCAATGCGACCGGCGTGAAGCCGGTGGTGCACCGCCGTTACAACGGCGGCACGATCAGCTTTGCCGATGCGCCGGGGCTGGTGCTGTCGCCCGAGGTCTCGCCCTATCTGGGCAGCAAGCTTGGCCATGACATCATCACCGCCAGCGGCACCACGCTGCTGGGCGCCGATGACAAGGCGGGTGTGGCGATCCTGATGACCATGGCGCGGCATCTTCTGGCCGAACCGTCGATCCCGCATCCGAAGCTGCGGCTGGCCTTCACCCCGGACGAGGAAATCGGCCGGGGCGTTGACAAGCGTCTGCCCGCCGATCTGGGCGCCGATTTCGCCTATACGCTGGATGGCGGACAGGTGGGCGAGGTGGAATATGAAAGCTTTTCGGCAGACGGGGCAGTGGTGAAGATCACCGGGGTTTCCGCGCATCCGGGTTATGCCAAGGGCAAGCTGGTCAATGCGCTGCATCTGGCGGCGAAGCTGGTGAACCTGCTGCCGCAACAGGCGCTGGTGCCCGAACTGACAGACGGGCGCGAAGGTTTCCTGCATCTTTACGAGATTACCGGCACCGCCGCCGAGGCAGAGTTGCGCTTCATCCTGCGCGATTTTGAACTGGACGGGCTAGAGGCCAAAGGCGCCCTGCTGCGTCAGGCTTGTGATGCGCTGGCCGCGACCGAACCGCGCGCGACTGTGGCCTGCGAAATCCGCGCCCAATATCGCAACATGCGCTACTGGCTGGAAAAGGACATGACGCCGGTCGACCTCGCCCGCGCCGCCTGCGAGGCCGAGGGCATCGCCCCGGTCAGCGTCCCGATCCGCGGCGGCACCGACGGTTCGCGCCTGACCGAAATGGGCGTACCCTGCCCCAATATCTTTACCGGCATGCAGGAAATTCACGGCCCGCTGGAATGGATCAGCGTGCAGGACATGGCCGCCGCGACACGGGTCTGTCTGCGGCTGGCCGGGATGGCGGTGCGAGGCTGACGCCCGGCGCGCAGGTATTGCGGGACGAAGCCGCCGTTTCCTCCGGTCATCCTGGTGACCTGGCCCGCGCAATGCCAGGTCGCCGTCTGCCCGGCAAGCCATTGCGCAACGCTGTACAAAGGCGGATGCTGCCGCCATGGCGACAGAAACCGAGTTCTCCCTGAATGGCTTGACGGACACGGCGCGACGCCACATCCGGGTGTTTCAGATACATCAGTTTCTTGACCGTTTTGCCATGGGCCTCACGGTGGCCGTCGCCGCGCTTGCGCTGACAGATCGGGGCATGGACCTCCTCCAGATTTCGTTGCTCTTCAGCATCTACTCGCTCACCACCGTCGTGATGGAACTGCCGTTCGGCGGATTGGCCGACAACATCGGTCGCAAGCCGGTTTTCCTCGCGGCGGTCGTGGCCAGTTTGATTTCGCTCGCGCTCTTTCTGTCGTCGAGCGACTTCGGCGTCCTGGCTCTTTCGTTTGCCCTCATCGGCTTCGGGCGCGCGCTCCGGTCGGGCACACTTGATGCCTGGTTTGTCGAAACCTTCACAGCCGCCGCACCAGACGTTGATATCCAGCCCGCGCTCGCAAAGGCGCACTGGGCCAACGCCATAGGCCTCGCCGTCGGTGCCATTTTTGGCGGTCTGCTGCCAGATGCGTTCGGCATGGCAGCGCTGAAGTATGGGATCAGCACCTATGACGTGTCTTATGCAGCAAGCTTCGCCGCGATGGTCGGCGTCCTGATCTACACCCTGTTCGCCATCACCGAAGAACCGCGTCCGCTGAACCCACAGGCGGTCATACAGGGCTTCGTCAACGTCCCGTCGGTGATAGCCGGGGCCGGTCTTCTGGCCCTGAAGCATCCGACAGTTTCAATGCTTCTGACGGTGCTGTTGTTATTCCTGATGGCGACAAATCCGGTCGAGGTGATCTGGCCGACCTATGCCTGGCCGATGCTGGACGAAGGCTACGCGAACACCGTCATCGGTGCCCTGACTGCGGGCTACTTTTTCGCGATCGCTTTCGGTGCGTCGCTGTCACCCCATATCAGCCGGATATTCAGACGCCGCCACGCCGTCACGCTGGCGGCGATTTTCGCATGCCTTGCGGTCGTTCAGCTGGCCTTGGCGATGCAGGGTGGCATCACCGGGTTTGTCGGCGTCTTTGTCCTCTATTCCGTGATCCTCGGGGCCAGCGAAACGCCCGCGAGCAGCATCCTGCACCGCTGCGTGGAGGATCGGCAAAGGTCCACCATGCTGTCACTCCGGTCCCTCGTCCAACAACTCGGAGCCGCGACAGGGCTGGTCATGGCAGGAGCCCTGGCCGACATATACTCCACATCCGTTGCCTGGGGCGTCGGCGCCATCTTTCTGCTGATGGCAATGATCCTGAGTTTGGTATTGGCCAAACGACTGGCCGCCGGAGCCGGATAGCGGATGTCCGGGCGGAATGCAGCATTTGCCGCAGCCGGATCGAACTGCCCCCCTGCGCCGCGCAGAGCCGTATCGCCCCTCACAAAGTCAGCCCCCTCAAAGCCTCCGGCGCACCGTCGCGGGGCGGCCCGGCAGGCCCAGTCGCGCGTCGTTGCGGGTCTGCTCGGACACGACCTTGCCTTTGGAGATGACGCAAAGCCGATCCGGGCGCAGGCGGAGTGCCTCGGTCGGGGTGGCGGCGTCCAGCACCACCAGCGAGGCTGTGCAGCCGGGGCGCAGGCCGTAGCCCTCCAACCCCATGATCGCCGCGTTATGTTCCGTGACCATAGTGAAGCAGCGCGCCATCTCGGCCGGGTGGGTCATCTGCGCGACATGCAGCCCCATGAAGGCCACATCCAGCATATCGGCGGTGCCGAGGCTATACCACGGGTCCAGCACGCAATCCTGTCCCCAGCCAACGGTGATGCCCATGGCCTGCATTTCCTTCACCCGCGTCAGCCCGCGCCGCTTGGGGAAAGTGTCGTGCCGCCCTTGCAGGGTGATGTTGATCAGGGGGTTGGGAATCGCCGTCATCCCGCTTTCCGCGATCAGCGGCAGCAGCTTGGACACATAGTAATTGTCCATCGAATGCATCGAGGTCAGATGGCTACCCGCCGCCCGCGCGCCCAGCCCGTGCCGTGTGACCTCGGCCGCCATGGTTTCCACATGGCGGCTATGAGGGTCGTCGGTCTCGTCGCAATGAATATCCAGCATCAGCCCGCGTTCGGCGGCGATGCGCGCCACATCCCGCACGCTTTCGGCGCCTTCCTGCATGGTGCGTTCGAAATGCGGGATGCCGCCCACCACATCGCAGCCCATATCCAGCGCGCGGATCAGATTTTCACGGCCCTTGGGAGCGCGATACAGACCATCCTGCGGAAAGGCCACCAATTGCAGGTCCAGATAGGGGGCGACGCGGCGCTTCACCTCCAGCATCGCCTCCACCCCGCGCAGATGGTCGGGCGTGGTATCGACATGGGTGCGGATCGCCAGAAGGCCCATGCTGACCGCCCAGTCGCAATAGCGCACGGCGCGATCAACCATTTCCTCGACGGTCGCAATCTCGCGCAACTCGCCCCAGAGGCTGATGCCTTCCAGCAGCGTGCCCGAGGCATTGACCCGTGGCAGCCCGTAGCTGAGCGTCGCATCCATGTGGAAATGCGGGTCCACGAAGGGCGGGCTGACCAGATCGCCGCTGGCGTCGATCACCCGGCCGGCCTCGGCCTCCAACCGGCCGACCGCAGCGATGCGATCGCCGGTGATGCCAATATCGGCCACCGTCCCGTCGGGCAGCGTGCCGCCCTTGACCAGAATGTCGAACATCAGCGTTCCCCTTTACGATATGCCACCATCAGCGCGGCCGGCACCTCGGCCCGGCGCGACATCAGGATCAGCGCGAGGATGGACAGAAGGTAAGGCGCCATCAGAAACACCTGATAGGGCAAATGCGCGCCCAAGGGCGTCTGTTGCAGACGGATTTGCAGCGCATCGAAGGCCGCGAACAGCAGCGCCCCCAGCACCGCCTTGCCGGGCATCCACGCACCGAACACCACCAGCGCGATGCAAATCCAGCCGCGCCCGTTGACCATTTCAAAGAAGAAGGACGAAAAGGCCGACAGCGTCAGGAAACTGCCCCCCACCGCCATCAGCCCCGACCCCACGACCACTGCCCCCATGCGCAGCCCGGTGACGGAAAGCCCCTGCGCCTCGACCGCCGCAGGGTTTTCCCCCGCCGCGCGGACCGCAAGCCCCAGCGGCGTGCGGAACAGAACAAAGCCCACCAGCCCGGCGCAGATCAGCGCGGCCCAGGTCAGCGCGGTCTGCTGGAACAGCACCGGGCCAAGGAAAGGGATATCGGACAGGATCGGCAGGTCCATGGGCGCGAAGGGAGTGATCTTGGGCGGGCTGGTCACCTCGGGCAGCGCCAGCCGATAGGCGAAATAGCTGGTAGAGGTCGCCAGCATCGTGACCCCCAGCCCCACGACATGCTGCGACAAGCCGAAAGGCACGGTCAGAGTGGCATGCAACAGGCCAAACAGCATCCCCGCCGCCATCGCCGCCGCGACGCCCAGCCACAACGGCGCTCCCAGATAGACCGCCATCCAGCCTGCAAAGGCACCGATGACCATGATCCCTTCAATTCCAAGGTTCAGCACGCCCGCACGTTCGCAGATCAGCTCTCCCATCGTGGCGAAGATCAGGGGCGAGGCGATGCGAATGGCGGCGGCCCAGAAGCTGACCGACAGCAGGATGTCGAAAAGATCGCTCATTTCCACACCACCCGATAGCGTGTCAGCATCAGCGCCAGCACCATGAACAACAGAGCCGTGGCCAGCAGCATGTCTGCAATATAGGTGGGCACGCCTGCGGCACGGCTCATGCTGTCGGACCCCACGAAGATCGCGGCGACGAACAGCGCCGAAAGCACCACGCCCAAGGGATGCAGCAGCGCCAGCATGGCGACGATGATGCCGGTATAGCCGAAGCCCGGCGACAGGTCGGAGGACAGATGCCCCTTCAGCCCCGCCACCTCGGACCAGCCTGCCAGTGCGGCAAGACCGCCGGACAGAAGGGCAGTCTTCACCAGAACCACATTCACCGGCATCCCGGCAAAACGCGCGGCCTCACGGTTCTGGCCGACGGCGCGCATCTCGAACCCCAGCGTGGTGCGGCTCTGGATCACCCAGACCGCCACCGCCGCGATAAGCGCCAGTGCAAAGCCCCAGTGCAGCCGCAACCCGTCGACGATGCGGGGCAGCCGCGCCTCCTTGATCAGGGCCGGAGATTTGGGCCAGCCCATGCCCATCGGGTCTTTCATCGGGCCTTCCAGCAGGTAGCTGACGAACAGAAGCATGACGAAGTTCAGAAGCAGCGTCGTCACCACCTCATCGACGCCCAGCCGGGTTTTCAGCACGACCGGCCCCAGCAGCACCAGCGCGCCCGCCAGCATCGCGGCCAGTGCGGAAACCGGCAGCACCAGCGGCGCGCCCAGTGCCCCGGTGCCCAGCAGCACGGCGACGATGGCGCCCGCGTAAAGCTGCGCCTCGGCGCCGATGTTCCACAGCTTCGCGCGGAACGCGACGGCGACGGCAAGCCCGGTGAAGATCAGCGGCGTCGCGCGGTTCAGCGTCTCAAGGGCCGCGAATTTCGACCCGAAGGCGCCCTTGGCGATCAGACCCAGCGTCGCCAGCGGGTCAGCCCCCGCGATCAGCGCCAGAGCCATGGCGACCAGCAGGGTTGCGACCAGCGCCAGCGCGGGCAGGCCGATCTGGCGCGACAGCGGTGGCGCGGCGATGGGATCAAGCCGCATGGTCGAACCCCTGCCCGGCCATCCACAGCCCCAGCTCCGCCGCAGTCTTGCTGCCCCGCGCAAAACCGGGCGACAGCCGCCCCTCGGACATCACATGTATCACATCGGCCAGTCCCATGATCTCGTCCAGATCCTCGGAAATCAGCAGAACCGCTGCACCACCATCGCGCGCCGCGATCAGCCGCGATTGCACATAGGCGATGGCGCCGACATCAAGACCGCGCACCGGCTGGTTGGCCAGAATGATCTTCGGCCCCGGTTCCAACACGCGGCCGAGGATCAGTTTCTGCATATTCCCCCCCGAAAGCAGCCGGATGCGCGCGGCAGGACCGGGGCAGCGCACGTCATAGGCGGCGATGATGCCTTCGGCAAAACTTTCCGCCGCGCGCCAGTCCATCAGCCCGGCCTTGCTGAAACCCGTTTGCCAGTAACCTTCCAGCACCGCGTTTTCGGTCAGGGTGAAATCGGCGATGGTCCCGGTCTTATGGCGGTCTTCCGGGATGCGGGCGATGCCCTGACGGATCGCCTCGCGCGGGGACCAGCGGGCCAGCGGGCCATCCATCGACACGCTGCCTGAGCCGGGCAGGATCAGCCCCGAAATCAGATCGGCCAGCGCCGCCTGCCCATTGCCCGATACGCCTGCCAGCCCCACAATCTCGCCCGCCCGCAGATCCAGCGTCACCCGCTTCAGCCCCGGCGCAGCCCCCTTGTCCGGCGTCGTCACCCCGTCCAGCCGCATCAGCACCTTGCCCGCGGTGGCAGGCCGCGCCTCGGGCAGCGCGATTTCGCCGCCTACCATCATCGCGGCCAGTTCGGCACCCGAGGTTTCTGCCGTCGCCACCTCTCCCACCACCTTGCCATGGCGCAGGACCACACAGCGGTCGGCAATGGCCATGACCTCATGCAGCTTGTGGCTGATGAACAGGATGGACAGACCCTGTGCGATGGCGCGGCGCAGCGTGGCGAACAGTGCCTCTGCCTCCTGCGGCGTCAGGACAGCGGTGGGTTCATCCAGGATCAGGATTCGCGCATTGCGGTACAGCGCCTTCAGGATCTCGACCCGCTGACGTTCGCCCACGGTCAGGCTGCCAACCCGCGCATCCGGGTGCACCGCCAGCCCGAAATCGCGGCTGAGCGCCTCAACCCGCGCCCGCGCTGTCGCACGCGAGGCACCACGCGAGAACAGGCTTTCGGTGCCAAGACGAATGTTGTCGAGCACGGTCAGATTGTCGGCCAGCGTGAAATGCTGATGCACCATGCCCACGCCCGCCGCCAGCGCGGCACGCGGATTGCCCGGCGGCAGCGGCTCGCCAAACACCTCCACCCGCCCGTCATCGGCCACATAATGCCCGAACAGGATGTTCATCAGCGTGGTCTTGCCCGCGCCGTTTTCGCCCAGCAGCGCCACGACCTCACCCCGCCGCAGCGTGAGGCTGATCGCATCATTCGCCGTCAACGCGCCAAAGCGCTTGGTGATGCGGTCCAGCCGCATCACCAGGTCACGCGGATCGCTCACGACGATTTCGGCTCGTTGTCATCAATGGCCACGGTGAAGGAACCATCCTTGATCGCGGCTTCCTTCTCGGCCACCAGCTTCATCGCGGCCTCGGGCACCTTGCCTTCAAACGTGCCAAGCGGCGCCAGCGAACAGCCGCCCGCCTTCATGAAGCTGTAGACCCCGTAGTTATCGGCCTTGAAACTGCCCGCCCTGATCGCCTCCAGCGCGGCGTTCAGCGTGGGCTCGAAATGCCACAGCGCCGAGGCCACGACGGTCTCCGGGTAATCGGCCTGCGTGTCGATCACGTTACCAATGGCCAGAACCCCTTTCTCTTTCGCCGCGTCCGACACGCCGAACCGTTCGGCATAAAGAAGGTCGGCGCCGCCGTCGATCATCGCAAAGGCGGTTTCCTTCGCCTTGGGCGGATCAAACCATGAGCCGATGAAACTGACCTGGAATTTTGCATCCGGCCGGGTTTCCTTCACCCCCGCCATGAAGGCGTTCATCAGGCGGTTCACCTCGGGGATGGGGAAGCCGCCGACCATGCCGATGCTGCCAGTCTGGGTCATCGCGCCGGCAATGATGCCCGACAGGTAAGAGGCGTCCTGAATATAGTTGTCGAACACGGCAAGGTTCGGCACCGCCTCATCCGGCATGAAGCTGGAGCCGAGGAGGAATTTCACATCCGGGTATTCGGCGCAGACCTCACGCGCCTCGGCCTCGGCGCCGAAGATCTCGCCCACGATCAGATTGACACCGCTTTCGCAATATTCGCGCATGACGCGCGGATAATCCGTGTTCGCCACGTTTTCGGTATAGGTGTAATCCACCCCGCCCGCCGCCTTGGCGGCCTCAGCAGCAATATGGATGCGACTGACCCATTGCTGCTCCACCGGCACCGTATAGATGCCCGCAATCTTGATCGTGTCCTGCGCGAAGGCGAGGCGCGGCAGTGCCAGCCCCATAGCCGCCGCCCCCGCGCCCAGCATCAGGCCGCGCCGGGTGGCACCGAACATTACCTTGGTCATGTGAAACTCCCTGGGTGATTTGTTTTGACCAAACGGTAAAGCCTTGTCGCGATTCGTCACAAGGCCCGTGACCGGCTGAGTCGCCATGCAGCCCGTTCGCTGGCGCCACCACAGCCGTTACCCAAAGAAAATGCACAAATTTTAGGCAGCAGCAGCATCCTTCCCGCCGATCCGGGCGTTTTCTCCGCAGATCCCCCGTGCCGGACCACACAGGGCGCAGCAGGCGACACCCGGGTTTTGCAGCAGAAAGCCCGCGGCACAGGTGCTTTCATAAAACTGTCACACAACTCTTACATAGCAGTCACACGGCTCCGCTACCCCCGGCCTCAAGGACGCGAGCGGCGTCCCGCAAGCGGTCCACGGGACCAACAAGGAGCCAGGACATGACCCTGATGAAACTCACCGCCTCCACCCTCGCCATTGCCGCCGTGTCGGCCACCGCCGCCATGGCCCGCGACAATATCCAGATCGCCGGTTCCTCGACCGTGCTGCCCTATGCCACCATCGTTGCCGAAGCCTTCGGCGAAAACTTCGACTTCCCGACCCCGGTCGTCGAAGGTGGCGGTTCGGGCGCTGGCCGCAAGAAACTGTGCGAAGGCGTGGGCGAAAACACCATCGACATCGCCAACTCCTCGTCGCGCATCAAGCAGTCGGACATCGACCTCTGCAAGACCAACGGCGTCGACGAAATCATGGAAGTCCGCATCGGCTATGACGGCATCGTCTTCGCCAGCGACATTGCGGGCCCGGACTTCGCCTTCACCCCGACCGACTGGTACAACGCGCTGGCCGCCGAAGTCGTGAAGGATGGCAAGCTGGTCCCGAACACCGCGAAAACCTGGGCTGACGTGAACGCCAGCTTCCCGGCGCAGGACATTCTGGCCTTCATCCCCGGCACCAAGCACGGCACCCGTGAAGTGTTTGACGTGAAGGTTCTGGAAGCAGGCTGCAAGGCTTCGGGCGCCGAAGAGGCCCTCGTGGCCGCCAAGGGCGAAGAGGACGGCAAGAAAGCCTGCCTCGCGCTGCGCACCGATGGTCTGTCGGTCGACATCGACGGCGACTACACCGAAACGCTGGCCCGCATCGCCGCCAACAAGAACGCCATCGGCGTGTTCGGCCTGTCGTTCTACCAGAACAACACCGACAAGCTGAAAGTGGCGACGATGGATGGCGTGGTTCCCTCGACCGAAACCATCGCCTCGGGCGACTACCCGGTGTCGCGTCCGCTGTTCTTCTATGTGAAGAAAGCCCATATCGGCGTGATCCCCGGCCTGAAGGAATATCTGGAGTTCTTCGTGTCGGACGACATGGCTGGCCCGGAAGGCCCGCTGGCAGCTTACGGCCTCGTGTCGGACCCGGAACTGGCGAAAACCCAGGAAGCGGTGGCCAACGAAACCCCGATGGGTCCGCTGAACTGATCTGACCCCAGGGGTGGCGCCGCTCCCGCGCCACCCCTTTCTCTTGCCAGGCGAAAGCGACATGAGCATCGGCCTTATTACCCTCATCGTACTGGGCCTCGCGGTCCTCGGGTTCATCCTCGGGCGGCAGCGGGCCCTTTCCGCCGTCGGAGGAGACCCTCGCACGCTGCATTCGCTGCCCGGCTATTATGGCTGGTCGGTTTTTCTGTTTACTGCGGTGCCCGCGCTTCTGCTGCTGGTCACCTGGGCCTTTGTGCAGCCCACCGCCCTGAATTCCCACGTCGCCGGGATGATCCCCGCGGCGGATGTGGCAAGCTATGGCAGCACGCAACTGGTGATGGCCGATGTCCGGCGCATCGCTGACGGGTTGGACGCGGTCGCGCGCAACGCGGGGCTGGACGAAACGGGCCTTGCCGCCCTGCGCGCCGATCTGACCGATATGCGCGGTCGTCTGGCAGAGGTTGGCGTGGCACTGGGCTCCAACGTAGCACCTTCGGTGCTGGAAGCAGCCAAGGAATACCGCAGCCTGTCGGGCACCCTGCGCCTTGGCATGGCCCTGGCCGTGCTGCTGGCGGCCCTTGCGGGGCTGGGCTTCGCGCTGTGGCGCATCGACCCGCGCCAGCGCGCCCGTAATCTGGTGGAACAGTTCACGCTGGTGCTGCTGGCGGGCTGTTCGCTGATCGCGGTTGCCACCACCTTCGGCATCGTGGCCTCGCTGGTTGTCGAAAGCGTTCATTTCTTCAAACTTTACGACTTCCGTGATTTCTTCTTCTCGCTGACCTGGAGCCCGCGCTTCGGTGGCGGGTCCGAGCTTGGGCTCTGGCCGCTGGTCTGGGGCACGCTCTACGTCTCGTTCATCGCGCTGCTGGTTTCGGTTCCGGTGGGGCTGATGGCCGCCATCTACCTGTCGGAATATGCCGGCAAGAAGGTGCGCGCCTTCGCCAAACCCGCCATCGAGATCCTCGCCGGCATTCCGACCATCGTCTACGGCCTGTTCGCCCTGATCACCGTCGGCCCCTTCCTGCGCGACTGGTTCGCACAGCCGATGGGGCTTGGTTCGTCCTCGTCCTCGGTGATGACGGCGGGTCTGGTCATGGGCATCATGCTGATCCCCTTCGTCTCGTCCCTGTCGGACGACATCATCAACGCCGTACCGCAGTCGATGCGGGATGGCTCGTTCGGCCTTGGCGCCACCAGATCGGAAACGGTGAAACAGGTGATCCTGCCCGCCGCCCTGCCCGGCATCGTCGGCGCCATTCTGCTGGCCGCCAGCCGCGCCATCGGGGAAACCATGATCGTGGTCATGGGTGCCGGGGCCGCCGCCAAGCTGGACGTGAACCCCTTCGAGGCGATGACCACCGTGACGGTGAAGATCGTGAGCCAGCTGACAGGCGATACCGAATTCGCCAGCCCTGAAACGCTGGTGGCCTTCGCCCTTGGCCTGACCTTGTTCTGCTTCACCCTCGCGCTCAACGTTGTCGCGCTGGTGATCGTGCGGAAATACCGGGAGCAATACGAATGACCGACGCAACGTCGCAAACCGGCCGGTCCGGCGCACAGCCGCGCAAGTCGCTGCATGTGACCGACGCCCGCACCCGCCGCCGCAATGCCGCCGAAGCGCGCTTCCGCTTCTACGGCGCGGCCGCCATCGCGGTGTCGATCCTCGCGCTGGTCATCCTGCTGACCTCGGTGCTGGGCAACGGCCTTGGCGCCTTCCGCCAGACCTTCATCACCATGCCGGTCGCTCTGGATGCCAAGGTGCTGGACAAATCCGGCACCGGCGACATCGAGGTGATGAAGAAGGTCACCACCATCGGCTATGCCAAGGTGATCGAAAAAGCCCTGGCCACCGCGCTGGCCGAAAAGGGCATTGCCACCGACGGGCTGACGGCCAAGCAGATTTCCGGCCTGCTGTCGCAGGAGGCCGCCGCCAACCTGCGCAATCAGGTGCTGGCCGATCCCGCGCTGGTCGGACAGACGGTAGATGTGAAACTGCTGGCGAATGGCCGCGTGGACGGGTTCTTCAAGGGCCGCGTCACCATGGACAGCGCCAAACTGGACAGCAACATTTCGCCCGAGCAGCTTGAACTGGCGCTGAAGATGCGCGAGGCCGGGCTGATGAGCCTGTCCTTCAACCCCGGCTTCCTGTTCGGCGGCGATGCCTCCGAACTGCGCCCCGAGGCGGCGGGGCTTGGCGTCGCGATCCTCGGCTCGGCCTACATGATGCTGATCGTGCTGGTGCTGGCCCTGCCCATCGGCGTTGCCGCCTCGATCTATCTTGAGGAATTTGCACCGAAGAACAAATGGACCGACCTGATCGAGGTGAACATCTCGAACCTTGCCGCGGTGCCGTCGATCGTCTTCGGTATCCTGGGTCTCGCCATCTTCATCAACTTCATGGGCCTGCCGCAATCGGCACCCATTGTCGGCGGCCTGGTGCTGACGCTGATGACGCTGCCGACCATCATCATCGCCACCCGCGCGGCACTGAAGGCGGTGCCGCCCTCGATCCGCGATGCGGCGCTGGGGGTCGGGGCCTCTAAGATGCAGGCGATCACCCACCACGTCCTGCCGCTGGCCATGCCCGGCATCCTGACCGGCACCATCATCGGTCTGGCGCAGGCGCTGGGGGAAACCGCGCCGCTGCTGCTGATCGGCATGGTTGCCTTCGTGCGCGAATTCCCGGATGCGCCGCCGGAAGGTTTCTTCGATCCGGCTTCCGCCCTGCCCGTGCAGGTCTACAACTTCACCCAGCGCGCCGATCCGGCCTTCGTGGAACGCGCCTCCGGCGCCATCATCGTGCTGCTGGTTTTCCTTCTTCTGATGAACGCGGTCGCCATCCTGCTGCGCCGCCGTTTCGAACGCCGCTGGTAAGGGGCTGAACAAATGAACGATATGCGTATTGCCGACAGAACTGTGTCCTCCGACACCGCCAAGATGACCGCGCGGGGCGTGCAGGTCTTTTATGGCGAGAACCACGCGCTGAAGGATGTCGACATCGACATCCTCGGCGGCACCGTCACCGCCTTCATCGGCCCCTCGGGCTGCGGCAAGTCAACCTTCCTGCGCTGTCTGAACCGGATGAACGACACCGTGTCCATCGCCCGCGTGCTGGGCGAGATCAAGCTGGACGGCGAGGATATCTACGACAAATCCGTCGATCCGGTCACCCTGCGCGCCCGCGTCGGCATGGTGTTCCAGAAGCCGAACCCCTTCCCCAAGTCGATCTATGACAACGTGGCCTATGGACCCAAGATCCACGGACTGACCAAATCCAAGGCCGAGCTGGATCAGGTGGTGGAAACATCGCTGAAGAAGGCGGCACTGTGGAACGAGGTGAAGGACCGCCTGCATGCCCCCGGCACCGGCCTCTCCGGCGGCCAGCAACAGCGCCTGTGCATCGCGCGCGCCATCGCCACCTCGCCCGAGGTGCTCTTGATGGATGAACCCTGTTCCGCGCTGGACCCCATCGCCACTGCCCAGGTCGAGGAGCTGATCGACGAACTGCGCAGCCAGTTCTCGGTCGTCATCGTCACCCACTCGATGCAGCAGGCCGCCCGTGTCAGCCAGCGCACGGCCTTCTTCCACCTCGGACATCTGGTGGAATACGGCGAGACGGGCCAGATCTTCACCAACCCGCAAGACCCGCGGACCGAATCCTACATCACCGGCCGGATCGGCTGACGGAGCGCGCCATGAACACCGAAAAACATATCGTTTCGTCCTTCGACCGTGATCTTGAAGGCGTGCAGGCCATGGTCATGAAGATGGGCGGGCTGGTGGAAGCCGCGATGCTGGACGCGGCCGAAGCGCTGGACACCCGCGACATCGAACTGGCCGCCCGCGTGCGCCGGGGCGACAAAGTGATCGACGAACTGGAAGAGCGTATCCACGAGGAATGCGCGCGGCTGATCGCCCTGCGCTCGCCCACCGCATCGGACCTGCGCACCGTGCTGACGGTCATGCGCATCGCGGCCAACCTCGAACGCTGCGGCGACTATGCCAAGAACCTCGCCAAGCGCGTGCCGGTGCTGAATGAAATGGCCATCGTCGCCGGGGCGACCGGCTCGATCCGGCGGATGACCAGGACCGTGGTTCTGCTGCTGAAGGATGCGCTGGACGCCTATATCATGCGTGACGCCCATATGGCGCAGGATGTGCGGCTGCGCGATCAGGAAGTGGACCAGATGTACAATGCCATCTTCCGCGAGTTCCTGACACATATGCTGGAAGACACCCGCAACATCACGGCCTGCATGCACCTGCATTTCATCGCCAAGAACATCGAGCGTGTGGGCGACCATGCCACCGGCATCGCGGAACAGGTGATCTATCTGGTGACCGGCGCAATGCCCGATGACGAGCGTCCCAAGGACAGCGCGATCCCCGCCATCGGAACCGAGGCAGGCTGAGCCATGGCAGGACAGGATCAGCCCGCCGTTCTTCTGGTCGAGGACGAACCCGCGCAGCGCGAGGTTCTGGCCTATAACCTTGAAGCAGAAGGCTTTCGCGTGGTGCAGGCCGCCGATGGCGAAGAGGCGATGATGCTGGTGGACGAGGCGCAGCCCGACATCATCATCCTCGACTGGATGATGCCCAACCTTTCGGGGATCGAGGTCTGCCGCCGTCTGAAGATCCGACCGGAAACCCGGTCGATCCCGATCATCCTGCTTTCGGCCCGCGCCGAAGAGGTGGATCGCGTGCGCGGGCTGGAAACCGGTGCCGACGATTACGTCATCAAACCCTATTCGGTGCTGGAGCTGATGGCGCGGGCACGGGCGCAGCTGCGCCGCGTCCGCCCCTCCACCGCCGGGGTGGTGCTGGAATATGATGACATCCGGCTGGACCCTGAAACCCACCGGGTCTATCGCGGCGAGAAGGTGCTGAAGCTCGGCCCGACCGAGTTCCGCCTCCTGACCACCTTCATGGAAAAGCCCGGCCGGGTCTGGAGCCGCGAGGCCCTGCTGGACCGGGTCTGGGGCCGCGACATCTATGTCGATACCCGGACGGTGGACGTCCATATCGGGCGGCTGCGCAAGTCGCTGTGCCAGTTCGGCGGCGACGATCCGCTGCGCACGGTGCGCGGCGCGGGCTACGCGCTGGGATAGGCGGTCAGAGGTCTTCCCAGCGGCTCAGCTCCTTGCGGCCGCGGGTGAAGGCGGCAAACCCGGCCATCGCGCTGCCGAACAACAGCGCGCCGGCCAGCACGGCCGCCAGTTGCACACCCGACGCCATGCCGCGCGGCCCCCAGTTGGTGAAATGCATCCACAGGCTCCAAAGCACGCCGTAAGGCAGGCCGGTAACCAGCATGTTCTGCCAGAAGGTCGCGTAAAGCGGCGGGCGCATCGGCCAGCCCAGCTTCTGCGCCAGATGCCACACCAAGGGCAACACCCGGCGGCGCGGGATGCCCGCGCGTTCTGCTTCGGCCAGCGCGGCCGCCAGCTTGCGGCTATAATCGTCCGCCATGATCGCTCCGTTTCAGGTGCTGGTACCCTGCGCTGATCCGCGCGTCCCGGCAAGTCCTCCCAGAAAAGGCTTGGCGCGGCACGGCTTTACCGGCACAGAGGAGGGGACAGGCAGAGGAACGAACCATGACCGATCCAGACCGCGCCTATGCGAATGGGGCCTTCATTGCAGGGGCAGATGCCTTCCCGCCCCGGTGGGAGGCTGCCGCCAGCAACTTCCGCGCGGCACTGGGCGCGCGTGCGGAATGTGGCCTGACCTATGGCCCTGCCCCGCGCCAGCAGTTCGACCTGTTCCTGCCCGAGACCGCACCGCGCGGCATTCTGGTCTTTGTCCATGGTGGCTACTGGATGGCTTTTGGCCGCGAAAGCTGGTCGCATCTGGCGGCGGGTGCGCTGGCTCGCGGCTGGGCCTGCGCCATGCCCTCTTACACGCTCGCCCCCGAGGCGCGGATTTCCACAATGACGCAAGAGGTGGCCAGCGCCTGCTCTGCCATCGCCGCGCGACTGCCCGGCCTGCCGATGGTGGTGACCGGCCATTCCGCCGGCGGGCATCTGTCAGCCCGCATGGGCTGCGCCGACATTGCTCTGCCCGGGCTTGTGCGCGTCGTGCCAATCTCGCCCCTGGCTGATCTTGCGCCGCTGCTGGCGACCACGATGAACCAAACCCTGCATCTGGATGCGGCAGAGGCGCAGGCCGAAAGCCCGGCCTTCCTGCCCCGTCGTGCCGGGGTCGGGGCGCATGTCTGGGTCGGGGCGCAGGAACGCCCTGCCTTCCTGTGGCAGGCACGCGTTCTGTCGGAGGAATGGAATTGTCCCTGGACGGCCGATCCGGGCCGCCACCACTTTGACGTGATCGACGCGCTGGCCGATCCCGCCTCTGCGCTTTGCGCGGCCTGCATGGACGAGGTTCCGGCCCGCTAAATTTCGGCACAAGGCAGTTGTAATCGGAGCCGGCTTATTATATTCATTTTTATGAATGTGAAATCCGAGGCTCCAATGCTGCTGCGCTCTTTCCTGCTCGCCACGCTTCTGGCCAGCCCCCTCGCCGCCACCGCCCAACCGCTTGTCCCGGTTGAGGTCACCGAATGGAAACCCGTCTATGGCCGGATCGAGGCCAAGGACCGCCTGCCCGCCCGCGCCCGCATCGGTGGCACGCTGGTCGAACTGACCGTGACCGAGGGCGATCTGGTCGAGGCCGGTCAGCCGCTGGGCCGCATCGTCGATGACAAGCTGAACTTCCAGCTTGCCGCCGTGCAGGCGCAGATCGAGGCGCTGAACGCCCAGCTTTCCAACGCCCAAACCGAATTGCAGCGCGGCGAGGATCTGCTGAAGCGCGGTGTCACCACCGCGCAACGGCTGGATGCGCTGCGTACGCAGGTCGATGTGGTGAAGGGCCAGATTGATGCGCAGACAGCGCAGGCCCGCGTGCTGCAACAACAGCAGGCCGAAGGCACCGTAACCGCCCCGGTGGCGGGGCGCGTGCTGTCGGTGCCGCAGGCGGCGGGGGCCGTGGTCATGCCGGGCGAGGCAGTGGCCACCATCGGCGGCGGCGGGTTCTTCCTGCGCATCGCCGTGCCAGAGCGCCATGCAGCACATCTCGAACAGGGCGCCGCCATCACCATCGAAACACCCGCAGGCGAATCGCAGGGCACGCTGGCCCGCATCTATCCGCTGATCGAGAATGGCCGTGTGGTGGCCGATGTCGAGGTCGCGGGCCTGCCGGACAGCTTTGTCGACGCCCGTGTCGTGGTGCGCCTGCCGGTGGGCAAGCGCATGGCGCTTCTGGTGCCTGCCGATGCCATCGCCACCAGATCGGGCCTTGATTTCGTGACGGTGAAAACCGCCGAAGGCACCGAGGACCGCACGGTCGTTCCCGGCCAGCATCACCGGATCGACGGCACCGAGATGATCGAGATTCTCTCGGGCCTGCATGAGGGCGACGAGATCGGAGCCGCGGAATGAGCCAGAAACTCGGGATTGCCGGGGGCCTCACGCGGGCCTTCATCGGCTCGGCGCTGACGCCGCTGTTCATCCTTGCCGCGTTGGCGGTGGGGCTTGTCGCGCTCATCTCGCTGCCGCGCGAGGAAGAGCCACAGATTTCGGTGCCGATGATCGACATTCTGGTCACCGCGCAGGGCCTGAAGGCCGAGGACGGGGTGAAGCTGGTCACCGAACCGCTGGAAACCATCGTAAAGGGCATCAACGGGGTCGAACACGTCTATTCGCAGACCCGCGACGATGGCGCCATGGTGACGGCGCGGTTCCTGACCGGCACGCCGTCGGATTCCGCCATCCTGCGCGTGCATGAAAAGCTGCGCGCCAACATGGATCGCATCCCGGTCGGCATCCCCGAACCGCTGGTGGTGGGGCGCGGCATTGATGATGTGGCCATCGTGTCGCTGACGCTCTCGCCCAAACCGGGCGCCGATATGACCCCCGCCGACCTGACCCGCATCGCGCGCGAACTGCGCTCCGAGGTCGCCAAGACCGAGGACGTGGGCCTGACCTACCTTGTGGGCGAGGCGACCGAGGCCATCCGTATCGCCCCCGATCCCGAACGGCTTGCGCTGTATGGCGTGACGCTGCAACAGCTTGTCGGCAAGGTGCAGCAGGCGAACCGGGCCATGAACACCGGCAAGCTGCGCGATCAGGGGAAGGAGATCGACCTTGTGGCGGGCGAGACCCTCACCGCCCCCGCCGAGGTGGCGAACCTGCTGCTGACCACGCGCGACGGCCGCCCGGTCTATGTGGCCGATGTGGCGGATGTGGCTTATGTGCCCGATACCGGCGACACGCTGGTCAGCCATATCACCCGCAACGCCGACGGCAGCCTGAACCGCGCGCCCGCCGTAACGCTGGCGGTGGCGAAACGCGCTGGCGCCAATGCCGTGGTGGTGGCCGAGGCGATCCTGCATCGCGTCGAAAGCCTTGAAGGCCGCCTGATCCCCGAGGATATGCAGGTCACCGTCACCCGCGACTATGGCGAAACGGCCAATGAAAAGGCCAACGAACTGCTGTTCCACCTTGGCCTTGCCACCCTCTCGATCATCGGGCTGGTGCTGCTGGCAATCGGCTGGCGCGAAAGCATCGTGGTGGCCATCGTCATTCCGGTGACGATCCTGCTCACGCTGTTTGCCGCATGGATCATGGGCTACACGCTGAACCGCGTCAGCCTTTTCGCGCTGATCTTCTCCATCGGTATCCTTGTCGATGACGCCATCGTGGTGATTGAAAACATCGCCCGCCACTGGGGCATGGGGGATGGTCGCTCGCGCCCGCAAGCCGCCATCGACGCGGTGGCCGAGGTGGGTAACCCCACCATCGTCGCCACGCTGACCGTGGTCGCGGCGCTGCTGCCCATGCTGTTCGTCAGCGGGCTGATGGGGCCCTATATGTCGCCCATCCCGGCCAATGCCTCGGCCGCGATGATCTTTTCCTTCTTCGTCGCCGTCATCATAACCCCCTGGCTGATGGTCAGGATCGCCGGCAAGGCGCCGGTGCAGGGCCATGACGCAGGTAGCCACGGCACCCCCGGCGGCAGACTGGGCGCGGCTTTCGCCCGTGTGGCGCGGCCTCTGCTCAAGACCAAGGCGCGCAGCCTGACCTTCCTGCTGGTCACCGCAGCGCTGTCCTTCGGCTCGCTCGCACTCCTTTACACCAAGGATGTGACGGTGAAACTGCTGCCCTTCGACAACAAATCGGAGCTGTCGGTCACCATCGACCTGCCGGAAGGCAGCAGCCACGAGGCCACCGACCGCGTGGCACAGGATGTGGCGCGCGTGGTCATGGGACTGCCCGAGGTGATTTCGGTCGAGACCCATGCCGGGACGGCGGCCCCCTTCAACTTCAACGGTCTGGTGCGCCACGCCTATGTGCGCAATTCGCCGGAACTGGGCGAGGTGCAGATCCTGCTCGCGCCCAAGGGTGACCGCGACCGCACCAGCCATGACATCGCACTGGACATCCGCCAGAAGCTCGCCGGTATCGACATGCCCGCGGGCACGGTGCTGAAAACGGTGGAACCGCCGCCCGGCCCGCCGGTCATGGCGACCCTGCTGGCCGAGGTCTATGGCCCGACGCCGGAAATCCGCCGCGAAGCCGCCGCGAAGATCCGCGCCGCCTTTGAACAGGTGCCCTATATCGTCGATGTCGACGACAGCTATGGCACCGCCGCGCGGCGGCTGCGGGCCACGATCTCGACCGATGATCTGGAGTTCTTCTCGGTGCAGGAAAGCGATGTCTTCGACACGCTGGCACTGCTGAATGCCGGGCAAACCGTGGGTTATTCGCATCGCGGCGAGGGGCGGCAGGCGCTGCCCATCGTGATCGCGCGCGACAAATCCGACCGGGTGCTGGACGAACGCTTTCTGTCCACGCCCATCCCCGCCAACACCCTGCCCGGTGCGCGGGGGGTGGTGGAACTGGGTGATGTGGTCCGCATCCGCGAGGAACAGGCCAGCTTCCCGCTCTTCCGCCACAATGGCCGCGCCGCCGAGATGGTGACGGCAGAACTCGCCGGGGATTACGAGGCGCCGCTTTACGGCATGCTCGCCGTCGCCGATGCGGTGGAGAACATGGACTGGCCCGAGGGCATGAAGCCCGAGATCAGCCTTCATGGCCAACCCGAGGATGAGAGCCACGTCACCCTGCTGTGGGATGGCGAGTGGGAGGTCACCTTCGTCACCTTCCGCGACATGGGGGCTGCCTTCGCGGTGGCGCTGCTGGGCATCTATATCCTCGTCGTGGCGCAGTTCGGCAGCTTCCGCCTGCCGCTGGTGATCCTGACGCCGATCCCGCTGACCTTCCTTGGCATCATGGCGGGGCATCTGATCTTCCACGCACCATTCAGCGCGACCTCGATGATCGGCTTCATCGCCCTTGCCGGGATCATCGTGCGCAACTCGATCCTGCTGGTAGATTTCATCCGCCACGGACCCAGTGATGTGGGGCCGGTGGAGTTGCTGATCCAGGCGGGCGCCATCCGGTTCAAGCCGATCCTGCTGACCGCCATCGCGGCGATGATCGGGGCGGTGGTGATCCTTGCGGACCCGATCTTTCAGGGTCTTGCCATCTCGCTGCTGTTCGGACTGCTAAGTTCGACCCTGCTGACGGTTCTGGTAATCCCGGCGATCTATCGCGTCTTCAAAACCTGACCGTCGCGACAACGTCAATTGGGGGGCAGTTCCGCCCCCCTTTTTTACGGCTCAGATCACCTCGATCCAGTTGCGCAGCGCCGACAACGTGCTGATCCCCTCAATGTGAAGATTACCCGCATGGCCGAAATCCAGCTCGACCGCTGATCCAAGATCATGGCCCCAGCGCGCCACGATCTGCCCCGCAGTCTTGCCCCGGATCATGCTCAGTGCACTATCGTCCAGCCACAGCCGGTCCCCCTCGCGCCCGTCGAAATCGCGGATACTGTCCTTACCGCCACTGAAGACAAAGCGGTCGGCGCCCGAGCCGCCGATCAGAATGTCATTTCCCGCGCCGCCCTCCAGCGTATCGCGCCCGCCACCGCCGATCAGCAGATCATCGCCCCCGCCACCAATCAGCCAGTTCGCAGCCCCGTTCCCGCTCAGCCGGTCATCGCCAGCGCCGCCACGCACCCCTTCGATCTGGTGCAGCAGATCCATCCCCTCCGCCGTGGCCTGCGGTCTGACCAGTGACAGGTTCACCGTCACATCGCGGCGGGTGTTAAATACTGCCCAGTCAAAACCCTTGCCACCGATGAGCGTATCATTCCCGGCCCCGCCGGTCAGTGTATCCGCCCCCTTGCCACCATTCAGCAGGTCATCGCCCGCCCCTCCGCTCAGCCGGTCCTCCCCTGCGGCACCGTAAAGCAGGTTGTCCCCTGCATTGCCGGTCAGCCTGTCCGCGCCACCGCCACCGCGCAGCCCTTCGATACCAGACAGACGGTCGATGCCATGGCCCGCGATATCCTGCGCGCCCTTCTGCGCAAGCGAGACCTGCACCCCGCGCGTGCCGGCATAGACCGCCACATCCACTCCGGCGCCGCCTTGCAGCCGGTCATTGCCGGGGCCACCGATCAGCACATCATCGCCCGCACCGCCACGCAGGCGGTCATTGCCCGCGCGCCCCGCCAGCGTATCCTGCCCCGCCATGCCGTCGAGCCGGTTCGCCGCCGCATCCCCCGACAGCCGGTCCCCGGCCGAACCGCCCCGCACGCCCTCGACCCCGGACAAAAGATCGCGTCCCTGCCCGGTTTCCTGCGCCCCCCGGATGGCAAGATCAACTTTCACCGGGACAGCCCCGGCAAAGAACGCCCAGTCGAACCCGGCGCCGCCGATCAGCGTATCATTGCCCGCATCGCCGGACAGCTTGTCATTGCCACCCCGCCCGTCGATCAGGTCATCGCCACCATCGCCCGAAATCCGGTTCGCCCTGCCATCGCCACGCAGCCGGTCGTCGCGCCAGCCCCCTCTCAGGTTCTCGATGCCCTCCAGCCAGTCGCGGCCGCGACCGCCGGTGTTCTGCCAGCCGGTAAGGGCCAGATCGATCCGTACCTGCGCCCGCCCGGCATAGACGGCCCAGTCCTGCCCCTTGCCGCCGAACAGCCGGTCGTCGCCATCATTCCCGATCAGCGTGTCAGCCCCGGAACCGCCCATGAGCCAGTCATTGCCGTCACCGCCATCCAGCAGATCGGCCCCACCCCCGCCGGTCAGGGCGTTTGCCCCGTCGTTCCCCGTGATCACATCGGCGCGGCGACCGCCTTTGACATCCTCGATCCCGCGCAGCACATCGCCCAGCGCCGCACCGGCATTCACGCCTGCCAGCGCCAGATGGATCACAACCGGCTGTCGCGCGCCCTGATAGCTGACGCAATCGCGGCCTGGGCCTCCCACCAGCGTATCGGCACCCTGACCACCCTTCAGCGTATCGGCACCCGCCCCGCCGTCCAGCAGGTCATCACCACCGCCACCGGCCAGCCGGTCATCGCCATCGCCGCCGCCCAGCCGGTTGGCCCGGTCGTTGCCCCGCAAGGTATCGGCAAAGCGGCTGCCCGCCAGATCCTCGATCCCGTCATAGCGATCCCCCTGCGCCGCGCCGCCACCGCGCCCCGTGCCCAGATCGGCCAGAACCGCCCGGGACATCGTGTCGTAATCCACCAGATCGCGGCCATTGCCACCGACCAGCAGGTCCCCCCCGCCCGAGCCCTCCAGCGTGTCGTCCCCCGATCCCCCCGTCAGCGTTTCCGCGCTGGCAGCGCCGGACAGCCGCCGCCCGGCGACCACCGCAGGCGCCACCACATGCCAGAGACCGAAGATATCAGACGAGGCAAAGGTCGCCGGGTCGATATTGCGCCCATCCGCGCTGTAGACATACAGCGCCTCGTCTCCCCAGCGGATGACGAGACAGCCGGTGCGCCCCTTCATCGGCAGCACCTCGACCGAATAGATCCGGCCCCAGCCGGAAAGGTCCAGCCGGTCCACGCCCGGCGTGAAATCGCGGATGACATCGGTCTCACCATCCGCCGCCAGCACAAATACATCGGCACCCGGCCCGCCCCACATCTCGTCCGCGCCCTTGCCGTCCATCAGAATGTCATCCCCGGCGCCCCCCGAGAGCGTGTCATCCCCCGCCATGCCGGCGATCAGATCGTTGGTATCTCCGCCCGCCAGGGACTCTGCGCGCGATGACCCGATGATTTCGGGTGCCAGCACACCAGGATCGACGCTGATGCGATGCAATCCCCGGCCTTCACCCGCAATGACCAACTCGATCCGCCCGTCGGTCACTACAGCCGTGATGGCCGTCACATTATCCAGCGCCAGCCGGTCGTCCTTCAGCACCACACCCGCATGAACAAGCCGCCCGTCCGGCATCAGGACAAAAGCCGAAATCCCTTCGTCTCCGCCCCCCGCGAACAGGAAGACCCGGTCGCCCACCACCGCCGTGGCGATGGCCTGCACGGACTGGAACCGGGTATCCAGCGTGTCGATGACATGATCGGTCAGAACCGCCACTCCGTCGGCATCGACCCTGATGACCGAAATCGAGGAGGAGCCGGCTCCTGCCACGAAAAGCCATTGCCGCCCCCCCGCCTCGGCCACTGCCAGCGCCGACGGGTCGGAAATTCCCATCCCTGCCGAAGCGCCGACAGTGCTGGTGGCCTTGAGCGTGCCCGCAGCCGTGACCTGCCAGACCGTCAGCCCGTCAGAGAGACTGGACAGCGAGACAAGGAAGGTCTTGCCGACGCTGCGCAGCACCTCCAGCGCCGCCACCTCGACCGTCTGATCCTCCGCCGCCAGCGCCACCGCGTCGCGCAGCACCATGCGGCCCGCCCCGTCCAGTGACCAAAGCTGCAACTGCCCCGAACTCTGCCCGGCGATTGCCGCGAAGGTCTGGCCATTGCGGCTGAAGAAGGCCTGCGCGCTTTGTATCCCGTCGGGACCATCCTTCAGACCCAGCCAGCGGTCGATGCCGCCTGCCTTGTCCAGCCAATAGGCGCCCGGCCGCGTGCCCCAGCCGCCTGTCCAGACAAGGATCGGCCCGTCGTCGAGGTTCACCTGCGACAGTTTTGGCGGTGCCGACATCCAGACGCCGGTGGCCAGACCCTGCTGGTCGATCAACCGCAACCCTGCACCGCTGTCCGTCAGCTCCAGCGCGAGGATGCCTCCCCCCGCGCGGGTCGTCGTATATACATAGGCAACGCCATCCACGAGGCGCGTGCATATGTCGGTAATGCCCGCAATCATTTGCGAAGCCGCGGCCCGGAACGAGCCGATGACCCTGAACCCCAGCACCTCTTCCCCACACACCACATGTCACACCCAAGGTCAGGATGCGGGCAAGGTGCTGAGCTGGGGCTTAACGAAGCATGGCAGGGCCGGGCAGCCCGGCGGCATTAGCGAGGCGGTTGGGCCGGAGTTAATTCAAATGAAAGGAATTGGGCGGGCGCGATCAGCGCCCCACACCGACATAGGTTTCAAACCCGGCGGCCAGAACCTCGTCCCGGTCATAGACATTGCGCAGGTCACAGAGGCGCGGGCGCTCCATCTTGCGGGCCAGCTTGCCCATGTCCAGCGCGCGGAACTCGTTCCATTCGGTCAGAAGCACGATCAGATCGGCCCCCTGCGCAGCCCCATAGGGGCTTTCGACCCATTTGACGCCTGGCAGCAGCGCCTCGCCCTCGCGCCGCCCCTCGGGGTCGACCACGCGAACCTTTGCCCCCGCCCCGACCAGCGCCGGAATGATCGTCAGCGAGGGCGCATCGCGCATGTCATCGGTGTTCGGCTTGAAGGTGACGCCCAGAACAGTGATCACCTTGTCGCGCAGCTGACCGTCGCAAAGATCTTCGATCTTCTCGATCATGCGGTGCTTGATTTCCTCGTTCACGCGGATGACCGTTTCGGTGATCTGCATCGGCACGGCATGATCCTGCCCGATCCGCGCCAGCGCCTTGGTATCCTTGGGGAAACAGCTTCCACCATAGCCCGGCCCGGCATGCAGGAATTTGGCACCAATCCGGCCATCCATCCCGATACCCTTGCTGACCGCCTTCACATCGGCCCCCACCCGCTCGCACAGGCGGGCAATTTCATTGATGAAGGTGATCTTGGTCGCCAGAAAGGCGTTGGCGGCGTATTTGATCATCTCGGCGGATTCGAGATTGGTATAGACCACCGGGAAATCACGCAGGCTCAGCGGGCGATAGATGTCAGCCATCACCTTGCGGGCGCGTTCGGTTTCCACCCCAACCACCACCCGGTCAGGGCGCATGAAATCGTCGATGGCCGCGCCTTCGCGCAGAAATTCGGGGTTCGAAGCCACGTCGAATTCCTTGCCGCCCGCCGTTTTCGCCACCGCCTCGGCGACCTTGCGATTGGTGCCCACCGGTACGGTGGATTTGGTGACGATGACGGTATAGCCATCCATCGCCGCGCCAATCTCCTCGGCCGCCGCCATCACATAGCGCAGATCGGCATGACCGTCGCCGCGCCGCGTCGGTGTGCCCACCGCGATGAACACCGCATCCGCCCCGGCCACCGCCGCCGCCAGATCCAGCGTGAAGGACAGGCGACCCGCAGCAACGTTTTTGGCCATGAGCTGATCAAGACCCGGCTCGAAAATCGGCACCTCACCTGCGCGCAGTTTTTCGACCTTGGCCGGGTCCTTGTCGACGCAAATCACGTCATGCCCGAAATCCGAGAAACATACGCCGGAAACCAGCCCGACATAGCCCGTCCCAATCATCGCAATCTTCATCTGCACGCCTGCTCTTGCGGCCTTCACCGGCCGGTTCCACTGTGCCTCACAGCAAGTTCCGGTCTAGCGTGCGGCAACGGGCGGTGTCAAAGCCCGTGCCACCGAAGGGTCAGCTTTTCGTGGCCAGAACCGAAGGCGTGATGCTGCGACGGTTCAGCATGGCCTCGCGCCATGTGATGTAACTAACCGCTGCGATGATGACGCCACCGCCCGCCAGAACCCAGATATCGACCGTTTCGTGAAACACGACATAGCCCAGCAGCGTCGCCCACAGGAGTTGCAGAAAGGTTACCGGCTGTGTCACCGTCAGCGGCGCCACCGCGAAGGCGCGCGTCATGCAGTAATGCCCCGAGGTTGCAAAGGCCGCGACCCCGGCAAGTGCCACCAGTTGCACGGGCGTTACCGGCACCCAGACCGCCAGCGCGAAGGGCGCAAGCCCCAGCGTGACCATCAGGCTCATCATCGCCACCACTGCCCCGGCGGAAGCCATACCGCTCAGCCGTTTCGCCACCAGATAAGACCCGGCAAAGCCGAAGGCCGCCGCCACCTGTGCCAGATGGCCGTCCGTCACCTCGCGCATCCCCGGTCTCAGGATGACCAGCGCGCCAAGGATCGCCACGCAGACCGCAAGGATGCGGCGCATCGCCAGTTTCTCGCCCAGAAACACCGCCGCGCCCACGGTGACCAGCACCGGGTTGAGATAGCCGATCGCCGTCACCTCGGCCACCGGCAGCCGCGCCATCGCGTAGAACCAGCAGATCACCGCCACGGTATGCACGGCCCCCCGCAGTGCGAACAGCCGCATCGCGCCGGGGGCAAAACCGCCCCGCAGCACCGGGCCCAGCGTCGGCAGCAGGAACATCACCCCGAAGGCAAAGCGCAGGAAGGCGCCCTGCGCCGCTGGCAGATCGGTGCCAAGCCAGCGCACCAGCCCGGTAACCCCGACGAAGCTGAGCCCTGAGGCCAGCATCCACATCACACCCTCGACGGGTTTCATCTCGCGCGTCCGATCCATGGTTCGACCCAACCCCAAGGGCAGGGCCGCCGCAAGGACGGCTTTGTCACCGCTACAATCATCCCAGCGCCAGCGCCGCCGCCAGCGCCCACATGATGCAGCCAACCGCCGCCTCCAGCACCACCCAGGCGGCGGGCCGGGCAAAGACCGGCGCCAGCAGGCGCGCGCCATAGCCAAGCGCGGCAAAGAAGCTCAGCGAGGCCGCCGCCGCCGCGATCCCGAACGCAAGCCCGTGCGGCGCATATTGCGCCGAGACCGAGCCGATGAAGACCAGCGTATCCAGATAGACATGCGGATTGGCCCAGGTGAACATCAGGCACATGGTGACAACCCGGCGTAGCGGCACCGGCTCGCTTCCCTTCGGCACCAGTGCCTCGCCTCCCTTCAGCGCAGCGCGGAACCGCAAGGCGCCATAGACCAGCAGGAACCCAACCCCAAGCCAGCGCATCGCCGCGGCAAACCACGGCAACGCCGCCGCGATAGCCCCGAACCCCGCAACCCCGCCCGAGATCAGCAGCGCATCCGAGGCGGCACAGATCACCACTACCACGCCCACATGCTCGCGCCTCAGCCCCTGCCGCAGCACGAAGGCATTCTGCGCCCCGATGGCCGCGATCAGGCTCAGCGAGACCAGATAGCCCGCAACCACCGCCTCAAGCATGGCTCAGCCCTCGCAGCACCGCCATCGCCTTTTCAGCATCCTTTGCTGGCAGGAAGATGTGGTCGTGATGAAATCCCGCCACCATATTGGCGCTGATCCCGGCCTCGGCCAGCGCCCCCGAAACCGCCGCCGTCAGTCCCACCGCCTCCAGCGCCGAATGCACGGTCAGGGTGATGCGCGCCATTGGCCCTTCCGCCGCGAACCCCGCCGCGCGCAGCGCCACCATGGGGGCGATGACGGTCAGCCCCCCGGCCTCGCGCACCAGGGCGAACCAGTCCAGCCCCTCGGGCAATGGACCTGACACCACCGCATAGCCCCAGTCTTGCCCCTCCGGCTTCGGCGCCATTTCCGCCAGAAGCCGCGCCAGATCGGTTTCGCCTGCCATATGATCCTCCGTTTCCGGCTTGACTTAACGGCGCGGCATGGGCGCAATCCAGTTAATCTTTCTGTGTCTGATGAAGTTCTGCTAATGCTCGACTATCCCAATCTCGCGGCCCTTGCTGCCGTCCACCGACGGGGCGCCTTCGATCTGGCCGCCGCTCAGCTGGGCATCACACCCTCTGCCGTTTCGCAACGGGTCAAGGCGCTGGAGGATCGCATCGGCAGCCTGCTGATCCGCCGGGGCCAGCCCTGCATCGCCACTGAAACCGGCCTGCGCCTGATCCGCCACTTCGATGAGGTGATGCTGCTCGAAGCCGCGCTACCCCTGCCCGACCCGCAACCCGCCACGCTGCGGATCGCGGTCAATGCCGACAGCCTCGCCACCTGGGTTATCCCGGCGCTGGCCGCAGTTGAAGGAATGCTGTTCGACATCGTGATCGACGATCAGGACGTCAGCCAGGACTGGCTGCGCACGGGTGAGGTGGCGGGCGCCATCACCTCGCACCCCGGCCCGCTTCAGGGCTGTGATACGCTGCCGCTTGGCATCCTGCGTTACACCGCCGCTGCCAGCCCCGGTTACATCGCACGCCATCTGCCCGCGGGCCCGACACGGCCCGCCATGGCGCGTGCCCCCGGCATGACATTTTCTGACAAGGACCGCCTGCAATCCCTTTGGTTACGGCAAAATCTTGGCAGCGAAATTGCCTTTCCCACACATCGCATCGCTTCGTCGCAGGGTTTTGTCGATGGCGCGCTGGCGGGCCTTGGCTGGGGGATGCTGCCCCTTCTGCAAGCCGCGCCGCATCTGGCCACGGGCCGGCTGCGGGAGCTGATCCCAGACACGCCGCTCGATACCCCGCTGCACTGGCAGTTCGCCCGCCGCACCGCACCTGCGCTTGCCCCGCTCAGCCGCGCGCTGCAACAGGCAGCCCGTCAGGCGCTGATCACAGCCTGACCCAATTGCTTCTTGCAAAAATACTCAGATTCCAACCCCGCCATCCGGCACGCCATAAGAAAAGGGCCCCCGCATCACTGCGAGGGCCCTCTGTTTCCACCACCCGTTCAGGCCAGTTGCGCCGCCACATCCTCGGGCACGTCGAAATTGTGGGTGACGGTCTGCACGTCGTCATCCTCTTCCAGCAGGTCGATCAGACGCATCAGCTTTTGCGCAGTTTCCAGATCGACCTCGGTCAGCGACTGCGGCTTCCAGATCAGCTTCGACTCCGTCGATTCCCCCAGCGCCTTTTCCAGCGCATCCGAAACTTCGGACAGGCTCTCGACCGAGCAATAGATCCAGTGGCCCTCGTCATCCGATTCCACATCGTCGGCCCCGGCGTCCAGCGCCGCCATCATCACGTCATCGGCGGATCCGGCCGAAGCGGGATAGGAAATCTCGCCCACACGGTCAAAGCTGTGCGAAACCGAGCCGGTCTGCCCCAGATTGCCGCCGCATTTGGTGAAATAGCTGCGCACGTTCGAAGCGGTGCGGTTCAGGTTATCGGTCATCGCCTCGACGATGATCGCGATTCCGTTGACGCCGTACCCCTCATACCGGATCTCGGTATAGCTTTCGGCATCGCCGCCGATCGACTTCTTGATGGCACGTTCAATCACGTCCTTCGGCATCGAAACGGCCTTGGCCGCCTTCACCGCCAGACGCAGACGCGGGTTCTTGTCGGGATCGGGATCACCCATCTTGGCGGCGACGGTGATTTCCTTCGCCAGTTTCGAAAACATCTTCGAGCGCAGCTTGTCCTGCTTGCCCTTGCGATGCTGGATGTTCGCCCATTTCGAATGGCCTGCCATGGCCTCTTCTCCCGGTCCCGTATGTATGATGCGCCCCTCTACACCACAGCGGGGGACTGCGGCAACCCCCCGCCCGGCGGCGCGGATCAGGGGAACAGCGGCCAGATCAGCGGGATCAGCGCCGAACAGAGCAGCCAGGTGATGATGTTCAGCGGAATCCCGATCCGGGTGAAATCGGTGAATTTGTAGCCGCCGGGGCCATAGACCATCATGTTGGTCTGGTAACCGATGGGCGTCGCGAAGGCGAGCGTGGCCGAGAACATGACCGCCACCGCGAAGGGCCGCGGATCGGCACCCAGCTGGCGGGCGAGTTCGATGGCAATGGGCGTATACAGCACCGCCACCGCATTGTTCGACAGGAACTCGGTCAGCACCACGCCCAGCAGATAGACCACCATGATCATGGCAAAGGGCGGCAACTCACGCATGAACGGTTCGACATGCGTCACGATCAGCGCGACCGCCCCAGATTCCTCCAGCCCCTGCCCCACAGCGATCATCGCGAAGATCATCGCCAGAAGACGGCCATCAACAAACCCCAGTGCCTCGTCACTGTCGACACAACGGGTCACGAGGATGATCGTCACGGCAAACAGGCCCAGCACATAGATCGGCGCGAAATCCATCGCGGAAAGGATGACCACCGCTGCCAGCGCACCGATGGCGATGGGCGCCTTGCCCCGGCGATAGGCACGCTGCTTGGGCTTCGACACATCGACCATGTCCATGTCATCGGCAAGCCGCTTGATGTCCTCGGCACTGCCTTCCAGCAGCAGCGTGTCGCCCACCTGCACCACCAGTTCATCCAGCTGGCGCCCGATGTTCTGGCTCTTGCGATGCGCCGCCAGCACATAGACACCATAGCGCCGCCGCAACCGCATCTCGCCCAGTGATCGGCCGATCATGCGGCAGCCCGGCGTGATCAGAACCTCCACCGTCTCGGTCTGCACCGAGGACAGCTTGTCGACGATGCGCATGTCCGTGCGGTTCTGCATGTCCAGCAGTTCAGACATCTCGGTGCGCAACACCACCCGGTCCCCGGCATCCAGCACCACCGCTGCCAGATCGCGGCGCAGCGACAGGTCGCCCCGCAGCACGTCGATCACCCGGACACCTGCCCGCTTGAACTGCTGCACCTCCAGCACCGGCGTGCCGATCAGCACCGAATCCTCGGGGATCGCCACTTCGGTGAAGTATTTCATGCGCTTGCGTTCACCCAGCATCGAGGCCATCGACTGCCGGTCCGGCAGCAGCCGCCGGGCGAAAACCGCCTGATAAAGCCCGCCCACGATCACGACGGCAATCCCCAGCGGCGCAATCTCGAACAGGCCGAAATGCGGCATGCCCGCGCTATGTACCACGCCATCGACCAGAAGATTGGTCGAGGTGCCGATCAGCGAGATCATCCCCCCCATCACCGTCATATGGCTCAGCGGGATCAACATCTTTGACGGGGAGGAACCAATGCGCCCGGCGATCTGGATGACCACCGGAATCATCACCGCCACCAGCGGCGTATTGTTCATGAAGGCCGAGGCAATAGCGATGAAGCCGTAAAGCACGAAGATCGTCATCTTCGGCCGGCTGCCGACATGCGCTTCGGCATAACCGATCAGCATTTCCACCGATCCGGTGCGCACCAGCCCGCCCATCACCATGAACATCAGCGCGATGGTCCAGGGGGCGTTGTTCGACAGAACACCCAGCGCTTCCTTGTAGGGAAGGATGCCCAGCAGGATCATCACCGCTGCGCCGGCGATTGCCGTCACCTCGACCGGAAAGACCTCTTTCACGAACAGGACGAACATCACCAGCAGGATGCCGATGGAAACGAAAGCCTGACTGTCCTGCGCAAGTTCGATGCCGAACATGGATGTCTCCGCTATACTCGACTGACTTGGTAGATAATTATTCTCCATCTGGCAAAGGAAAGTTTTGCCAGATCCTGTCAAACAGCCGAAAAAGGAAAACTCTCTCTCGCCAGCCCGCGTCGCGAAATCCTGTCCGGTCCGCGCGCCGGGATCAGGGCCGCGCCTCCTGCAAACGGCCCCCGATGCGGATCATCCGCACCGACAGCGCCTTGCCGCTGCGGTCATCGGTTTCGACCAGCACACCCGACAGCGTGGCCGGGCCGTTGGCCGGGCTGAAACGGTCCTTCGGCATGCCGGTCACGAAGCGCCGCATCGGCTCCAGCTTCTCCATGCCGATGACCGAATTGTAATCGCCGCACATGCCCGCATCGGTCAGATAGGCGGTGCCACCGCTCAGAATCTGCGCGTCGCCGGTGGGCACATGGGTATGGGTGCCGACAACAAGGCTCGCCCGTCCGTCACACCAGTGGCCCATCGCCATTTTCTCGCTGGTGGCCTCGCAATGCACATCGACAACGATCGCCTGCGCCAGGCCGCCCAGCGGATGCGCCTTCAGCACCGTGTCGATGGCGGAAAACGGGTCGTCGAAGGGCCGCTTCATGAAAACCTGCCCCAGAACCTGCGCCACCAGCACCTTGCGCCCGCGCGCATCCGAAAACAGCCGCGCGCCCTTGCCCGGTGCCAGTTTGGCGAAATTGATTGGCCGCAGGATGCGGTTTTCCTGCTCTATGAAGGGCAGCATGTCCTTCTGGTCAAAGGCATGGTCACCCAGCGTCAGACAATCCGCCCCCGCCGCCAGCAGAGCCTTCGCATGCTCTGCCGTCAGCCCCATGCCCGACGAGGCATTTTCGCCGTTCACCACGACGAAATCGAGCCCCCATTCAGCGCGCAGGCCCGGCAACCGCTCCACGATCGCCGCACGCCCCGCGCGCCCCATCACATCGCCAAGAAACAGGATCTTCATGGGAAATCCCTAGGCCCGCATCGGCGTTCGCGCAAGGCTCCTGCCCTGCTTCTTGTGAAAATACTCCGGGGTCCGGGGCAGCGCCCCGGTCCGCAGGTCAGATCTGGCGCGACCGCCCGAACCGGGGGCC
>NZ_BMYI01000003.1:60509-248448 GCF_014652195.1 Gemmobacter nanjingensis
GGGCGGCGAACGGCTATTTTGACGGCATGAGCATCCTGCCCCCTGCCCTCTCCGACTGGTTCGCCGCGCAAGGCTGGCAGTTGCACCCGCATCAGATGGCGATGCTGGAACGTGCGCAAGACAGGTCAACCCTGCTGATCGCGCCGACCGGCGGGGGCAAGACACTTGCCGGATTCCTGCCATCACTGGCAGAAATCGCGGCAGATCCGCGCGCAGGCTTGCACACGCTCTACATTTCTCCGCTCAAGGCTCTGGCAGCCGACATCCGTCGCAACCTGCGGCGCCCGGTCGAGGGGGTGGGACTGCCCATACGTATCGAGGACCGCACGGGCGACACGACCTACACCCAGCGCCGTCGCCAGCGCGCCGATCCGCCGCATATCCTGCTGACCACGCCGGAAAGTCTTGCGCTGCTGCTGAGCTATGAGGATGCGCCGCGCATCTTCGCCGGATTGCGGCGGGTGGTGGTGGATGAGATTCATGCGCTGGCCGAAAGCAAGCGGGGCGACCAGCTGATGCTGGGGTTGGCACGGCTGGAAAGGCTCGCGCCGGGGCTGCGGCGGGTAGGGTTGTCGGCCACCGTGGAAGACCCCGCCGCGCTGGCGCAGTTTCTGGGCGCCGGGGCGCAGGTGCTGGAAGCCGATCCCGGGCCGGAGCCGGATATCGCCATGCTGGACACCGGCGCCCCGCCCCCTTGGGCAGGCGGTGGCGGACGGCATGCCATTCCGGCGATTCTGGAACAGGTGAAGCGCCATCGCACCACGCTGATCTTCCACAATACCCGCGCGCAGGCCGAGATCTTTTTCCATCACCTGTGGCTCGCGAATGATGAAAGCCTGCCCATCGCCATCCATCACGGCAGCCTTGCCCGCGAAAGCCGCGAGAAAGTCGAGGCGGCGATGGTCGCCGGGCAGTTGCGGGCGGTGGTCTGCACCGGCACGCTGGATCTGGGGATCGACTGGGGCGACGTGGATCTTGTGATACAGGTCGGCGCGCCGAAGAACGTCAAGCGGTTGGTACAGCGCATCGGGAGGGCGAACCACCGCTACAACGCTCCGTCGAAGGCGCTGCTGGTGCCCGCGAACCGCTGGGAAGTGGTGGAATGTCAGGCCGCGCTGGAGGCGGTACGCGCCCGCGATCTGGATGGCGAGCCGCGCGGCCCCGGCCCGCGCGACGTGTTGTGCCAGCATATCCTCGCCACGGCCTGCGCCGGTCCCTTCGCGGCCGATGCGCTTTATGCCGAGGTCATCAGCGCCGGGCCCTATGCGGGGATTTCACGCCCGGAGTTCGACGCCTGTCTCGAATTCTGCGCCACCGGCGGCTATGCGCTGCGCGCCTATGACCGCTGGCAACGGCTGATGCTGCGGGACGGGCTCTGGCAGTTGCGCGATCCCCGCGCGGCGGCGGTGATCCGGCAGAACCTTGGCACGATCATCGACACCGAGGTGCTGAAGGTCCGTCTGCGGGGCCGGGCGCAGCCTCTGGGCGAGGTTGAGGAAGGCTTCGCCGCCAGCCTTACCCCGGGCGATACCTTCCTGATCGGCGGCGAGATCGTGCGCTACGAGGGGTTGAACGAGCTGACGGTAGAGGTATCGCGCAGCCCCGGCCGGGATCCGAAGGTCGCAGTATTCAATGGCACCAAATTCGCCACATCCACCCGACTGACCGACCGCATCCTGCGCCTGCTGCAACAGCCCGCATGGCCCGATCTGCCCGCCCATACCGCCGAATGGCTGGCCTTGCAGCGCGAGGTGTCGTCCATGCCCGGCCCCGACAGCCTGCTGTGTGAAAGCTTCCCGCATGAGGGCCGCGAGCATCTGTGCGTCTACGGCTTTGCCGGGCGCAATGCGCAGGCGACGCTGGGCATCCTTCTGACGAAGCGGATGGAGGAAACCCGCCTTGCCCCGCTGGGCTTCGTCTGCACCGATTACGCGACCCTGATCTGGGGGCTGGAGCCGGTGCTGGAGGTGGCGCCGCTGTTCGATATCGCGGCCCTGCGGGACGGGCTGGAGGGGTGGCTCGCCGGCAATGCGGTGATGAAGCGCACGTTCCGCGCCTCGGCCATCATCGCCGGGCTGATCGAGCGGCAGCATCAGGGGCGGCGCAAATCGGGGCGGCAGGCAACCTTTTCGTCAGACATCCTTTACGACACGTTGCGCCGTTTCGACCCCGATCACCTGATGTTGCAGATCACGCGAGAGGAGGCCATGCGCGGTCTGGTCGATTTCGGCCGGATCGAGGACCGGCTTTCCCGCGTGCAGGGCCGGATCGACCTCCGCCGGTTACGCAGCGTCACACCTCTGGCCGCGCCGCTGTTCCTTGAGCCAGGCCGCATCCCCGTTCAGGGTGAGGGGCGCGAGCGACTGGCTGAGGCAGCGGCTGCGCGGCTGATGGTGGCGGCGGGTCTCGCCTGATGCGCAGGGGGAGGAACGGATGGAACAGCGGATTCGCGACAGCTTTGCCGCGCAAAGCCTGATGCAGACCTTCGGCGCCACGGTGGCCGAGGTCGCCCCCGGAAGGGTGGTACTTGAGGCGCCGATTGGCGAGGGCGCCCGCCAGCAGCACGGCGCGGGCCATGCAGGCCTGACCTTCGCTCTGGCCGATACCGCCGCAGGCTATGCCGCGCTGACCCTGATGCCCGAGGGGCGCGAGGTGATGACGGTGGAAGCAAAGATCAACCTGATGTCCCCCTGCATCGGCGACCGGCTGATCGCGCGCGGCGAAGTCGCCAAGGCGGGCCGCCGCCTGACCGTCTGCCGCGCCGAGGTGGTGGCGCTGCGCGACGGTCGCGAAACCTGCATCGCGCTGATGCAGGCGACGATGATCCCGGTCGATCCGTGAAAGGACGATACAAACCAGCGCGGTGCAGACCATCCGCGCGGAGGCTCAGAGGGCTGGCTCAACGCCTGCCTCACATGGCACGCCTCCTTGCCACGGGCGTCCTCGTCACCCTTACCGCGCTGCTTGCGCAGCCCGTGTTCGCGCAGGATGCGAGTCGGGACGGGCAGACATGGACCGAGCGGAAATGTGCCCTTTACCGGCGAGCCTTCGACGATGCCCTGCACGCCGTGGGGCGCCAGGGAATACGGGAGAGTTTTCTTGCCCGGAATACCACCTTCATCGAAGGCGGCTGCACCGGCAATTCAAAGCTATGCCCGGAAACCGGCAAGGAAATCGAGCTTGCGAACCTGCTGACCGTGATGACCATGAATGAAGGCATGGCCAGCACCTTCGTGCCCTTCGGCTGTCCAAACTGAAGGCGCCCTTACAGCGCCCGCCAGCCGATGTCGCGACGGCAGAAGCCGCCCGGCCAGTCAATCGCGTCAACCATGGCATAGGCGCGGGCCTGCGCCTCGGCCAGGGTCTCACCTCTTGCGGTGACATTCAGGACACGGCCGCCGGTGGCGATCAGGGCGCCGTCGCGGGCGGCGGTTCCGGCGTGGAACACCATGTTGCGGCTGTCTTCCGGCAAGGCGGCGAGGCCCCGGATCTCGCTGCCCTTCTCATAGGCGCCCGGATAGCCCTTCGCCGCCATCACCACGGTCAGCGCGTGATCCTCGGCCCAGTTCACCTGCATCTCCGCCAGCCGCTCTTCGGCGCAGGCATGCAGCAGGTCCAGCGCCTGCGCGCCAAGCCGCAGCATCAGCACCTGACATTCCGGGTCGCCAAAGCGGCAGTTGTATTCCACCAGTCGCGCCTTGCCGTCCCTGATCATCAGTCCGGCGTAAAGCACCCCCTGATAGGGCGTGCCGCGACGGGCCATTTCGCGGATGGTGGGCAGAACGATTTCATCCAACGCCGCCTGAGCAATGGCATCGGTCAGCACCGGGGCCGGGGAATAGGCCCCCATGCCGCCGGTATTGGGGCCGGTGTCGCCATCGCCCACCCGCTTGTGATCCTGCGCGGTCCCGATGGGCAGGGCGGTCTTGCCGTCGGAAAGGATGAAGAAGCTGGCTTCCTCGCCTTCCATGAACTCCTCGATCACCACCTCGGCACCCGCGTCCCCGAAGGCGCCACCGAAGATCTCGTCGATCCCGGCCAGCGCCTCGGCCTCGGTCATGCCCATGATGACGCCCTTCCCCGCAGCAAGGCCATCGGCCTTCACCACCAGCGGCGCGCCGACGCGGCGGATGTAGTCTTTCGCGACCTGCGCCTCGGTAAAGCGGGCGTAACCGGCGGTCGGTGCATTGCAGGCATCACAGATTTCCTTGGTGAACCCTTTCGAGGCTTCCAGCCGAGCCGCCTCGGCGCTGGGTCCGAAGGTCAGGATGCCCGCCGCGCGGGTCGCATCGGCCACGCCTGCCGCCAGCGGCGCCTCGGGGCCGACAATCACGAAGTCGATGGCGTTTTCCTCGCAGAAGCGCACCACGTCACGGCCGTTCAGAATATCGAGGCTGGCGCATTCGGCGATCTGCGCAATTCCGGCATTGCCCGGCGCCACGATCAGCCGGTCGCATTTCGGGTTCTGCTTGACCGCCCAGGCCAGCGCATGCTCGCGCCCGCCGCTGCCGAGGATGAGGATATTCATGCCGCCGCTCCGTCCGTCAGGGATTGCCGCCTCATAGGGGGGGCCGCGCCCGCTTGCAAGCGCGCAGCGGTCAGTCCTCGTCCGTCACGTCGCTGCCCTGCGCGATCAGGGCGCGCAACAGCGCCTCCAGCCGGGCCGCCTCGGTCGTGCCAAGACTTTCGCGCAGCATGCGGTCGTAATCCAGCGCGCGCTGACCCAGCCGCAGGAACACCTCGCGCCCGGCCGGGGTCAGCGACAGGATTTCGGCCCGCCGGTCGGTCGGGCTGGGGTTGCGCGCCAGATGGCCCTCGGCCTCCAGCGCCGCGACCGCGCGGCTGACCTTGGTTTTTTCGATATGTGAAATGCGGCAGATGTCCCGCGCTGTCATGGCGCCGAAGCGGCCCAGATTGGCCATGACGCGCCATTGCGTGCGGGTCATGCCGTAGTCAGCGCGATAAACTGCATAGAAGGATTTCGAAGTCGCCTCCGCCGCCTGATTGAGCAGATAGGGCAGAAAACCGTCCAGATCGAACTGCCCCTGTTCCGCTTCCATCATCGGCATTACCCCCGCCAGCCAGTCATCCCCGGCCAAAGTGCCACAGCGGCCCCGGCCTGTCACCCCCGGCGCGGCTGTCGTCAGGCTGATACAGGGCGGGGATAGACCGGCAGGCATCCGATGCCAGAGGCCATGCCATGCCCAATGCCGCCCCGCGCGCTCTGCCCCGCCACGGCGAGCCGCGCTTTTCCGATCTGCTGCACGCAACAGCCAGCGCGCATCCGCACCCACGGCTGAGCATTGGCGACATGCTGGCTGCGATGCAGGACCGGGCAGGTGCTGCACTGCTGTTCGTCTTTGCCTTTCCGAACATCCTGCCGACCCCGCCGGGCGTGGCGACGATCCTTGGCCTGCCGATCATCTTTCTTTCGGCCCAGATGGCGCTGGGACGGCCGCCGCATCTGCCCCGGCTGATCGCCGAAAGATCCATGGCGACCGCGCAGGTCCGGCAACTGGTGGCACGCGCCCTGCCGCATCTGCACCGGGCCGAAAGGCTGTTGCGCCACCGCTGGCCGCTGCTGACCGCGCCGCTGGCCGAACGATTGCTGGGGATGATCTGCCTGGCGCTGGCGATCCTTTTGTCGCTGCCGGTGCCGCTGGGCAATCTGCTGCCCTCGCTCAGCGTCTGCATCCTCGCACTGGCGATCATGGAGCGTGACGGGCTCTGGGTGCTGGCTGGCCTTGGCGCGGCGGTGGTTTCGTTCCTGTGGCTGGGACTGGTATCCTGGGGCGTGATCCGGGCGGCGGCCTTCGTGATCGGCAATGCGTTCTGATCACATGCCCTCCCAAGGACGCCGGTCGCGGCGCCAGCGGATGAAATGCACCTCTGCCTCGACTGCCAGGGCGGCCCAGCGGATCAGCACTTGCGGCCCCGGAAAGCCCATGACCAGCCGCGCCTCGCCCTGATGCAACTCCATCCGGGCGGCCCCCATCAGGGCATTCCACGCCGCCATCGCCTCGGCGGGCGGGGTCACGTTCCACGGCAGCAGCAGCCGCCAGCCGGCTTCGGTTTCCTCTGCCCGGAACTCGGGCGATTGCGGAGTGACGCGGGCATAGACCACGCCGCCCTCCGCTTCGACACCACAAAACCCTGCGGTGACGAAAGCCGCCTGCACCTCTGCCCCGGTCATGCCACCAGCGCCTCCGCCTTCTTCAGATCGACACTGACCAACTGGCTGACCCCCTGTTCCTGCATCGTCACCCCGAACAGCCGGTCCATCCGCGCCATGGTCACGGCGTGGTGGGTGATGATCAGGAACCGCGTCTCTGTGCGCCGGGTCATCTCGTCCAGGAGGTCGCAGAAGCGTGTGACGTTCGCATCATCCAAGGGCGCGTCCACCTCGTCCAGCACGCAAATCGGTGCGGGATTGGCGAGGAACACCGCGAAGATCAGCGACAGTGCTGTCAGCGTCTGTTCGCCCCCCGACAGAAGGCTGAGCGTGGACAGCTTCTTGCCGGGCGGCTGGCACATGATTTCCAGCCCGGCTTCCAGCGGGTCATCGCTTTCCACCAGCACCAGACGCGCCTCACCGCCGCCGAACAGGTGATTGAACAGCGTGCCGAAAGACCCGTTGACCTGTTCGAAGGCGGTCAGCAGACGTTCGCGGCCTTCGCGGTTCAACCCCTGAATCCCGGCGCGCAGTTTCTTCACCGCTTCTTCCAGATCAGATTTTTCCTGCTGAAGCTGGTCATGTTCGGTCTGCACCGCCTTTGCATCTTCCTCGGCGCGCAGGTTCACAGCCCCCAGCGAGTCGCGCTGGCGTTTCAGCCGGTTCACATCAGTCTCCAGCACCTCGGCGGCGGGCATGACATCCGGGTCGGCCTTCAGCCGGTCCAGCAATTCGGCGGGCGCAAGATCCATCTCCTCGCGGATACGTTCCGCCGCATAGGCGACGGTTTCGCGGGCCGCATCGGCGCGCGCATCGGCGCGGGCGCGGGCCTCGCGGGCCTCACCTGCCAACCGCTCCCCGTCCCGCTCGGCCAGTTGCGCCTCGCGCAGCTTGCCCTCGGCCTCGGCCAGCGCATCGGCGGCCTTGCGGCGACGAGCCTCGGCGGCGTCGATCGCTTCGCCCAGTTCCTCGCGCTTGATGGCGATTTCCTCGGGCGCGGCGCTGGCCTCGACCAGTTCCTCCTCCGCCTCGGCCTTGCGTTCGGCCAGTTCGGCGCTGCGCTTTTCCGCCGTATCCAGACGATGCCGCCAGCCCGAGATTTCCTTGGTGACCTCTTGCCGCCGCCGCACGCGGGCCTCGCCCTCGCGCCGCAGTTCATCCTGCGCGGAACGGCGGGACATCATGGTGATGCGCGCGGCCTCGACCGCCATGCGCAATGCCTCGACCCCGCTGCGCGCGGTTTCCAGATCGTCCAGCCCGCCTGCCCCGGCTTCGGCCTCGGCCAGGCGCGACCGCGCGGCCATCGCCTCGTCATCAAATCGCGTCACGGCCAGCCGCGCGGCCTCCAGCTTGCCAGCGGCGAGCGAGCGGTCAGCCTCGGCCCGCGCCAGTGCCCTGCCCGCCTCGGTCACGCGCTGGTCAGCGGCACGCCGCGCCTCGCGCGCCATCTGATCGGCCCGGTTGAGATCACTCAGACGGGCCTGCAATGCCTCATGCGCCTGTTTCGCGCCCTCAGCCCGCGCGGCGACCTCTTCCAGATCGCGCTTCAACTGCACCAGACGGTTAAGCTGTTGCAGACGCAGCGCGGCGGCCGATGGCGCATCCTCCGCCCCCGCCCGGAACCCGTCCCAGCGCCACAGATCGCCGTTCAGGCTGACCAGCCGTTGACCGGGGCGCAATTGTGCCTGCAAAGCCGCCGCCTGCGCCCGGTCGGCCAGACCGATCTGGGCAATCCGGCGGCACAGCACCTCGGGCACGGTGACATGGGCCGAAAGCGGCGCCACCCCCTCGGGCAGCGGTTGCGGCGCGTCGTAATCCGGCAGCAAGGCCCAGCCGGAACGCGCCCCTTCGGCCAGTTCCGGCGCGCGCAGGTCGTCCGCCAAGGCTGCCCCCAGCGCCGCCTCATAACCTGGCGTGACCTGCACCCGGTCCAGCAATTGCGTGCCCGCCTGCGCCTCGCGGTCCACCAGACGGGCCAAAGCCGCGACCTCGGCGCGCAAAGCATTGGCCTCGCCCTCAGCACCAGATCGCGCGGCACGGGCTTCCGCCTCGCGGGTCTGCGTTTCGGCGCGGGCTTCCTCGGCGCTGGCCAGCGCCTCTTCCGCCGCCTCGGCCAGCGCGATGGCCTCTTCCTGCGTCTCTGCCGCGCTGTCCTGCGCCTCTGCCGCTGTTTCCAGCGCGCCGGTCGCTGTGGCAACCGCATCCCGTGCCCGAGCCGCCTCGGCCTCGGCCCGCTCCAGCGTGGCGCGGGTATCGGTCAGCAGGCGCTGCGCCGACTGGTGCCGCGCCGCCAGACGCGCGACATCCTCGGTCCGGTCGGCAAGCTGCGCTTCCCGTTCCGACAGGATCGCCCCGGCTTCGCGCGCCACTTCCACCGCCTCCGCCAGCCGCTCGTCATGGCCGTCATGGGCGCGGGCCAGCGCCTCCATCTCCCAGTCCAGCCGGGCAATGGTTTCGCCCGCATCGCGGTTCAGCCCGGCCTCGCGCTCCATGTCACGGGCAAGCTGGGCGATGCGGCCATGCAGGGTTTCGATGACCTGCCGCGCCCGCGCTTCCTGATCATTCAGCGCGTCGCGCTGCACCACCAGCCGCTGCAAGACCGCACCTGCGATGGCTTCCTCCTCGCGCCGGGGCGGCAGCAGATCCTCGGCCGCCTCGCGCCGTTTCGTCGCCTCGCGCGCGGCCTTTTCAGCCGAAGCCGCGGCCAGAAGCCGCCCGCGCAGCACATCCTCCGCCTCGGCCCGCGCCAGATCGGCCTCACGCCAGCGGCGATACAGCAGCATCCCTTCCGAACGGCGCAGTTCCTCGCCGATCTCACGATACCGCGCCGCCTGCCGCGCCTGCCGCGCCAGCGTTGCAAGCTGCGCCGCAAGCTGCTCCAGCACATCATCCACGCGGGTCAGGTTCTGCTCGGTCGCGTTCAGCCGCAGTTCGGCCTCGTGCCGCCGCTGATAAAGGCCGGAAATCCCCGCCGCCTCTTCCAGAATACGCCGACGCGCCTTGGGCTTGGCGTTGATCAGCTCCGAAATCTGCCCCTGCCGCACCAGAGCCGGGCTTTGCGCCCCGGTCGAAGCATCGGCGAACAGCATCTGGATGTCGCGTGCCCGCACGTCCTTGCCGTTGGCCTTGTAGGCGGACCCCGCGTCTTTGGTGATGCGACGCACGATTTCCAGCGCATCGGCATCGTTGAACCCGGAGGGCGCCAGCCGCTCGCTGTTGTCCAGCACCAGCGCCACCTCGGCAAAGTGGCGCGCCGGGCGGGTGGCCGCGCCAGCGAAGATCACATCCTCCATCCCGCCGCCGCGCATGGCGGTGGGGCGGTTTTCCCCCATGACCCAGCGCAATGCCTCCAGCAGGTTCGACTTGCCACAGCCGTTCGGCCCCACGACGCCGGTCAGGCCATCGTGAATCACCAGCTCCGTCGGATCGACAAAGCTTTTGAAGCCGTTCAGTCTGAGGCGGGTGAACCGCAAGGGAATCTCCGTTTCGGGGGTGGCATCGTCGGGGTTGCGAGGAGTGGAGTCAATCTCTGCCCCCCGCATATGGCGGGGATGGGCGGGGTTATCCCCAAGATGTTGGCTGTTCCCCTGCGCCAAAGCGCCGCGAAATCCGGCAATTGACGCAAGGCAAGGCTGCGGCGAGGATCGGGGCATGAGCCTTTCACCCCCGATCACCGGCGCCTGCCTTTGCGGCGCTACCACCTACCGGCTGGACGCGCCGCCCCTCTGGACCGCGCATTGCCATTGCGCGTCCTGCCGCAAGGCGACCGGGGCGGGTTTTGCCAGCTATCTGGGCGCGGCAGAGGCGGCCCTGCGCTGGTCCGGCCCGGATCGCGCCAGCCATTGCAGCAGCCCCGGCACCTTCTGGGATCGGTGCGGCCAGTGCGGCAGCCCGCTGGCCTATCGCTCGGCCCGGTTTCCGGGCGAGGTGCATCTGCACGCCGCCACGCTGGACCGCCCGCAGGATTTCGTGGCGGAAACCGAGGTCCATACTGACGAACATCTGCCCTGGACCACCCTTGCCGCGCCGCCGCCGCGCCGTCTGGCGCCCGAGGATGACATGGCGCCGGTGCTGGCGCTGATCCGCGCGGCCTTCGCCTATATGGACGGGCGGATCGACCCGCCTTCCTCCATGCACCGGCTGACCGAAGCGGATTTGGGCGCGCAGGCAAAGACGGGCGAGGTCTGGGTGATCGGCGCACCACCCGTGGCCTGCATGGTCCTGACCCCGAAGGCCGATGCGCTTTACGTCGGAAAGGTCGCCACCGCAAAGACCGAGCGGGGGCGCGGCCTCGCCCGCCGCCTGATCGCCTGCGCCGAGATGCGCGCCCGCGCACTGGGCTTTCCCACGCTGGAATTGCAAAGCCGGGTGGAGCTGGTGGAAAACCACGCCGCCTTCACCGCGATGGGCTTCACCCAGACCGAGGCCACGGCGCATGCAGGTTATGACCGCCCGACAAGCCTGACCTTCCGCAAGCCGGTCTTGCCCCTTCCCTGAATCCGCGCTTTGTCTCAGTCTCCGACAAAACCCCGGAGGCCGCATGATCCCAGCCCTTCTGACCCTTCTTGGCGCCCAGCTTGCCGGTGAAATGCTGACACGCGTGACCGGGCTGCCACTGCCCGGCCCGGTGCTGGGAATGCTGATCCTGATTGCCGGTTTTGCCGTTTTTCCCGGCCTGGTCACGATCGTGCGCCCGCTCGCGCAGGGCATACTTGGCAACCTCTCGCTGCTGTTCGTGCCTGCGGGCACCGGCGTCGTGGGCCATCTTGGCACGCTCGCGGGCTATGGCCCGGCACTGGCCGTGGTGCTGATCGTTTCGACCATCCTCGCCATCGGCGCCGGGGCGCTGGCCTTTACCGCTGTAGCAAAGCTGATGAAAATGGAACCGGAAGCATGACCGATTTCGCCGAGATCTGGTCTTACCTCGCGCGCGGGCCGCTTCTGTGGCTGACGGCAACGCTCGCGGCCTATGCGGCAGGGGACGCCTGTTTCCGCGCGGCGGGGCGCAAACCCTGGGCCAACCCGGTGCTGATCGCAGTCGCACTGCTGGCGGGGCTGCTGTGGCTGACCGATACGCCTTACCCCACCTATTTCGAGGGAGCGCAATTCGTGCACTTCCTGCTGGGCCCCGCCACGGTCGCGCTCGCGCTGCCGCTGTGGGACAACCTGCCCCATGTGCGCCGCGCCGCGCTGCCACTGCTGGCGGCGCTGGTCACCGGATCTGTGGTCGCCGCCGGATCGGCCGTGGCCATCGCACGGGCCTTCGGCATCACCGGCGAGGTTCTGGCCTCGCTCGCGCCAAAATCCGCCACCGCGCCGGTGGCTCTGGGCATATCCGAGCGGCTGGGCGGCTCACCCACGCTGACCGCCGTGCTGGTGATCCTGACCGGCATCATCGGGGCGATCTGCACCACACCGCTGCTGAATGCGCTGGGAATCCGCGACTGGCGCGCGCGGGGCTTTGCCACCGGCGTCGCTGCCCATGGCATCGGCACCGCCCGCGCCTTTCAGGTGCATCCGGTGGCCGGGGCCTTCGCCGGCCTCGGCATGGGGCTGAACGCGGTGCTGACCGCCTTCGTGGCCCCACTGGTGCTGCGGCTGTTTCAGTAAAGCCCCGAGGTCGTCCCCAGCACATCGCGCAGCGCATCGGCAATCGGGTCGCTGCCCTGCGCAGGCGGCTGGCCACCCTGCTGGGGCTGAGGCGCATACTGCTGGCCCTGCGGCACACCGCCGACATCGCCGGATGATGCCGAGGCACCAGCGCTGGGTGGCAGACGCGGCTCTGGCACGATCATCGGCAGCGGCGTCGCGGGGATGCCCTTGTGGACCCGCGCCATCACCTCATGCCAGATTTCGGCCGGAAGACCGCCGCCGGTCACACCCTTCAGCGGCGTATTGTCGTCATAGCCCATCCAGACCCCGACAACATAATGTGCCGAGAAACCGATGAACCACGCATCGCGCGAAGCATTGGTGGTGCCCGTCTTGCCCGCAACGGGTGTATCGCCCAGCCGCGCCCGGCCGCCGGTGCCCTTCTGGATCACCTGCGTCATCATATAGGTCAGCAACTGCGCCGCATTCTGGCTGATCACCCGCTCACCGATACCGCCCGACTGGCCGATAAGCTCGGTGTCATCGCCCTGCAACTTCAGTTCCACCAGACCATAGGGCTGCACCGACGAGCCGCCGTTGAGGATACCGGCATAGGCGCCCGTCATCTCCAGCAAGGTGCTTTCCGAAGCCCCCAGCGCCAGCGCCGGACCCGCCGCCAGATCGCTTTTCACCCCGAACTGTTGCGCCACCTGCCGCACCACATCGCGGCCCACCGCCTCGGACACGCGCACCGCCGGGATATTGCGGCTTTCCGCAAGCGCCTGCGTCAGCGTGATCATACCCTTGAACTTCTTGTCGTAATTCTCGGGCGTCCAGGGGCCGGAGCCGGGTATCCGCATCGTCAGCGGCGTATCCTCGACATAATCCGACGGGCTGTAGCCCAGATCCAGCGCAGCGGCATAGACAAAGGGCTTGAACACCGATCCCGTCTGCCGCAGCGCCTGCGTCGCCCGGTTGAAGCTGCCCGCGGCCGCAATCTTGCGCCCGCCGACCATGCCGCGCACGGCACCATCCGCGCTCATCACCACGATGGCGGCCTGCGCTTTGGAGCCTTCCTGCACCTTGGTTTCAAAGACGAATTGCAGCGCGCCTTCCGCGTCGCGCTGGATCTTCTGATCCAGCGTGGTGCGAATGATCACATCCTCGGTGGTTTCCTTGGTCAGGAAGGCAGGACCGGATTCCATGACCCAGTCGGCAAAGAAGCCACCCGCATTCTTTTGCGCAGCCTCCGAAAGCTGTGCCGGATGCGCGCGGGCATCATCGGCCTCGGCCCTGGTCAGATAGCCCTGCTCTTCCATCAGGCCGATAATGACATTGGCCCGGTCCTGCGCCCGTTTCAGATTGTTGGTCGGGGCATAGCGCGAGGGTGCTTTCAGCAGGCCCGCCAGCATCGCGGCTTCAGCCGGATTCACCTGATTGGCCGATTTGCCAAAGTACCGCTGCGCTGCCGCTTCGAACCCGCGCGCACCCGCACCCAGATAAGCGCGGTTGAAATAGATCGTCAGGATGTCATCCTTGGAATATTTCCATTCCATCGCCAGCGAGAAGGGAATCTCCTTCACCTTCCGCCACACCCCGCCCGAGCGGCAGTCTTCCTCGTAGGCGGCTTCGGATTTCCACTGTTTCGCATCATATTCGACGCCAAGGCACAGAAGCTTTGCCACCTGCTGCGTGATGGTCGAACCGCCGTTGCCCTCCAGCGGGCCACGGCCTTCGGCAAGGTTGATGCGGATGGCCGAGGCAATGCCGCGCGGGCTGACGCCGAAATGATGGAAGAACCGCTTGTCCTCGGTCGCCACCACGGCATTCTTCAGGTGTTTGGAGACGTTTTCGGCGGTGATCATGCCGCCGAAGGTTTCGCCGCGCCAGGCAAAGACCTTGCCATCGCGGTCCAGCATGGTCACCGATCCGCGCGCGCGGGCATCCACAAGGTCCGATACCTGCGGCAGGCGCTGTTCAAAATAGAAGGCCGCGCCAAACAGGATCAGCCCGACAACGGCGGTGACGCGCCAGCCGATTCCCCAGACCACCCGCCAGATCATCGACAGGATGCCCAGAATGAACCCCATGATCAGACCGTGCTTGCGGGGCGGGCGTTTGCGCGGAGCGGGCGATTTCTTCGCGGCGGCAGGCTTTTTCGGCGGTGGCTTGGCCCCGCCCCCGCCATAGCGCCGATCCGCCACCAGCGTCTTGCCCTTGTTTCCCGATCCACTCATGCCCGTCACGCCTGCTCTGATCTTGTTTTGGGGAATCTTACCCTGTCGCACGCCTGTTGTGGAGGGCATGCGCCCGCGATTCGCAATTCGTTTCCGCACAAAAAATATTCAGTCGCAGGAGAAAGTGCAAAAAATGTGCAACTTGTCGTCTCCTGCCCGCCCCTTGCGGACGTCGTTTCTTGTGCACTCGCAGCATTCTCCGCCTTCTGAGTGCGCAAGGCCCCGCAGCGGGCCGTCTGCCAGAGAAGGGGACGCACGTGAAACTGATCATCGCAGCAATCAAGCCGTTCAAGCTTGAGGAAGTCCGCGAGGCGCTCACCACCATCGGGGTGCGCGGGATGATGGTAACCGAGATCAAGGGCTTCGGCTCGCAGTCGGGTCATACGGAAATCTATCGCGGCGCAGAATATGCCGTGAATTTCGTGCCGAAAGTGCGGCTGGAGATCGTGGTCTCCGACAGCCTGGCCGATCAGGTGGTGGAAACGATCCGCTCCACCGCCCGGACCGACAAGATCGGTGACGGCAAGATCTTCGTTCTGGATGTCGAACAGGCCGTGCGCGTGCGCACCGGCGAAACCAATGACGACGCGCTTTGAGATGCGGGTGGAAGGGGAAACAACGACCATGAAAACTTTGACCAAACTCTCTGGCCTTGCGGGGCTCGCGGCAGTGACCGCGCTGCCCGTCTGGGCGCAGGAAGCCACCGCCGAGGCCACCGAAGCCGTCGCCGAAGTCGCGCAGGTGATGGATAAGGGCGACGTCGCCTGGATGATGACCTCCACCGTTCTCGTGCTGTTCATGACGCTGCCGGGCCTGGCGCTGTTCTACGGCGGCCTCGTGCGCACCAAGAACATGCTGTCGGTGCTGATGCAGACCACGCTGATCGCCTGCGTGATGATGCTGGTCTGGGTGATCTACGGTTATTCCTTCGCCTTCGGCGGCGGCACCTCGCCGTTCTGGGGTGGCCTCGGCAAGCTGTTCCTCGCCGGTGTGACGCCTGACAGCATGTCGGCCACCTTCACCGACGGCGTGGTGATCCCGGAATACCTGTTCATCGCCTTCCAGATGACCTTTGCGGCCATCACCCCGGCCCTGATCATCGGCGCCTTCGCCGAACGGGTGAAGTTCACCGCCGTGCTGCTGTTCAGCGTGCTGTGGGGGACGTTCTGCTACTTCCCCATCGCCCATATGGTGTGGGACGGCGCAGGCCTGATCTTCAATATGGGTGCCATCGACTTTGCGGGCGGCACCGTTGTGCACATCAACGCCGGGATCGCGGCGCTGGTCGGCAGCCTCGTGATCGGCAAGCGCGTCGGCTACGGCAAAGAGAACATGGCCCCGCATTCGATGGTGATGACCATGATCGGCGCCTCGATGCTGTGGGTCGGCTGGTTCGGCTTCAACGTCGGCTCGAACCTTGAAGCCAACGGCGGCGCGACACTCGCCATGATCAACACCTTCCTCGCCACCGCTGCCGCCGCTGTCGCCTGGTCTGCGCTGGAAGGCATGCTGCGCGGCAAGGCCTCGATGCTGGGCGGTGTGTCGGGCATGGTGGCCGGTCTCGTGGCCATCACCCCGGCCTGCGGCACCGTCGGCCCGATGGGCGCCATCCTGCTCGGCGTGATCGCTGCTGCCATCTGCTACTACTTCGTCACCGTGGTGAAGATCAAACTCGGCTACGATGACAGCCTTGACGTGTTCGGCATTCACGGCGTGGGCGGTATCGTCGGCGCCATCGGCACCGGCATCTTCTCGGCGGCGACGCTGGGCGGCGTGAACGGCGACGACTACTCGATCGCGGCGCAGACCTGGGTGCAGTTCCAGTCGGTCGTCATCACCATCGTCTGGAGCGGCGTGATCTCTTTCATCCTCTACAAGCTGGTGGACATGGTTGTCGGCCTGCGCGTGGATAATGACAGCGAGCGTCAGGGCCTTGACCTCACCTCGCATGGTGAAAGCGCCTATCACGGCTAAGCGTCCCGGCGGGCCGACCTCCTCCCCGGCCCGCCACACCCAGCCCGACCTCGGGCAAAGGAAAAGGCCCGGAGCAAGCTCCGGGCCTTTCAAATTTCTTGCAAAGAAATTTGCAAAAGTTTTCAGGAAAACTTTTGCGTCACCCCCGCCGTCACAGGACCGAAGCCACGGCACGCGCCAGCACCGGCACGGTTTTCGCGTTCAGCCCTGCGATGTTGATGCGCGAGTCGCCCACCATGTAGATGCCATGCTCCTCACGCAGCCGGTTCACCTGCGCCTCGGTCAGCCCCAGCCGCGAGAACATGCCGCGATGGCGCGCCACGAAATCGAAACGGTCGGAATTGGTGGCCTTGCGCAGTTCCTCGGCCAGTTGCTCGCGCAGGCCCAGCATGTTCAGTCGCACCTCCTCCAGCTCGGCCTTCCAGTCGGCGGTCAGCGCGGCATCCTCAAGGATCACCGTCACCACCCGCGCGCCATGATCCGGCGGGAAGCTGTAGTTCTGGCGGTTCAGGAAGGCGAGATTGCCCTGCGTGATTTTCGTGGCCTCCGCATCCTTCGACACGGCGATCAGGATGCCGGTGCGTTCGCGGTAGATCCCGAAATTCTTGCTGCACGAAGCAGCGATCAGCACCTCGGGGAAGCTTTCGGCCACCAGCCGCGTCGCAGACGCATCGGCCTCCAGCCCGTCGCCAAAGCCCTGATAGGCCAGATCGACCAGCGGCAGCGCACCGCGCCCGGCCAGCAGTTCAACCGCCTCGGCCCATTGATCGGCGGTCAGGTTCGCGCCGGTCGGGTTGTGGCAGCAGCCATGCAGCAGCACCACATCACCCGGCTTCACCCGGCCCAGATCCTCCATCATCCCTGCGAAATCGACACCGCCGCTGGCCGCATCGAAATAGCGGTATTCGGCCATCGGGATGCCAAGGTATTTGATGATCGACGGATGGTTCGGCCAGGTCGGTGCCGACAGCCAGACCGTCGCCTTCGGATCGGCCAGCTTCACCAGTTCCAGCGCCTGCCGGATGGCCCCCGTCCCGCCGGGCGTCGCGACCGAAGCCAGACGCTCCTCCGCCACCGCACCGTCAAGGATCATGCGACGCATCGCCATGTTATAGGCGGGCTCACCAGCCAGCGCGGTATAGGTCTTTGTCGTCTCGGCTTCCCAGAGCTTCTTCTCGGCGGCCTTGACCGCCCGCATCACCGGGGTCAGCCCGGTCGGGTCTTTGTAGACCCCGACGCCAAGGTCGATCTTGTCCGCCCGCGTGTCTTCGCGGAACATGGCGATCAGTTGCAGGATCTTGTCCTGCGGCTGCGCCTTCAATGCGTCAAACATCCCGTTCACCTTCCAGAGAAGTAGAGCCCCGTGGAAACCGGGCAGGGCTCAGCCTTTGGCGACCCGCAGGTCGTCGTACATGCCCCATTCGGCCCAAGAGCCGTCATAGAGCGCCCAGTTGCGATGGCCCATCCGTTCCAGCCCCAACGCGAGGATGGCGGCAGTCACCCCGGAGCCGCAGGTGGTGATCGCCGGTTTGGACAGATCTACCCCCGCCGCTGTGAAAGCCGCCCGCAGATCGGCGTCATTCTTCATGGTGCCGTCGGCATTGAACAGCTCGCCGAACGGCAGGTTCTTCGATCCAGGGATATGCCCCGAGCGCAGACCCGGCCGCGGCTCGGCCACCTCGCCCCGGAAGCGCGGGGCGGAGCGGGCGTCGATGATCTCGGCCTCACCCAGCTTGCTGGCATGGGCCACCTGCGTCACATCCTTCACCAGCCCGGCCTGACGGCTGACGGTGATATGGCGGTCGCGCAGCACCGGCGGCATGTCCTCAATCTCGCGCCCCTCGGCCTTCCATTTCGGCAGGCCGCCGTCCAGCACCGCGACATCTGTCTTGCCCATCAGGCGGAAGGTCCACCAGACGCGCGCGGCCGAAAACAGCCCGGCGCCGTCGTAGATCACAACCTGATGCCCGTCACCCACTCCCATGGCGCGCATGCGGCTGATGAATTTCTCGACCGGCGGCGCCATATGCGGCAGGGCAGAGCGCTGGTCGGAAATCTCGTCAATATCGAAGAAACGTGCGCCGGGGATATGACCGGCGTCATATTCGGCTTTCGCATCGCGCCCGGCGTCGGGCATATACCAGCTTGCATCCAGCACCCGCAGATCGGGGTCTTTCAGATGCGCGGCCAGCCAGTCGGTCGAGACCAGCGTTTTCGGGTCGTCGCGGAAGGCGGAAGTCATGCGCGGCTCCTCGTCTAATCAGGACCGGCTTACCGATTGCCGCCTTCCGAGGCAAGCGCCAAGCCACGGCCCGGCGCTGACGGGCTTACTTTGCCATCGCGCTGCGGATCGCCCCGACAATGGCCAGCAGCACCCCGCCGCCGACACCGCCTGAAGCGATGCTGCCGATGATCGAGGCCAGATCAGCGCCGCCCGCTCCAGCCATGCCGCCCGCCCCCAGCATGGCGAGAAGCTGGCTGCCCAGGCCACCGCCCAGAATCCCCACGATCGAATTGCCCAGCGGACCAAGGCTGAGGTTCTTCAGCACGGCGCCCGCGCCATTGCCGCCCAGCGCCCCCGCGATCAGACTGATGATCAGTTCCATGAACTCGTTCCCTTACAGCCGGGCCACAGCGGCCCGATGCGGCAAGCCTGCACCTGCCACCGCCGCTTGCCAATCACCGCGGCCACCGGAAGTGAGGGGGAATTTCAGCCGTGCCGCAGCAGGCGTTGCTTCTGGCGGTCCCAGTCGCGCTTGGCTTCGGTGGCGCGCTTGTCGGCCATCTTCTTGCCCTTGGCGATGCCCAGCTTCACCTTCACCAGCCCGCGTTCGTTGAAATACCATTTGAGCGGCACGATGGTCATACCCTCGCGCGCGGTCGCATTCCACAGCCGCGCCAGTTCGCGCCGCGACACCAGCAGCTTGCGCTTGCGGCGTTCCTCATGGCCCCAGGTTTTTGCCTCGCGATACGGGGCGACATAGCTGTTGATCAGCCACAGTTCACCCTCCTCCACCGAGGCATAGCTTTCGCCAAGGTTCGATCCGCCCTGACGCAGCGATTTCACCTCGGACCCCAGCAGCATGATACCTGCCTCCAGATCGCTTTCGATGAAGTAATCGAAACGCGCCCGGCGGTTTTCGGCAATCAGCTTGGAATTGGGATCGGATTTCTGGGCCATGGTCGGCATCAGATAGGCGAGCCGGGAATGAAAGTCCAGATCACCCCCGGCCACACCCCGGATCAGCCACGCGCGGAGGCCCTGCCGCGCAACAGGGTAAAGACCCCGGCGGCCACCACAATCGCAGAACCGATCAGTGTCGCCGCATCGGGACGCTCGTGGAACACCACCATCCCCAGCACCAGCGCGAACAGCAGGCGGGTATAGCGGAACGGCGTCACCACACTTACCTCGCCCGTGCGCATCGCCACGGTCAGCGCCCAGTAGGCAAAGACCCCTACGCATACCGCGCCCGCCAGTTCAGCCCATTGCAGCGCGGCCGGAACCACCGCGCCGCCCTCCCACAGCAACAATCCCGCGCCGGTCGGCACCATGGCGGCAAAGCCGTAGATCCCGAGTTGCAGATTGCTCAGCACCTTCGGCGCCGCCCGCGTCGCCAGATCGCGCCCGGCAAAGCCCAGAAGCCCGGCAACCGCAAGAAGCGAGGCGGCGCTGAACCCCTCCAGCCCCGGCCGCAGGATCAGCAGAACGCCGGCCAGCCCGACAAGAATGGCCGACCAGCGGCGCCAGCCCACCCGCTCGCCAAAGATCAGCGCGGCCCCGGCCACCACCACCAGCGGCGTCGCCTGAAGGATGGCACTGGCGCTGGACAGTGGCGTCAGCGCGATGGCCAGCGTATAGAACAGCCGCCCGCCGACCTCGAAGCCCGCCTTCCACAACATGCGCGGCGCGACCACGGCAGGATGCCACAGCGCCTGCCCGGCCCGCGCGGTCAGGGCGGCAAAAGCCAGCATACCGCCGGTGCCGAACAGCATCAGCACCTCGCCCACCGGCACCCCTGCCCCGGCAACACGCTTGAGCAGCATGTCCTCAATGGCAAATCCCAGCATGGCCGCCACCATGAACAGACTGCCGCGCAGATTGTCGGTCATCCGTGTCCCCTCGCGTCAAAAAGGCCCCGCAGGTGCAGGGCCTTTATCCTGGTCCAAATATCCCGGGCGCGCGCCGCAGGCGCGGGGGCAGAGCCCCTCTTAGAGCAGCCCCGCGTGCTCCATCGCCGCACGGATGCGCGCCTTGGTGCCATCGGTGAGCCCGACCAGCGGCAGACGCACCTCCTCGCTGCACAGACCCAGCAGCGAAAGACCGTATTTGGCCCCCACCAGACCCGGCTCGATGAAGATCGCCTCATGCAGCGGCATCAGACGGTCCTGATACTCCAGGGCCCTGGCATAATCACCGGCCAGCGTCGCTGCCTGGAACTCCGCGCACAGACGCGGCGCCACGTTCGCCGTGACCGAGATGCAGCCCACGCCGCCATGGGCGTTGAAGCCCAGTGCCGTCGCATCCTCGCCCGAAAGCTGAATGAAATCGGCACCGCAGCTTGCGCGCTGCTGGCTCACCCGTTCAATCTTGCCGGTGGCATCCTTCACGCCGACGATGCGCGGCAGTTTTGCAAGCATGCCCATCGTCTCGGGGGTCATGTCCACGACGGAGCGGCCCGGAATGTTGTAGATGATGATCGGCAGCGCCGAGGCATCATGCAGCGCGGTGAAATGCGCGATCATCCCGGCCTGGGTCGGCTTGTTGTAATAGGGCGTCACCACCAGCGCCGCATCGGCGCCCGCGCGTTCGGCATGCTGGATCAGGCCGATCCCTTCGGCCGTTGCATTCGACCCTGCCCCGGCGATGACCGGAATGCGGCCCGCAACGGTTTCCACCACGATCTCGATGACCCGGCCATGTTCCTCGTGGCTCAGCGTCGGGCTTTCGCCCGTGGTCCCCACCGGAACCAGCGCGTTGGAGCCTTCGGCGATATGCCATTCGACCAGCTTCTTGAGCGTTTCCACATCCAGCTCGCCGTTCTTGAACGGCGTGACAAGGGCAGGCATGGACCCTTTGAACATGACACGCATCTCCTGAAGCTGGGGCAGACTCGCCCGGTTGAACGCCTTTCCTCTAGCGATCCCTGCGGCAATTGCCAAGGCAAAGCGCAGCGCCCCGCCCGCCTGCGGGCGGCAAAATTCTTGCGAAGAATTTTGGGCGGCGCCGGGGCGCCGGTCGCCGCCGCTGGCGTCGAAGTGAATTGCCCCTGCCGCGCGCTTGCGGCAGGTTCGGGGCATGAAGCGCCTTCTCCTTGCCGCCAGCCTCGCCCTTGCCCTGCCCGTCGCCACGCCCCCCGCCGTGGCGCAAACCGACACGCCCGGCGCCCTGCGTCTGGCGCTGAACGAAGCCGGGCGCCGCAACTGGCCCGAGGCCATGCGGCTGGCTGCCAGTACATCCCCCGTGGGTCGCGACATCATCGAATGGCAGCGGTTGCGCTCCGGGGATGGCACGCTGACGGAATATGAGGACTTTCTCGCCCGTCGCCCAGACTGGCCCGGCCTGCCCTATCTGCGCGAAAAAGGAGAAGAGGCAGTGGCGCGGTCCACCACGCCCGACCGTGTTCTGGCCTGGTTCGGCAGCCACCTGCCCGAAACCGGCACCGGCAGTCTGGCCGTCATCAGCGCGTTGCGCGCCAGCGGCCGCGCACCCGAGGCTGAGGCCGAGGCCCGCCGTGCCTGGACCGACCTGCCGCTGACGCCCGAGGACGAGGCGGCGCTGCTGGGTCTTTACCCCGGTCTGACGACTTTGAACGCGCAACGGCTGGAACGCCTGCTGTGGGACGGCCGCGCCGCCGAGGCAAAGCGGCTGTTGCCGCGCCTTTCGCCGGACTGGCGCGCGCTGGCCGAGGCGCGGCTGGCCCTGATGGCGCGCGACACTGGCGTCGATGCCCGGCTGGCGGCCCTGCCCCCGGCCATGGCGGCCCATCCGCTGATCGCCCATGCCCGCATGGACTGGCGCATCGCGCGCGATCTCTGGCCCGAGGCGACGGCGCTGATGCTCGACGCATCCGCCAAGGCCGAGACGCTGGGCCGCCCCGAGGCCTGGGGCAAGCGCCGCGCCCAACTCGCACGGAAGCTTCTGCGCGATGGCGATGCGAAATCGGCCTATCGCATCGCGGCCCGGCATTATCTTACCTCGGGCGGCGATTATGCGGATCTGGAGTTCCTCGCGGGTTTCATCGCCCTGCGCAGGCTGGGGGATGCACAGACCGCCCTGGGGCATTTCCGACATCTGGAACAGAATGTCGCCACACCCATCTCGGTCTCACGCGCGCTTTACTGGCAGGGCCGCGCGCTGGAGGCTTTGGGCGATCCCGCCTCGAAAACCGCCTATTCCCGTGCGGCCACGATGCAGACCGCCTATTACGGGCAGCTTGCCGCCGAACGCATCGGCCAGCCACTCGACCCGGCGCTTCTGGCGCCCCTGCAAGCACCCGACTGGCGCAACCGGACCTTTGCCCGCTCCAGCGTGCTGGAAGCCGCGCTTCTGCTGTTCAACGCAGGCGACCGGACGCTGGGTAAGCGGTTCATCCTGCATCTGGCCGAAGGTCTGGGCCCGCAGGATACCGCCAGCCTCGCCAATCTGGCGCTGACCATCCACGAACCGCATGTTGCCGTGCTGATCGCCAAACAGGCGGCAGAGCGGGGTGTGATCCTGCCTGCCGCCTATTTCCCCGTACCTGATCTGGTTCCGGCCGAAGGGCTGGCGGTATCACGCGCCTTCGCGCTGGCCATCGCGCGGCGGGAAAGCGAGTTTGACCCGGCGGCGCAAAGCCCGGTGGGCGCGCGCGGGCTGATGCAGCTGATGCCGGAAACCGCCAGACGCACGGCAGCCGAGATCGGGCAGCCCTACGAACTGGCGCGGCTGACCTCCGACCCGGCCTATAATGCCACGCTGGGATCGGCCTATCTGGCAAAGCTGGTCGAGGAATTCGGGCCATCCATCGCGCTGGTCGCCTCGGGCTACAATGCCGGGCCGGGGCGTCCGCGCCGCTGGATCACCGAATTTGGCGACCCGCGCAGCGATGCGGTGGATGTGGTGGACTGGGTGGAGATGATCCCCTTCACCGAGACCCGCGCCTATGTGATGCGGGTCGCGGAATCGCTGACTGTCTATCGCGCCCGCCTGCGCGGCAGCCCCGGCCCGATCCGCCTGATCGCCGAGCTGAAGGGCTGAGGGGTCAGCGCCCCTCGGCCCATTCCGGCAGCGGGAACAGCCGGTCATAGCCCCAGTTAAACGCCCAAGCGTAGACCATGTAGAACAAAGCGAAGCCCAGATCGAGCAGCAGCGCCTCGGTCAGGCTTACGCCCAGCCACCAGGCGATGAAGGGCGCCAGCACCGCCAGCAGCCCCAGTTCGAACAGCACCGCATGCAGGATGCGCAGACCCGGCCCCTTGCGGGTATCGCCGCGCCGGTGGTGCAGGATCAGGTCGAACCCCCAGTTGTAAGCCCAGGTCCAGATCACGGCCAGCGTGGCGCTGCCCACCGTCACCACGCCCACATGCGCGGCGGGCATGTCCAGCAGCAGGATCGCCAGTGGCGTGACGATCAGAAGCCCGAGGATTTCGAAACTCAGCGCATGGCGCAAACGGTCACGGAAGCTGCGCATCTTGCGGCCCTTTCCTTTCGGGCGGGCCGTCCCGCGATGTAGTTCCCTGGAAGGGCCGTCCCTTCCCGGCGCAAGATAACCTTCCCGGCGCACGGGAAAAGGGGGCCGGGCGAGGAAAACCGCAGCGTGACCTTCCGGCAACCACCCTGCTCAGATGGTCAGATCCAGCACCACGCTGCCGCGTTTCGCGCCGCTGTCCGCAATCGCGTGTGCCTCGGCGATACGTTCGAACGGCAGAACGCAGTCGATGACGGGGCGGAAGTGCCCGCGCGCAACAAGATCGGCCAGGGCTTCCAGATCGGCGCGGGTTTCACCGGCCATCCCGACATGCAGCTTTTGTCGCCGCAGCGCATTGCCCACCGGCGCCAGCATGCCGCCCAGCCCGGCTGCCACCATCAGCAGCCGCCCGTCTGGTTCCAGCAACGCGCGGGCAGTGGGGCGCGGCAGGTCCATCGTATCCAGGACCACATCCCAGCGCCGTGCCTCGTGCATCAGGGCGGCCGGGTGAAACGGCAGCGGCTCGGCCCCCAGCCCGGCCAGCAGCGCGGTATTTCCGGGCCGGGTCAGGGCCGCGACCCCGGCCCCCAGCGCGCGACCGATCTGCACGGCCGCTGTGCCGACAGCCCCGGCGCCACCAATCACCAGCAGCCGCTCCCCCGCCCGCAGCCGCGTCACACCCCGCAGAAACGTCAGCGCCGTGGTGCCCCCGAAGGCCATCGCAGCGGCCTCATGCAGGCTCAGCGCCCCGGGTTTGCGGATCAGCGGGCCGTTGGCCGGCAGCACGGCATAATCGGCATGAACACCGCCGCGCGCCATGCCGACCACCAGATCGCCTGGCGCAAAGCCCGTGGCGCCCGGCCCCAGCGTCTCGACCCTGCCGCAGAACTCGGCCCCCAGCACCGGCTGACGCGGGCGGCGCAGGCCGAACAGCACCCGGCCCAGCACCCCCATCCCCGGTGGCATCCGCATCGCGCGGATTCGCGCATCCCCGGCGCTGACGGTCGTCGCCAGAACACGGATCAGCACCTGCCCCGGTCCGGGCACCGGCACGGGCCGATCCTCAATCCTCACCACTCCGGGGCCGCCATAGTCCCGACATATCGCTGCGCGCATATCTGTTTCCCTTGCCTGTCGCGGGCAGAGGCTGGGCAGGCAAAGCCCGCAGGGCAAGTCGGCAGGGGGTTGAAATCCGGTCTTTATTCCGCAGGTTTAGTCACGGCACGCTCGCGGGCCGAGATGTAAAGCGCGCAGGCCATCAGGATGCCGACGCCCACGAAGGTCCACAGATCCGGGAAATCGCCGAAGAACCACCAGCCCACGGCAACGGCCATGATCATCTCGGTATAGGCCAGGGGGGCCAGCAGGCTCGCCTCAGCCCGGTCATAGGCCATGACGATCAGGTAATGGCCGAAGGTCGCCACGAAGCCGAGGGCGAGGAACAGCGCCCATTGCGCAGGCGTGGGCGCCTGCCAGACCGGGATCACCGCAAGGCTGACGGCAATGGCGCCGATCAGGCTGGTCTGGAACGTGGTGACCATCGCGTGATCGCGCCCCGCCATGCGCCGGGTGATCAGCATGTAGAGCGCAAGGCTCGTCCCTGCGGCAAGTGCCAGCAACATGCCCGGATTGACCGCCTGAAAGCCGGGACGGATGATGACCAGCGTACCGATGAAACCCACGGCGACCGCAGCCCAGCGGCGCGGCCCGACCCTTTCGCCCAGCACCAGCGGCGACAGGGCGGTGACCACCAGCGGCTGCACGAAGAAGATGGCCAGCGCATCGGCAATCGGCAGAAACTTCAGCGCGAAGAAGAAACAGAAGGTCGCCCCGATGAGGAAAGCCGTGCGCAGCGCATGCATCCCCGGCCGCGAGGGCCAGAGCCCCCGCATCCCGCCGATCCGCGCGGCGAAGGGCGCGGTCATCAGCGTGCCCATTGCCATGCGCGCCCAGACGATTTGCAGGATCGGCATGCCCTGCTGACCCAGTGTCTTGGCCACCACATCCAGAAACGGCAGCACCGCCATTGCCGCCAGCATCAGCCCGATCCCGGCCAGCGTTCCGCGTCCCTGCTCCATCCTGTCCTCCTGCCCTCGCCCGGTGCAGGGTCACGGGATTTTCCGTGTGTTTCCCGCCTGACGGCGACCTCGCGCAGGGGAAACCGGCAAATCCGCTTCCCCTGAGGCGCCGAACCTGTGACAATGGTTGCAAAAGAACAAGAGGACCATGATGCCCGAAACCAGAACTCCCCGCCTGTGTGTGCTGATCGACGCCGACAACGTGCCCGCCGGCTATGCCGAAGCGATCTTCGAGGAAATCGCCGCCTTGGGCGAAGCCAGCGTGCGCCGCATCTATGGCGACTGGTCGGCACAGCGTCTTGGCGGCTGGGCAAAGAAGGTCGCGCGGCTGGGCATGGTGGCGGATCAGCAGTTTTCCAACACCAAGGGCAAGAATGCCTCGGATATCGGCCTGGTGATCGCGGCGATGGATTTCCTGCATTCGGGCCTGTTTGACGGGTTCGTTCTGGTCAGCTCTGACAGCGATTTCACCCGTCTGGCCGCGCGCATCCGCGAACAGGGTCTGGATGTTTACGGCATCGGCGAGAAGAAAACGCCCGAAGCCTTCCGCATGGCCTGCAAGCGGTTCATCTATGTGGAGAACCTCGGGGCCGAGGAAAGCGATGACCACACGCCCGAGCCACGGATAGACCGCGCGCCGGAGCCTGTGGATACCACGCCCGCCGATACCCCGGCCGAACCGCGCGCTCCGCGCGGCAAGCGCGAGACGGAATCGCCGCAAAAGGCCATCCCGCTGATCGCTGCCGCGATGCGCGCCATCGACCCCGAGGGCGAATGGTATTCGCTGGGCCAGATCGGCCAGTATATCACGCAGGCCAATCCCGATTTCGACACCCGCACCTACGGCAGCGCCAAACTGTCTGACCTGATCCGCAAGATCTCCAGCCGGTTCGAGGTGAAACCGGGTCCGGGTGGTCAACTGCTGGCGCGCGACCGCTCCTGACCCATCGCCATGACAGGGCCATAATCGGCGACTTGACTGACTGAAATCAGTGTGAGTCTCCGATGAATGCCTTGTCCCCCGAACTCATGGCGACCCATACCTCCGGTCGCGCCCGTGTTGCTCTGCTGGTCGATGGCGAGAATCTTGGCGACCGCCATGCCGGACCATTGATCATTCAGGCAGCAAAACATGGTGCGGTGACGGTTAAGCGGGTCTATGGCGATGCGGCCAGGCTGCCGCGCTGGGACGCGGCGCCGGGTTACCGGCTGATCCATGCCGGGCGGGGCAAGAACGCGGCCGATCTGCTTTTGTGTATCGAGGCCCTGGCGCTGGTGCATGACCGGCTGGCGGATGTGATCGTTCTGGCAAGCAATGACGGCGACTTCAGCCATATCGCCAGCCACCTGCGCGAGCGCGGCATTCCGGTCTATGGCATGGGCGAGGCTACAGCACCAGAAAACTGGCGTAAAAGCTGCACGGGGTTTGTAGAGTTGAAAGCTGCGCCGGGACCGACACAAACATCCGCGCCCAAGCCAGCGCATGTCCTGCCGGCCAACCTGCCTGAAGCCACCCTGCTGAAGGATGTAGAAAACTTGCTGCGTGACAGCGCATCGGGTGGTGCCTTGCCACTGACCAAAATCGGGCAGGAGCTGAAGGGCAGATTGAAGGCCACGGGGCACGCAAGCTGGGGCAAGTTTCTGTCTGCCCATTCCGACCGCTTCAGGCTGGACAAGTCCACGCCCGGCGGCAGCGTCCGGCTGCTCTAACGCACCCCGTAGCGCGCCAGAAACATCTCGACCGCGCCCGAGACCACCTTGTCGGCCTCCTGCGGCGGACAGCAGGCGGCGACGCCGAAAATCGTCTGTTCGTGCAGTGTCACCTTGCACAGCGCCGCGAACTGGTCGGCGGCGAAGGCCAGATCGTCGATCTGCAACTCGCCACGCTCCACCGCCTTGGCGAGGTATTCCATCAGCCGCTCCCGCACCAGCACCGGGCCGGAATGGTAGAACTGATGCCCCAGTTCGGGGAAGCGCTCGCTTTCCGCCACGCAGATGCGGAACACCTTCTGTGCGAAATCGGACATGAGGAAGGCGACCATGCGCCGCGCCGCCTCGGTCAGCACCTTGTCGACAGGGGCGTTCTGGTCGATCAGCTCCACCGCCTCATCGGCCTGACGGCGGCACTCGCTTTGAGCGACCTCCATGAACAGCAGGCGCTTGTCGGGGAAATAGCTATAAAGCGTGGCCTTGCTGACCCCCGCCTCGCGGGCGATGTCATCGACCGAGGCACCCTCGAATCCGTGTTGCAGAAACACGTTTCGGGCGCCTTCCAGCACCTGATCGAACTTCCGGCCCTTACGGGCGCGCGGCATTACCTGGCTTTCCATCACACCAGAGTAGACGAGCCGACCGGGCGCCCGCAAGCACCGGCGCTCACAGAACCTGCGAGCAGGTCGCGCCGCCGATGGCCACCGGATCGGTGCAGGATTGTGTGACGGGCGGCGCCGGGTCGGGGAAGGTCAGGCGCGGCAGGTCGAAAGGCGCGCCCCCCGCGGCGGCGAGGTTGGGCAAGGCGGCAAGGCAGAGGGCGGCAAGGGTCAGGCGCATCAGGGGGCTCCACAAACTGAACGACTCGGTTCATTTTGTGAAAGTGAACCGAACTGTTCAGATTTTCAAGTCCCCGTGGCAGATAATCGCAGCACCGGCCCCGCTGCTGCGGTCGCATCTTCGGGATCATGCGTCACCATCAGCGCCGGAATACCCCGTTCAGCGATATGGGCGAAGGTGAAGGCGCGCATTTCAGCCCGCAACCCGGTGTCCAGCCGCGAGAAGGGCTCATCCAGCAAAAGCGCGGCGGGATCGGCAAGCAGCGTGCGCATCAGCGCCGCGCGCGCCCGCTGCCCGCCCGACAGGGTAGCCGGGTCTCGCCCCTCCATCCCGGCCAGCCCCGCGCGCTCCAGCGCGGTAGCCACGGCCGCACGGCGCGCGGCGCGCCCCTTCACGGCGGGGCTCAGCCCGAAGGCAAGGTTGTCGCCCACAGACAGGTGCGGGAACAGCAGCGCCTCCTGAAACATCAGCCCGATGCGCCGGGCCTCGGCGGACAGGTGCGTCACATCGCGTCCTTCCAGCCAGACCCGACCCGCGCAACGAAAGCCCGGCGCCAGATGTCCCCCCACCGCATCGAGCAGCGTGGATTTTCCGACGCCCGACGGCCCCATGACGCTGGCCACCTGCCCCGGCTCGACCCGAAGGCTAACCTCGAACAGCGGCCTGTCGGCGCGGGGCAAGGTGACCATCAGCTTTTCCAGAACAAGACTCATGCGGGCACGGCTCCGGCCAGATCGCGGCGGTTGCGATGCACCCATGCGGGTAGCAGCGCCGCCAGCGCATAGGCGACAAAAGGCACCAGCGCCTGAAGGCTGGCATAGACCGCCACCACCCGGCGGTCGGAGGAGGACGACAGCGTCACCGCCTCGGTCGTCAGCGTTGCCACCCTGCCCGCGCCCAGAAACAGCGTCGGCAGATATTGCGCGACCGATACCGCCACGCCGATAGCCGCCGCGGTCAGGATCGGGCGCAGCAGCACCGGCAGCTTGACGCGGACGAGCCGGCGCCATGGCCCCGCCCCCAGTGCCGCCGCCGCGCGGCTGAGGCGTGGGTCAAGCGCCCGCCAGGGCGCGGTCAGCGCGATCATCACATAGGGAAAGACGAAAATCGCCTGCGCCCAGATCACCGCGCCGGGGTGACCCGACAGGCCCGCCCGCAGCGCCACCACGTTCAGCCCGTAAAGAAACGCGATCTGCGGCAGGATCAGCGGCAGATAGATCAGCGCTTCGGCCCAGCGGGCGCGGGTGCGCTGGCCGCGATCCTCTGCCTCCAGCCACAGGATCGCCAGCGCGACGGACAGTGCGGCAGAGGCCATTGCGAGCCAGAGCGTCATGCCCAAAGCGGCGCCCCAGCGACCCGAGGCCAGCCAGAATTTCAGCGACCAGCTTTCGGGCAGCATCTGCGGAAAGCTCCACCGCCAGGCCAGCGACCAGACGGCCAGAGCCAGCAGCGCCAGGGTGGCAAGGGTCAGCAGCCCGCCAACCAGCACGGCGGCAAGCCCCGGACCGAAGGCGCGACGCCCACCCGCCCGCACCCACCGTCGGCCAAGCTTGTGGGCCAGACGCTCCGCCCCCCACAGCAACGCAAGGCCCAGCGCCACGATACCCGCCTGCGCCAGCGCCCCGGCGGCGGCGGGCAGGATACGCGCGGGATCGGGGTCGAAGAACCAGCGGGTCAGCGCCACGGCCAGCACGGGCGGGTTCGACGGGCCAAGGATGATCGCCATATCCACCACCGACAACGCATAGGCCAGCGCCACCGCCACCGGCAGTCGCACCAGCGGCCAAAGCTGCGGCAGCAGCACCTTGGCCCAGATGGCGGCAGGCGCATAACCCAGCGCCCTGCCTGCCGCCATCTGCCGCCCGGCGTCGATCTGCCCCAGCGCCGACCAGGTGACCAGCATGAGGAAGGGCACTTCCTTGACCAGCAGGCCAAGGATCAGCGCCAGCCCCCAAGGATCATTCACACTGGCGAGGTCCGGCGGCAGCGCCCAACCCATCAGCGGCGCCAGCCCGCGCGCGATCCAGCCCGAGGGTGCCAGAAGGAAGGCAAGACCAATCGCCATGGCCGCGTGTGGCACCGCCAGAAACGGCGCCAGCGCCCGCATCCCGCGCGCAGCGGGCACCCGCCCGGCCAGCGCCGCCACGGCGCCCATCGCCAGCACGACCGAAAGCGCCGTCGCCCCCAGCCCGGTGACCAGCGTCAGCCGCAGGCTGGTGGCCAGCCCCGGCTCGGCGGCGAGGGCCTGCCAGGCCGTGAGGCTCCAGCCATCAAACCCCAGCGCGGGCAGATGACCGAAGGCCGCAGCGGCCGTTTCCGCCAGACCGGCCAGAATCGGGGCCAGCAGCCCCGTCCCAACGATCAGCAGAACCAACCCGCGCAGGCCCCGGCCATCGCTCATTTCGTGTAGCGCCGCGCCCATTCCCCGGTCAGGCGGTTCATCCAGCTGGCGTGCGGCTCCAGCAGTGTCGGCCCAAGATCCTCCAGCTGCGGCAGCGCGGGCGCCGTGGGCAGGGCGGCGAAGGCCGCGCGTCCGGCATCATCCAGTTTCGCCGGATCAAGAACCGAGAACGACCCCAGCACCTCGATATTCTGCATATGCGCCTGGGTTGCCGGGTCCAGAAGGAAGTTCGCCACCACCTCGGCGCCCGCCGCATGGGCGGCGTTATAGGGGATAGCGACGAAGCTGACGTTGCCGATGGTGCCGCCCTCGGGCACGAAAACGCGAGCGGTATCGGGCAGCAGCCCCTGTTCGATGGCGGCTGCGGTGGAGGCAGGATCGAAGCTCATGGCGATGTCCAGCTCGCCATCATTCAGCAACTGCTGCTGCACCGACTGATTTTCCGGGAATGTCGCGCCACCGCGCCACAGGTTCGGACGAAGCGCGTCATACCAGGCCCAAAGCGGCCCGGTGGTGGCTTCGAATGCGGCATCCGTCACCGGCTGTTGCAGCACCGCCGGATCGGGCGCCAGTTCGATCAGCGCCTGTTTCAGGAAAGTTGCGCCCATGAAATTCGACGGATCTGGGTGGGTCATGCGCCCCGGATGCGCCGCAGCCCAGTCGACGAAGGCCGCCATGGTGCGCGGCGGTTCCGGCACGCGGGCGCTGTCATGGACGAAGACGAATTTCGCCAGCCGCCACGGGCTTTCCATGCCTTCAACCGGCACGGTAAAATCCACCGCCGCAGGCGCGGCGCCGCTCAGATCGACATATTTCGCGTTGGGCAGATCGGCGGTGAACGGGCCGTGCAGCAGCCGCTGTTCCTTCATTGCAAGGAAGTTCGGCCCGTTGATCCAGATAAGATCTACCGAGCCACCGCTGTCCTGCCCCGCCGCTTTTTCAGCGATGACCCGAGTTACCGCCTCGGCGGTATCGGTCAGCTTCACCTGCTCGACCTTCACGCCGTAAAGCCGCTCGGTCTCCTGCCCGACCCACTGGATGAAGGCATTGGTGCGGTCATCGCCGCCCCAGGCGTTCCAGTAGACCGTCTGCCCTTTCGCGGCATCCAGCGTCGCCTGCCAGTCGGCAAGCGCAGGGCTGGCAAGCGCCAGCGTCAGGGGAAGGGCGGCAAGCGTCGCAAGGCGCATGAAAACTCCTGTCATAAAGGGGCGAAAGCGCGCCAGCCCCACCACCAGCGCAGCACAGTGGTCAGCGTGCAGGCGGCAGCGAAAAGGCCGGCGAGCAGCGGGAAGGCCGTGGGCACAAGACACATGGCCAGAAACAGCGCGATGGTTTCCGCCCCTTCCGTCAGCCCGCCCAGATAGGCGATGCCTTTTGACGGATAGGCAGGCGCCACCTCACCCCGTTTGGCCGCGATGGCAGCGAAGGCAAGGAAGGACGACCCGGTGCCGATGAAGGACGCGATCAACAGCGCGGCGGGCAGCGCATTGGCGCCCGGATCGGCCAGCGCAAAACCCAGGGGCACCAGCGCGTAAAAAGCAAAGTCAAAGGCGATGTCAAGAAAGGCGCCCCGGTCGGTCGGGCCCGTCAACCGCGCCACTGCACCATCCAGCCCGTCGGCGAGCCGGTTCGCCACAATCAGCACCAGCGCCAGCCCCCAGGCGCCGAAGGCCAGCGCGGGCAGCGCCAGCGCCCCGAGGGCAAAGCCCGCCAGCGTCACCTGATCGGCGCTGATGCCACGCGCCACCAGCGCTTGCGCCGGGGGGCGCAGCAGGCGGTGTTGCAGGGGCAGAAGGGCGGCGTCGATCATCCGCGCCTCCAGTCGTGGAAACGGCGGGCCAGCGCAAGAAGCTTCGGGTTCACATGCGCCCGACGCCAGTTGCCTGCCGCGTATTTGTTGGCCTCGGCCAGCGTCGGGTAGATGTGGATGGTGCCAAGGATCTTGTTCAGCCCCAGTCCGTGTTTCATGGCCAGCACAAATTCCGCGATCAGATCGCCCGCATGATGACCGACGATGGTGACACCCAGAATGCGATCCTTGCCCGGCACCGTCAGCACCTTGACGAAGCCCTCGGTCCGGCCATCGGCAATGGCACGGTCCAGATCGTCGATGCCGTAGCGTGTGACCTCGTGCGCGATGCCGCGCTCTTGCGCCTCGGTTTCGGACAGGCCGACACGGGCAACCTCGGGGTCACAGAAGGTGGCCCAGGGGATAACACGATAGTCGGCGCGGAAACGCCAGAACGGTGCGGCCATCGCGTTGACGGCAGCAAACCAGGCCTGATGCGCAGCGGTATGGGTGAACTGGTAAGGCCCGGCCACATCGCCCGCTGCATAGATATTGGGGTGCAGCGTTTCGAGATAGTCGTTGGTCTGCACCACCCGGTCGGTCGGAATGCCCAGCTCCTCCAGCCCGAAGCCTTGCAGCCGGGCGGCGCGGCCCACAGCGGCGATGATCTCGTCGAAATGAATGCGCTGACGGCCCTGCGGCCCCTCGACCTCGATCCATTTGCCGCTTTCGCCGCGCCCGCAGGCCAGCGCCTTGTGCCCGGTCAGCACCTGCACGCCATCGGCCTCCAGCGCGGTGCGGATGTGGGCGGAAACCTCCGGGTCTTCGCGGATCATCAGGCGGTCGGCCATTTCCACCTGCGTGACCTGTGACCCGAGCCGCTGAAACGCCTGTGCGAGCTCCGTCCCGATCGGCCCGCCACCCAGCACCACAAGCCGCGCCGGGGCCGTGTCGCGCCCCCGCAGCCGGGACCAGAGCGTATCCGAGGTAAGGCAATCCACCGCATCAATGCCCGGCAGCGGCGGCACCACCGGGCGTGCGCCGGTGGCGATGACGATGCTGCGCGTGGTGAGCCGCTCTGTGCCGCCCCCGTTCAGCGCCACCTCCACCGTCCAGGGGTCGAGGAGACGGGCGCGGCCCGGCAACACCTCGACCCCGAGGGAGGTATAGCGCTCCACACTATCGTGCGGGGCGATTTGGGCGATGGCGCGATGCACACGCTCCATCACCTCTGCGAAGCGGATTTGCGGCTCCGGGGCGCCGATGCCCAGCGCCGAAGCCTGCCGCATCTCCTGCGCCAGCTTCGCGCTGCGGATCAGCGCCTTCGACGGCACGCAGCCGGTGTTCAGGCAATCACCGCCCATCTCACCCGCCTCGACCAACGTGACACTCGCCTGCGCGGCAGCGGCGATATAGGCGGTCACCAGACCGGCGGAGCCCGCGCCGATCACCACCAGATTACGGTCAAACCGGCGCGGCCGGGTCCAGCGCGCCTGTATCCGGCGGCGGCGCAAGGCGCTCACGACCAGCCGCGCCAGCCACGGGAACAGGCCCAAGACCGCGAAAGAGGCCAGAAGCGCGGGCGAGACGAGGCCGGACAGACTGTCGATCTTCGCAATCTGGGTGCCCGCATTCACATAGACCGCCGTCGCGGGCAGCATGGCCAGTTGACTGACGCCATAGAACACCGCGGTGCGGATCGGCGTCAGCCCCATCAGCAAATTGACGGCGAAGAAGGGCACCACCGGGATCAGCCGCAGGCTGAACAGATAGAAGGCCCCGTCGCGGCGCAGGCCCGCGTCGATGGCGCCCGCCCGCGTCCCCAGCCGGGCGCGAACCCAGTCGCGCAGCAGGTGCCGCGCCGCCAGAAAGGCCAGCGTTGCCCCGGCGGTGGAGGCAAAGGACACCAGCGCCAGCCCGGCCCAGAAGCCGAACAGCGCCCCCCCTGCCAGCGTGAGCCAGACCGCCAGCGGCAGAGACAGCGCGGTGACACCGAGGTAGAGCAGGAAGAACAGCCCCGCCGCCAGCGAAGGATGCGCCGTCCGCCAGGCCTCGACCCCCGCCAGATGCGCCCGCAGCGCCGCGAGATCGGGCACCACATCGCCCAGGAAAATCCCGGCCAGGAGCACCGCAACCGCCAGTCCAAGAAACAGCACGGGCCGTTTCATGCCGTTCCTCCGCGACTTTTGCCCGCCGCTCATCGGTCAAGCCTCCGTTCTTCCTCTATAGGTCAATACGCAGCGCGGGGCGAACTGCTACATCATTTGCATTCACGGCTGCGTCAGTGGATGAAACATTGCCCGGATTGCCCCCCGGTGATTGTCATGCCGTCCCGAGGCCGGTATGGAGGGAAAACCCCGCAGACGGCCCGGCACGACATGATCACCCAGAAGATGAAATATGCGCTGAAGGCGTTGCTGGTTCTGGCCGACGAGGCCCGGTCCAAACGGCCGGAACCGCTGACCATCGAGGAAATCGCCCGCCGCGCCGCGACGCCGAAGCGGTTTCTGGAACATATCCTGCTGGACGTGCGAAATGCGGGTGTCATCGCGTCGACCCGTGGCCGTTCGGGCGGGTATTCGCTGGTGAAGGCGCCGGGCGAGATTTCGATTTCGGATCTGCTGCGCAAGATCGACGGGCCGATTGCCCCGCTGACCTGCCTGTCGCGCAGTGCCTACCAGCGCTGCGAGGATTGTACCGACGAGGCGACCTGTCGCATCCGCAAGGTCTTTGCCGAGGTGTTCTGGTCCTATCTGGTCATCATCGACTCGCTGACTTTGGAGGACATGCTGCACGCCGGAACGGCAGAAAAGGTGCTGGGTCCGGCCGAAGGCGCCTGAGGCGCGGCGGGCAGTTGCAGCACAGCGCAGGGCGGCGTAAAACCCCGGCAACGCCAAGCAGAGGGGCCGCGCATGACCATCCCGAAACCCGTCGTTCTGTGCATTCTGGATGGCTGGGGCTACCGCGAGGAACGCGCCGCCAATGCCCCTGCCCTGGCTGCAACCCCGAATTTCGACCGGATCTGGGCCGAATGCCCGCATGAGCTGCTGATCACCCATGGCCCCGATGTGGGCCTGCCCACCGGGCAGATGGGCAATTCCGAGGTCGGGCATACCAACATCGGCGCGGGCCGGGTGGTGGCGATGGATCTGGGGCAGATCGACCTCGCCATTGAGGATGGCAGCTTCTACCGCAATGCGGCGCTGCTGGAGTTCATCGAAACGCTGAAGAAGACCGACGGCACAGCGCATCTGATGGGTATGATTTCGGATGGCGGGGTGCATGGCCATATCCGGCATGTGCTGGCAGCCTGCACCGCCATTGCTGGTGCCGGGGTGCCGGTGGTGCTGCACGCCATCACCGACGGGCGCGACGTGGCGCCCTCATCCGCCGTCACCTTCATGCGCGAACTGACCGAGGATCTGCCGGAAGGTGCGCGCATCGGCACCGTGATCGGCCGCTACTGGGCGATGGACCGCGACAATCGGTGGGAACGTGTGGGCCGCGCCTTCGACGCTATGGTGAAAGCCGAGGGCGAACGTGCGACCACTGCCGCCCGCGCCGTCGATGCCGCCTATCAGCGCGGCGAGACGGATGAATTCATCGCGCCCACCGTGGTCGCGGGCTATGCGGGTGCGAAGGATGGCGACGGCTTCTTCTGCCTGAACTTCCGCGCCGACCGCGCGCGGGAAATCCTGCTGGCGCTGGGCCAGCCGGGCTTTGATGGCTTTGACGCCAGCGCCCGCCCGCAATGGGCCGCCCTGCTGGGGATGGTGGATTATTCCACCACCCATAACACTTTCATGACCACCTGCTACCCCAAGCAGGACATCGTGAACACGCTGGGTGAATGGGTGGCGAGCCATGGCCGCAGCCAGTTCCGTCTGGCCGAGACCGAGAAATACCCCCATGTCACCTTCTTCCTGAACGGCGGCAAGGAAACCCCTTCGGCGGGCGAGGATCGGTTCATGCCGAAATCGCCCAAGGTCGCCACCTATGACCTGCAACCGGAGATGAGCGAACCTGAGGTGGCCGAGCGTCTGGTCGGCGCCATCGAGCATGGCTATGACCTGATCGTGGTGAACTTCGCCAACCCCGACATGGTGGGCCATACCGGCAGCCTTCAGGCCGCGATGAAGGCCTGCGAGGCGGTGGATACCGGGCTTGGCCTTGCACTGGCGGCGCTGGAGAAGGCGGGCGGCGCGATGATCGTCACCGCCGACCATGGCAATTGCGAGCTTATGGTGGACCCGGTGACCGGCGGGCCGCATACCGCCCATACCACCAACCTGGTGCCGGTGATCCTTGTCGGCGGGCCGGAAGGGGCACATCTGCGCGCGGGTGGACGGCTTGCCGATCTGGCGCCGACGGTGCTGCACCTGATGGGCCTGCCGCAACCGGCCGAAATGACCGGACAGAGCCTGATCGCCGGATGATGCGCTACCGCTTTGCCGTCCTTGTCCTGTTGACTGCGCTGGCCTTCGGCGGGCCTGCAGTGGCGGCTTCCGTTGCCGAACAGGCACAGACGGCGGCACGCAACCTTCAGGAGGCAGTCGTCGCCCTGGGCGAGGCGCGGCAGGCGCGCGACCGGGTGCAGGCGCTGACCCGCACCATTACCGCCTATGAACAGGGGCTGACCGCGCTGCGCGAAAGCCTGCGGCAGGCCTCGATCCGCGAGGCGACCCTGCTTTACCAGTTCGAGGCCAAGCGCGACCGGCTAGCGCAATTGCTGGGCGTGCTGGGACGGATGGAATCCGACCCGGCGCCGCTGCTGTTGCTGCATCCTTCCGGGCCGCTGGGCACCGTGCGTTCGGGCATGATGATCGCCGATGTCACCCCGGCCATCCGGGCCGAGGCGGAAACCCTGCGTGCCCAGTTGCAGGAGGTGCGCGACCTGCGGGCCCTGCAAACCGCCGCTGGGCGCACGCTGGCCGACGGGCTGCGCGCCGCGCAGGAGGCCCGCACCGCGCTGAGCCAGGCGATTTCGGAACGCACGCAACTGCCGAAGCGGTTCACCGAAGATCCCGAGGTTCTGAAGAACCTGCTGCAAAGCGCCGATACGCTGGATGCCTTTGCCGCCGGCCTGTCCCTGAACGAGGTTGAGGCCGAGGGGATGGCCGATTTCGGCTTCTCGCATGGCAAGCTGCCGCTGCCTGCCCTGGGGACGCTGCTGCGCCGCCCGGACGAGGCCGACAGCGCAGGCGTGCGCCGCCCCGGCATGGTGCTGGCGACCCGCCCCCGCGCATTGGTCACCGCGCCCTGGTCCGGCACGATCCGCTATCGTGGGCCCTTGCTCAATTTCGGAAACGTGATGATCCTTGAGCCCGGACCCGGCTATCTTCTGGTTCTGGCAGGGCTGGAAACCGTATATGGCGAGGTGGGCGAGGTCGTTGCGGCGGGCGCGCCACTTGGTCTGATGGGTGGCGGCGAACCGGGGGTGGACGAATTTCTCGTCCCGGCACAGGATGGCGCCACACGCGAAACGGCGACTTTGTATGTCGAGTTGCGGCAGGGGGGGCAGCCGGTAGACCCGATGCCGTGGTTCGAGGCCACCGCCCCGCTTGCCGAGCGCCAGCAGGTGCCGTGACGGGTAAAGGTGCGATGAGGCGGAAGCCTTGAGAAAGGGAACGACGAAGGCGATGAAGAAATTCGTTATGGCCGCTCTGGGCGGCACCGTGGCAGGTGTGCTTCTGTCGACGCAGGTCGCAGGCCCGCTCATCGCGCAGGAAGCCGCGAAGAACAGCTCGGTCTATGAACAGCTGGATCTGTTCGGCGACATCTTCGAACGTATCCGCGCCGAATATGTGGAAGATGTTGACAGCAAGAAGCTGATCGAGGCCGCGATCAACGGCATGCTGACCTCGCTCGACCCGCATTCAAACTACCTGCCCGCCGATGATTTCAGCGACATGCAGGTGCAGACGCGCGGCGAATTCGGCGGGCTCGGCATCGAGGTGACGCAGGAGAACGGTTTCATCAAGGTCGTCTCGCCCATGGATGACACTCCTGCCGACAAGGCCGGCATCCAGTCCGGCGATTTCATCACCCATGTCGATGGCGAAAGTGTGCTGGGCCTGAGCCTCGACGATGCGGTGAACAAGATGCGCGGCGAGGTCGGTTCGGAAATCGTCATCACCGTGGTACGCGATGGTGTGCAAGACCCGTTCGACGTGTCGATTGTCCGCGACACGATCAAGCTGACGGCGGTGAAGGGCCGCGTGGTCGGCCATACCGCCGTGCTGCGCCTGACCACCTTCAACGACCAGACCTATCCGGGGCTGGAAACGGAACTGAAGAAGGCGCTGGAACAGCTGGGTGGCAAAGACAAGCTGAACGGGGTCGTGCTTGATCTGCGCAACAATCCCGGCGGTCTTCTGACGCAGGCGATCAAGGTGTCGGATGCCTTCCTCGACAAGGGCGAGATCGTGTCGACCCGTGGCCGCAACCCGCAGGATGGCGAACGGTTCAACGCGACGCCGGGCGATCTGATCGAAGGCAAGCCGATGGTCGTGCTGATCAACGGCGGTTCAGCTTCGGCCTCGGAAATCGTGTCGGGTGCCTTGCAGGATCACCGCCGCGCCATCGTGGTGGGGACAAAGAGCTTCGGCAAGGGATCGGTGCAGTCGGTCATCCCGCTGCGCGGCGAAGGCGCGATGCGGCTGACCACGGCGCGTTATTACACGCCCTCGGGCCGGTCGATCCAGGCGCTTGGCATCTCGCCCGACATCGTGGTGAACCAGCCGATGAAGAAGGATGGCGAGGCGGGCACCGAGGCGGCAGCAGCCGAAGCGGCGGCCAAGGCGCGCACCGAGGCCGATCTGCGCGGCGTTCTGTCCAACGACTCGATGACCGACGACGAGAAGCGTCAGTACAAGGAAGAGCAGGAGCGTGCCGCCGAGGCCGCGAAGCTGCGGGACGAGGATTATCAGCTCGCCTATGCGGTGGACATCCTGCGCGGGGCCGAGGCCATCGCCCCGAAAGCCGAGTAAGATCAGGAAAGGGGGGCCGGGCGACCGGACCCGATACATCATGGCGACAGATCCCGCTTCCCTGCCCTATCGCCCCTGTGTGGGCGTCGTGCTGATCAATCCCGACGGGCTGATTTTCACCGGCAACCGCAAGGACAGCACCAGTGCCGCCTGGCAGATGCCGCAGGGGGGCATCGACGAGGGCGAAAAGCCCCGCAAGGCCGCGCTGCGCGAATTGTGGGAAGAAACCGGCATAACCGAGGATCTGGTGGAATTCGTCGCCAAGTCCGACGGCTGGGTCACCTATGACCTGCCGCCCGAGCTTCTGGGCAAGGTCTGGGGGGGCAAATATCGCGGGCAAAAGCAGAAATGGTTTCTGTTCCGCTATCTGGGCCGCGACGATCAGGTGAATATCGCCACCGAACACCCCGAGTTCGACCGCTGGCAATGGACACATGCCGATGCGATGGTCGCCGCCATCGTTCCCTTCAAGCGCGCGGTCTATGAAGAAGTCGTGGCGCAGTTTCGCCCGCACCTGGCCTGAGCCACGCAGCGCATGACCGATCCCGCCACCGTGCAGGCGCTGCTTCTGGCCTGGTATGACCGGCACCACCGGATCATGCCCTGGCGCGTCTCGCCCGCCGACCGCGCCGCCGGGGCGCAGGCCGACCCCTACCGCGTCTGGCTGTCCGAGGTGATGCTGCAACAGACCACCGTGGCGGCGGTGCGCGATTATTTCCACCGTTTCACCGCGCGCTGGCCGGACGTGGCGGCGCTGGCGGCTGCGGAAGATGCCGAGGTCATGGCCGAATGGGCCGGTCTTGGCTATTACGCCCGCGCCCGCAACCTGCTGAAATGCGCCCGCGCCGTGGCGACCGATCACGGCGGGCGCTTTCCCGACACGCGCGAGGGGCTGCTGTCGCTGCCCGGTGTTGGCCCCTATACGGCAGCGGCGGTGGCCTCCATCGCCTTTGACCGGGCCGAGACGGTGGTGGATGGAAATGTCGAACGGGTAATGGCACGGCTGTTCCAGGTGGAGGAGCCGCTGCCCGGTGCGAAACCTGTTCTGGTGGCCCACGCCGCACGGCTGACGCCCGCGGAACGTCCCGGCGACTATGCGCAGGCGGTGATGGACCTTGGTGCCACAATCTGCACACCTCGCAACCCGGCCTGTGCGATCTGCCCGCTGAGCACAGAATGCACGGCCCGCGCGGCAGGGGTACAGGCCGAACTGCCGCGTAAGACCCAGAAGCCCGCGAAACCGCAGCGCGAAGGCGTGCTTTGGATCGCCCTGCGCCCCGATGGCGCGGTGCTGCTGGAGGAGCGCCCGCAATCCGGGCTGCTGGGCGGCATGGCGGGCTTTCCAACCTCTGGCTGGGATGGTTCCACTGCCCCTGCCCCTCTGAAGGCCGACTGGCAGCGCGTGGGCGAGGTGCGCCACACCTTCACCCATTTCCATCTGGTGCTGGAGATATTGACTGCGGTGACCGAAGCGCAGCCGGAGCGCGGCACCTTCCTGCCGCGCGCCGCCTTTCGCCCCGCCGCCCTGCCCACGGTCATGCGCAAGGGCTGGGATCTCGTGCCCCGCGACATCACGGGTGGTTGAGCCCGCCCCGGCGCCCGCCTACACTCCGCCGCGACGGAGGCCCCCATGCGCAACATCGCCGATTTTCGCAACGCTCTGCCCTTCTGGCTGTCGCTGGGCCTCGTGCCGCTGGTGATGATCGGCGTCACGCAAGGAGGCTGGACCGTGGCTCTGATGCCCGCCTACGCCTGGACGCTGACGACATTTCTGGACCTGCTGCTGGGCCGGAGCGAGGAAAACCCCGATCCGCAGACCGAAGAGGCAGACCTGTTCTGGTATCGCGCCATCACGCTGATCTGGCTGCCGCTTCAGGCGCTGATCATCTATGGCTCGATCTGGTGGATCACCCGTTCCGGCGGGCTGTCGGTGCCGGAACAGGTGGCGCTGATGTTCGGCGTCGGCGTCGCCTCGGGCACCATCGGGATCGTCTATGCGCATGAGCTGATGCACCAAAGCAACCGGGTCGAGCGCTGGCTGGCCGATCTGCTGCTGGCGACCGTGCTTTACAGCCATTTCCGCACCGAGCATCTGCTGGTGCATCACCGCTATGTCGGCACCCCGCGCGACGCGGTGACGGCGCGGTATAACGAGGGGTTCCACCGCTTCTTCTGGCGTGTGCTGCGCGAATGCCCGGCTTCGGCCTGGGTGGCGGAAAAGGAAAAGCTCGCCCGCGCGGGCCGCCCGGTCTGGCATCCGTCTAACCCGTTCTGGCGCTACGGCGGGCTGCAACTGGCGGCGCTGGCGCTGGCCTGGCTGGTCGGCGGCTGGGCAGGGCTGGTGCTGTTCTTGCTTCAGGCCTTCTTCGCGGTCTGGCAGCTGGAGCTGACCAACTACATCGAGCATTACGGGCTGACGCGGCGGCAGCTTCCGGGCGGCAAATACGAACCCGTCCGTCCACATCACAGCTGGAACGCCCCGCATAAGGCGTCAAACTGGCTGCTGATCAACCTGCAACGCCATTCCGACCACCATTACAAGCCCGACCGGCGCTTCCCGCTGCTGCAAACCTATTCCGCCGACGAAGCGCCGATGCTGCCGATGGGATATCCCGCGATGGGCGTTCTGGCGATGATCCCACCGCTCTGGCGGCGCCGGATGAACCCGCGCGTCCGGGCATGGCGCCGCCGGTATTATCCCGACGTCACCGACTGGCGTGCCGGGACTGCCGGATGACGTTCGAAAAACGCGCCCCGGAGGGCCATTCCTGTTTGTTCAGTTCTGGCGCCCCCTGATCCCCTGCCGCCAGTTCGATATAGCTGCCTCGCCGAGGCGGCCATTCAGAAAGAATGCCGGCATCAGAGGTGCGGGACCAGCGACACTCGCAGCCGCGTTTCGCCGCACCTGACGTTGATTGCCCGCTTCGGAGCAACCGCCTGCCCTGTGCGCTCATTTCTTCATGAGTTTCTCAATTTCACAGGGCCGCAGCTCTGAGAGGCTCGCGACGATCAGATCGGCCCCGGCAAGGCGTTGGCTTTGCCCGCTGCGGTCGATCCCGATGCAGAAAAACCCGCCGGTCTTGGCGGCGGCAACGCCCGAGATCGCATCTTCAATGACAATGCAGGCGTCTGACGCCATTCCAAGCCGTTCAGCCGCCAGCAGAAAAATATCGGGATTGGGTTTCCCATTGGCAACATCGTCGCCTCCGACGATCGCCGCAAATTCATCAGCAATCCCTGCCTTTTCCAGCACGAGGCGGACGTTGCGGCTGCTGGAGGCTGTCGCAAGCACAATCCCCTCTGCGCGGCAGGCCCGCAGGAAATCGAGCGTGTCGGCAAAGACCTCGAATTGCCCCTGCTCGATCTGCGCCAGGAAATAGGCATCCTTGCGCGCGGCGGCTGCGCTGACGCGGTCTGGCGTCGCATCCACCATCACCGCCCGCGCACCGTCAAACCTGCGGCGCCCGTCCACCTTGTCATGATAGACTTGGTCGTCAAAGGCATAGCCCTCTTCTTCGAACATCCGCTTCCAGGCGGCGTAATGGGCGGGCACGGTGTCGGCGATCACGCCGTCCAGATCGAAAATCACACCTTTCAGAAGGGTCACGCCGCTGCCTCCGGGCAGAGGGAAACCGTGACGACATGCCCGGTTTCCAGATTGATTTCCCGATTTTCGACGCAGATGGTCAGGCGGGACACAGGGCCGGGTTCCAGAAGGAAGGTCGCATCTTCCTGCCTGATACACACCGTGATCCGGCTTCCATGCCACCACAGAGAAAATCGCACCGCCGTCCAGCCGGGGGGCAGCCATGGACGGAAACTCACCCGACGCGCGCGGCGCAAGACCTTGGTCCGATCCTTCTCCGAGAGATGCACCGCGATAAGGTCCTCGTTCCAGCGCAACTCATCTTCAAAGTCTCCCGGCACCTTCGGAGACACCCCGTCTCAGAGCGCACGGAGCTTGCGCAGGTGCCACTCGAAGCGGCGCTTGAGGGCGAACTCGTCCTCGTCGGGATCGGCGATGCGGGCATCGATGAACTTGATCTTCGTCATGGAGGTCCTTTCAGGCGCGTTGCGCCATGCCCTCGGGCAGACGCTCTGCACGAGGGGGAAGTTGGAAAGAACCCGGCCGGATTGGCCCTGAGGGATGCCGAAAGCGCGTCAGGCCGTCAACAGCACCCACCAGGACGGAGCGCTGCAACTGCGCATCAAAGGTCGCAAATCAGTCAAACGTGCAAGCCATTGATATAAAAAGAAACCACCGACTGCAGCGCAGCCGGTGGTCATTAATCCTGTGCCGGAATGGACCAATTACCCCGGAAATGGACAAGATTTAGCGGGCCTCACAACAACAACCACAAAACCTTGTTTCAGCCACACTTGCTCTGGCCACAGCTGCCGCAGGTCATGCAGCCTTCGACCATGCGCAGGTCATAGCTGCCACAGCTGTCGCAGGACTTGCCGGGGCGGCCGCCGATGGCGACGACTTCGGCCTTGGGGTCGGATTTCAGGCCCATGCCCTCGCCCTCGATGAAGCCGATGGAGATGAGGTGGCGTTCGATCACGCCGCCGATCGCCGCGAGGATCGAGGGAATGTAGCGCCCTTCCATCCAGGCACCGCCGCGCGGGTCGAATACGGCTTTCAACTCCTCCACCACGAAGGACACATCGCCACCACGCCGGAACACCGCCGAAATCATCCGGGTCAGCGCCACGGTCCAGGCGAAATGCTCCATGTTCTTGGAATTGATGAAAACCTCGAACGGGCGGCGATGGTTCGCAATGACGATGTCGTTGATGGTGATGTAAAGCGCGTGTTCGCTGCCCGGCCATTTCACCTTGTAGGTCTGCCCCTCCAGCGCGGCCGGGCGATCCAGCGGCTCGGACAGATAGACCACCTCGCCGCCCTCGACCGGGGCATGTGCCTCGGCCGGGGTCTTTTCGCTGCTTTCCGAAACGGTCAGCACGGAACCCGTCACCGCATTCGGACGGTAGGTGGTGCAGCCCTTGCAGCCCTGATCCCAGGCGGCCATGTAGACCTCCTTGAAATCGTCAAAGCTGATGTCCTCGGGGCAGTTGATGGTTTTGGAGATCGACGAGTCGATCCATTTCTGCGCGGCGGCCTGCATGCGCACATGATCCAGCGGCGGCAGGGTCTGAGCGTTGACAAAATAATCCGGCAGGGCCGCATCGCCCTTCAGATCGCGCCACAGCTTCACCGCGTAATCGACCACCTCTTCCTCGGTGCGCGAGCCGTCTTTCTGCAAGACCTTGCGCTTGTAGGCATAGGCAAAGACCGGCTCGATCCCGGACGAGACGTTGCCCGCGTAAAGCGAGATGGTGCCGGTAGGCGCAATGGAGGTCAGCAGGGCATTGCGGATGCCATGCGTGCGGATCGCCTCGCGCACATCCTCATCCATCTGCATCATGTTGCCGGAGGCCAGATATCCCTCGGCATCGAACAGCGGGAAGGGCCCTTTCTCTTTCGCCAGATCGACCGAGGCGAGGTAGGAGGCGCGGGCAATGGCCTTCATCCAGGCTTCGGTCTGCGCCGCAGCCTCGGTGCTGCCATAGCGCAGGCCCAGCATCAGCAGGGCATCCGCGAGGCCGGTCACGCCCAGCCCGATGCGGCGCTTGTTGCGCGCCTCAAGCGCCTGCTGTTCCAGCGGGAAGCGGCTGGCGTCCACCACATTGTCCATCATCCGCACCGAAAGGCGGACCAGTTCATCCAGCGCGACCGGATCAAGCTTTGCTTTCGGCGTGAAAGGGTCCGTCACCAGCGTCGCAAGATTGACCGACCCCAGCAGGCAGGCGCCATAGGGCGGCAGCGGCTGTTCCCCGCAGGGGTTGGTCGCGGCGATGGTTTCCACATAGCCAAGATTGTTCATCTTGTTGATGCGGTCGATGAAGATGACGCCGGGTTCTGCGAAATCATAGGTGTTGCGCATGATCTTGTTCCACAGATCGCGCGCCTGAACCGTGTGATAGACCTTGCCGCCGAATTGCAGCTCCCATGGGCCATCAGCCTTCACCGCATCCATGAAGGCATCGGTGACCAGAACCGACAGGTTGAACATTCGCAGGCGGGCCGGGTCTTTCTTGGCCTCGATGAAGGCCTCCACATCCGGGTGGTCACAGCGCATGGTGGCCATCATCGCGCCCCGACGCGAACCGGCCGACATGATGGTGCGGCACATCGCATCCCACACATCCATGAACGACAGCGGGCCGGAGGCATCGGCAGCGACGCCCTTCACCTCGGCGCCGCGCGGGCGGATGGTCGAGAAATCATAGCCGATCCCGCCGCCCTGCTGCATGGTCAGCGCGGCTTCCTTCAGCGCGTCGAAAATGCCCGACATGCTGTCCGGCACGGTGCCCATGACAAAGCAGTTGAACAAAGTGACGCTGCGGCCGGTGCCCGCACCGGCGGTAATCCGCCCGGCGGGCAGATATTTGAAACCTTCAAGCGCGGAATAGAATCGCTCTTCCCACAGCGCCGGGTCTTTTTCCACCTCAGCCAGCGACCGCGCGATGCGGCGCCAGGTATCCTCGACCGAACCGTCCACCGGCGTGCCATCCGCCTGTTTCAGCCGGTATTTCATGTCCCAGATCTGCTCGGCAATGGGTGCTGCGAATCGAGACATCGGATTTTCCTTCATATGGTGGTCTGCGGGGGGAGGCCCTACAGGATACGCTTGTCAGACGGAAGCGTCAAAGGGCTTGCCGTGACGGGATCATCGTCCTAACTGCGGATCAGCAACGGGGGGCAAGGTGGCCGATTTCGTCAATCTTCTGAAACTCTGCGTCGGCGCCGATTCCGTCGAGGATCTGGAGGACTGGCAGCAATCGCAGGCCCATCGCTGGCCGGAAGGCCGGGCGGTGCATGTCACCCGCATGTGGCCCAAGCGTGAGGCCGAGGTTCTGGCGGGCGGTTCGCTCTATTGGGTCATCAAGGGCGAGGTGCTGGCCCGCCAGCGCATTCTGGGGCTGGAGCGTGTGGAAGGTGGCGACGGCATCTCGCGCTGTGCGCTGCTGCTGGACCCGCAGGTCATCCGCACCGAGGCCGCGCCCCGCCGCCCGTTTCAGGGCTGGCGCTATCTGACCGCCGAAGACAGCCCGCGCGACCTGCCGAAAAGCCGCGCGCAGGACGATGCCCTGCCCGAAGACCTCGCGCGCGCCCTGGCCGAGATCGGGTTGCGTTAAGGCATTTCCGACACCGCATGTCGCGGCTGCGGCTTGCGCAAACCGGGGTGGCACAGGATGGTGCGGCCATGCAAAGCACCCGTCCCCTCTGGTTGATCCTCGCCCCCGTCATCTTCCTGATCCTGTGGTCGGCGGGCTTCGCCGTGGCCAAGATCGCCGTCGCCCATGCCGCGCCACTGACCATCCTTGCGCTGCGTTATTCGCTGGTACTGGCGCTACTGATCCCCGTGGCACTGGTGATGCGCCCGCCCCTGCCGAAAAGCTGGCGCGCGGCGGGGGATGTGGCGCTGGTCGGGTTCCTCATTCAGGTGGTCTATTTCGGCCTGTGCTATGTGGCCTTCAAGCTGGGCGTTTCGGCAGGCGGGGTGGCGATCATCGTCTGCCTGCAACCGATCCTCGTGGCGCTGGCCGCACCGTGGACAGTGGGCGAGCGGCTGGGCCGCAAGGCATGGACCGGCCTTGCGCTGGGGCTGGCGGGATCGGTCATGGTGATCCTTGGCCGTTCGGCAGTGGCTGCTGAAAACACGCTCGGCCTGGTGCTGACCTTCGTGGCCCTGCTGGGCATCACCGGCGGCACACTTTACGAGAAACGCTTCGGGGTCAGCCACCATCCGGTGACATCGAACCTGATCCAATATGCCGTCGGCGCAGCCTGCACCCTGCCCGTGGCACTGGCGACCGAAAGCGTGGCGATCAACTGGGATGCCGAATTCCTCTGGGCCATGGCCTATCTGGTGATCGGCAATTCGCTGCTGGCCATGACGCTTCTGCTGGCGATGATCCGCGTGGGCGAGGTCGCGCGGGTCTCGGCGCTGTTCTACCTTGTCCCCGCGCTGTCGGCCCTGTTCGCATGGCCCCTGCTGGGCGAGGCCATGCCGCCGCTTTCCTGGGCCGGCATGGCGCTGGCCGCCTTCGGGGTCGCGTTGGTCAGCCGGAAAGCGCGGGCGCGCTGAGCCCGAGCTTCGCCACCAGCGCCTCCAGCACCGCGCGTTCCGCGCCCCAGTCGGCGCGATGCGACAGGAACAGCGTCGCCTGACTGCGGTGGATCACCGCATCGGCCAGGATCTTCAGATGGTTGGCGCGCAGCGTCTCGCCGGTCGAGGTGATGTCCGCGATCGCCTCGGCCGTCAGGTTCTTCACCGTGCCCTCGGTCGCGCCCTGGCTATCGACAAGCTGGTAATCCGCCACACCATTCGCCGTCAGGAAATCCCGCACCAGACGGTGATATTTGGTGGCGATGCGCAGGCGGAAGCCGTGCCGCGCGCGAAAGGCGCTGGCAGCAGCATCCAGATCATCCAGCGTATCAACGTCAATCCAGCAGGCCGGAACCGCGATGATGAGGTCCGCATGACCAAAGCCCAGCGGCGCCAGTTCGGCCACCTGCTTGTTCCAGTCCGCCAGCTTGTCGCGCACGAGGTCCGATCCGGTAACGCCCAGATGGATGCGCCCGGCTGCCAGTTCGCGCGGGATCTCCCCCGCCGACAGCAGCACCAGTTCCACGCCCCCGATGCCTTCCACCGCCCCGGCATATTCGCGCTCCGACCCGGTGCGTACCATGGTCACCCCACGTGCGCCGAACCAGTCGAAGGTCTTTTCCATCAGCCGCCCCTTGGACGGCACCCCGATCTTGAGGCTCATGGTTCAGGCCCCTTTCCGTTCGGCCACCAGCGCGGGCCGGATGATCCCGCCGACGGCGGGGATGGACCGGCCCTGACCCAGAATCGCGGTCAGCGCGTCATAGCGCCCGCCCGAGGCCAGCGGCGGCGTCTCCGCCTCCGCATCGCCGGCATGGAAGGTGAAAACGAAACCGTCGTAATATTCGAGCGTGGTGCGGCCATGGCTCGCCTCGAACGGCAGGCTGGCAGTGTCGATGCCATGGGCGCGCAGCGCGGCCAGCCGCGCCTCGAACCGATCCACTGCCGGGGCGATGGCGGGCATCAGGGGCTGTATGCCGCGCAAATGCGCCAGCGCCGAATCCGCAGGGGCGGCAAGACCCAGCAGATCATAAAGCAGCGCGGCCTCCGGCGCGGCAATCGGCGGTGCCTCGGCATCCTCGATCAGCGCACGGGCACGGTCAGCGATTTCATCGGCACCGCGCAATCCGGTCAACGGCCCGGCGGCCTGCATCAGCGCCTCGGCACTGTCGGTTTTCAGGTGGCCGAGCAGACGCGCCCGTGCCTCGGACACCGGCGCGCGACCCGCGAAACGGTCCAGCAGCGCGCGAAAGCGCCGCGGCCGCCAGACATGACGACGCAGCGCGGCCTTGCGGCGCGGTGTGGTGGTCAGCCCCTCGATGGCCGCCAGCAGGATGCCGATGTCGCCGGTCAGCGCCTTCGACCCGAGCGGGCCAAGCAGCCCGGCGAAAAGGGCAAAGACCTCGGCATCGGCCTTGGGTGCATCGCGATCAAACACCTCGAACCCGACTTGCAGATATTCACTGGCGCGCGGGCCAAGATGGTCCTGCTTTCGGAACACCTCGCCCATGTAGCAATAGCGCGCCGGTTCCGCCCCGCCCGACATATGCGCCTGCACCACCGGCACGGTGAAATCGGGGCGCAGCACCATTTCGCCGCGCAGCGGGTCTTGCGTGACATAGGCGCGGGCGCGGATGTCCTCGCCATACAGGTCCAACAGGGTGCCGGCGGGTTGCAGCACATCCGCCTCCACCGGCGCGGCGCCGGTGGCGCGGAAGGCCGCGAACAGCGCCTCGGCCTCGACGCGGGCGGCGGGGCTGATGGTCATTGGTCCAGCATCCGGCGCACGGCGCTGACCAGATCGCTGCGCGCGACCTCGACCTGCGCGGGCCGGTCCTTCCATTCCTCCAGCGAGGCGCTTTGCGCGATCTTCGCCCCGAGGATCAGGTCTTTCAGCACCACGGTGCCCTTGGCCGCCTCGTCGCCGCCCTGGATCACCGCCACCGGGCTTTCGCGTTTGTCGGCATATTTCAACTGGTTGCCAAAGTTCTTCGGGTTGCCCAGATACATCTCGGCCCGGATGCCCGCGCGGCGCAGTTCGCCCACCATGGCCATGTAATCGGCCATGCGGTCGCGGTCCATCACGGTCACGACAACCGGCCCCTGCGCCGCCTGCCCCATCCGCCCCTTGGCGCGCAGCGCAGCCAGCAGACGGTCCACCCCGATGGAAACCCCGGTCGCCGGCACCGCCTGCCCGGTGAAGCGCTTGACCAGATCGTCATAGCGCCCGCCGCCCGAGACCGAACCGAACTGCCGCTTGCGGCCCTTTTCGTCGAGGATCTCAAAGGTCAGTTCGGCCTCGAAAACCGGGCCGGTGTAATAGCCAAGGCCCCGCACCACGCCGGGGTCGATCACGATACGGTCGGCGCCATAGCCCTGTGCGTCCAACAGATCAGCCATGGTTTCCAGCTCGCCAACACCCTCAAGGCCGATCACGGAGCCACCGACCAGATCGCGCAGCCGCGCGGCTGTAGCCGCACCCGTGTCGCGCTTGGCGGCCATGAAGGCCATCACCACCTCGGCCTGTTCGTCCGACAGCCCTGCGCCCCTGGTGAAATCGCCGCTTTCATCTTTGCGACCCGCGCCCAGCAGGGCGCGCACGCCAGCCTCGCCCAGACGGTCGATCTTGTCGATGGCGCGCAGCACGATGCCGCGTTCGGCCTCGAAGCGGGTCGGGTCGCTGGGGTCCAGCACGCCCGCAACCTCCATCACGCCGTTCAGCACCTTGCGGTTATTGACCCGCACGATGTAGTCGCCGCGCGGAATGCCGACCACTTCCAAAGCGTCCGACAGCATGGCGCAGATTTCCGCATCCGCCGCGACGGTGGGGCTGCCCACCGTATCGGCATCGCATTGATAGAACTGACGGAACCGCCCCGGACCCGGCTTTTCATTGCGCCAGACCGGGCCCATGGCATAGCGCCGGTAGGGCGAAGGCAGATCATTCCTGAACTGCGCCGCCACCCGCGCCAGCGGCGCCGTCAGGTCATAGCGCAGGGCAAGCCATTGGTCGTCCTCGTCCTGCCAGCCGAACACGCCTTCGTTCGGGCGGTCCACATCGGGCAGGAACTTGCCCAGCGCCTCGACCGTCTCGACCGCGCTGGTTTCCAGCGGATCGAAACCATAGGCATGGTAAACCCCGGCGATCTGGTCCAGCATCGCCTTGCGCTCGGTGACTTCGGCACCGAAATAGTCGCGGAAGCCCTTGGGAGGTTCAGCCTTCGGGCGGCGGGCGGGTTTGTCCTTCGACATGGGGATGGCCTCGCTTGCAATCGCGTTTGCCTTAGCGGATGGGGGGCAGCGCGACAAGTGCGGGAAGGGAAAGGCCGGACATGGACAGGATCACCACGCTGGAAGAACAACTCGCCCATCTGGCGCGCATGGTCGAGGATCTGTCGGATATCGTGGTCCGCCAGAGCCGCGAAATGGACATCATGGCCCGCCGCATCGGTCTGCTGATGGAGCGTGAGGCCGAACGCGAGGCCGAGGGCGGCACTATCCCGCTGGCCGACCAGAAGCCGCCACACTGGTGAGCCCACGGAGAGAATCGCCCCCCCGGGAAAGGGCGCGCCGGAGCCGACCGGCAAGAGTGCGCCATCGCACTCGCCCCCCGGAAATCTTCATTCTGCGCCTGCAAATTGCACAGCTTCGGCAAGGCTCCGCAGGCGGCCGCGCAACAGGCGGGCAATTTCGCGCTGATAGGCTGGCCAAGTCACCGGCACACCTTGCAAATCCCGCGCGGGCACAGATATAGCACCCCGAATGCGGCACTGTCCCGAGTGCCCGGAATCTCTTGGAATTCTTGCTATGCTGCCTGGCTCTTCGGCCGAGCTCACCCTCTCGCGCCGCGCTCTGATTCTCTCTGCTGCCTCGGGCGCCATCATGGCGGCTGCCGGTCGTGGTTTCGCACAGGAGGCTGCGACCCCCGCCCCAGATGCTGCGCCACAGCAATTCAGCTTCGACATGCTGACGCGCCAGATGCAGGACCGGGCGGCCCTGCCCTATGCTGCGCCGGAAAAGATCAGCGGCTTCTTTGCCGGACTGAAGTATGATGACTATCGTCTGGTCAGCTTCGATCCGGAAAAGGCACGCTGGAACGATGACAAGGACAGCCAGTTCCAGCTTCATGCCTTCCCGATGGGCTGGCTGTTTGCCGAACCCGTGCGCCTTTACGAAGTGCGCGACGGCCACGCCAGCGAGATGGTGTTTACCACCGACGATTTCCGCTTCCTGAACGAACTGGCCGCCAAAGTGCCGCCGGGCGAGGTGATGCCGGGTGTCGCGGGCTTCCGCCTGCATTATCCGCTGAACCGGCTGGATGTGATGGACGAAGTGGTCGCCTTCCTTGGCGCCAGCTACTTCCGTGCCCTCGGTCAGGGATCGGCCTATGGCCTGTCGGCCCGGGGTCTGGCGCTGAACACCGCGACCGACACGGCCGAGGAATTTCCGCGCTTCTCTGCCTTCTGGATCGACCGTCCGGCGCCGGGCGCGCGCAGCGTCACGGTCTGCGCCGCGCTGGATTCGCCCAGCGTGACCGGGGCCTACCGCTTCGTCATCACCCCCGGCGAGGAAACGGTGATGGATGTGACCGCGCGGCTGTTCTTCCGGGCCGATGTGGTGCAGCTTGGCGTGGCGCCACTGACCTCGATGTATCTGTTCTCGGAACGCAACCGTCACGCCTTTGACGATTACCGCCCGCAGGTTCACGACAGCGACGGCCTGCGCATTACCCGCGCCGATGGCGATGTGCTTTGGCGTCCGCTCAGCAACCCGCCCCGTCTGGCAGGTTCGCATTTCGCCGAAACGACCCCGCATGCCTTCGGTCTTCATCAGCGCGACCGAGAGTTCGCGCATTATCAGGATGCCGAAGCCCGGTACGAGCGCCGCCCCTCTCTGGAGGTGGAGCCGCTGGGGGACTGGGGCAAGGGCGTTGTCCGTCTGGTTGAGATCCCGTCGGACCTTGAGGTGAACGACAATATCGTCGCCTTCTGGGTGCCCGAAGGCTCGGTCAAGGCCGGGGACACGCGCGAATTTAACTACCGCCTGCGCTGGGGCAATCTGCCGGTCGAGGATCGGACCGATCTGGCGCATGTGCTGGAAACGCGGTCGGGTGTCGGCGGGGTTTCGGGGGTGGAAAGCGCCCAGAATACCCGCAAGTTCGTGGTGGATTTCACCGGCGATCCGCTGGACCCGCTGCCCGCTGACGCGCCGGTCGAGCCGGTCGTATCGGTCCATGGCGGCGAGATCGTCTCGCAGAGCTTCCAGCGTGTCTGGGGTTCTGACATCTGGCGGCTGGCGATGGATGTGAAGGCAGAAGAAGGGGCGACCGTGGAACTGGTTGCCCATGTTGCGGGTTTCGGAAGGAAGCTTTCGGAAACCTGGCTCTATCAATGGATCAACGCGTGATGCAAAACACCGCCCCCCTCTCCTCTGCCGAGGTCGAGCGTATGGTGCAGGCCATCGGCACACCTGTTTCGGCGCCCATGGTCATGCCCAAACAGATTCTCGAAGCGCCGCATGGCGGCCTCCTGCGCGGACTGATGCTGCGCCTGCACCTGCTGGCGTCGCCGCGTCAGGGGCTGTAACCCATGTCCGGCCCTGCGGGGCAACCCGGCGCCGCGCTGCCGCGCGCCGTTGCCGTTGTGCTCAGCCTCATCGCCGGGGCCGGGGCCTTCATGCTGTTTCTTCAGTTCGGCATGTCGGACGGGCTGGATTCCATCGATATCGCGCGGTCGGTCCTCATCTTCATTTCGACCTGGTGGCTGGCTTGGGGTGCAGTTCAGGGCCTCATGGGCCTGACAACACAGGCCGCCGCCCCTGCCCTGCCCGATGCACCGCTGACCGCGAAAGTCGCAGTTCTGGTGCCGGTCTATAACGAAGATCCGGTGGCCACCTTCTCGCGCGTGGCGGCGATGGACGAAAGCCTTCAGGCTACAGGACTTGGTCATCTGTTCCACATCGCCATCCTGTCGGACAGCCGGAACGAGGCGATTGCCGCGCGCGAACGCCTCTGGTTCCTGCGTCTGGTCGGGGATCGGGCGGCAGAAGGACGCATCTTCTATCGCCGCCGTGCCGATAACCGGGGCAAGAAGGCCGGGAATATCGAGGATTTCATCCAGAAATCCGGCGGGGCATATGATTTCGCCCTGATCCTCGACGCCGACAGCCTGATGGAAGGCGCGACAATTGTGGAAATGGCCCGCCGGATGCAGGCTGCCCCCGATCTGGGTCTGCTGCAAACCCTGCCGGTGGTGACCCGCGCCGAAACTCGCTTCGGCCGCGCCATGCAGTTTTCCGCAGCCTTCCACTCGCCGGTCTTCGCGCGCGGGCTGGCAATGATGCAGGGTCGCACCGGGCCGTTCTGGGGCCATAACGCCATGGTCCGGGTCCGCGCCTTCGCCGAAAGCTGCGGTCTGCCGGAACTGCGCGGCAAGCCGCCATTCGGTGGCCATGTGATGAGCCACGATTATGTCGAGGCCGCGCTGCTGGCCCGTGCGGGCTGGCGCGTGCGGCTGGACGACGATCTGGGCGGGTCGTATGAGGAAGGCCCCGAAAACATCGTCGATCATGCGAAACGCGATCGGCGCTGGTGTCAGGGCAATCTGCAACACAGCCGCCTGCTGCTGGCCCCGGGACTGAAACCCTGGAGCCGGTTCGTGTTCTTTCAGGGCATCATGGCCTATATCTCGCCGCTGTTCTGGATCGGCTTCATGGTCGCATCGGTTCTGGCGCCCTATTTCGCACCGCCGCCCGATTACTTCCCCGAACCCTACTGGCCCTTCCCGATCTTCCCGCAGGCTGAAACCTCCAAGGCCATCGGCCTTGCCATCGGTGTCTTCGGCCTGCTGATCCTGCCGAAATTCGCCATCGCCCTGCATGCCTCGATGAGCGGTCGCGCCCGCAGTTTCGGTGGCGCCGCACGGGTCTTCGCTTCGGTCTTTGCGGAACTGTTGTTTTCCTCGCTCACCGCGCCGGTGCTGCTCGCCTGGCAGACTCGCAGTGTGTTTCAGGTGTTTCTGGGCCGCGATGGCGGCTGGCCCACCAACAACCGGGGCGATGCCACGCTGAGCCTCGGAGAGGCCTGGGCGGCAAGCCACTGGATCGTGATGACCGGCGCCGTGGCGCTGGCGGGCACCTGGGCCATGGCGCCCGGTCTGGTGGTCTGGATGCTGCCGGTGATCCTGCCGATGCTGGCCGCCCCGCTACTGCTGTCCTGGTCTTCCCGCCCCTCGCGCAGCGGTCTGTTCGTCACGCCCACCGATCTGGCCGAGCCCGCGGTGATGCAGCGCCAGCGCGAAATCCTTGCAATATGGGAGGGTGAAACCGCCCTTCCCAACGCCGCACTTGCCGGAACCGAACCTTCCCATGTCAGCGCCTGAACCCCGCGCCGCGCGCGATCCCCGGCTCGACGTGTTTCGCGGCCTGTGTCTGATGATGATCTTCATCAACCACACGCCCGGCACGATTTACGAGAATTTCACCACCCGGAACTTCGGCTTCTCCGATGCGGCAGAGGCGTTCGTGCTGATGTCGGGCATCGCTGCCGGGCTGGCCTATGGCAAGTATTTCGACCGCCCTGCCCCGTTCTGGGAAGGCGTCGGCCATATCTGGCGGCGGGTATGGACGCTGTATCAGGTGCATATCGTGACCACGGTGATTGCGCTCGGCATCTCGGCCGCGACGATGCTATGGTTCGACGCGCCCGAGGCGATGCGCCTGCATGCGATCCGTTTCCAGTGGCAGAAACCGCTGGAGTTTCTGATCGGCATCCCGCTGCTGACCCATCAGATCGGCTATGCCAACATCCTGCCGCTGTATGCCGTTCTGCTGGCCTTCGCGCCGCTGACACTCTGGGCAGGGTTGCGCTGGCCGCGTGTGACCATGGCACTGTCGGTTGTGCTGTGGCTGGCGGCGGCGATGATCTACTTCAACATGCCCAACTATCCGATGGATGGCGGCTGGTTCTTCAATCCGTTCAGCTGGCAGGTGATCTTCACAGTCGGCTTGTTGAGCGGGATGGCCATTCGCCGGGGCGGCAGCTTCGTTCCAAAGCGGCGCTGGCTGATCTGGCTGGCGCTGGCATGGGTCGGTTTCGCGCTGGTCGCCTCGCTGGCCAAGCCGGTGTCGGATGCTTTCGGGCACATGCTGTATCTTGCCGCCGAGTATCTGCATTTCCACTGGATCTTCATTTCCTTCGACAAGACCTTCCTCGCCCTGCCCCGGCTGAGCCATGCGCTTGCGCTGGCCTATCTGCTGGCCTGCTGGCCGCTGGTGCGGCAACTGGCGGCGCATCGGGCAGCCGCGCCTTTCGCGCTTCTGGGGCGCAACGGGCTGGCGGTGTTCGGGCTGGGCGTCGTGCTGTGCTATGCCGCGAACGGGGTGAAGCTGGTCCTGCCGCAGAGCTTTGCACTGGATACCGCGATCATCGGTGGCGGAATCGGACTGATGCTGCTGCTCGCCTGGTCGAAAGAGGCCTGGCGCCGCGCCGAAAAACGCGCCCGCCTGACCTGATCCCCCTGCAAAACGTGACAGGAACGCCGCAGAAACGGGCAAACCCGTATCTGCGGCGTTCTTTTCAGCATGAAAAATTCAACGCCAGTTGACGCAAGACAGAACTTGCCTCATCTGATGAATGAACATTCACTCGCGACAGGCGGCCCCCGCCGGAGATTCCCTGATGACAAGCCCCCGTATGGCCCTTGCCACGGCCGCGCGTCCGCGCGAGGCCGAAATTCTTGACAGTATCCGCCAGACCTTTGCCGAAAAGGGGTTCGACGGCGCCTCGATGCAGGATCTGGCCCGCGCGGCGGGGATGAGCGTCGGCAATTTCTATCGCTACTTCCCGTCCAAGGCCGCGATGGTCGAGGCTATCGTGACCCGCGATCTGGCCGAGGTTGAGGAAAAGTTCACCAGCATCGCCGCCGCGGCCGATCCGCTGGCCGCGCTGCGCTGCGGGCTGCACCAGCATATCGAGGAAGAATGCTCGGGCTGCGACGACGGCCCGCTCTGGGCCGAAATCACCGCCGCCGCGCTGCGCAAACCGGAAATCGGCGCGGTTGTGCAGAAGATGGAAAGCGAAATTCGCGGCTATCTGCTGTCGGCCTTCGCCATGATTGCCGGAATGCCGCGTGACGAGGCCGAACGCCACTTTGCTGCCCATTCCGCCATGGTGGTGATGCTGGTGAAGGCTGCGGCGATCCAGGCACAGGCCGGGGACCAGGTCAGCGCCGGACGGACTGAACTGAATGAATTGGTAAAACGTATGATCGACGCGGTTCTGGCCGAAGTGGCTGCCGCGAAGTCGAAGGATTGATGAAAATGCGTCATTTCGCTGTCAGCCTGATAATGGCCGCAACCCTGGCCACGCCCGGTGCTTCGCGGGCCGAAGAACCCGTGGCCGCCACGGAAACGGCCAAACCCGCCCTGCCCGCAATCACCGTCTCCGCCGTCGCCCGCCGCGATCTGCGCGACCGGGTGATTGCCGGAGGGCTGGTTGGCGCCGTGGAAGAGGTGATCGTACAGCCGCTGATCGAGGGCCAGCCCATCGAGACGCTGGAGGCTGAGGTCGGCGATTACGTCGAGGCCGGTCAGGTACTGGCCACGCTGTCGCTGACCGCGCTGGAATTGCAGCGCAGCCAGTTGAAGGCCGGGCTGGCCTCGGCACGCGCGACTGTGGCGCAGGCGGAGGCACAGGTGCTGGAGGCCCAATCCTCGGCGGATGAGGCGGGGCGTGTCGCCGCCCGCACCGCTGCGCTGAAGGATCGCGGTCAGGCCAGCACCGCCGCCAACGATCAGGCGCAGGCCGCCGCCGTTTCTGCCACCGCCCGTGTCACGGTCGCCCGGCAATCGCTGGAGGCCGCGCGCGCCCAGGTCGAACTGGCCGAGGCGCAGCTTGCCAATATCGACCTGAACCTGACGCGCACCAAGGTCGTCGCGCCGGTCGCGGGCGAGGTGCTGGCCCGCAATGCGCAGGTCGGTGCGGTGGCCAGCGCCGCCGGGCAGCCGATGTTCGTGCTGATGAAGGATGGGGCGCTGGAACTGCGCGCCGATATCGCCGAGGCCGATCTGGTGCGTCTGCAACCGGAGATGAGCGCCGAAATCCGCACTGTCGGCGCGACCGGGGCCCTGCGTGGCACCGTCCGGCTGGTGGAGCCCGGCGTGAATACGGCGACCCGCCTCGGGACCGCGCGCATCACGCTGGACAATGCCCGCACCGTGCGGTCCGGCATGTATGCCGATGCCGAAATCCTGCTGGCCGAGCACGAGGCGCTGGCCGTCCCGGTCAGCGCCGTTGGCTCCGGCCCTGAGGGCGCGACGGTCATGGTGGTGAAGGATGGCACTGTCACCCGCACGCCGGTGGAAACCGGCATCCGCGACAATGGCTGGGTCGAGATCGTCTCGGGCCTGACGGAGGGCGATCAGGTGGTGACCAAGGCCGCCGCCTTCGTGCGCGATGGCGACCGCGTCAATCCCATCGCCGCCGTGACGCAGTAAGGAGGGCCGCGATGAACTTCTCCGCATGGGCGATCCGAAATCCGGTCGCGCCGCTTCTGGCCTTCTTCATGCTCATGGTGCTGGGCTGGCAAAGCTTCAACAGCCTGCCCATCACCCGCTTCCCCAATATCGACGTGCCGCTGGTTGCGGTGGTGGTGGCTCAGCCCGGAGCCGCCCCCGCCGAGATGGAAACGCAGGTCACCAAAGAGGTGGAGGATGCCGTCTCGGGCATCTCGGGGGTGAAGAACGTCACCTCCACCATCACCGACGGCAATTCGCAAACGCTGGTCGAGTTCCGCATGGAAGTGCCGACCGACAAGGCCGTGCAGGATGTGAAGGACGCCATCGACAAGATCCGCGGTGATCTGCCCGGGGATGTTGAGGCTCCCATCGTCAGCCGCATCGACGTGGAAGGCCAGGCCATCATGACCTTCGCCGTCTCCGCGCCGAACATGACGATGGAGGAACTGTCGTGGTTCGTGGATGACACCATCACCCGCTCGCTTCAGGGCCGTCCCGGCGTCGGTAAGGTTGATCGTTTCGGCGGAGCCGACCGCGAAATCCGCATCGAGCTGGATCCAGTGCGGCTGGGCAGCTACGGCATCACCGCGCAGCAGGTGAGCCAGCAACTGCGGCTGACCAATGCCAATCTGGGCGGCGGCCGGTCAGAACTCGGGACCAGCGAACAGGCGATCCGCACGCTGGGCAATGCCGATACCGTGGCACGACTGTCCAATACCACCATCGCCGTCGGCGGCGGGCGCCATGTGCGGCTGTCGGACCTTGGCACGATCAATGACACCTACGAGGAGCTGCGGTCGTTTTCCAAGTTCAACGGCGATCAGGTGGTGACCTTCGCGGTGTTCCGCGCCAAGGGCGCCTCCGAGGTTTCGGTGGCCGAGGTGGTGAACAGCACGCTGGACGAAGTGCGGGCGAAGCACCCGGATGTTGGCATCTCGCTGGTGGATGACACGGTCTATTACACCTACGGCAACTACGAAAGCGCGCTGCATACGCTGATCGAAGGCGCGCTGCTGGCGGTGCTGGTGGTCTTTGCCTTCCTGCGCAACTGGCGTGCCACGATGATCGCGGCAGTGGCGCTGCCGCTGTCGGCGGTGCCCACCTTCTATGTGATGGACCTGCTGGGCTTCTCGCTGAACCTTGTGAGCTTCCTTGCCATCACGCTGGCCACCGGCATTCTGGTCGATGACGCCATCGTGGAGATCGAGAATATCGCGCGACACATGAGGATGGGCAAATCGCCCTATCGCGCCTCGATCGACGCGGCGGATGAAATCGGCCTCGCCGTCATCGCCACCACTTTCACCATCATCGCGGTCTTTGTCCCGGTCAGCTTCATGCCCGGCATTCCGGGGCAGTATTTCCGGCAATTCGGCCTGACGGTGGCGATTTCGGTGCTGTTCTCGCTGCTGGTCGCGCGGCTGATCACGCCGATGATGACCGCCTATCTGATGCGGTCCAAAGATGCCGCAGGCCATGACGATGCGCATGGTGATGGCTGGTTCATGCGGCAATATCTGCGGCTGGTGCGGCTTTCCACCAGTGGCGGGCTGTTCACCCTGCGGTCAGGCCACCACCTTGTGCCGGCCCGCTATATCACGCTGGTAACAGGCATTCTGGTTCTGGTCATATCTGTCCACTTCATGCTGCAAGTCCCCGGCAGCTTCATGCCGCCCGAGGATGTCAGCCGCGTTGCCATCAGTGTCGAACTGCCGCCCGGCTCGACGCTGGAGGATACCGAGCAGAAGACCGACGAGATGGTGGCCCGCATCCGCGATATCGAAGGGGTGGCGAATGTCTTTGTCCTTGGCGGGTCGTCGCCGACCGGCGATCTGGACATCCGCCGCGCCTCGGTCACCGTGCTTCTGGAAAAGCTGGATCATTCGCTGCTTTACAAGCTGTCGCAGATCGGGAACAGCATTCCCGGTCTGGCGGCCATCGTGCCGGATGTGGAAAGCCACGGCCGCACCGTGCCACAGAACGAGATCGAGGCCGAAATCTTTGCCCGGCTGCATGACGTGCCCGATATCCGTGCCTTCAAGCTGAATGACCGGGGGGAGCGCGATCTGTCGTTCTCGATCCTGTCGGACAACGAGGATGACCTGAACCTTGCAGTCGCCCGGCTGGAGGCCGCCCTGTCGGCCGAACCGCTGCTGGCCAACGTCGCCTCGGAAGGTGCCCTTCCCCGGCCCGAATTGCAGATCGAGCCGAAGCTGGAAGAGGCCGCGCGTCTGGGCGTGACCACCTCGGCCATCGCGGGTGTGGTGCGGGTGGCGACCATTGGCGATGTGGATGCGGCGCTGGCGAAGCTTTCCATCGACAACCGGCTGATCCCGGTGCGGGTGCGGCTGGATGATGCCAGCCGGGGCGATCTGGCACAGCTTGCGGCGCTTGGCGTGCCCACGGCGTCAGGCGCGACGGTGCCGCTGGGGGCGGTGGCCGACATCCGTATCGCGGAAGGCCCGTCCATGGTGGACCGCCTGAATCGCGAACGCCGCGCCACCATCGGCGCCAACCTGCCGGTCGGTGTGGCGCTTGGCACTGCGTCGGAACGCTTCAAGGCAATCACCGACAGCGTCGATCTGCCGCCCAGCGTCCGCGTGGCGGAATCGGGCGATGCCGAGATTCAGGCAGAACTGATGCAAAGCTTCGGCAATGCGATGATCATGGGCCTGATGCTGGTTCTGACCGTGCTGATCCTGCTGTTCGGCTCGGTCATCCAGCCCTTCACCATCCTGCTGTCGCTGCCGCTTGCCATCGGCGGCGTGGCGGCGGCGCTGATCCTCACAGGCAATGCGCTGTCAATGCCGGTGATGATCGGGATGCTGATGCTGATGGGCATCGTGACCAAGAACGCCATCCTGCTGGTGGATTTCGCCATCGAGATGCGCAATCGCGGGATGGATCGGTTCCAGTCGGTCATCGAGGCCGGACACAAGCGGGCGCAGCCCATCGTGATGACCTCCATCGCCATGTCGGCGGGCATGATGCCCTCGGCGCTGGGGGTGGGCGAAGGTGGCGCCTTCCGCGCGCCCATGGCCATCGCGGTGATCGGCGGCATCATCATGTCCACGGTGCTGAGCCTTGTCGTAGTGCCCGCTTTCTTCCTGATCATGGACGACTTGTCGCGTCTGCTGGCCCGGCTGGCCCGTCTGCTGATCGGTCCGAAGGAGGCCGAGCCCGAAGTGCTGAGCCCCGAGGCGATGACGAAAGAACTGACCGATCTCGAATCCCGGCTCTCGCATCTGGAGGCGAAGCGCCCGCCGCCTGACAGCAAGCCCAAGTTGATCGTGGCCGAATGACACCGGAAGCGCCGCCCTTCGGGGCGGCGTTTGCTTTTGCCCACCCTTGCATCCCCTGCCCTTGCATCCCCCGCCCCGCCGTCGCAGGATCGCGGCAAAGGGGAGGGATGCGATGGGCAATCTGACAGCCGCGCTGGCCGCAATCGACGCGGCGAATGCTGCCGATCCGACGCAGGAAGACGGCCAGCCGGCCGCGCTGCTTTACGGCGAAAGGATGAGCGCGGAACTGGCCCGCCAGTATCCCGATGCCCCGGACATCCTGCAAATCGCGGCACGCGGGCAACATGTGGAACGCTGGCTGCTGCCCCGCTCCGACTACCCCGAGGGCAAAACAGGCTATCTGAACTGGCGCCGCGAACAGGGCCGCCGCCACGCGGAACGCGTCGCCGGAATCATGGCGGAGGCGGGCTATGACCGTGATGCGCAGGACCGCGTGGGCGTCTTGCTGCGCAAGGAAGGCATCAAGCGCGATCCCGAGGTGCAGGCGCTGGAAGATGTGATCTGTTTCGTCTTCCTGCGCCACTATTTCGCGCCTTTCGCCGCGAAACACGCGCCGGAGGCCGTGCGCGATATCGTGGCCAAGACCGCGCGCAAGATGTCGCCCCCCGCACGGGCGCGGGCGCTGGAGGAATTTAAACTGCCGCCGGATCTGGCAGCGGCCGTAAGGGAGGCAAAGGCATGAGCATCGACCAAGGCAAGGCGCTGATCGCGCGGGCGGGCGAAGGCAAAAGCTATACCGTGGGGGTGGAAACCCTGACGCTGGCTGACTGGCCCGAAGGTGTGCCGATCCGCGTTGCCCATTCGGCACTGAACTACAAGGATGCGCTGGCCATCACCGGCCGCGCCCCGATCATCCGCAACTTCCCCATGGTTCTGGGTATCGACCTTGCGGGCGAGGTGCTGGAAGACAGCGGGCGTTTCAAGGCCGGTGAAAGAGTGCTGGTCAACGGATGGGGCCTGTCGGAAACCCGCTGGGGCGCCTATTCGCAACTGGTGCGCATGCCGGACGAAATCGTGCAGCCCCTGCCCGCCGGGTTCAGCACCGAACAGGCCATGCAGATCGGCACCGCTGGTTATACGGCCATGCTCTGTGTCATGGCGCTGGATGATCACGGGCTGCAACCGGGCCGCGATGCGGTCCTGGTCACCGGCGCTTCGGGCGGGGTTGGCTCGGTCGCGGTCAGCCTGCTGGCGCGGCGCGGCTATCACGTCATCGCGGTTTCGGGGCGCCCGGAGCAGGCGGGTTTCCTGCAAGAACTTGGCGCCGCCGAGGTGCTGAGCCGCGACGCAATTTCCTCTGGCGGCCGCCCGATGGCAAAAGAGCGTTGGGCGGGCGTGGTGGATGTGGCAGGCGGGCCGATGCTGGCCGATGCCATTGCGCAGACCCGGTATGACGGCATCGTCGCGGCCTGCGGCATGGCGGGCGGCAGGTCACTGGCAACCACGGTTTACCCGTTCATCCTGCGTGGCGTCACGCTGCGCGGCGTCGATTCTGTCATGGTGCCCATGGCACGGCGTGAGGCCGCCTGGGCGCGGCTGGAAGCCGAACTGGATCGTGGACTGCTGGCGCGCCTGTCCTCGACCCGGCAGTTTGACGAATTGCCGACGCTGGGCGCGGACCTGCTGGACGGCCGCCTGCACGGTCGTATCGCCATCGCGCTGTAAGGACGGGCGGGCCGCTCAGGCCCGCTTCGCCACAACAGCAATGCCCAGCGTTTCCAGCACCTTCGCCTCGATCTGCGGGGCGTTCATGCCTGCAACCGCATACATCGCCTCGGGGCTGGCCTGGTCGATGAACGTATCGGGCAGCACCATGGAGCGGTATTTCAGCCCCCGGTCAAACACGCCCTCCTCGGCCAGCAATTGTGCCACATGGCTGCCGAAACCGCCGATGGCTCCCTCTTCCACCGTGATCAGCGCCTCGTGATGCTTGGCGAGTTGCAGGATCAACTCACGATCCAGTGGCTTGGCAAACCGCGCATCGGCCACGGTGCAGGCGATGCCGCGCGCCGCCAGCGCCTCAGCCGCGCGCATCACTTCCGCCAGACGGGTGCCGAAGGGCAAGAGCGCCACGCGTCCGCCCTCGCGGATCAGCCGCCCCTTGCCGATCTGCAAGGGTTGGCCCCGCTCGGGCATTTCCAGCCCGACACCCTCGCCGCGCGGATAGCGGAAGGCGCTGGGGCCTTCGTCATAGGCTGCCGCTGTGGCAACCATATGCACAAGCTCCGCCTCGTCCGCCGCCGCCATCACCACGATACCGGGCAGATTGGCAAGGAAAGCCACGTCGAACGACCCGGCATGCGTGGCGCCATCGGCCCCTACCAGACCGGCGCGATCGATGGCAAAGCGCACGGGAAGGCGCTGGATCGCCACGTCATGCACGACCTGATCGTAACCGCGTTGCAGGAAGGTGGAATAAAGCGCGCAGAACGGCTTCAGCCCGCCCGCCGCCAGACCGGCGGCAAAGGTTACCGCATGCTGCTCGGCGATGCCCACGTCGAAACAGCGCTTCGGAAAGCGTTCGGCGAACAGGTTCAGCCCGGTGCCATCCGGCATCGCCGCCGTCACCGCGACGATCTTGTCATCCCGCGCGGCCTCGTCCACCAGTGCCTGCGCGAAAACCTTGGTATAGCTCGGCGCATTGGACTTGGCCTTGACCTGCACCCCGGTCAACACATCGAATTTCGCCGTGGCATGGCCCCTGTCCGCCGCCGCCTCGGCCGGGGCATAGCCCTTGCCCTTCCTGGTGATCACATGAAGAAGCATCGGCCCGGTCGCCCGCGCTTTCACCGTGCGCAGCAGCGGCAGAAGCTGGTCGAGGTCATGCCCGTCGACCGGCCCGACATAGCTGAACCCCAGTTCCTCGAACAACGTCCCGCCGACCGTCATGCCCTTGAGCATTTCCTTCGCCCGCCGCGCGCCTTCCTGAAACGGCTCGGGCAGCAGGCTGACCATGCCCTTGGCGGCCTGTTTCAGTTCCTGAAACGGAGCCTCGGCATAAAGCCGCGACAGGTAAGACGACAGCGCCCCCACCGGCGGGGCGATGGACATTTCGTTGTCATTCAGGATGACGAACAGCCGCTTCTTCAGATGGCCAGCGTTGTTCATCGCTTCGAAGGCCATGCCCGCGCTCATCGAGCCGTCGCCGATCACCGCGATTGCATCGCCCGGATCGCCGCCCAGGTCGGCCGCCGCCTTGAAACCCAGCGCCGCGCTGATCGAGGTCGAGCTATGCGCCGCCCCGAACGGATCATAGGGGCTTTCGCTGCGCTTGGTGAAGCCCGACAGCCCCCCTTCGGTCCGCAGGGTGCGGATGCGGTCACGCCGCCCGGTCAGGATCTTGTGCGGATAGCACTGATGCCCCACGTCCCAGATCAGCTTGTCGCGCGGCGTGTCGAACACGGCATGCAGCGCCACGGTCAGTTCCACCACCCCCAGCCCCGCGCCCAGATGGCCGCCGGTTTCCGACACCGCGCTGATCGTCTCGGCCCGCAGTTCATCGGCAAGCTGGCGCAATTCACGGTCGCTCAGCGCCTTCATGTCGGCAGGCAGGCGCACGCGGTCCAGAACGGGGGTCTTCGGTCGGTCGGTCATGGCAGCCCTTTGGCTCAGGCGTAGGGGGGCGTCAGCTTTGCCGCGAGATAACGAAGCGCGCCGCCGCGATCAAGGCAGCGGCCCGGTCACCATAGGGGGAAACTGCGGCTTCCGCCTCGGCAATCAAGTCACTTGCGCGATTTTTCGCGCCTTCCAGCCCCAGAAGCGAAACGAAAGTGGCCTTGCCAGCGCCCGCATCCTTGCCGACGCGCTTGCCCGTCGCCGCCTCGTCGCCCTCGACATCCAGAATATCGTCGGCGATCTGGAAGGCGAGGCCCAGAGCCGTCGCATAGGCGCGCAGCGGCGCGGGGTCGGCCCCGGCAAGCACCGCGCCCGCCTCGGCGGAAAAGCAGATCAGCGCGCCGGTCTTGCCGGCTTGCAGTCGGGTGATCTCGGGCAGGGTCAGCGGCGTGGCAGCGGTTTCAGCGGCGATATCCAGCGCCTGTCCCAGCACCATGCCCTCGGCGCCGCTGGCGCGCGCCAGCCCCGCCACCAGCGCCAGCCGCCGGTCAGGCGCCCCGAGCGCCGGGTCACACAGCAGTTCAAACGCCAGCGTCTGAAGCGCATCGCCCGCCAGCACCGCCGTCGCCTCGTCCCATTTCACATGGACGGTCGGCAGGCCGCGGCGCAGGTCGTCATCATCCATGCAGGGCAGATCGTCATGGATCAGGCTATAGGCATGCAGCGCCTCGACTGCCGCCGCAGCGGCCACCGCCGCCTCGGGCGCAATGCCATGCAGCCGGGCCGATTCCAGCACCAGAAAGGCGCGCAGCCGCTTGCCGCCCTGCACCGCATAGCGCATGGCCTGCACCACCGGCACATCGTCCTGCGTGGCCAGCGCCGCATCCAGCCGCGCCTGCACCAGCGCGGCATCCTGTTTCAGCAGGTCGGGAAAGGTCACAGCCCCTCCGCCGGTGCGGTTCCGGTGGCGCGGCCTTCCTGAGCGCGGATCATCTCGACCTTTTCTTCCGCCACGCGCAGCTTGTCGGCGCAATGCGCCTTCAGCTTCGCGCCGCGTTCGTAAAGCGCGATCGACTGTTCCAGCGCCACATCGCCGCGCTCAAGCTGCGTCACCACACCTTCCAGCGCGGCCATCGCCTCTTCAAAGCTCATCTCGGCAATCGGTTTGTCGGTCATCAGGCTCTCCGCATCATCTCATCGACATGGGCGGCAACAGAGGCGCCCAGCGCGGGCAGATCATAGCCGCCCTCCAAGGCGGATACCACCCGCCCGCCACAGACCTGATCCGCCAGATCGCAGATCGCAGCGGTGAGCCAGCGGAAATCCTCCACCTCCCATTCCAGACTGGCGAGAGGATCATCCGCATGGGCATCGAACCCGGCGCTGACAAGGATGAGGTCGGGGGCAAAATCGCGTACCCGCGCCAGCGCAGGGGCCCAGACCGCCCGCATCGCCGCCCCGCCCGAACCCGCGCGCAGCGGCAGGTTCACCACCTGTCCATGTGCGCCGGTTTCCCGCGCGGCCCCCGTGCCGGGGTAAAGCGGCATCTCGTGGCTGGAGACAAACATCGCGCGCGGCTCGTCCCACAGCAGATCCTGCGTGCCATTGCCGTGATGCACGTCGAAATCCAGCACTGCGACACGAGAGAGACGGTGATGATCCAGCGCCCGTTTCGCCGCGATGGCAACGCTGCCGAACAGGCAAAACCCCATGGCCCGCGCGGTTTCGGCATGATGGCCGGGCGGACGGCAGGCGATGAAGGCGCGCTTCGCCTCGCCCGCCAGCACCGCATCGACCGCCGCACAAACCCCGCCCACCGCGCGCAGCGCCGCCGTCAGCGACCCCGGCGCCAGCCAGGTGTCACCATCCAGCATCGCCCAGCCGTCTGCAGGCACCGCCGCCTCGACTTGAGCGACATATCCCGCCGGGTGACAGCGCAACACCTCGTCCCGCCAGGCCAGCGGGGCCGCGCGGCGGTCGAGATCGAACCCGGCCAGGGCCTGTTCAACCGCCATCAGCCGCGCCGCCTGCTCCGGGTGACCCGGCGGTTCGGCATGGCCCAGGCAGTCCTCATGGCTGAACAACAGCATACGCCCGATGTCGGTCATTTTCTGTCCTCAAGTATCCCGGAGGTCAGGGGACACAGCCCCCGAGACCGGGCGCGGATCAATCCGGCTGAAGCATGTAGCCCGCGCCGCGCACGGTTTGCAGATAGCGCGGCTGCTTCGGGTCGACCTCGATCTTGCGGCGCAGCCGGGTGATCTGCACATCCACCGCGCGCTCCTGCGCCTTTTCGGCACTGTCCGCCTCGGTCGTGCCCAGATCACCCACCAGCGCCTCGCGGCTGACCGGCTCGCCGGGGCGGGCCGCGAAGATCCGCATAAGCTGCGCTTCGGTCGCGGTCAGCCGCACCGGCTCGTCCCCGCGCCACAATTCACCGCGCTCCGGGTCATAGCGCACCGCGCCCAGATGCAGCACCTTGGGCACCGCCACTTCGGGCCGTGCCGCCGGCACCCGGCGCAGAATGGCGTTGATCCGCAGCAGCAGTTCCTTCGGCTCGAACGGCTTCACCAGATAGTCATCCGCCCCGGCCTCCAGCCCCTCGATCCGGTTGGCGCTTTCGCCCTTGGCCGTCAGCAGCAGGATCGGCACCCCGCTTTTCGCCCGAAGATCGCGGGTCAGCGCAATGCCATTCTCGCCCGGCATCATCACATCCAGCACGATCAGGTCGAACTCCAGCCCCCCCAGCAACCGCCGCGCCTGTGCCGCATCCCGCGCCACGCTGACCAGAAAGCCATTGCGGATGAGGAATTTCTGCAAAAGCCCCCGGATTCGTTCGTCATCATCGACGACCAGAAGATGCGCCTGCGGTTCCGTCATGCCCCGCCCTCCTTCAAGGTCTGATACTGCCGCCGCTGGTCGGGGTCCATCATCGCCTCCAGAACCTGACGGAAGCCCTGCACCGCCACCGGCCCCGCCGCGCGGTAAGCCGCCCGCATCCGTGCCCGCTGCGCATCGGACAATTCGCGCTCCAGTTCCGCGCCTCTGGCGGTCAGGAACAGATGCCGCTCGCGCTTGTCCTCGCGCCCGACGCGGCTTTCCACCAGCCCGTCGTCGATCAGAGTGCGCAACACCCGGTTCAGGCTTTGCTTGGTCACACCGAGGATCGACAGCAGATTGTTCACCGTCGTGCCCGGGCTGCGATGGATGAAATGGATCGCCCGGTGGTGCGCCCGCCCGTAATCCATCCCGTCCAGAATGCGGTCGGGATCAGCCGTGAAGCCGCGATAGGCGAAGAACATCGCCTCAATCCCCTTGCGCAGCTGCTCGTCGGTCAGAAACAGCAGGCTTTCGCCACCCGATGCCGGCTCACTCATCACGGCTCCCCCTCACTTCGGTGCGAAGTTACGTCAGCCTTGTTGACTTTCCAAGATGCAACTGTTAGCGAAACGCAGTTTTTACGCAACTTTATGTCCACAGCGGGCCAAAGTGGCGCAACTTTTGGAAAATGGCCCTGAGGAGGCTTCGATGGCTGGCTATGATGACCGCGATGGCAAGATCTGGATGGATGGCAGGCTGGTGGAATGGCGCGACGCCAATGTCCACATCCTGACCCATGCACTGCACTATGCCTCGTCGGTATTCGAGGGCGAGCGGTGCTATAACGGCAAGATCTTCAAATCGACCGAACATTCGCAGCGCCTGCTGAAATCGGGCGAGCTGCTGGATATGCCGGTGCCCTATACGGTCGAACAGCTGAATGCCGCCAAGGACGAGGTGCTGGCCGCCAATGGCCTGACGGATGCCTATGTACGCGCGCTGGCCTTCCGGGGCGCAGGCGAGGAAATGGGAGTGGCAAGCCTGGGCAATCCGGTGCGCGTTGCCATCGCCTGCTGGAGCTGGGGCGCCTATTACGGCGACGCCAAGATGAAGGGCGCCAAGCTCGACATCGCCAAGTGGAAACGCCCCTCGCCCGAAACGATCCCCACTGCCGCCAAGGCAGCCGGGCTCTACATGATCTGCACCATGTCAAAGCATGCGGCACAGGCCAAAGGCTGCTCTGACGCGCTGTTCTTTGACTATCGCGGCTATGTGGCCGAGGCGACGGGGGCCAATATCTTCTTCGTCAAGGATGGCGAAGTGCATACGCCGCTCCCCGATGCAATCCTGAACGGCATCACCCGCCAGACCGTCATCGGGATGCTGCGCGCGAAAGGCATCACCGTGCACGAACGCCATATTCAGCCTTCGGAACTGGAAGGCTTCCAGCAATGCTGGCTGACCGGCACCGCAGCCGAGGTTACCCCCGTCGGCCAGATCGGCGATTATATGTTCGAGGTGGGCGCCCTGACCCGTGATATCGCCACCGAATACGAGGCGCTGGTCCGGGCCTGAGGGAGGAAGGGCGTCTGCCGCGCTGCGATGCACGCGCCTCCCCCCAAGGATATTTGCAACAAGGCGAAAGGCCCGGCTCTCTCAGGAGCCGGGCCTTTTCACATCAGGCCAGAATGGTCACCACATGAACATTGCCCTTGATTGCATTCGAATAGGGGCAGATGAAATGCCCGCGCTCGACCATGCGCTGCGCGACCTGGCGCTCCACCCCCGGCAGATGAACCGTCAGGGTCACCGCGATCCCAAAGCCACCTTCGGCGCGCGGTCCGATACCGACCTCGGCCTGAACCGTCGCTTCCGCCGGAACCTCGCCAATCTTCTCGTTGCTGGCCGCGAACCGCAGGGCGCCCAGATAGCAGGCCGCATAACCCACTGCGAAAAGCTGTTCCGGGTTATTGCCCTTACCCTCGCCCCCCATTTCCTTCGGCACGCTCAGCGTGACACCCAGCGCACCGTCCAGCGTGGCGGACTGCCCGTTGCGACCACCGCCCTTGGCTTCGGCGGCGGTGCGGTAAACGATCTCTTTGACCATCTTCTCTCTCCATTTCTATCTTGCACGATAATATCGCACAAGATACATGCTTCGGACGATGCGTCAATCCCTTGCGATTTAATCGCGCACGATTTACATTTACGGAATGACCCAGCCCCTGCCGCTCTCGCAGCTTCTGTGCTTCGCTCTGTATTCCGCCAGCCACGCCGTTCAGGCGAGCTACAAACCCCTGTTGGATCGCATGGGGCTGACCTACCCGCAGTTCCTCGTACTGACGCTTCTATGGGAAACCGATGATCAGCCGATGTCCCGGCTTGCGCAGGCGCTGCAACTGGAAAGCAATACGCTGACCCCGATGCTCAAACGCATGGAGTCAGCGGGCTTTCTGACCCGCAGCCGCGACGCGCAGGATGAGCGTCAGGTGCGGCTGCGGCTGACCGAAAAGGGCCTGGGCCTGCGGGCAGAGGCGACAGAAATCCCGGCCTGCTTTCTGGCGCAAAGCGGCCTTGACCCCACGACGATCCGGTCTTTGACCGACGAGATCGCGACACTGCGGGACAGGTTGCGCGCGGCTCAGACCTGATCGCCGCGGTCAATCCGCAGGTATTCGGCGGCGCGGCGGTTCGCCACGGGCTTCTCGGTGGGGCGCCGGCGCAGCCCGTCCCACAGCTTCTCGCTGCCATCATGGTCGATACGCAGGAACTGCCGGGTCCGCCCGCCGTCCGAGGGCTTGCGCTTGTCTGCAAGGTGCTTGCTCATGGCCATCTCCTCCGGTTGCCTTAAGGCAATATAGGACCGAATCGGTCCCTTCCCAACCCCTCAGCACCGCGAAAGGCGATCAACCGCCCAGGCGGCGGCCTCGGCCACAACAGGATCCGGGTCTGCAAGCAGGGCACTGGCGGCCCCGCACAGCGCGACCTCGCCCGAGTTCCCGATAGCATAGAGGACATTGCGCACGAAATGGTCCCGCCCGATCCGCTTGATCGGGCTGCCCGCGAAACGCGCACGAAACGCAGTGTCATCCAGCGCCGCCAGTTCCGCAAGCTCGGGGGCGCCAACGCGTGGCTGATAGCCCGCGTCCCGCGCCGCCTGCGCGAACTTGTTCCACGGGCAAACCGCCAGACAATCATCGCAGCCGTAAATCCGGTTGCCCATCAGGGCGCGCAAATCCGGCTCCACCGGCCCTTTGTGCTCGATCGTCAGATAGGAAATGCAGCGCCGCGCATCCAGCTGATAGGGCGCAGGGAAAGCGCCGGTCGGGCAGATGTCCAGACAGGCACGGCACGATCCGCAATGGCTGACCTCGGCCACGTCCTTCGGCAGATCCAGCGTGGTGAAGATTGCGCCCAGAAAGAACCAGCTGCCCAGATCACGCGCCAGCAGGTTGGTATGCTTGCCCTGCCATCCCAGACCCGCAGCCTGCGCCAGCGGCTTTTCCATCACCGGCGCGGTATCGACGAAAACCTTGATCTCGCCCCCCGCCTGGTCCAGCAGCCAGCGCCCCAGCCGCTTCAGCCGCCGTTTCACCAGATCATGATAATCCTTGCCCTGCGCATAGACGCTGATCGCCGCCCTTTCGCGCTGCGCCAGCACCGCCAGCGGATCAACCTCGGGCGTATAAACCTCGGCCAGCATGATCACCGATCGCGCCTCAGGCCAAAGCGCCGCCGCCGACCCGCGCCAGCCCTCGCGCTCGGCCATCCAGCCCATCTGCCCGTGCCGTCCGGCGGCCAGAAACGTCCGCAACCGCCCGGCCGCTTCGGGCACGGCATCCGGCGCGCAGATCCCGGTCTTGGAGAAACCCTCCTCCACCGCCCGCGCGACCAGACGGTCCTTCAGCACCGAAGGTTCCATGCCCTTGCTCATTGCCCAAATACTCCGGGGGTCCGGGGGCTGGCCCCCGGCGGCCGGGTTCAGAAATCCAGATCGGCGTAATGACCGGGCTGAGTGAAGCCGGGCACCTGATCCGCCAGCAGGGTGCGGAAACTCGGCCGGGATTTCAGCTTTACATACCAGTCCTTCACCACCGCATGCCGGTTCCAGTCGACATCCGAGATATAGTCCAGACAGCTCAGATGCGCGGCAGCCGCGAAATCGGCCAGCGTCATGCTGTCGCCCGCCAGCCAGCGGCGCTGATCAAGGAGCCACGCCATGTAATCGAGGTGATACTTGATCCGGCTCGCTCCGAACTTCACCGCCTTGCTGTCGGGGTAACCCGTGCCCTGCACCTTGCGGTTCACCCGTTCATACAGCAGCTTCGAAGTCACCTCGTTGTGGAACTTGTCGTCAAACCAGTTGCACAGGCGGCGCACCTCATAGCGCGCGTCCACATCGCGGGGCATCAGCGCGGGCGTCGGATAGGCCTCTTCCAGCCATTCGCAGATCGCCTGGCTTTCGCTCATCAACCGGCTTTCCATCCGCAGCACCGGCACCTTGCCTGCCGGGTTGCGGCGCAGGAAATCGGGTTGCTGCTCCCAGTAACGCTCCTCGACCAGCTCCACCTCAATCCGTTTCTCCGCAAGGGTCAGGCGGACCTTGCGGCAAAAGGGGGAAAGAGGAACGTGATACAGTCGGTTCATGATGCGGTCCGGGGTCTGGTCCCCCCGGTGATATCGCCCTCCGCGCAGGGGATCAATGCCACATGGCCTGCTTTGCGGGCTCGCCCGCGCGCCCGGCGGCCTGCCGCGCGCGCCTCACCCGGCAGATTGCACCGCCACATGCACCTCGGTGCCCCAGTCGCGGCAGCGCTGCATCAGCGCCTCTGGCAGCGGGCGGTCGATGAAGATCGCGTCGATATCGGCAAGGCTCGCCAGCCGGGCCGGGGCCGAACGTTCCAGCTTCGACGCATCGGTAACCAGATAGACCCGGCGCGACTGCCGAATGATCGCCTTCGAAACCCGGACCTCGTTCAGGTCATAGTCCAGCAGGTCGCCATCAGGGTCGAGCGCCGAGATGCCGATGACACCGTAATCGACCTTGAACTGCTCCATGAACTGCGAGGTCAACTCCCCCACCAGCCCGCCATCGGACCGTCGCAGCGCGCCGCCCGCCACCATGATCTCGCATGAGGGGTTGGCCACAAGGATATTGGCCACGTTCATGTTGTTGGTGACAACGGTGATTTCGCGGTGATGCAACAATTCGCGGGCCACCGCCTCGGTCGTGGTGCCCAGGTTGAGGATCATCGAGCAATTGTCGGGGATCGCCTGCGCGCAGGCCCGGCCAATCGCGGATTTGGCGCCCCCATGCATCCCGCGCCGCTCTTCATAACCGATATTGCTGACCCCGGCCCGGATGACCGCCCCGCCATGAACCCGGTCCAGATGCCCGGCCTCGGCGAGTTCCGTCAGGTCGCGGCGGATGGTTTGCAGCGTCACGCCAAAGCGTTCGGCCAGGGTTTCGACCACCACGCGGCCTTCGCTGCGCGCGATGGCCAGAATTTCGGTCTGCCGGAAACTCAGCGCCACGGGCACCCTCTTGGTTTGCTGTCGTTCCGCACTGTCTGCGGCGCGGGGCGGCGCGTCAAGGCTCGGCCCCTGCGAACTGCGGCACGGCATCGTCGAGGCTGTAGTAGTCGCCCCGCTCGGCCACGAAGATATGCGCGGCCAGTTTCCCGCCGGTCGGCCCGTCCACCGCACCGGCCTCGACCGAAAACGCGCCATCGGTGGCCCGGAACCACAGGCCTGACCCGCAGGAGCGGCAGAAGCCGCGTGTGCCACCCGCCGCGCTGCGGTATTCCGCCAGCCCGTCACGGCGCTGCCAGTGGACACTCTGCTCGGGCACATCGAAACTGGCGCTGAAGTGACCCGAAGCCTTGCGGCATTGCACGCAATGACAGGCGGTGATCGGCCCGGAGGGTGCGGGCAGGTCAAAGACGCAGTCACCGCACAGGCACGAGGCTTTCAGGCGGGCGCCCGGCGTCGCAGGTGCGGCGGTGCTTTCGGCATAATAGTCGCCGCCATCTTCGGTGAAGATATGCGCCTCGGTCTGCAAGCCGGTCGCAGTTTCCAATGCGCCAGGTGAAAAGGATATCCGCGCTTCGCCCTCGGGCTGCCAGAACAGCGCAGCCCCGCAACCGCCGCAATGCCCGCGACGCGCCGTCGGGGAGGAGCGGTACCAGACAAGCCCATCCGCCCGGATCAGCCGGAACCTCTCGTGTGGCACCGAGGATGCTGCCCAGTAATGCCCCGAGGTCTTGCGGCACTGGGTACAATGACAGGCGACCACATCGCGCAGCGGCGTTTCCACCTCAAAAACCACCGCCCCGCACAGGCAGGCGCCACGGTGAACCTCATTCGGCATGGCGGAACACATCCTCCAGAATCGTCGTCAGATGACGGACATCGGTTTCGGTGAAGGCCGCCTCGGTATTGCTGTCCAGATCCAGCACCCCCAGCAGGCGCCCCGCCCCGTTGCGCACCGGCATCACCAGCTCCGACCGGGTGGTGGACGAGCAGGCGATATGATCGGGGAAGGCCTCGACATCCGGCACAAGCTGCACCTCACCCGTCCGTGCCGCCGCGCCACAGACCCCGCGACTGAACGGTATCACCAGACAGCCATGCCCGCCCTGATAGGGACCGATCTTCAGAAGCTCCGGCCCGGTCACGCGGTAGAACCCGGTCCAGTCCGACAGAGGATGCCCGTGATGCAACTCGCAGACCACCGTCGCCATCAGCGCCACGGTATCGGTTTCACCCGCGCATAATGCCGCGATGCTGCGCGCGAGTTCTGAATAATCGGGTGTCATCGGGCCTCCTGAAATTGCCGGCTGGCGCTTACCGGATGCTAACGAACGCGCCGTAACCTGCAAGCCATCGGCAGAAGGAAGCGGAACATGAACCTGTATGCAAGGGAACTGGCGGACACCCTGGTGGTCGAGGTGGGCGAAGACCGGATCGACGCTGCCTGCGCGATCCAATTCAAGGATGCGATGCGCGAACTGGCGGGCCGGGCGGGGACGCGCGTGCTGATCGACATGTCGCGCGTGCGGTTCCTCGACAGTTCCGGCCTCGGTGCCGTGGTCGCCGTGATGAAACTGCTTGGTCCAGACCGACGGCTGGAACTTGCGGGACTGACCCCCGCCGTGGACAAGGTGTTTCGTCTGACCCGGATGGACAGCGTTTTCCTGATCCACGCCGATCTGCCTGCCGGATTGCGGGAGGCGGGCTGATACGGGATGCCGCAATCGCATGTCTGATCCTGCCCCGATCTGCCTGCGCATCACCGCAACCCCGGTCGAAGTGCGTGCGGCCCTGACCGGCCTGATGACCCGGCCCGACCTGACCGGCGACAGCGATTTCCGGCAGCGCCTGGAAATCGTTCTGGCCGAAATACTGAACAACATCGCCGAACATGCCTATCCCGCCGCACCAGGGCGGATCGGGCTGTGTCTGTCTCCCGGTGCAACGGGCATGATCTGTCAGGTGATCGATTACGGCCTGCCGATGCCGGGGCTTGCCGCCCCTGCGGGCCACCCGCCCCCCATGACGGAGGCAAACCTGCCGGAGGGCGGCTTTGGCTGGTTCCTGATTCGCAGCCTTTGCGCCGGGTTGACCTATCGTCACCGCAACGGTCAGAACGATCTGACACTGATCGTGCCGTGGCATCAATGAGCGCACAGGGGGCGCATTGCCTGTCCGGCGGAAAAAATGCCGGAATGCCGCCACAATCTTCGCCCAAAAGCGCCGCAGCATTCTGCCAACAACGCGGTGTAGCTGCACAAGGCTTCCCTCGGCGCTGTGAGAAAGCCCCCACCCAGATCGCGGCGCCGAGGCTCTTCCCCTTCCTGTTCGCGCGCCCTAACCTCGCTGCAAAGCGGAGGGTCAGATGCGTGATTTTCAGAAACCCGGACGATCGGCAGTACTGGCCAGCAATGGCATCTGCGCCACCTCGCATCCGCTGGCGGCGAAGGTCGCGCTGGATGTGTTGCAATCCGGGGGCAATGCCGCCGATGCGGCCATCGCCGGGGCGGTGCTGCTGGGTATTTGCGAACCGCAGATGACCGGGATCGGCGGCGATTGCTTCATCCTGATGAAGCCCGCCGGGGAAGAGCGGGTGATCGCGCTGAATGGCTCGGGCGCCGCGCCGGCAGGTCTGTCTGCCGATGCCCTGCGCGCCAGAGGGCTGACGGCCATGCCAATTCACGGCATTGACGCCGTGACGTTGCCCGGCGCGATGGATGCCTTCTGCCGGCTCAGCGCCGATTGGGGCCGGATCGGGCTGGCCGAGGCGCTTGCCCCCGCCATCCGCTATGCCGAGGAAGGTGTGCCGGTCGCCCCGCGCGTCGCTTTTGACTGGGCCACAGATGCGGCGGTTTTGCAGGGCGAGGCGCGGCGGCACTTCCTGCTGGACGGCGGTGCCCCGAAAATCGGTCAGATCTTCCGCGCGCCCGGTCAGGCCGAGGTTCTGCGCCGCGTTGCCCGCGAGGGGAGGGCCGGGTTCTACGAGGGCGAAGTTGCCGAAGACATGATCGCCTCGCTGAATGCGCTGGGCGGGCCGCATACGATGGACGATCTGGCCGGGGTGCGAAGCTTCTATACCGATCCGGTCGCCGCCCCCTACAAAGGCGCCGAGGTGATCGAACATCCGCCAAATGGCCAGGGCGCGACAGCGCTGCTGCTGTTGAACATCCTGTCGCATTTCGATCTGCCCGCCATGGCCCCCTTCGGGGCCGCCCGCGCCCATATCGAGGCAGAGGCCGCGAAGCTCGCCTATGACGCACGCAACCGTTTCCTGGCCGACCCCGACCATACGACACGGCTGGCACATATGCTGGCGCCCGAAACCGCGGCCCGGCTGGCGGCGCTGATCGACCCGCGCCGCGCCAGTGCCAACCCTGCGGCCCTGGCCGAGGCGGTTCACAAGGACACGGTTTATATCACCGTGGTGGACCGCGACCGCATGGCGGTTTCGCTGATCTATTCGATCTTCTGGGGCTTCGGGGCGGGGCTTGCCTCCACCAAATTCGGCATCAATTTCCAGAACCGCGGCGCGGGCTTCAGCCTGACACCGGGCCACCCGAACGAGGCGGCGGGTGGCAAGCGCCCGATGCACACGATCATCCCCGGCATGCTGGCCGAAAGCGGCCGCGTGACCATGCCCTTTGGCGTCATGGGCGGCGCCTATCAGCCTTGCGGCCATGCCCGGCTGGTCACCAACCTGCGCGACTACGGGATGGAGCTGCAGGAGGCTATCGACGCCCCGCGCTGCTTCACTACGCCGGAAGGATTCACGCTGGAGCGCGGCTATGATCCGGCGGTTGCTGCCGAACTCGCCGGGATGGGGCATGCGGTTCAGACGGCCGAAGAGCCGATCGGCGGCGCGCAGGCCATTCTAATCCACCCCTCGGGCGTTCTGGAAGGCGCGTCAGACCCGCGCAAGGACGGCTGCGCCCTGGGGTATTGAAAGCTCTGGGGTATTGAACCTGACCGGAACCAGCGGGACCGCCCGCTGCGTCTCAATTCAGGTTGAATTGCAGCGGGTAACGCCCGTCCTCGAAATCCCCGAACAGATCGTGCAGGTCGGGGTGATCCACCGGCTCGCCCGTTTCGTCCGGGATCAGGTTCTGCTCTGACACATAAGCGACGTAATAGCTTTGGTCGTTTTCAGCCAGAAGGTGATAGAAGGGCTGGTCCCGCTCCGGGCGGCTGTCCTCGGGGATGGCGGCATACCATTCCTCGGTATTCGAGAACATGGCGTCCACGTCGAAAACCACCCCGCGAAACGGGTGTTTCCGATGCCGCAGCACCTGGCCGAGATGATATTTCGCCTGCGCCTTGAGCATTCGTGACGGACCCCCTTTGGCGACTCCTAATCCTTTGATCGCCTCAGGTCCACTGGGCGCGGGTGATTCGGGGGGAAACAGTCTGTCAGGCATCGACCCACAGTTTGCCTGTACCGCTCGCGGAATACTGATGTGAAATCCTGCGGCGCCCCATTTCCCCCCCGCCGGAAATCGCATATCCTTGCAAAAAACAAAGACACGCGAGGGGCAGATGAGCAGACTTCTCCGTGCGTCGATCCTTCTTCTTCTCCTCGCCTCCTGCGGCGGGGGCAGCAGGTTTGCGGCGCCACGCAATCTCGACGATGCCTGTGCGATCCTGCGGGAGCGCCCGGAATACTACCGCGCCATGAAGGCGACGGAACGCCGCTGGGGTGTGCCGGTGCATGTGCAGATGGCGACCATCCATCAGGAAAGCAAATTCATCGGCAATGCCCGCACCCCGCATCGTTTTGCGCTGGGGATCATTCCGATGGGGCGGCAAAGCACGGCCTATGGCTATAGCCAGGCGCTGGACGGCACCTGGGAAGAGTACCAGAAGGAAACGCGCAACGGCCGGGCCAAGCGGGACCGGATCGACGATGCGACCGATTTCATGGGCTGGTACATGGATGGCACCGAGAAACGTCTGGGCGTTTCCAAATGGGATGCCCGCAGCCAGTATCTTGCCTATCATGAAGGTCGCACCGGCTTTGCCAATGGCAGCTACAATGCGAAAACCTGGCTGGTTGACGTGGCGAACCGGGTGCAACAGCGCGCCGACAATTACGCCTCGCAGCTTTCCGGCTGCGGAAGATAAGAGGGCGGCGCCTAGTTGCGCCGCTCCATCTCCAGCGGGATATCGAAGAAGCCGGGCCTGAAGCTGCGGCCCTTGGCCATCTCGCCCAGGATCACAGTTGTCGTGCTGCCGGCGTCATCGGTGATGATCCACTGGCGCAGTTCCACCGGATTGGCGGTAAACACCATTTCGATGCTGCCGTATTCCGGGTGCTTCGGGTCTTGCGCCACGACGCGCGTGGTATTGCCATCTTCGCGGTGGCCGATCACCATTTTCGCCTGCGCCAGGTCAACATTCTTCGCCAGGATCAGGTTCAGCGGTGTCTTGGCCAGCGGATATTGCTCTGGCGGCTGGTTCGACTTGCGGTCGAAGATCGCCACATTGCCGGAACTGGCCAGCACCAGCGATTTGTCGGGGGGCGCGTATTCAAACCGCACCCGGCCGGGGCGCGAGATATAGATAGTGCCGGTGCCGATGCTGCCATCGCTGTTCACCTGCGTGAACTGCGATTCAACGGTGGTCAACCCGTTGAGGTATTTCGACAGGGCGGAAAGCGAAATCTTCTCGGCCTGCGCGGGCAGGGCGAAGACAAGCGCGGCGAGCGGGGCCAGAAGGGCGGAACGAAGCATCATGGCCGCAATATAGTCGGCTCTGCGCGGGCGAACATCCCCCTGCGCGAAAGCGTGATGCAGCGATATGCACGGAACCATCACGGCCCCGCGAACGTTGCCAGTTCAGCAACCGACGGAGGATAAGATGAAAGGTATTCTGGCCTGGCTGATCGGCATTCCGATCCCGCTGATCATCCTGCTTTACCTGTTCGACGTGTTCTAGGTTTCGGCCCCGAGGTCGAGTTCGTCAAGAACCTCGGCCATCAGCGCGCGCGCCTCGGCCGCCGCGGCGCCGCGCCCTTCCGCAACCCCCAGCCCCTGCCCCAGCGTTTCGGCAAAGGCCACCCGCGCCGCAAGTCGCGACTTCGCAACCCGCGCCACGCCCTCGGCCGCCCTGGCGACATCCTCGGCCAGCCGGGTGCCTGTATTCATGCGATTGAGCACGATGAGCGCCCGCCCGCTTTCCCGCGCCACCAGATCCAGCACGCCATCCGTAGCCCAAAGATCCACATGGCTGGCCGCAACCGGCACCAGGACGAGATCCGCCTCGCGCAATGCTGGGCGAAGATCGCTGTCGACCTTGGGCGGGGTATCGACGATCACAACGTCATGGTGCGCGCGCAATTTCTTGCATTCATAGCCGACCCCCCAGGCCGAGGCGGTTGAGAAATCCATGTCCGGCTCGCCCAGTCGGTCGAGCCGGGTCATGAACCAGCGGCCAAGGCTGCCTTGTGGATCGCTGTCCACCAGCGCGACATCCAGCCCCTGCCGCACCAGACAGACAGCAAGATTCGCGGCAAGCGTGGTCTTGCCCGCCCCGCCCTTCTGCTGTGCGACCGTGATGACCTTGCCCATCCGATTCCCCCTTATTCTGCGATGCAGCATAACGGAAACCGGCCGGGGCAAACAGCGTCAGCGTGCCACAGTCACCGTGCAATGCGCACGCGCCATGACATCGGCAGCAACTGACCCCAGCATCAGCCGCGAAATTCCGCGCTTGTCGCCGGTGCCGACGACGATGTGGTCGTAGCCATTCTGTTCTGCATAATGGACGATGCCCGCCGCAGCCTCGCGGCTGACGATATCGACGCGCTTGACGTCCGGCGCGCCGTGCTGACCGGCCAGTGCCACCGCCGCATCAAGCAGCGCCACGACTTCGGCATCGGTCCAGTGATGGATCAGCGGGCCCTTCGCGCCGCCATGGGCCACATTGACGACGCAGATCGACAGCGCGGCCCCTGATTTGGCCGCCAGTTCGGCGGCATAGGCAACGGCGATATTCGAATGGTCGGTGCCGTCGGTCGGGCACAGGATCTTGTGGGTCATTCAATCCTCCTCATGTTGCTCGCGCATTATACTACAATGCAACAAATTTTCACATGAGGATTTTGCGCCCGCCATGATCTGCGTCAAGCGGGCGAGGATTTCCTTACTGGAAGGCGCAACCGGCCTTGATGCCGAAAGCACGGAAGATCATGGCCGCAGGGCAGAAGCCGGTAAACGACGACTGGATCAGGTTCGCGCCGATAAAGACGGTGAACCAGACGAAGTAGGGCGACACCCAGACGGTCAGCGCGACGCTGAGCAGCACCATCACGCCGGCGAAAAGGAAGATCGTGCGATCAAGGGTCATGTGAAGCTCCATCTCCATGGGCGCGAAATGCGCCCTTGCGACTCAGATAGCATGTCACATAAACAAATTCAACTTATTGAATTTGAAATCCGCTGCTCCACGGTGCCCGCCTGAAAGGCCAGCAGCGCCATCTGGTCCGCAGGCACCTGCCCCGCAGCATCCATCATCCCCCGCATCCGCAAAACCTCGAACGCCCCGACCAGTGCTGTCTCCGGGGCCTCACCCAGTTCCATCACCGCGCCTTGCGCGCGCAGATCTTGCGCCAGCGCCATGGCCCGCGACACCAGTTCCGGCACGGCTGCCGCCCCTTTGCGCAGGGCGGCGGCGGCCAGAGGCACCGGCAGCACCGGCACAGCCTCGCCCACCCGCTGCATCAGGGCCGTCCCCAACGCCTCGGCATCGGCGGGATGCGTGGCCAGCCAGTCCCGCAGGGATATCGGCGCCCCGAAAGCCACCCCGGCATGGCCAAAGCCGGAATAGGTGCCCTTCCACTTGCGCCGCGCCATACGCCAGAGGAACCCCAGCACCCCCAGCGGGCCTGCCCGGAACCTGCGTTCCCCTTTGGCCGCCGCCTCGACCAGCAGCCGATCTTCCAGCACCCGGTCATATCCGATGCCAACCGGCACGAACACCACATCGCGATGGTCCGGCCCAAAGTCCTGCAAGATGTAGGAAAGCAACCCCATTCGCGCCGCGCCAACCCGGCCATCAAGGCTCAGGCCGCCCTCGGGGAAAATCGCCTGCGTCACGCCTTCGGCGGTGATGATCTGCACATAGCGCGCCAGCACCCGGCGATAAAGCGGATCGCGCGAGCCACGGCGAATGAAATAGGCGCCCATCGCCCGGATCATCGCCGACAGCGGCCAGACGCGGGCCCATTCCCCCACCGCATAGCTCAGCGCCGAACGGTTGGCGACGAGCCAGGTGACCAGCACATAATCCATATTGCTGCGATGATTCATCACGAAAACCACCGTCGCCTCACGGTCGATCCCGGCCAGCGCCGCATCCACCGGCCGCACGCGCACCGTGTAAAGCGCCCGGCTGAGCCAGCGCGCCAATCGCGTCGCCACACCAAAATAGACCAGCGCCGAAAAGCCCGGCACGATTTCACGCGCGGCCTTACGGGCAGCCTCGAAGGCGACCGGCTCGGGCGTGCCGGTTTCCTGCGCATGGTCCATCGCGGCCTGCATCACCTTGGGATCATAGGTCAGCTGCACGATGCGATCCGCCCGCGCCATAAGGCGGAACGGGCGGATCGGCCGCGCCAGATGGATATTCAGCCGCGCCACCAGCCGCTCGGCCCGCCGCCGCAGGAACCAGCGTGCCGATGGCATCAGAACCCGCTCCAATGCGGCCACGGCGGCAAGGGTCAGGGCCAGCACCACCAGCCAGAGAGGAAGCTCTACCGTTTCGGTCATAGCCTGAACCTAGGCCATCGCCGCATCTGCGTAAATCCGGCCATGCTGCGACGCGGCGAATTGACAATGCCATAATCTTTCCCGCATATCTTCGTTCAAGCAATAAAATTGCCAACCCGATTCACGAGGCCGCCATGACCGAAGCCAAGAAAGATGCCCCCTGGCTGTTCCGCACCTATGCGGGCCACTCCACGGCGAAGGCGTCGAATGCGCTTTACCGCACCAACCTCGCCAAGGGGCAGACCGGGCTTTCCGTCGCCTTCGACCTGCCCACCCAGACCGGCTATGACAGCGATCACGAATTGTCGCGCGGCGAAGTGGGCAAGGTCGGCGTGCCGGTGAACCACCTGGGCGACATGCGGGCATTGTTCGACCAGATCCCGCTGGAACAGATGAACACCTCCATGACGATCAACGCCACGGCGCCCTGGCTGCTGGCGCTGTACATCGCGGTGGCCGAGGAACAGGGCGCCGATGTATCGAAACTGCAAGGCACCGTGCAGAACGACATCATCAAGGAATATCTGTCGCGCGGCACCTACATCTGCCCGCCGAAGCCCAGCCTGCGCATGATCACCGATGTCGCGGCCTATACGCAAAAGCACCTGCCGAAATGGAACCCGATGAACGTGTGTTCCTATCACCTGCAAGAGGCGGGCGCGACGCCCGAGCAGGAGCTTGCCTTTGCCCTCGCCACCGCCTGCGCGGTGCTGGACGACCTCAAGGGCAAGGTCACGCCCGAGGATTTCCCGAACATGGTGGGCCGCATCTCGTTCTTCGTAAACGCGGGCATCCGCTTTGTCACCGAAATGTGCAAGATGCGCGCCTTCGTGGACCTGTGGGATGAAATCCTGCTCGACCGCTATGGCATCACCGATGCGAAGTATCGCCGTTTCCGCTATGGCGTGCAGGTCAATTCGCTCGGCCTGACCGAACAACAGCCGGAGAACAACGTCTACCGCATCCTGATCGAGATGCTGGCGGTGACGCTGTCGAAAAAAGCCCGCGCCCGCGCCGTGCAATTGCCCGCCTGGAACGAGGCGCTCGGCCTGCCCCGTCCCTGGGATCAGCAATGGTCGCTGCGCATGCAGCAGATCCTCGCCTATGAAACCGACCTGCTGGAATATGGCGATCTGTTCGACGGCAACCCGGCGGTGGACGCGAAGGTCGCGGCCCTGAAACAGGGCGCGCGCGAAGAACTGGCGCAGATCGACGCCATGGGCGGTGCCGTCGCCTCCATCGAATACATGAAGGGCCGTCTGGTCGAGGCCAATGCAGAACGCATCGCCCGGATCGAAGGCAATGAAACCGTGGTGGTCGGGGTGAACCGCTGGACCGAGGCCGCCCCCTCGCCGCTGACCGCCGGCGATGGCGCCATCATGGTGGTGGATGAAGCCGCCGAGCGCGACCAGATCGAACGCCTGACCCAATGGCGCGCAACCCGGGACGAGGCGGCGGTCAAGACCGCACTCGCCACCCTGCGCGAAGCCTGCGCCGATGGCCGCAACGTCATGCCCGCCTCCATCGCCGCCGCAAAGGCCGGTGCCACCACCGGCGAATGGGGCACCACCGTGCGCACCGCCTTCGGCCAGTATCGCGGCCCGACCGGCGTGTCCAAGAACCGCTCCAACCGCACCGAGGGGCTGGACCCGATCCGCGAGGCGGTGTCGGCCGTCTCGTCACGCCTCGGCCGGCAGCTCAAGTTCCTGGTCGGCAAACCGGGGCTCGACGGCCATTCCAATGGCGCCGAACAGATCGCCGCCCGCGCCCGCGATTGCGGCATGGACATCCACTACGATGGCATCCGCCTGACCCCTGCCGAAATCGTCACCGCCGCAGCAGAGCAGGAGGCGCATGTCGTCGGCCTCTCGATCCTCTCGGGCAGCCACCTGCCGCTGATCGCCGAAACAATGGAGCGCATGAAGGCCGCAGGCCTCGGCAACATCCCCGTTGTCGTCGGCGGCATCATCCCCGAGGACGACGCCGCGAAACTCCGCGCCATGGGCGTCGCCGCCGTCTATACGCCGAAGGATTTCGAGCTGAACCGCATCATGCTCGACATCGTGGCGCTGGTCGATCCGACGCCGGTGGCGGCCGAATAACCCGAAGCGCCCTTGCTTCTTGCCCAAATACTCATCTTCCATGGCCCGCATCGCGGGCCATAATACTGAAAACAGCAACGCCCCGGACATCAGTCCGGGGCGTTTCCGCTTGATAAGCGTCCCTCAGGCGTGGATCGCACCGTCACCACAGGCCAGCGCCGCCTCGCGCACCGCTTCCGAATAGGTCGGGTGGGCATGGCAGGTCAGCGCGATATCCTGCGCCGAGGCGCCGAATTCCATCGCCACGCAGACCTCGTGGATCAGATCGCCCGCACCGGGGCCGATGATGTAGCAACCCAGAACCCGGTCGGTTTCCTTGTCGGCCAGCATCTTGACGAAACCATCAGCCTGGAAGATCGCCTTGGCGCGCGCATTGCCCATGAAAGGGAACTTGCCAACCTTGTAGGCACGGCCCTCGGCCTTCAGTTGCTCTTCCGTCTTGCCGACCGAAGCCACCTCGGGCGCGGTGTAGATCACGCCGGGGATGACATCGTAATTCACATGGCCATGCTTGCCGGCCAGAACCTCGGCCACCGCCATGCCCTCGTCCTCGGCCTTATGGGCCAGCATCGGGCCGACCACCGCGTCGCCGATGGCATAGATGCCCTTCACGCTGGTCTGGAAATGGCTGTCGATCGTGACCTGCCCGCGCGGCTCCATCGCCACGCCCAGGGCTTCCAGCCCCAGACCGGCGGTATAGGGTTTGCGGCCGGTGGCGACCAGCACGGCATCGGCCTCGATCTCATGCGCGCTTTCGTCCTTGCGCAGCTTGTAGGACACTTTCGCGCCCTTCTTGGTGCGCTCAGTGCCCTGCACCGCCGCGCCCAGCACGAATTTGATGCCCTGCTTGGCCAGCAGCTTCTGGAAGCTCTTGGCCACTTCGGCATCCATGCCGGGGGTGATGGCATCCAGATATTCGACCACGGTCACCTCGGCGCCCAGACGGGCATAGACCGAGCCCATCTCCAGCCCGATCACGCCCGCACCGATCACCACCAGCGATTTCGGCACCGATTTCAGCGACAGCGCGCCGGTGGAGGTGACGACCACCTCTTCATCCACGGTCACGCCCGGCAGGCTCGCGGGTTCCGAGCCGGTGGCGATGACGATGTTCTTCGCGGTGTGAACCTCGTCGCCGACCTTCACCTGACCGGCGGCGGGGATCGAGCCCCAGCCCTTCAGCCAGGTCACCTTGTTCTTCTTGAAAAGGAATTCGATGCCCTTGGTGTTGCCGTTCACCACGTCCTGCTTATAGGCCTGCATCTTGTCCCAGTCGACTTTGACCTTGGCACCCATCAGGCCCATCTTTTCAAAGTTTTCATGGACTTCGTGCAGGTTATGCGTCGCGTGCAGCAGCGCCTTCGACGGGATGCAGCCAACGTTCAGGCAGGTGCCGCCCAGCGTCTCGCGCCCTTCGACCACGGCGGTCCTGAGGCCCAGTTGCGCACAGCGGATGGCGCAGACATAGCCGCCGGGGCCGCCGCCGATCACGATCACATCGAATTCTGCCATTTCGGTCTCCTTTGGTGTCGAGCGCCGGGGGCTGTCTGCCCCCGGACCCCCGAGGATATTTATACCAAGATGAAGGTCAGGTCAGGCTGGCCACAATCATGGTGAGGGTTGCGAGGAAGCCCAGGCCCCAGATGGCCGAGCGCCAGGGGCGCCAGCCGAAGGCATAGGCCGGAACGTAGAGGATGCGGGCGCCGAGGTAGACCCAGCCACAGGCCGCGGTCAGGCCCGAGGCCTTGCCGCCCAGCGTGACCACCACGACCGCGAGGGTGAACAGGATCAGCCCCTCGAAATGGTTGTTCAGGGCGCGTTGCAGGCGGGCGGTGGTCTGCGAGAGTTGCCGCGACGGCGGCCGGTCCCGCGCCGAGGAGGTATACCCCGTCCCCAGCTCGCGGTTCGCCGGGATGGCGAAGAGCAGGTATTGGACGGCCTGGAGCAGGCCTGCGAGGGCGAGGGCGGTGAGTTCGGGAGTCATGGCGTTATGCTTTCAGCCATTGATACACGTTTTGCACGGATCGCAGAAATTCCGAAAAAGATCGCCGCAAGAAATGACAGCGCTGGAAACTGCCATCCGGGCGGAAACCAGTTCGGCGCCCATGATGAAGCCAGCCGACTCGACGCGATAATGATAATGGCCAGTTGCAATAACCGGCCCTGTTTCCCCGCGTACCGGCTTGCCCAGAGCAAGAGGAAGGGCAAAACACAGGCAATGGAGATCAGTGTGCCCCCCGCTGCGGTTCCCAAGGCGCCAGAAGCGCGGAAGTCAGGAAACGGCAAGACCATGGCGACCGTAGCGCCCGCATAGATCACGGCGATCAGCGTCAGCAGAATACTGTCACGATGGGCAGGAACCATGGTCTCCACCACGAACTTGGCTGGATGGGCAATATACGGCATCTCGGCCATACCCGTTACGGTCATTGCAGGGCGGGTATTATCGCCCTGCAATTGTTTTGGTGTACAGGGGCCTGATCACAGATCCATCAACAGGCGGCGCGGGTCTTCCAGCGCTTCCTTCACGCGGACGAGGAAGGTCACGGCGCCCTTGCCGTCCACGATGCGGTGATCGTAGCTCAGCGCGAGATACATCATCGGGCGAATGACGATCTGGCCGTTCACCACCACCGGGCGGTCCTGGATCTTGTGCATGCCAAGGATCCCCGACTGCGGCGGGTTCAGGATCGGCGAGGACATCAGCGAGCCATAGACGCCGCCGTTCGAGATGGTGAAGCTGCCGCCCGCCATTTCGGCCATCGACAGCTTGCCGTCGCGGGCGCGGACGCCCAGTTCGGCGATCTTTTTCTCGATCGCGGCAAAGCCCATCTGATCGGCGTCACGCACCACCGGCACCACAAGACCCGAGGGCGTGCCCACCGCCACGCCCATGTGGACGTAGTTCTTGTAGACGATGTCGGTGCCGTCGATCTCGGCATTGACTTCGGGCACTTCCTTCAGCGCGTGGCAGCAGGCTTTCACGAAGAAGGACATGAAGCCGAGCTTCACGCCGTGCTTCTTCTCGAACACGTCCTTGTATTCGTTGCGCAGGCCCATGATGCCGGACATGTCCACCTCGTTATAGGTGGTCAGCATGGCGGCGGTGTTCTGGCTGTCCTTCAGGCGACGCGCGATGGTCTGGCGCAGCTTGGTCATCTTGACGCGCTCTTCGCGGGCGGCGTCATCGGCCGGGACGGGCGCGCGCGGCACCGAAACCGGGGCGGGCGCCGGGGCAGCAGCGGCAGAAGCGACGGCCTTGGCCACGTCTTCCTTCATCACACGGCCGTCACGGCCCGAGCCCTGCACCTGCGCGGCGGAAATCCCCGCCTCGGCCATGGCTTTCTTGGCCGAAGGCGCATCTTCCACGTCCTTGCGGGCAGCCGGGGTTTCCGGCCCTGCACCGGGCGAGTTCACCGCGGCGGCGGCTTCGGCTTTCGGCGCGGGCGCGGCAGCAGCGGTGGCGCCTTCGTTGATCGTCGCCAGCAGTGCGGCCGCAGCGACGGTTTCCCCTTCTTGTGCGACGATCTCGCCCAGCACGCCCGCGGCGGGCGAGGGCACGTCGAGGCTCACCTTGTCGGTTTCCAGCTCGCAGAGGATTTCATCGACGGCAACGGCATCGCCCGGCTTCTTGAACCAGGTCGCGATGGTCGCTTCGGTGACGCTTTCGCCAAGGGCGGGAACGCGAACTTCAACGGTCATTGGCTTATTTCCCTTCGAAAGACAGCGCATCATTCACGAGCGCTTCCTGTTCAGCTTTGTGTTTGGAGGCGAGGCCCGTGGCGGGCGAAGCCGAGGCCGTGCGGCCGGCATAGCGCGCGCGTTTCGCAGCGCCACCGACCTGATCCAGCACCCATTCGATATTCGGCTCGATGAAGCTCCAGTAACCCTGGTTCTTCGGTTCTTCCTGACACCAGACCACCTCGGCCTGCGGGAAGCGCCCCAGTTCGGCGCGCAGCGATTGCGCCGGGAAGGGGTAAAGCTGTTCCACCCGCAGCAGGTAGACATCATCGGCGCCTCGGGCATCCCGTTCGGCCAGCAGGTCATAGTAGACCTTGCCCGAGCACATCACCACGCGCCGGATCTCGGCATCGGGCTTCAGTTGCTGCGACGAATTGCCCTTCTGGGCGTCATCCCACAGCACGCGATGGAAATACGAGCCGGTGGTGAAATCCTCAGCGGTCGAGACACACATCGGATGCCGCAGCAGCGACTTCGGCGTCATCAGCACCAGCGGCTTGCGGAAATCGCGATGGATCTGACGCCGCAGGATGTGGAAGTAGTTCGCCGGGGTCGAGCAGTTCGCCACGATCCAGTTTTCCTGCGCCGAAAGTTGCAGGAAGCGCTCGGGACGTGCCGACGAATGTTCAGGCCCCTGCCCTTCGAACCCGTGCGGCAGCAGCATGACCAGACCGGACATCCGCAGCCACTTGCTTTCGCCCGAGTTGATGAACTGGTCGAACATGATCTGCGCGCCGTTGGCGAAATCGCCGAACTGGGCTTCCCACAGCACAAGCGCATTCGGCTCGGACAGCGAATAACCGTATTCGAAGCCCAGCACCGCATATTCCGACAGCATCGAGTCGATGACCTCATACCGCGCCTGACCGGCCCGGATGTGGTTCAGCGGATAGTAGCGCTCTTCGGTGCCTTGCTCGATGAAGGCCGAATGCCGCTGCGAGAAGGTGCCGCGCGTGCAGTCCTGACCGGACAGACGCACGGGATAGCCCTCGGTTTGCAGCGAGCCGAAGGCCAGTGCCTCAGCCGTTGCCCAGTCGAAACCGGCGCCGGTCTCGAACATCTTCTTCTTGGCTTCCAGCTGGCGCGCGACGGTCTTGTGGATCTCGAACCCGTCCGGCACACGGGTCAGCGCGGTGCCGACCTCGGCCAGAGTCTCGGGTTTGATCGCGGTATTGCCGGCGATATATTCCTCGCCTTCGCGCGACATGTTCTTCCAGCGGCCATCCAGCCAGTCGGCCTTGTTCGGCTTGAATTCCTTGCCAGCCTCGAACTCTTCGTTCAGGCGGGCCTGGAACGCGGCCTTCATATCCTCGATCTCGCCTTCCGGGATCAGGCCATCCTTCACCAGCCGGTCGGTATAAAGCTGAAGCGTCGTCTTGTGACGCTTGATGCGGTTATACATGATCGGGTTGGTGAACATGGGCTCGTCGCCCTCGTTGTGACCAAAGCGGCGGTAGCAGAAGATGTCCAGAACGACATCTTTGCCGAACTTCTGCCGGAACTCGGTCGCCACGCGGGCGGCATGCACCACGGCTTCGGGATCATCACCGTTCACATGGAAGATCGGCGCCTCGACCATCAGCGCGATATCCGTCGGATAAGGCGAGGTGCGCGAGAAATGCGGTGCGGTGGTGAAGCCGATCTGGTTGTTCACGACGATATGGATGCAGCCGCCGGTGCGATGGCCCTTGATGCCCGAAAGCTGGAAGCATTCGGCCACGACGCCCTGACCCGCGAACGCCGCGTCGCCATGCAGAAGGATCGGCAGAACCTGACGGCGTTCCGTATCGCCAAGCTGATCCTGCTTGGCACGGACCTTGCCCAGAACGACCGGGTTCACCGCCTCAAGGTGCGAGGGGTTCGCGGTCAGCGACAGGTGGACGGTATTGCCGTCGAACGTGCGGTCCGACGAGGCGCCGAGGTGATATTTCACGTCGCCCGACCCATCCACATCCTCGGGCTTGAAGCTGCCGCCCTGGAATTCGTTGAAGATGGCGCGGTAGGGTTTGCCCAGAACATTGGCCAGAACCGACAGGCGACCGCGGTGCGGCATGCCGATGACGATTTCCTTCAGCCCCAGATTGCCGCCCCGCTTGATGATCTGTTCCATCGCGGGGATCAGCGCCTCGCCGCCATCCAGACCGAAACGCTTGGTCCCCATGTATTTGACATGCAGGAACTTCTCAAAGCCCTCGGCTTCGACCAGCTTGTTCAGGATGGCGCGGCGGCCTTCGCGGGTGAAGGCGATTTCCTTGCCGTAGCCTTCGATCCGTTCCTTGAGCCAGGCGGCCTGTTCAGGGTCGGAAATGTGCATGTATTGCAGCGCGAACGTGCCGCAATAGGTGCGCTTCACGATCTCCATGATCTGCCGCATCGAGGCATGGGTCAGGCCCAGCACATTGTCGATGAAGATCGGGCGATCCATGTCGGCTTCGGTGAAGCCATAGGATTTCGGGTCCAGTTCCGGGTGGTTGGAACTGTCGCGCATGCCCAGCGGGTCGATATCGGCAGCCAGGTGGCCGCGAATCCGGTAGGCGCGGATGATCATGATGGCGCGGATCGAATCCAGCACGGCGCGCTGAATCTGCTCCTGCGTCAGGGCCACATTGGCCTCGGCCGCCTTTTCGGCGATTTTCTTGCCCGCGCCCTTGGCCTCTTTCGGCACCAGCGGCCATTCGCCGGTCAGCGCGGCAGTCAGTTCGTCCGCCGGTTGCTGCGGCCAGTCATTGCGCGCCCAGGACGGGCCCGCAGCGGCGCGCTTGGCTTCCAGCTCGCTGTCACCCAGCGCCTTGAAGAAAGCGGCCCAGCCGGCATCGACCGAATTCGGGTCGGCGGCATAGCGGGCCTGAAGCTGGTCGATGTAATCGGCATTGGCGCCGTCCATGAAGGATTGCGCGTTCAGCGTGGCGTTGGGGGATTGATCGGTCATGTCAGTGCCTCATTGAGACGTATGGACGAAGGGGGGCGTCACTTGCAGCTTACGACAAGCTTGCGCACACCCGGCATCTGTTCGGGATGTTCCAGCGCGCGGTCCTCGGCCGATGCGACGCCACGGGTGCCGCAAATGCGCGCCGGGGCGGCCTTGAGCTGGGCCTTGTCGGTGCTGGCCGCCTTGTAGAACAGGACGTTCGGCACGCCCTGAATAACCAGCCCGCCTATACCCGCCCCGTTCGCGGAATAGGCGACGATATTCGCGGCAGAAACGCCGGTGGCGGCCTCGGCGGCCGCCATGCCATTGCGGGCACCCGTTGTGGGCCCGGAGGTGACACACCCTGCAAGTGCAACACTCGCCAGCGTGGCCATGGTCAGAAATCGCATGCTCGCCTCCCTTCGAGAGGTTCCCCGGAGGCATACCCCCGGGGAACGAGGTTTACTTGCCCAGCGCCTTCATCACGGCTTCGCCCAGATGGGCGGGGCTGTCGGCAACCACGATCCCGGCGGATTTCATCGCCTCGATCTTGGATTCCGCATCGCCCTTGCCACCGGCCACGATGGCACCGGCATGACCCATGCGACGGCCTTTCGGCGCGGTGCGGCCCGCGATGAAACCGGCGGTCGGCTTCCAGCGGCCACGCTTCTTTTCATCGGCGAGGAATTGCGCGGCTTCTTCTTCGGCCGAGCCACCGATTTCACCGATCATGATGATCGAATGGGTTTCCGGGTCCGCGAGGAACATTTCCAGCACGTCGATGTGCTCGGTGCCCTTGATCGGATCGCCGCCAATGCCCACGGCCGAGGACTGACCCAGACCAAGGTCGGAGGTCTGCTTCACCGCCTCATAGGTCAGCGTGCCCGAACGCGACACCACGCCGACGCTGCCGCGCTGATGGATGTGGCCCGGCATGATGCCGATCTTGCAGGCGCCGGGGGTGATGACGCCCGGGCAGTTCGGCCCGATCAGCCGCGATTTGGAGCCTTCCAGCGCCCGCTTCACGCGCATCATGTCAAGCACCGGAATGCCCTCGGTGATGCAGACGATCAGCTCCATCTGAGCATCGATCGCCTCGAGGATCGAGTCGGCCGCGAAGGGCGGCGGAACATAGATCACGGTCGCATTGGCCTCGGTCACGGCTTTCGCTTCGTGAACCGAGTTGAAGACCGGCAGGTCAAGGTGGCTGGTGCCGCCCTTGCCGGGCGTCACACCGCCGACCATCTTGGTGCCATAGGCAATCGCCTGTTCGGTGTGGAAGGTGCCCTGCGAGCCGGTGATGCCCTGGCAGATAACCTTGGTATTTTCGTTGACGAGTACGGCCATCTTTGGCGCCTCCTATCTGTGTTTCGAAATCGAATAGAGTCGTTCAGACCCTTTGACTTCGAAGATCAAGGTGAATTGGTATTTGTCAGCTTTGACTGTGTACTTCAGGGCTTTGCCGCCCTGACCCGCTTCGAGCGATACATCTGATGCGCCAATACGCTTTGCAAGATCCTGTACCATCCGCTTGGCCTTCGCCTCAGGGACTGCTGAAAGCTTCTCGCCGTTCCATCTAAAGCTGGCGCCGCAAGACTTTCCCGCCGAGGAAATAAAGTTGCTGCCGGGACCAAGTTTGATCTTGGAAGCCACAAGCTTTTTCGCGGCAGCGCGCACGTCACGATCAGACAGTCCTGGCGCGGTCGCCACACAGATGGACTCGAAGAACCTAAGTTCAACGTCCATATGATTGTCAGAAGCATGACCGGGGGTGATGCCCCCAGCCATGGCAACGGTCAGCGCGATCAGGCTGTGACGCCAGCGGATCATCGAAGCCTCAGCCCTTCACCGCTTTCACGATCTTCTGCGCCGCGTCGCTGAGGTTGTCACCCGCGATCACGTTCAGCCCGCTTTCGTTGATGATCTTCTTGCCCAGCTCGACGTTGGTGCCTTCCAGACGCACGACCAGCGGAACCTTCAGGCCCACTTCCTTCACCGCAGCAATGACGCCCTCGGCGATGACGTCGCAGCGCATGATGCCGCCGAAGATGTTGACCAGAATGCCTTTGACGTTCGGGTCCGAGGTGATGATCTTGAAGGCCTCGGTCACCTTCTCTTTGGTCGCACCGCCGCCCACGTCGAGGAAGTTGGCGGGTTCCGCACCGTAGAGCTTGATGATGTCCATGGTCGCCATGGCAAGGCCCGCGCCGTTCACCATGCAACCGATCTCACCGTCCAGCGCGATGTAGTTCAGGTCGAATTTCGATGCGGCGAGTTCCTTGGGGTCTTCCTCGGTCTCGTCCTTCAGCGCCTGGATGTCGGCGTGGCGATACAGCGCATTGCCGTCGAACGACACCTTGGCGTCCAGCACCTTGATCTGGCCTTCCGGGGTCACGATCAGCGGGTTGATCTCCAGCATCTCCATGTCCTTCTCGACGAAGGCCTTGTAGAGCGTCTTGGCCAGCGCGACCATCTGCTTCACCTGCGCCCCTTCGAGGCCCAGCGAGAAGGCCAGACGGCGGCCGTGGAAATCCGACAGACCCGAAGCCGGGTCAACCGAGAAGGACAGGATCTTTTCGGGGGTCGAGGCGGCGACCTCTTCGATATCCATGCCGCCTTCGGTCGAGCAGACGAAGGAGATGCGGCTGGTCTGGCGATCCACCAGCAGCGCGAGGTAGAGTTCGCGCGAGATGTCGGAACCGGCCTCGATGTAGATGCGGTTCACCTGTTTACCGGCCGGGCCGGTCTGATGGGTGACCAGCGTGCGGCCCAGCATCTGCTTGGCCAGCGTTTCGGCTTCTTCCACCGATTTCGCCAGACGGACACCGCCCTTTTCACCGGCTTCCGGTTCCTTGAACTTGCCCTTGCCGCGGCCACCGGCGTGGATCTGCGCCTTGACGACCCAGAGCGGCCCGTCCAGTTCGCCCGCCGCGGTCTTGGCTTCCTCGGCTTTCAGGACGACACGGCCGTCCGAAACCGGGGCGCCATAGCTGCGGAGAAGCGCCTTGGCCTGATATTCATGGATGTTCATGGATCATGTCCCATCGCTGCTGATTTGGGGGCGTGATGCCATAATGGAAGGCGCTTTCAAAACGGCATTTGCGTGATCGGCAGGATTTGACGCATAAAAATCGCCTTTGTGATCACACGTCGAAAAAGTGTGATCACAAAGGCGATGCCGTTGCCGCAAACGCCGCAGCGCAGCGAGAGAAAACCCGACTCGGAGCGCGTCTCCCGGCCGGGAAAACGCGCCCTGCCGGGCCAGTCTTCCCGTCAGATGAAGGCAAAATCTGCCCGCGTCAGGTCTGAAGCAAGCATGTTTTCGACCAGAACCGCCACCTTATCGGCGCTGATCGAGACATTGGCCCCACGCTGGCGGATCACCAGATCGGAAAAGGTTATGGAGCCCCCGAAGGTGATCCGATCAATCCCGTCCTCGAAATCGGTGATCCTGTCGGTGCCACCTCCCTTGAAGAACAGGAAGACATCCTTATCCGCGCCGCCGGTCAGCCTGTCATTCCCCTTGCCACCACTCAGCCGGTCAGCACCGGCACCGCCAAGAAGAATATCCTGACCGGCATCCCCGGAAAGCCGATCAGAATCCACCCCGCCTTCCAGCAGATCGTTGCCTTGCCCCCCGAACAGCGTGTCGTTCCCGCCGCCGCCATGCAGCGTATCGTTGCCCTGCTTGCCGGTCATGAAGGTTGCCGTCTCGCCACCCGTCAGATCGTCACTCTTCCGAGTGCCGGACAGCAGTCGCTGGTCAGAGGTCACCAGAAGCACGAACTTTCCGGTATCGGACGTAATGCCATAAGGATTGTGCCCGGTAATATCCAGAAACACCTTGCCGTCTTTCTCAGCCGTCCAGCTGATTTCCCTGTAACCTCTGCCGCCCCATGCCTCATCCAGCACGATGCCCCGTTCACTTCGGATCGTCAGTTCCGGTTGGGGGAGGCCCTTTGCTGTTCCATCCCCCTCGACGCGGAAAGTATAGGTTACGCCAGCCCTGGCGTTGACCTTGTACCAGTCAGAGTCGAGATAGCAGTCGATGACGCCTGCCGTGACACCACCGATCCTCGCAATTTTCGTTGTTTCAACATCGTTTCGGACATTGTCGCTGGAAACCCAGCTGAGGATATACTCGCAAGTCGCCCCGCGTGACGCGACCTCGGCAAAGACCTCGGCGCCCGTACCGCCGCCCACCACGACAGTCCGACGATCATACCAACCGCCACCGTCGCTGTCGATGATACCACCGGTCTTGTCCAGAACCAGAAGCTGAAGTTCCTCGACGCTGTTTGCCCCGCCGGTTCCCGTCGCATTGATCTGGTAGGACATCCCAGCTTTCAGGCTGACCCGAAACCAATCCGAAACATCTGATCGCTCCAAGATGCCGGTTACGCTTTTTCAGGCAAGAGCCTCGCCTTCGTCCCTGTATTCCCCGCAATATCGGCCATTCCCCATAACTCCCATTGAAAATATGAGAGCAAATTTCGGGTCGACCAGCACAACCTGTCAACGATTCGCGGTGCTGCGACTCGCCACGCAGAGAACCTGCCCCCTCGGCAGCCGGTTTGCGCGGATACTCACCTGCAATCCGGCCTGCGCGCAGAAATAGTGGATGTCGGATTCCAGCAGATGATAGGGCGGGCGGATGTCGTGGGTGACCACACCATCGGGCTGCCGCACCGGGCCGAGGCTCGATTGCGCATCGGGGGCAAGGAACACCGTGAACAGGAATTTCTCGAACCGGGTGAAGTGGTCGGCCACCCGCAGGAGACCCCGGCGCAGGTGATTCACCGGCAGGTGGGTGAACACTGCGAAACACAGCAGATAATCCAGATCGCGCGGAATGCCGGGAAAGCTGAAATCCGCGTCCTCCACCAACTGCAGGGCGGGCAGACGGGCGCGGTCGCCCTCGGTCAGTTCCGCGCGGTAGCCCTTGAGGATCAGGTCGCGCGACAGGTCGCTGCCCCAGTAATGGCCGGGGTTCAGATAGGGCACGACGCGGCAGCCGGTGCGCAGGGGGCCGCAGCCGATGTCCAGCATGCGGTGGCGCGGGCGCAGCCCTTCGGCCAGCAGCATCTCCATCTGGATGATGCCGGTTTCCTCCCATCGCCCCCCGATGATGGCACGATGCTGCCCCTTCGCCAGCGCGTCGGGAATGAAGGCAGGCGCGTGATAGGGAGAGATGTGGCCCTTGCTCATACCCCCGGCGCTAGCACGGTGTCGCGACGCGCGGAAGAGGGCATGGCGCCTAGTCCTGATGATGGTCTGCAACTCCGGTTGCATGGCGGCGACGAGGCCAGCGACCGAAGGCTGGCGCGATCTCCGCAGCCCCCAAGGACACTGCCATGCCCCCGATCCACCTTTGGCACCGCCTGCCCGCGTGCGCCCTGACCCTTGCCGCCTGTCTTGGCCTTTCCACGCCTGTCATGGCCCAGGACAAGACCGGACTGGAACGCACGGGCGATGCGCTTCAGGTCATTCTGCCCGCGATGGCCGGGGTCTGCGCGATCCGGCAGCAGCGGACAGCGAATTTCGTGGCCGGCCTTGCCACGACAGAGCTGGTGACGCAGGGCCTGAAGGCAGCCACCCGCGACAGCCGGATCGGTCGCCGCCCCAACGGGCATGACCGGGGCTTTCCGTCGGGGCACACCTCCATGGCATTCTACGGCGCGACCAGCCTTGCGCGGGATTGCTGGCGCGACAGCCCGGTTGCAGGCGCGCTGGCTTTCGGCGCGGCAACGCTTGTCGGGGTTTCGCGCGTCAAAGCCGACCAGCATACCGTGGGTCAGGTTCTGGCCGGGGCGCTGGTGGGTTACCTTGCCCATGGCGTCACCATGGATCTTTCCGGCGACAATGTCGCCATCGGCTATCACATGGAGTTCTGAGACGAGGCCGAAGCACCATGACAAAAGCCCGGCACATGGCCGGGCTTTTGCAATTCGTAAGCGGGGCCGGATCAGGCCAGCGACGGGTCGATGCCCTTGCAAGCCTCGACAAGGCCCTTAACCGCGTCAACCGACTTGTTGAACATCGCCTGTTCGTCGGCATTCATCTTGATGTCGACGATCCGCTCGATGCCCTTGGCACCGATGATCGTCGGCACGCCGACATACATCCCGTCCAGACCGAAGGCGCCCTTGACGTAGGCCGCGCAGGGCAGCAGGCGCTTCTGGTCTTTCAGATAGGCTTCGGCCATTTCGATGGCCGAGGTGGCGGGCGCGTAGAAGGCCGAGCCGGTTTTCAGCAGGCCGACGATTTCCGCGCCGCCGTCACGGGTGCGCTGCACGATGGCGTCCAGCTTCTCCTGCGTGGTCCAGCCCATCGCGACTAGATCCGGCAGCGGGATGCCCGCGACGGTGGAGTAGCGGGTCAGCGGCACCATGGTGTCGCCATGGCCGCCCAGAACGAACGCGGTCACGTCGCGCATCGAGACATTGAATTCGACCGACAGGAAGTGACGGAAGCGCGCCGAATCGAGCACGCCGGCCATGCCCACGACTTTCTCATGCGGCAGGCCCGAAAATTCGCGCAGCGCCCAGACCATCGCGTCCAGCGGGTTGGTGATGCAGATGACGAAGGCGTTCGGCGCATGGGCCTTGATGCCCTCGCCCACGGATTTCATGACCTTCAGGTTGATGCCCAGCAGGTCGTCGCGGCTCATGCCCGGCTTGCGCGGCACACCGGCGGTCACGATGCAGACATCGGCGCCCGCGATGTCCTCATAGCTGTTGGCGCCCTTCAGAACGGCGTCGAAGCCCTCGACCGGGCCGCACTGCGCCAGATCCAGCGCCTTGCCCTGGGGGGTGCCTTCCGCGATGTCGAACAGGACGATATCGCCGAGTTCCTTGATGGCTGCGAGATGGGCGAGCGTTCCGCCGATCTGGCCAGCGCCAATCAGTGCGATCTTGGGTCGTGCCATGATTCCGTCTCCGGCTGGGATTGTATGCAACGGTATGCTTTAGGCGTCTCGCGGGATTCACGCAAGACTGCCGCGATGCGGCATGACAGGCCAAGTTGCCCTGCGCAAGTTGTTTGCGCTAAAGGCTGCGGAAAGTTGCGTGGCAACCGGCGCGAGTCGGCCGGAACAGGGTCGCCCAAATGGCGACGGAGGCAGGGCAAGTGGAAGATCTGGCGTTCTGGGCAGCCGCAATTCCGGCCGCAGTTCTGGTGGGCATGGGGAAGGGCGGTGTGCCGGTGGTGGCCATGCTGTCAGTGCCGCTGATGAGTCTGGTGATGTCGCCGGTCATGGCGGCGGGGCTGCTGCTGCCCATTTATATCGTCTCGGATATGTTCGGGCTCTATGCCTATCGCCATGCCTTTGACAAACGGGTGCTGGCCATCATGGTGCCTGCCACCACTTTGGGTGTCGCGCTGGGATGGGCCACCGCGCATCTGGTGCCCGAACGGATTGTCGGCGGCATCGTTGGTCTGGTCGGCGCGGTCTTTGCCGCCAACCTGCTGTTGCGCCGCCCGCGCGTGACCGAGCCGCAACCCGCGAAAGTGGCGCCCGGCCTGTTCTGGGGCGCCGCTACCGGCTTTACCAGCTTCGTCAGCCATGCAGGTGCCCCGCCCTATCAGGTCTATGTCATGCCGCTGGGCCTGTCGAAAGCGGTGTTCGCGGGCACATCGACCATCCTTTTCGCCTATGTGAATGCGATCAAGCTGATCCCCTATTGGGCGCTGGGTCAGATCAGCCTCGGCAACCTGAAGGTTACGCTGTTGATGGCGATCCCGGCCTCCGCCGCGGTGTTCGGCGGGGTCTGGCTGGTGCGCAGGCTGCCGGAAGCACTGTTTTTCAAACTGGTGACCTGGGCCTTGCTGCTGCTGTCGCTGAAACTGGTCTGGGGTGCCTTTCCACTGAGCTGACCGCCACGCGCGGCCCCGCAGCAAGAATTTCTGCAATGCGGCAAATCGGGGCTTGCCGAATGTGCCGCAGATGTGGTCTTTGGCGAAAGAATCTTTCACGGGAGACTCGACCATGACCGCCCGCCCCTGCCGCTCTGTCCTTTACATCCCCGGCTCGAAAGAACGTGCGCTGGAAAAGGCGCGCGGCCTTGCCACCGATGCGATCATCTTCGATCTGGAAGATGCCGTCGCGCCCGAGGAAAAGCCCGCCGCCCGCAAACTGCTGGCGCAGGTGCTGACCGACTGGGATTTCGGTCGCCGTATGCGGATCGTGCGGATCAACGGCTTTGATACCGAATGGGGCCGCGCCGATGCCGATGCGATGGACGAGGCCATCGCACGCGGGGCCAGGATCGACGCCATTCTGGTGCCCAAGGTAAACCGGGCCGCTGATCTGGATGCCGTGGCCGATGCCGTGCCGGGCGCCGATCTCTGGGCGATGATGGAAACCTGCGCCGGGATGCTGAACGCCGCCGAGATTGCGGCCCATCCGCGTCTCAAAGGCATGGTCATGGGCACCAATGACCTTGCCAAAGAGCTGAACAGCCGCTTCCGCCCCGACCGCCTGCCGATGCAGACCGGGCTGGGCCTCTGCCTGCTGGCAGGCCGCGCCCATGGCGTGACGCTGATCGACGGCGTTTACAACGCCTTCAAGGATGAGGACGGGCTGCGCTTTGAATGCGAACAGGGTCGCGATATGGGCTTTGACGGCAAAACGCTGATCCATCCGGCGCAGCTTGACATCGCCAACGCCGCCTTTGCACCGTCCGAGGCCGAGCTGACCCTCGCCCGCCGTCAGATCGCCGCCTTTGACGAGGTGATGGCCCAGGGCGGCGGCGTCGCCGTGGTCGATGGGAAGATCGTTGAAAATCTCCATATCGTGACGGCGCGGGCCACCCTCGCCAAGGCCGATGCGATTGCGGCCATGGCAGAGTGATGCGAGTGTGAACCCAGTTCACATTCAACGGAGCCAGCCATGACCCTGCTCGCCCTCGGCCTGATCCTCTGGATCGCCGCCCATTTGTTCAAGCGCCTTGCCCCTGATGCCCGAGCGGGGCTGGGGGATCGCGGGCGCGGTATTGTTACGCTGGCCATCCTCGCCGGGGTGGTGCTCATGGTGATTGGCTATCGCAGCACCGAAGGCACCTTCTACTGGGGTCGCAGCCCGGCGCTTGTCGGCATCAACAATCTCCTGATGCTGATTTCGGTCTATCTGTTCGCCGCCGCCGGGATGAAAACGGCCATCGCCCGCCGCCTGCGGCACCCGATGCTGACGGGTGTGCTGCTGTGGTCCACCGCGCATTTGCTGGTCAATGGTGACACGCCGTCCTTCCTCCTGTTCGGCGGCCTCGGCCTCTGGGCGCTGGTGGAAATGGTGGTCATCAACCGCGCCGGCCCCTGGGTTCCGCCCCCCGCCAAACCCGCGAAGTTCGAGGCCATGGCTGTCGCCGGCACGCTGATCGTCTATGGTGCCATCGCGGGCGTCCACTATGCGCTCGGCTATCCTGCATTCGGGTGACCCCATGAAACTCTATCGTTTTCTCAGCGATGACGACACATCGGCCTTCTGCCACAAGGTGACCGCCGCCCTGAACAAGGGGTGGGAACTGCACGGCGCCCCCACCTATGCCTTCGACGCCGCCCGCGGCGTGATGCGCTGCGGTCAGGCTGTGGTGAAGGAAGCTCCCGGCATCTACACCCCCGAAACCAAGCTCGGCGAGCATTGACCCGGCGGGACACCCCGCCGCAGCAGGAGAGCACAGCGCATGAAAACCAATCCCGGCCGGTTCTTCGAGGATTACCGCATCGGCGAAACCATCACCCATGCCGTGCCCCGCACGGTTTCGGGCGGGGAACGCGCGCTGTATCATGCGCTCTACCCTGCCCGGCATGCTCTGTATTCCTCCGATGAATTTGCCCGCGCCAGCGGCCTCAGCGCCAGTCCGATTGACGATCTGGCCGCCTTCCATGTGGTCTTCGGCAAAACTGTGCCCGATATCAGCCTGAACGCGGTGGCGAACCTCGGCTATGCAGAAGGCCGCTGGCTCGCCCCGGTTTACCCCGGCGATACGCTGCGGTCGGAATCCACCGTCATCGGGCTGAAGGAAAACTCCAATGGCAAGTCGGGCGTGGTCTATGTCCGCACCCGCGGACTGAACCAGAACGGCGATTGCGTGCTGGAATATGTGCGCTGGGTGATGGTGCGGAAGAACCATCTCGACGCCCCCGCGCCCGAAGCCGTGGTGCCGGAGCTGAAGAAGGCGCTCGCGCCGTCCGATCTGGTGATCCCGGCGGGCCTTGATTTCACCCGTTACGATTTCGCGCTGGCGGGCGAGCCGCATCGCTGGGGCGACTATCAGGTTGGTGAACAGATCGACCATGTGGATGGCGTGACGATCGAGGAAGCCGAACACATGATTGCCACCCGCCTGTGGCAGAACACCGCCAAGGTGCATTTTGACGCGACATTCCGTGATGATGGCAAGCGGCTGATCTACGGTGGCCATATCATCAGCATGGCCCGCGCCCTGTCGTTCAACGGCCTCGCCAATGCCCAGATGATCGTCGCGCTGAACGGCGGGGCGCACGCCAACCCCTGCTTCTCGGGCGATACCGTCAAGGCCTGGTCCGAGGTCCTGGACAAAGCCGATACCGATGCGCCGGGTGTCGGCGCCATCCGGCTGCGGCTGGTCGCAGTGAAACAGGGCGCCGCACCCTTCGCGCTGAAGGGCGCGGACGGCAAATACGCACCGGAGGTTCTTCTGGACCTCGATTACTGGGCCGTGATGCCCAAATAAGCCGCGCGTTCATACTGGCCAAAATATCCCGGGAGGCGCCGCAGGGCGCGGGGGCAGCGCCCCCTCCTCCATCGGGATCAGAGGTGCGGTCGAGTCGCCACACCCCGCGCGATTGCGTGATCACAGCTGAAAAAAACGTGATCACAAATTGCAAATATTCGGGGTTGATAGCGGAAACGGCCCCCTAAACAGCCGATTGCCCGCGTGACTTGCGCGAAAAACGCGCTATTGAACAACAGGAAATCCTGCCAGTGCGCGACGCTCGGGCCGCGCCAAGCGACAGAGGGACAATACCATGGCCGAAGCAAAGCGGGTCGAGCGCCCCCTTTCCCCCCATCTGCAAATCTACCGTCCGCAGCTGACCTCGATCACCTCGATCCTGACGCGGATCACCGGCAACGGGCTGATCGTCGGCACGCTGCTGGCGGTCTGGTGGCTGCTCGCCGCCGCCGTCAGCCCCGAATATTTCGCCTTCGCCGATGCGGTGGTGACCTCGTGGTTCGGCGATCTGGTGTTCTTCCTGTCGGCCTGGGCGCTCTGGTATCACTACCTCGCCGGGCTGCGGCACCTTTACTACGATGCGGGCAAGGGGCTCGACATCCCGACCGCCGAAAAGCTGGGCTGGGCCTGCATCATCGGCTCGGTCGTCCTGACCGTCATCACCGTCATTCTGGTCTGAGGAGGCAGCCATGCGTTACCTGACCGCCCGCAAGCGCGCCGAGGGCAAGGGCGCCGCCCATACCGGCACCGAGCATCACTGGTACATGCAGGTCTCGGCCGTGGGCCTGGCCTTCATGATCCCGGTCTGGATGTATATTTTCGGCTCGACGCTGGGCAAACCCTATGAAGAGGTGCTTGAAACCTTCTCGCATCCGTTCCCGGCCATCCTGACCGGCCTCGTGCTGTTCGTCGGTATGCGCCACTTCGCCAAGGGCGCGCAGATGATGATCGAGGACTATGCGCGCGGCAGCATGAAGAAGGGCCTGATCATGCTGGCGATTTCGATTTCCTACGCGGTGATCGCGGTGGGCTTTTACGCCCTGGCCAAGATCGCGCTCTGAGAGGCTGAAGATGACTGCTTATCCTTACGAAGTTCACGACTATGACGTCGTGGTGGTCGGTGCCGGCGGCGCCGGTCTGCGCGCCACGCTGGGGATGGCCGAACAGGGCCTGCGCACCGCCTGCGTGACCAAGGTGTTCCCGACCCGCAGCCACACCGTCGCGGCACAGGGCGGCATTGCCGCCAGCCTTGCCAACATGGGCCCCGATAACTGGCAGTGGCACATGTATGACACCGTGAAGGGGTCGGACTGGCTGGGCGACACCGACGCGATGGAATACCTCGCGCGCGAAGCCCCGGCGGCGGTTTACGAGCTGGAACATTACGGCGTTCCGTTCAGCCGCACCGAAGAGGGCAAGATCTACCAGCGCCCCTTCGGCGGGCATACGACCGAGTTTGGCGAAGGCCCGCCCGTGCAGCGCACCTGCGCCGCCGCCGACCGCACCGGCCACGCCATCCTGCATACGCTTTATGGTCAGTCCCTGAAGAACAACGCGGAATTCTACATCGAATATTTCGCGCTGGACCTGATCATCACCGATGGCCGCTGCACCGGCGTGGTGTGCTGGAAGCTGGATGACGGCACGATCCACGTCTTCAACGCCAAGATGACCGTGCTGGCAACCGGCGGCTATGGCCGCGCCTATTTCAGCGCGACCTCGGCCCATACCTGCACCGGCGACGGTGGCGGCATGGTGGCCCGCGCCGGTCTGCCGCTGCAAGACATGGAATTCGTGCAGTTCCACCCGACCGGCATCTACGGTTCGGGCTGCCTGATCACCGAAGGCGCGCGCGGCGAGGGTGGCTATCTGACCAACTCCAAGGGCGAACGCTTCATGGAGCGTTATGCGCCGCACTACAAGGATCTGGCGCCGCGCGATTACGTCTCGCGCTGCATGACGCTGGAAATCCGCGAAGGCCGCGGTGTGGGTGCCGAGGGCGACCATATCCACCTGCACCTCAACCACCTGCCGCCCGCGACCCTGGCGGAACGTCTGCCCGGCATCTCGGAATCGGCAAAAATCTTCGCCGGTGTGAACGTGAACAAGGAACCGATCCCGGTTCTGCCGACCGTTCACTACAACATGGGCGGTATCCCGACGAACTACTGGGGCGAAGTCCTCAACCCGACCGCCGACAACCCGGATGCCATCTTCCCCGGTCTGATGGCGGTGGGCGAGGCGGGCTGCGCTTCGGTGCATGGCGCGAACCGTCTGGGCTCGAACTCGCTGATCGACCTCGTGGTATTCGGCCGCGCCGCTGCGATCCGCGCCGGACAGATCGTCGACCCGAAGGAACGCATCGCCCCGGTGAACAAGGTCGAGGTCGACAAGGCCCTGACCCGCTTTGACAGCCTGCGCAACGCCAATGGCGGCACGCCGACGGCCGAGCTGCGGCTTGAGATGCAAAAGACCATGCAGGCCGACGCCGCGGTGTTCCGCACCGAAAAGACGCTGGCCGAGGGCGAGGCCAAGATGACCGCGATCGCCGCCAAGCTGGGCGATCTGAAGGTCACCGACCGCAGCCTAGTGTGGAACAGCGATCTGATGGAAACGCTGGAACTGACCAACCTGATGCCCAACGCGCTGGCCACGATCTACGGCGCGAATGCCCGCAAGGAAAGCCGCGGGGCGCATGCCCACGAGGATTATCCGAACCGCGACGACGCGAACTGGCGCAAGCACACGCTGGCCCACGTTGATGGCAACCAGGTGACGCTCAGCTACCGTGCGGTGCATGTCGATCCGCTGACGACCGAGGCGGAAGGTGGCATCAGCCTGAAGAAGATCGCCCCGGCGGAGCGCAAGTTCTGATGGCACGGGCGCGCGATATCCTTCCCTGCCCGGACGGGCAGAGCGGCGGATTCCCGCGCGCCTCGCGGGCATGTGTCTCCCAACCGGCGGGCAGCGGGCTTAGGCTCGACGCACCGACGGAACGGAGAAACACCATGCCCCGCCTTGCCCTCGCCTGCCTTCTGCTTGCCGCCGCCTGCTCGCCGCAGGCCATGGCCGACAATGTGACCGCCCGCGCGGCACGGTCTGTCGTGGTGCCAGTGATGCAGAACTACATGGCAGCCCCGCAGGCCGAAACCGCCGCCGATTGCGTGATGGCCAATGCCAGCCCCGGCGAAATCCGGGCATTGGCGCGCGATGTCGGCACCCGCGCCGGCACGCTGACCGTGCAGAACGTGGCGACGATCCTGCGCCGCCCGGCCACCGCCGCCTGTCTGCGTGCGCGCGGCGTCGGCCCGGTTGCGGGGTGATGCCGATGCGGGCCGCGCTGATCCTTCTTGCGTTGCTGGCCGCCTGCGGCCCGGTCTCGCGAGAGGCGGCAGAGCGGTCCTGCTTCCGGCAGGCGCAACTGGCGGCCAAGCCGCGCGGCGAAATCGCGATGGGCGCCACCAGCGATGGCCCCGTGGCGCGCATGGAGATCGAGGTCTCGTCCGACTATCTGGCCGGGCGTGACCCCGCGCAGCTTTATGAAAGCTGCGTCTACAGACAATCCGGGCAGTTGCCGTCGCAACCGCTCTACTCCCGTCCCGATTGGAGAAACTAGCCAATGGTTCAGTTCACCCTGCCAAAGAACTCCAAGGTCCGCACCGGCAAGACCTGGCCGAAGCCGGAAGGCAAGAACATCCGCAAGTTCCAGATTTACCGCTGGAACCCCGATGACGGCGAAAACCCGCGTGTCGACACCTATTTCCTTGATATGGACAAGTGCGGCCCGATGGTTTTGGACGCGCTGATCAAGATCAAGAACGAGGTCGACCCGACCCTGACCTTCCGCCGCTCCTGCCGCGAAGGGATCTGCGGCTCCTGCGCGATGAACATCGACGGGATCAACACGCTGGCCTGCATCTATGGCCTGGACGAGATCAAGGGCGACGTGAAGATCTATCCGCTGCCGCATATGCCGGTGGTGAAAGACCTGATCCCCGACCTGACGCATTTCTATGCCCAGCATGCCTCGATCATGCCCTGGCTGGAAACCAAGACCAACACGCCGCAAAAGGAATGGCGGCAGTCGATCGAGGATCGCAAGAAACTCGACGGTCTTTATGAATGCGTGATGTGCGCCTCCTGCTCGACCTCGTGCCCGAGCTACTGGTGGAACGGCGACAAATACCTTGGCCCGGCCGCGCTGCTGCATGCCTATCGCTGGATCATCGACTCGCGCGATGAAGCCACCGGCGAACGGCTGGACCAGCTTGAAGACCCCTTCAAGCTCTATCGCTGCCACACCATCATGAACTGCGCCAAGACCTGCCCCAAAGGCCTGAATCCGGCGAAGGCGATTGCCGAGATCAAGAAGATGATGGTGGAACGCGCCGTATGACGGCGCCGGGCGACGGCCAGCCGTTGCCGCGCGTTGCATCGCCGGAAGAATTCGGCGATCTTTGCGCGGGGCTGGCCGATGCCCTGCATGCAAAGAACCGGATTGCGATAGGTGAATCGCAATTCGTCTGGCAGGTGGCCGATGCGCTGCGTCGCCTTGGCCGCTGCTTCGAAACCCATTACGACGATCCGGCGATCAGGGCTGCCTTTGGCAATGGCTGGGCCACAGGCTCCTTGCCCCGTGAAGAACGGGCTGCGGCGCTGTTCGCGCTGATCTACCCGCAGAAGCCGGCATGACGCCCGTATCCCCGCCATGCGCGACGACTTGCTGATCCTCACCGCCACCCTGGCCGGTCTTGGATTGCTGCTGTCGCCCGCCCTGCGCCGCGCGCACCTGTGGCGGGCCACCGTCACGCCACTCGCCTCGATCATCGGTTCGGGTTTTCTGGTGCTCGGCCCGATCCTGAATGACAGCTACGGCATGTGGGCGCCGCTGGTCATGCTGGCGCTTTGCGCCGGGGCCTGGGGCTTCGGCGCCACGATCCGCAACAATATCGCCCGGCTGGACAGCCATGGCCCGTTCACCGGCCCCGCTGCGACGCTGGAGCGCGCGGGCGGCTGGGCGCTGGCCTTTTCCTACATCGTTTCGGTTGCCTATTACCTCAACCTCTTCGGTGCCTTCGCACTGGGGCTGACCCCATGGTCGGACCCGGTCTTCGCCCGCGGCGTAACCACCGCCGTCTTCGCGCTGATCCTTGTCATCGGCTGGACCCGCGGCTTCACCGCGCTGGAACGGATGGAGCAATATTCGGTCAGCCTGAAGCTTGCCATCATCCTTGGCCTTCTGGTGGGGCTGGCGCTGTTCTTCGGCGCCAGGGCGCAGGCAGGCGACCTGATCCTGACACCGCCCAGCCTCTCGGGCTGGCAGGCGCTGACGCTTGGCTTCGGGCTGATCGTCACGGTGCAGGGGTTCGAGACCTCGCGCTATCTGGGCCGCGAGTATGACGCCGGCACCCGCATCCGCTCGATGAAGCTCGCGCAGCTGGCCGCAACGGCAATCTACATGGTCTATGTGCTGCTGCTGGTGTTCTCGCTGGCGCCGCCCGCAGGCAAGCTGACCGAAACCGCCATCATCGGCCTGATGGCGCAGGTCTCGCCCGTCCTGCCTGCTCTGTTGGTCGCAGCGGCGCTGGCGGCCCAGTTCAGCGCGGCGGTGGCAGATACGGCCGGTGCAGGCGGGTTGGCGGTGGAGCAATCGGGCGGGCGCATCCCGACCCGCGCCGCCTATGCGGTGCTCGTGCTCGCCGGGGTCGCGCTGACATGGGCGGCGGATGTGTTCCAGATCATCGCCTGGGCCTCGCGGGCCTTCGCGCTTTATTATGCGATCGAGGCCGCGCTGGCCGCCATAAGCCTCTGGCCGACCCGGCGACCGACCGCCACGGGCGCTGCCGCGCTGGCGGCTCTGGGCCTTGCCATCGCCATTTTCGGTCGTGCCGTGGAATAGATCATGCCGCTTCTCCTGCTTCTCCTCGCTATCGCCGTCTTCGGCTACATGTGGCTCTCGCGCCGGAACAGCACGCTGACCCGGCAATGCCGCTGGCGCGAACACCGGGCCGAGGGATTGTGGCGCTGCGCCGCCTGCGGCGCCACCTGCCAGCCTGCGAAGGGCACGCCCCGCGATTGCCTGCGCCCGAGGGGCTGAGCCTGTCCATGATCCCAGGACCGTCGAGAAAGCAGCGGCCCTTGACCCGTCGCGCCGGGCAAAGCAACCTGCCACCACCGCGCAGGAGACCCCGGATGAAGCCCGCCTACCCAGACCATAGCGCCCCCGCTGATGCCGATACCCGCCGCGCTATCGCGCCGGTGATCTGCTATCCAACGGAAACCCTGCCCATCCCCGATCTGGCCGCCTGTCGCGATGCCCGCGACGGGTGGACCCGCGTGGCCGAGGTTCTGGTGCCCGCCCGCGACGCCCGCTGTTTCGAGGTGCCCGCCGGGCATTTCTTCCGCATCCGCAGCGTCGAGGGGCCTCAGGTCGGTGACCTGAACCTGTGGAACGCCGTCAATCTGGCCGAGCGGTTCTATTCCGGCAAGACCCGCGCGCTGCATGGCACGCATCTTTCCACCGGCGACCGGATGTGGACCAGCCATCCCTACCTGCGCCCTATGGCCACGATTACCGATGACACGCTGGACTGGTATGGGTTCGACACCTTCGGTGGCTCAGTCCACGACGTGATCGGCACGCGCTGCGATCCCTATACCCACAACCTGCTGAGTCATGGCGGACAGTATCACCATTGCTGCCATTCCAACCTGACCCGCGCACTGGCCGATGCGCGCGGGCTCTCGCTGGCCGAGGCCGAGAGCCATGTGCATGATGTGCTGAACGTCTTCATGTGCACGGGCTTCACCCGTGACACCGGACAATATTTCATGAAAGCCTCGCCGGTGCGGCCAGGCGATTATCTTGAATTCTTCGCAGAAATCGACCTGCTGGGCGGGCTGTCGGCCTGTCCCGGGGGCGATTGTTCGGCCGAGCATTCGTCAGATACCGCCACCTGCCATCCGCTGCTGGTCGAGGTCTTCCGTCCCAAGGCCCCTCCCGCGGGCTGGGTCAGCCCGCCCGTCAACGGCTACGACCGCAGTCACGGGCGGTGAGAGCGCGGGGGCGGTCTGCCCCCACCGAGAAGATTTCGGGACAGAGAATAACCTCCGCGTCAGCAGTAGCGCTCGATGGCCAGAAGCTGATGATCGCCATAACGGTCCCCGGCGGCGAAGCCTGCGGGCAGCAGAGCTTCGATTTCAGCGCGGTCAGCGGCGGTCAGATCGGGCAGCGGCAGCCATTCGCGCAGGCGGTCTGCCCGGCGCGTGCCGGGGATCGGCAACACATGATCGCCCGCACCCATCGCCCAGGCCAGCGCCGTGGCTGGCACTGACCAGCCGCGCGCCTTGCACCAGTTGCGGAAACGGTCGATCCGGGCGGTGTTGCGACTGAAGTTCGGCTCGGTAAAGCGCGGGTTCTGCGCGCGAAACCCGTCCTGCACCTGATCATGGCGCAGCGGGGTCTCGCCCAGCATACCGCGCGCCAGTGGCGAGAAGGCGACGAAAGTCGTTCCCAGACGCGCGCATTCCTGGATCAGGCCCAGTTCTGGCTGGCGGCTCCACAGCGAATATTCGTTCTGGACGGCGGTGCAGGGATGGATCGCGTGCGCCGCGCGCAGGGTCTCGGGCGCCACTTCCGACAGGCCGTAGCCACCGATTTTGCCCTCGGTCTCCAGATCCCGCAGCGTGCCGATCACCTCGGCCAGCGGGCGCGTATGTTCGCGACGGTGGATGTAAAAGAGATCCACCCGTTCGACCCCGAGCCGTTTCAGCGAGGCCTCGAGTTCCGTCCGCAGATGGCCCGCCGAATTGTCGATCCGGCGCGGCGGGCCATTCACGATACTGGCCTTGGTGGCGATCACCAAATCGGGGCGGCGCGAGGCGAGCCATTTGCCGATGACCGTCTCGCTGACGCCCATGCCGTAGATATTGGCGGTGTCGATAAAATTGATACCGGCCTCAACCATTGCGTCGAGGCAGGCGAGGCTTTCTGTCTCGGTCGTCGGGCCGAAAATGCCACCGAATGACATGGCGCCGAGGCCGATGGCCGAAACCATCGGCCCCCGCGATCCGAGTTTGCGCATCTGCATGAGGAGGTCCTTTCTCAAAGGGGACCGCAGTCAACACGCGCGAATCGGAACGTTCAAGGGTGGATGTAATGCACCCCGGTGAATTTCTTGCGCATCTCGGCAGTGCGGGGGGCCAGCGCCGCCGGATCATTGCCGCGCAGCGCCTCGGCGATCAGCGTCGCCAGCGCGGGGGCATCAGCGGGTGTGACGCCGCGGCGAACCAGTTCCGGCGTGCCAATGCGCAACCCGTTCAGATCGCCCGGCACCTCTGGCAATGGCAGGCCGATGCCGCAGGCGAGGAAGCCCGCCTTGCGCAGCACTTTCGACGCCGCCTGACCGCCGCCGAAAGCCGCCGCCTCGACAGCAAACTGGTGGCTCTGGGTCATGCCCTGCGCCGCACCGAAAACCGGCAGGCGCTGCGCCGCCAATTCGCCCGCCAGCGCGCGGCTGAGGTCAACCATCGCCTGCCCATAGGCCGCGCCAAAATCGCGCCAATCGAGCAGGCTGATCGCCAGCGCCGCCGATTTGGCGGCATCGAAATTCGCGGTCAGGCCGGGAAAGGCGATCTGGTCCAGTCGCCCGGCGATTTCGGCGTCATTGGTTACGATCAGCCCGCCCGCCGGACCGCCGAGGCTTTTGTAAGTGCTCATCGTCATCAGATGCGCGCCCTCAGCCAGCGGATTGGCCCAGACACCGCCCGCGATGATGCCGCATTGATGCGCCGCATCGAACAGCACCCTGGCGCCCACCTTGTCGGCAATCGCCCGGATCTCGCGCACCGGATGCGGGAACAGGTTCAGGCTGCCACCGATGGTGATGATCTTCGGCTTCACGCGCAGCGCCAGCGTCTCCAGCGCGTCAAGATCAACGGTATAGCCATCGGCATTCACCGGCGCGGCATGGGTGTGAAGGCCATAAAGCCCGGCGCAGCCCGCCTTGTGATGGGTAACATGACCCCCCACTGCCGGCGGCGGCGCGATGATCGCATCGCCTGGCTGCGCCAGCGCCATGAAACCGTAAAGATTGGCCAGCGCACCCGAGGCCACGCGGATCTCGGCATGGGTCGCGCCAAAGACCTCTGCCGCGAGTTCAGCCGCGATGACCTCTATTTCCTCAATCGCCTCCAGCCCCATTTCGTATTTGTCGCCCGGATAGCCCAGCGAGGGGCGGGAGCCGAGGCCCCGCGCCAGTGCCGCCTCTGCCTTCGGGTTCATCACATTGGTGGCGGGGTTCAGGTTGAAGCATTCCGTATCGTGGATGACACTGTTGCGGGCAATCAATGCCTCGATCCGGTCTGCCACCGCGTCAGAAGGCGCTCGGACGGCAGCGGCGAGGCGTTGGATATGATCCTCGCAGGCGGCGGGAACCCAGGGGCGGCGGGCAAGGTGGGGCATGGCGATCTCCTTTTGACGCAGCAAAACGCAGGAGTTCCTTGCGGGCAAACCAGTTTTGCGAAAATCTAGGGTGAGGAAATCTGAGCCTTGCCATGCCCGTCTCCCCACCCCGCCCTGCGGATCTGCCATTAACCGCCCTGCGCGCCTTCGAAGCCGCCGCCCGGCTGGGCGGATTTACCGCTGCGGCGCTGGAACTGGGTGTGACGCCAGGTGCGGTCACCGCCCATGTGAAGGCGCTGGAGGCGCGGCTGGGCGCGCGGCTGTTCACGCGCGGGCCGAAGGGGGTGGAGCTCACAGCCCCTGGCGCGCGGGTGCTGCCTGAATTCACCGCCGCTTTCGATGCGCTGGGGCTTGCTGTGCACCACCTTCGGGCCGAAGCCGCGCCGAAGATCGTGCATATCGCCACCCTGCCCGCTCTGGCCCAACTGTGGCTGTCGCCCCGGCTGCCGGGGCTTCGGGCGCGGATGCCGGGTGTCGAAATCTCCATCACCGCGATGGAGGCCCCGCCCAACCTGAAACGCGCGCCCTATGACCTGAGCCTGTTTCCGGGGAAAGAAGGCTGGCTGGTGGCAGAGGAGGACATCTTTCCGGTCTGCGCACCGCAACTGGCGGCACGGCTGACACGACCCGAGGATCTGGCGGTCCTACCCTGTCTGATCGACAGCGCCTGGGCAGAGGACTGGCGGATCTGGGCTGCCGTCGCGATGCCTGACACCGCCTTTCGCCCGCGTGGCCCGGTGTTTTCGCTCTATGCGCTGGCGGTGGAAGAGGCGGCAAATGGCGCGGGCGTGCTGATGGCGCATGGATCGCTGGTCGCCGGGCATCTGGCGCGCGGTCAACTGGTGGCTCCGCTGCCGCAGCGGGTGCGCCTGCCCACGGCGCTGCGCCTGTGGTCGGCGCGGTCGCTGAAGCCCGGCCACCCGGCAGAGCGGGTCGCGCGGGCCCTTCGGGCACCCTGAGGCACCAGCCCCGCGCAAATTCCTTCCTCAAGGAATTTGCAAGAGTTTTAAGGAAAACTCTTGCGTCGCGCTCAGGCGAAGGCGGCGGTCAGGGCGATGTCGACCATATCGCCGAAGCTCTGCTCACGCTGGTCCGACGGCAGCGCCTCATGCGTCAGCAGGTGGTCCGAGATGGTCAGCACTGCCAGCGCGCGCCGGCCATAGCGGGCGGCGAGGATATAAAGCTCCGCCGCCTCCATCTCCACCGCCAGCACGCCATGGCGCTGCATCTGTTCGTTCAGGTCTGGCCGTTCGTCATAAAAGGTGTCGGAGGAATAGATCTGCCCGGCATGCAGACCGATCCCCTTGCCCTGCCCGGCCTCCCACGCGGCTTTCAACAGCCCGAAATCCGCGGTCGGCGCATAGTTGAGTTCGCGAAATATCGTGCTGGAGGGCGTGCCCGTGGTGCAGGCCGACATCCCCAGCACCACATCGCGCACTTTCACATGCGGCTGCATGCCCCCGGCTGAGCCAATGCGGATCAGCGTCTGCGCCCCGTAATCGCGGATCAGCTCGTTAACGTAGATTGACAGCGACGGCATGCCCATGCCGGTGCCGTGGATCGTCACGCGATGCCCGTTCCAGGTGCCGGTATAGGCCAGCATTCCGCGCACCTCGTTCACCAGAACGGCATCCTTGAGAAAGGTCTGTGCCGCCCAGCGGGCGCGATAGGGATCGCCCGGCAACAAGACGGTTTCGGCAATATCGCCTGGTTTGGCTCCGATATGGATGGTCATGCACGTTTCTCCTGTCGTCCCCGGACTATAGCCGAGGACGCCACGAGGGGAAGGCCCCCGAACACCCGCCGCAGGGTCAGGCGGCGCGGACGGACTTCATCGCGGCACGATCCGCATAATCGCGGGCATTCGGGCAGAATCCGCAATCCTCGGGATGGGCCTGCGCTGCATGGGCCAGCGTGTCAGAACACTGACGCCGGGCACTGCAATGGCCGCAGGTCTGCACCATATCAAGATAGGTGGCATATTCCCGGCGAAGCTCGTCCATGCTCAGGCCGAAGATGCGGGCCATGGCCGCCATGCGCTGTTCGGTATCGGCGGGCGCGCTGGCGAAATCGAGGATCTGGTCACGGGTCATGCCCAGATCCGCCAGATCACGATCTGACATCGCCTCGATTTCCTGCAAGGCACGCCAGCGGGCGAAAAGGGCAAGCAGACGGTCACGCATGGGGGCCTCCATTCCGGGTTTGATCCGTCATAGGCCCAAGTCCCCGCAAGTGACTTGATCAGGGTCAAATCCACCCGCGAGTGTTGCGATACGTCAGCTGGCCAGATGCCGCAGACCTTGCGTCACATCGGTACGCACCGCCAGCCGCAGCGCCGGTTCGTCGCCCGCGCGCAGGGCGGCAAGGATCATGCGGTGATGTTGCGGGGGTTCGTTCCGGCGCAGGCGCGAATATAGCGCGCGCATCGTCGGCCCCAGTTGCAGCCACACGGTTTCCAGCATGGCCAGCATCGCTGGCGCCTGTGCCCGCAGATAGAGCGTGCGGTGAAATTCGAGGTTGGTACGGATGTAGGCCACCGAATCTTGCCGGGCCACCGCCTCGGCATTGGCGACGTTGATCGCCGTCAGCCGGTCAATCAGTGCGAAATGGGCGCGCGGCAGGGCGCGGGCGGCCAGTTCCGGCTCCAGCAGGGCGCGAATGGCCGCCAGTTCCTCGATCCGTTCCGGTCCGAGTTCGGGGGTCGCGACCCGACCGGACGACGAGAGCGTCAACGCCCCTTCCGCCACGAGCCGCCGCACCGCCTCGCGCGCGGGTGTCATCGACACGCCGTATTGCTTGCCGAGACCGCGCAGGGTCAGCGCCTGACCAGGAGCCAGTTCGCCATGCATCACCTGCGTTCGCAGGCTGCGGTAAAGCCGTTCATGGGCGGCGGCGGTATCGCTGGGTCGGGGCGTCTGCATGGTGGTCTCAGCGAAACACCCGCAGCGGGGCGGGGTCAATACCTCCGTCAGAAACGATAGGCATGCAGCACCTGCCCTTCGGTTTTCAGCCAGCGCCGGGGCGCCTGATAACCTGGGCAAAGCCGCGCCACCTCGGCCCAGAAGGCGTCGGAGTGATTCATCTCGGCCAGATGCGCCACCTCATGCGCGGCGACATAATCCAGCACAGCAGGCGGCGCGAGGATCAGCCGCCATGAATACATCAGCCGCCCGTCATGCGTGCAACTGCCCCAGCGCGACCGCGTGTCACGCAAGGTAAGGCTGCGGTAGGGTCGACCCAGCCGCCCTGAATACAGATCCGAGGCTGCTGCCAGCCGGTCTCGCGCGCGGTGTTTCAGCCAGGCCCCGAGCCGTTGCGGCAACTGCGCCCCCTCCCCCGGCACGAAAAGCGAATCATCCGCCAGCCGGATGGTTCGTCCCGGACCCGGCCGCAGCACCAGCCCCTGCCCCTCGACAGGGAAGACCGAGCCGAAGCGGATATCCCGCCCCTCGGGCACAGTGCGCAGCGCCCGGCGAATCCAGCCTTCCTGTTCCCGGGCGAAGGCCAGCGCATCCGATTCGCGCGCGCGCTGGGGCAGCGACAGCGTGACACGTCCGTCAAGCCGCGAGACACGCAGCGAAAACCGCCGCGTGCGCGCCGACCGGCGCAAAGTGATCTCGACCGGCGGCAGCGCGGGGTCGGAACTCGGCAGCAATGGCATGGACGCCTCTTGATTTTTTCCCAGAAGATAGCCAGATGGCCGCAGGGCGCAACCTTGGCAAAAGGTTTTGACAGCGCCGTCTCACTGTGGCATGGGCCAGCATTCGCTGGCTCAGCCGGCCGCCCTTATGGCCAGTTTCAAGGGAAATACCATGCCCAATGAAGAATGGGGGACGAAGCGCCTCTGCCCGACCACCGGGAAGCGCTTTTATGACCTGAACCGGACGCCGATCGTCAGCCCCTACACGGGCGAGATCGTGGATATCGAAAGCGCGCGGCGCAAACTCGCCGCCTCGACCGTCTCGCGCACGCCCGAGAAGGATGACGATACGCTGGTCGACGATCTGGATACCGATGACGATCTGCTGGAAGCCGGCGTCGGCAACGACGACGATCTGGACGATGATCTGCTGGAAGACGACGCCGACGACAATGTGTCGCTGGACGAACTGGCCGATGTGGCCGGGGACGAGGAAGACGTCTGAAAATTTGGTGCGGAGGGATGAATTTTCTGCTTGCAGCCCTCCGCGCCATCCCATAGATAGCCCGCATCGACGCGGTTCGGTCGCCCAGATCGAAAGTAAAACGCGAAGATACCCGGTGGGGTCATAGCTCAGATGGGAGAGCGCTTGAATGGCATTCAAGAGGTCGGGAGTTCGATCCTCCCTGGCTCCACCAAATAAACCGATACAAAATCAGAGTTGCGCGGCCTCTTTGAGGTGAGATGCTTCTGGTTTCATAGCGGCTTGTGCCGTTTCCTCCCAACCACCCATACCGCTTCGGTCCACGCACAGGGCGCGCTGATGGTGGCACTGCCCTTCCCCCTGTCAAACCCGAGGATGGCCCATGAGTGACCATTTCTTCGTCGTGACGGGCGGCCCTGGTGCGGGCAAGACCAGCCTGATCACCGAACTCGCCCGCCGCGGCTTTCATACGGTTCCCGAAGCCGGTCGCGCGATCATCCGCGCCGAGATGCAATCCGGCGGCAGCGCCCTCCCCTGGGCAGATCGCGTCAGCTATGCCGAGAGGATGCTTCAGCGTGACCTCCACGCCCACCACACGGCACAGGGCCTTGCCGGGCCTGTGATCTTTGACCGGGCCATCCCCGATGTCCTGGGCTATCTGAGGCTCTGCGGGCTTACGCCGCCGCCCAGGCTTACGACGGCAGCCAAGGCAACCCGTTACAACCGCAGGGTTTTTCTGGCCCCGCACTGGGACGCGATCTTCACGCAGGATACCGAGCGCAGGCAAGGCCGCACCGAAGCCGAAGCAACCTGCGCAATCATGCGTGAAACCTACGCCGCACTCGGATACGAGATCACGGAACTTCCCCGCACCGATATCCGGCAACGCGCCGATTTCGTGGTCGGGCTGCTAACTTGCTGAACCACCGCCTTGCCTTTCAACCCGTTGCGAAAGGTTGCTTTTTCTTATGCGTTGAGTCGGGCTGATCCAGCTTGCCGGAGAAGCTGAGGATATTCCTCTCCTGCCGGATACAGGCTGCCCCCCCTGCTCGTATCACAGGCTGCGGCGCAGCACGGCTTCCATCCAGTCGGAAAACGCCGTCAGGCGCCGCATGGTTCGCAAGCTGCCGGGGAATAGCAGGTGCATCGGCATCGGCTCTGGCCGATGCTGGCGCAGGATCTCGACCAAGTCGCCCGAGGCAAGGTGCGCAGCTACGTCATAAGCCGGAATCTGGATTAGCCCCAGCCCCGCAAGCGCGCAGGCGATATAGCCCTCGGCGCTGTTGGCCGATACCCGCCACGGCATCGGACGTGACCGGGTCTGGCCTCCCTCCTGCCATTCCCAGTCCATCAACCGCCCGTTTGAAGGCGAGGCATAGGCAACCTGCCAATGCTGTTCGAGATCATCTGGTGACATCGGCAGACCGTATTCCGCCAGATAACCGGGGCTCGCGACATTGATCTGGGCAATCTCCCCCACCCGCCGGGCGCGCAGGCCGGAATCGCGCAGCGGCCCCACGCGCAGGGCAATGTCCACCCGTTCGCCGACCAGATCGACTGCACGGTCCGTCATCCCCAGCTCGACCCGGATGCCCGGCCACAGCGCCAGAAACTCCGGCAGAGCCGGGGCAAGGATCAGCCGCCCGATGCGGCCTGGCACATCGACGCGGATACGCCCCTCGATCCGGCGCGAGGCGGAGCGGAACATCGTCTCCAGTTCCTCGCTCTCGGCCAGAAAGACGAGGCAACGTTCGTAAAGCTCTGCCCCTTCGTCGGTGGGCGCGACCATCCGGGTCGTGCGGTTCAGCAGACGCGCGCCCAGTCTCGCCTCCAGCTCGGCAATCGCGGTCGAGACACTGGACCGCGGCATGTGCAGCGTATCGGCCGCACGGGTGAAGCTGCGGGTTTCGATCACGCGGGCGAAAATGCGATAGAGGTCGATCCGGTCCATTGTTCGAACATTCCGACAGGTGAAGTCAGGATCGCCGGATTTTTCGACGAGTTCCAGAATATAAATTGCAGATCCATGTTTAAGGTATAGCGAGTGGAATGCGTATTGAGCCCCTGCACCTCTCAACCGTCCGACGTGCAGGCCGGGCCGGAAGCAAGGGCCGCCCGCATGGCGGCCATGCTTCGCGGCTCAGGGCGGATCAGCGCGCCGAATGCGCTGTTCGCGGCAGGCAAGGCAGACGGCAACAGCGGCAAACCTTGCCAAAATCGGGGCACCCGTTCCGGCCCCCCTGCTCTCGTCCCCGAGGGCAGCGGGCGGGCGGAGCGGATGATCCCCGTCGACGGCGGCTTCACCGCGAGGTGACAACCCGTCTGGCCCGGCCTTCCCCAGAGGTCGGGCCGCTTTTCCTTCCCGCAGTCCTGTCAGGAACAGCTATCCGACCCGTCCGCAGAGTCTGATCAGGATATCACGCTCCGCCGAAGGCAGGGGCTTTACGGACCGGCGCAGTTCCGACCTACTGCGCAAAGACAAGGCGCGCCGACGCGCAAGGAGTGAACGGATGCATATGGTAATGGTGATTTTCGCGGGGCTGCTGCTTCTGGCGGTCTTTGCGCTGTTCGGGCGGCTCTGGGGCCATGACGCCGCCGGGATCGCCGTGGCGGCAAAATGGTTTGTCCCGGCCTGGGCTGGTGTCGCACTGGTCAACATGTGGGTTGGCGTCACCCGCGCCGGCTACACCCTGGCACAGGAACTGCCGATTCTGGCACTGGTCTTTGCCGTTCCGGCTGCAGTGGCCGCCCTCACCGCCTGGCAACTGAAAGGCTGATCCATGTCCGATCCTGTAGGCGCCGCGACCGAAGCCGCGCATCACGGCTTTGACCTCGTTCCCATCGTCGTGCTGCTGGCCGCGGCCGTGGTGGCGGTTCCGGTGTTTCGCCGCATCGGGCTGGGGTCGGTTCTGGGCTATCTGGCAGCGGGGCTGGCAATCGGCCCCTATGGTCTGGGCTTCTTCCACGATGCGCAATCAATCCTCCATGTCGCCGAACTGGGGGTCGTGCTGTTCCTCTTCGTGATCGGACTGGAGATGCAGCCCTCACGGCTCTGGGCCATGCGGGGCGAGATCTTCGGGCTGGGCACGCTTCAGGTCTGTCTGGCCATCTTCGCGCTGATCTGGGTCGGCATCACGCTGGGCTATCCGGTCGAGGCGAGCTTTGTCTCCGGCACCGGCTTCGTGCTGACCTCGACAGCCATCGTGATGCAGTTGCTTCAGGACCGGGGACAGATGGCCCAGCCACGGGGCCGCCGGATCATTGCCATCCTGCTGTTCGAGGATCTGGCCATTGTTCCCCTGCTGGCCATCGTGGCCTTCCTCGCCCCCGGTGGCGGTGATGCCACCCTGACCGACCGGCTGGAGGGTATCGCCATCGGTCTGGCGGCCATTGCGGCGCTGGTTCTGGCGGGGCGTTATCTTCTGGACCCGATGTTCCGCCTGCTGGCCCGTTTCGGCGCGCGCGAGGTGATGACCGCCGCCGCGCTGCTTGTGGTGCTGGGCGCCGCCGTCCTGATGAATGCGGGCGGCCTGTCCATGGCGATGGGCGCCTTCCTTGCGGGAGTTCTGCTCTCGGAATCCAGTTTCCGTCATCAGCTTGAGGCGGATGTCGAACCGTTCCGGGGCTTGCTGCTGGGTCTGTTCTTCCTTGGCGTCGGCATGGCGCTGGACCTGAACATCATCGCAACCAACTGGGCCGTCATCGCCATCTCGGTTCCGGCTTTCATGATCCTGAAGATGCTGGTGATCTATGTCGTGGCCCGCATTACCAGGGCCCCGAAGGACGAGGCGCTGGAGCGTGCAGTGCTGATGGCGCAGGGCGGCGAGTTCGCTTTCGTGCTTTATGCTGCCGCGACCCAGTTCGGCATCCTCACGCCGGAATGGAATGCCAATCTCACCGCCATCATCATCATCTCCATGGTGCTGACGCCGCTGATGATCATTCTTCATGGCAGGCTGACGCCCCGGATCGCGGCATCGCTGGAAGGCGTGGAAGAGGTGGAATGTCTGACCGGGCGGGTCCTGCTGATCGGCTTCGGCCGCTTCGGCCAGATCGCCAGTCAGCCGCTTCTGGCGCGCGGTCACAGCCTCTCGATCATCGACACCGATCCGCAGGCCATCCGCGATGCCGAACGGTTCGGCTTCAAGGTGTTTTATGGCGATGGCTGCCGCCTGGATATCCTGCATGCTGCCGGGGCGGATGAGGCGAGCCTGATCATTGTCGCCGCATCAGACCGCGATGTGATTTCCCAGATCGTCGAGCTGGCGCGACACGAATTTCCGATGGTGCCGGTTCTGGCCCGCGCCCTGACGCGCCAGCATGCGCAGGAACTGGTCCGGCATGGGGCGGCTTTCCAGATCCGCGAAACCTATGAATCGGCGCTGGTGATGGGGCGTGAGGCGCTGACCCGTCTGGGCGAGACGCCGGAAATCGTGGAGGAAACGCTTGCCGATGTCCGCGCGCGGGATGCCGAACGCATGGCACTGGAACAGGTGGGCGGCATGGAGGATGCCAGCAAGGCCCTGATCCATGGCAATATGGGCCAGCCGCACGGCCATCCCTAGGGCCGGTTCCGGGGGCGAACAATCGTCCCCGGAAGCCAGCGGGCCGGTCAGCCCTGTTTCCGGGCTTGCAGCGTCTGTTCTGCAATCAGCGCGGTCAGGCGGAAGAAGCCATGCACCATCTTGGTATAGGGCAGCAGCAGAAAGAAGCTCAGCACTGCGGCCAGATGCACGGCCAGAAGCGGCGCGACCCAACCGGTGCCGGTGGCGGCGTAGAGCGCCAGCCCCGTCGCCGCGACGAAACCCAGCAGCACGATGAAGCCCATCTCGCCGCCCCAGACCCGCGCGGCGCCCATCTTGCGTTCGGCGCGGGTTTTCAGCCAGCCAAGGCCGATCGTGCCGATCACCAGCAGAACCCCGCCGGGTATGCCCAGAAGCTTCGGCAGGCTCAGCGGCGGATACGGCGCTTCCATCCCCAGCAGATAGTGCAGCAGCGTCGCCGTGCCGGTGGAGGCAAAGCACAGCAGGAAGCCGTACATCACCGCCTGATGGAACCAGCGGCGGGCGTTGGAATAACGCTCTTCCTTCTCGAAGTTGCAGCCCTGCCCCTGCCCGCCCGACAGGTCACGCAGCCGCGCCGCCTGGGTGAACGCCGCCAGCACGCCGCGCAGGCGCAACGGCCCCGCACCGCTTTCCCGCCAGTAGCGGCGCAGGCCGAGCACGACCGCGACGAGCGGCAGCAGGAAGGCCGGGGCGAACAGCGCCACCATCGCCTCATGCGGCAGGAAAGCGTAGAAGCCTGCGCCCTCGCCCGGCTCCCGCAGGCTCAGCACCGCAATCAGCAGCGTCAGCGCCGCCACCAGCGCCGCAGCAATCAGCCCGCCGCTGCTGTGGAACGCCTGCGACAGCCAGCGCGGGCCGACCAGCCGCTCCCAGCTGTCCTGACGCAATTCGGCCAGGGCGGCGGGCAGGTTCAGGTCGAACTCGTGCGGCGGAGTGTACTGGCACGAGTAGTAGCATCCGCGGCAGTTATGGCAGAGGTTCGCCAGATGGGTCAGGTCCCCATCGGAAAAGGCCTTTTGCCGGGTCATGGCGGGAAAGACCGAACAGAAGCCTTCGCAATAGCGGCAGGCATTGCAGATCTCGATCTGGCGGCGCGCTTCCTGCGCAAGGGACGGGGTATCAAGCGGCATTGCTGCGGGCTCCGGAATTGACGAAAGCGGCGGCCTCGCGCCCTGCGACGCGGCCGAAGACGGTACCGATGGTCATGCCGAACCCGGCGAGATAGCCCTGCCCCAGAATGGAGCCGGCCATGATCTCGCCCGCAGCCCAGACATTTTCCAGCGGCGTAGCAGGATGTTGCACCCGTGCGGTGGCATCGACCTTCAGGCCCAGATAGGTGAAGGTCACACCGGGGCGCAGCTGGTAGCCATAGAAGGGCGGGGTATCCAGCGGGCGCGCCCAGTTGGTCTTGGCCGGGGTCAGCCCCTCGGTCGCCAGCCCGTCCAGTTCGGTCGGATGGAACCGGCCCTGGCGACAGGCGGCATTGAAGCTGTCCACGGTCTGCGACAGCTTCTGCCCGTCCAGCCCCAGACGCTCCCCCAGTTCCGCAATGGTATCCGCCTTCACCGGCGGGAAAACCGAAGGCATGAACAGGTCGATGGACTTTGCGTCGATCAGTGCGAAACCAACCTGATCGGGCTGACCGGCCACCAGCCGCCCCCAGATGGCATAGCGCTTGGGCCAGACATCCTCGCCCTCGTCATAGAACCGCTCGGCATCGCGGTTCACCACAACCGAGAAGGGCACGCAATCCAGCCGGGTGACGATGCCGCCATCATACTTCGGCGCACGGCCGTCGATGGCGACGGCATGGCATTGCGTCGGATCGCCCACGCTTTCGGCGCCCTGGTCCAGCATGTCACGCAGCACCACGCCCCGGTTGTAGGGCGTGCCCCGGATGAGGAAATTTGCTGCCGCCGGCCCCCAGGCGCGGGTCAGCCAGTCGAGGTCCGACTGGAAGCCGCCCGAGGCCAGAACCACCGCGCGCCCTTCGATCCGCTGACGCGGGCCACCGGCAATTTCGACCTCGACATGAGTAAAGCGGCCATTCTCGATCCCGATATGGCGCACCTGCGCCTCGTAAACCGCCTGCACGCCCAGATCCTCGGCGGTGGCGTAATAGGCATTCACCAGCGCCTTGCCGCCACCAAGGAAGAAGGCGTTGGTGCGTGACAGGCTCAGCGTACCTGACAGCGAGGGCTGGAACCGCACGCCATGCGCCTCCATCCAGGGCAGGCATTCCTCGGAGGCGCGGATGGCAAAGCGGGCGAGGGATTCATCCGTGCGGCCCTTCGTCACCAGCATAAGGTCGTGCAGATATTCCTCTTCCTCGTAGCTGCCGGTCAGCACCGACAGCGGGCCGCGATGCATGCAACGGAAGTTACGCGTGTGCCGCGAATTGCCACCGCGATAGGGCTTCGGCGCCCCCTCCAGCAACAGCACCCGCGCACCTGCCTCGGCAGCGGTGATCGCGGCACAAAGCGCCGCATTGCCGCCACCGACCACGATCACATCCCAGATCCCGGTCACTTCGGACATCGGTCACTCCTCTTCCAGCTTGGGTTGACGCGCCCGCAACGCCCGCAGGCGCATCCGCTGCGCAGCTTCGATATGGGCGCGCATCTCTGTCTCGGCGCGCAGCCCGTCACGGGCGGCCATCGCCTCCAGCACGCGGGCATGTTCGGTGGCGGCCGCCTGCACGCGGTCGGGTTCCATCAGCGTCGTCGGACCAAGAATCGCCATGGTCTTTTGCAGGGCACCGATCGACTTGATCAGAAAGCGGTTCTTCGCGGCATCCTGCAGGATCATGTGGAACTGGCGGTTCAGTTCAGCCGCGCGCGCCTCCTCGGCCGAAGCTTCGGCAAATTCGGCGTTCAGCGCCTGAAGTTCGGCCAGCTCTACCTCGGATGCGGCGCGCGCCGCGAGCCGCGCGGCGGTGCCTTCCAGCACGGCGCGCATTTCGTAAAGCTCCATGATCTCGGCATAATCGAGGCTGCGCACAGTCGCGCCGAGGCGCGGCAGATGGCTGACCAGCCCGTCCCCTTCCAGCAGCCGCATGGCCTCGCGCACCGGGGTGCGTGACAGGCCCAGCCGCTCGGCAAGTTCAACCTCGCGCAGGCGCGTGCCGGGCGGCAGCAGCCCGCGCCGGATCTCGTCCAGCAGACGGCGATAGGCCAGCTGACCCTGCGGGATATCTTCGGTGATCTCCGTCATGCTATCCTCTGGTTGCGATTCTGTATCCAAGTGGATACAATCGCATACACAACGAGTCAACAGGCAGCTGCGAATCGTGATGACCAAGGATTTCCCTATCCGTATCAAGACCTTGTCTCTTGCAGGCATAGGTGCGGCGCTGTTCTGGTTCGCCGGGCTGCCCTTGCCGTTCCTGTTCGGCCCCCTGACCGCCTGTCTGGTCGCCGCCCTGGCCGGGGCTGATCTGCGCGGGATGGGGCAGGTCTCGGTCGCAGCGCGCACGGTGCTGGGGGTGGCGGCGGGGGCTTCGATCACGCCTGATGTCGTGCATGCCCTGCCCCGCATGGCGCAGACCGTGGCGCTGGTGCCGCTGTTCGTCGTGCTGATCGCGCTGGTGGGCGTTCCGTATTTTCGCGCGCTGGGGTTCGACCGGGTGACCTCCTGGTATGCCGCCATGCCGGGCGGGTTGCAGGATATGGTGGTCTTCGGACAGGAGGCGGGCGGCGACGTGCGGGCACTGTCGCTGATCCATGCGACACGCGTGCTCATCATCGTGACGCTGGCGCCCTTCATCGCCACCCACCTTTACGGCGTCAGCCTCAGCCACCCCATCGGCGCCCCGGCCATTGACATGCCGCCAGACCAGATCGGGCTGATGCTCTTCGCCGCGCTGGCAGGCTGGAAAGGGGCCGAGAAACTGCGCCTGTTCGGCGCCTCGATCCTTGGCCCGATGATCGTCGCGGCAATCCTGTCGCTCAGCGGATTGCTGCACATGCGCCCCCCGCGTGAGGCGATCATGGCGGCACAACTGCTGATCGGGCTCGGCATCGGCATCAGCTATGTCGGCGTCACCTGGCGTGAATTGCGGCGCTTCGTCGTAACCGGCGTCGCCTTCGTGGTGATCCTCGCCGCGCTGTCGGCAGCCTTCACCGAGGCGATCACGCTGCTGCATCTGGCACCGCCGGTTGATGCGTTCCTCGCCTTTGCCCCGGGCGGACAGGCCGAAATGACGCTGCTGGCCATCATCACCGGCGCCGATCTGGGCTTCGTCATCGTGCATCACCTGACGCGGGTGATCCTCGTGATCCTCGGCGCCCCGGTCGCGGCGAAACTGTTCATGCGACGACGCTGATCGGCTGCCCTGCGGCGAAAGCGTTGATCTGGTCGTAGATTTCCGAGAATTGCAGGTCGAACTCGTCTTCAGTGACAAAGCCGATATGCGGGGTGGCGATCACACGCGGATGGCACAGCAGCGGATCGGCAGGATCGGTCAGCGGCTCGACATCGAAGACATCCAGCGCCGCCCGCGCCGGGCGCCCGGCCTCCAGCCCGGCCAGCAGGGCACCGGGCGCGATCAGCCCGGCGCGGGCCGTATTCACCAGCACCGCCCCCGGTCGCATCGCCGCCAGATCCGCCGCTGTGATTGCTCCGCGCGTTTCGGGCACCAGCCGCAGGTGGAGCGAGATCACATCCGCCCCGCCGAAGAAGGCGGCCCGGCTGTCCGGCACCGTTTCACCGGCGGCCCGCAGTTCAGCGCGCCTTCCCTCGGACCCCCACCAGATCACCGGCATCCCGAAGGCACCGGCATATCCTGCCACCAGCCGGGCGATACGCCCCCCGCCGTAAAGGCCGATGGTGCGGCCCCGGAGGCTGCGCCCGACACCGGCCTGCCACCGCCCGTCGCGCAGGGCCGCCATCTGCCCCGGCAGATCGCGCATCGCCGCCAGCACCAGTGCCCAGGTCAGCTCGGCCGCCGCATGGTTCGGCATGTCATCGGCCTTGCGGGAGCAGAAGGTGACACCGCGCGCCGCACAAGCCGCCACATCCACATGCGGCCATGCCCCGCGCCCCGAGATCATCCGCAACCCCGGCAGTCGGTCCAGCAGCGAGGCGGTGATCACCGTGCGTTCCCGAAACAGCACCAGCGCCTCGGCCCCGGCCAGCCGTTCGGCCAGCGCCGCCTCATCCGGCGCGCGGTCGGTCCAGATCGTGACCTCATGCCCTGACAGCCGGGCGAACCCCGGCAAATGCCGCAGGGTATCGGCCCAGTCGTCAAGGACATGAACCCGCATCAGCGCCCGGCCCAGACCGATCCGGGCACAAAGACCTCGCCCCGCGCCAGCAGCCGCGCCGTGCGCAGCAACCCGGCAGAGCGCAGGCGGAACCCGTCAGCCCCTGCCTCATAGTCAACCGTTACGTCGATCGCGCCGCCCGGATGTTCGATCAGCACCAGCGCCGGCTGCCCCTCGGGCGGAGTGAACAGCCCCTCGGCCACGGTGCCCGGCGTCAGCACGGCAGAGGCCAGGCACTGCGCCCCGGTCACTGCCATGGTCGGATGGCAGTTCCACGGCATGAAATAGCGCGCGGTGACGGTGCCACCGTTCCGCGGCGGCGCCAGAAGGGCGAATTTCGGCGTGACCGACTTCGTCACATCCCCCATCCCCATGCGGCGCCCCGCTTCCTGCCGGATCGGCTCCATCCGGGCATAGAAGTCGCGGTTTTCATCCAGTTCGGCGGCAGTTTCATGCCCGGTCAGGCCGAAATCGGCGGCACGGGCAATGACCACGGGCATAGCGACATCCATGCAGGTGACCTCGATCCTGTCAATCACGTCGCGGAGATTGCCGGTCGGCAGCAGCTTGCCGGTGGCGCTGCCCACCACATCCATGAAGTTCAGGAACACCGGCGCCGCCGCGCCCGGCACGCCGTCGATCTGCGCGCTGCCCTCGTATTCCACCGCGCCGTCAGGGGTGGCCACCACGGCCTCGACCAGCGCCCCGGTGTTGACGGACCGGATGCGGATGCGCGTCGTATCGCCCTGCGGCACGATCAGACCCATTTCAAGCGCGGCAGGACCGACGCCCGACAGGATATTGCCGCAGGTCGGCTTGAAATCCACCAGCCCGTCCTCGACCGAGACCTGCGCGAAGAAATAGTCGATGTCGGCATCATTGTTTTCCGACCGCGACAGCATGGCAACCTTGGTGGTCACTGCCGCACCGCCGCCGATGCCGTCGATGTTGAGCTTGTGCCCCGATCCCAGTGCCGCGACCAACACGCGGGCCAGCGTCTCGCGGTCCTCGGGAAGGTCGGCCCGGTTGAAATACGGCCCGCGAGAGGTACCGCCGCGCAGGAAATGGAAGGGAATGGCGGTCTGGCGCATGTCAGGACTCCACAATGAGGGTGGCAAGATGATCGGCGAAGGCACGGGTGCCCAAGGCCCCGCCCAGATCGCAGGTGCGGGTTTCCGGGCTGGACAGGGCCGCGTCGATGGCCGCTTCGACCGAAGCCGCCGCCGCCCCTGCCCCGAGATGGCGCAACAGCATGGCGGCCGATCCGATCAGCGACACGGGATTGGCACGATCCTGCCCCGCGATATCGGGGGCAGAGCCGTGCTGCGCCTGCGCCACGGCGTAGGACGGCCCGAGGTTCAGCGACGCTGCCAGCCCCAGACCGCCCGAAAGTTCAGAGGCCAGATCGGACAGGATATCGCCGAACATGTTGGTGGTAACGATCACGTCGAACCGCCCGGGATGCCGCACCAGATGCGCGGCGGCGGCGTCGACCAGCAGTTCGTTATAGTCGATGCCCGGATGGGCTGCGGCCACGGCGCGCACCTCGGCAAGGAAAATGCCGTCGGTCAGCCGCATCACATTGGCCTTGTGGATCGCCGTCACCCGGCGGCGTGGCCGCGTCTCGGCCAGAGCAAAGGCGGCCTCGGCAATCCGGCGCGAGGCCCTGGCCGTCACCTTTCGGAAGGCAAGACCCACACCCGGTTCGGGGGCAAACTCGCCCCCGCCCTCATGCATGTTGCGGTCGGCGTAAAAGCCTTCAAGGTTTTCGCGCACCACCACCAGATCGACCTCAGCGCTGACCGGGCGGGGCACGGCAGGGCGCGACAGGGCGGGGCGGATATTTGCGTAAAGCTCCAGTTCGCGACGCAGAACCCCGGAAGGGTTGCGCCCACCCGCCGAAACCGGCGGGTAGGCGTTATGGGACACCGGCCCCAGTACCACTCCGTCTGCGCCGCGCGCCTCGACGATCACCGCATCGGGGATGGTCGTGCCCTCAGCCTCCAGCGCGGGAAAGCCGATATCGCGGCGCGTGAGACTCAGACCCAGCCCGTAGCGCGCCTCAACGGCGCGCAGGACAGTTTCGGTGGCGGCCGCGATCTCTGGCCCGATCCCGTCACCGGGAAGCAGCAGCAGCTTCATGGGTGGCCCCCTCAGCGGAACGGCCACGGCAGATCAAGCTGCGCTTGCAGCAGCCCTGCCGGGAAGTTCAGGTTCAGCATGTAGGCGATGCCCAGGATGAAACCGGCGGCGGCGGCGGTCAGGATCACGCTCTGCACCCAGCCTGCGCGGGCACGGATACGCAGGAACGCCAGGAAGAAGGCGATCATGGCGGCGTAGAACCCGACCAGAGCCGACACGAGCACCAGCCCGCCGATCCAGCCCAGCCCCCCCCAGAGCCGCCCATAACCGGGTTGCCCGACAAGCTCGCCATCCAGTTCGCTGTCGAAATGGGCAACATGGCCGCGGTGCCCTGCCACCAGTTCCGGCAGCAGCCACAGGACCATGGCGATCCCGACAACGGCAGCGGAGGCGGGGAAGACCAGCGCAAGGAAGCTTTGCCCCAGCGCATCGGTCAGCCCCAGTGCCAGGAAGCCCAGCATCAGTGCCGCAAAGACGATCTGCGGCGCGCGCGAGGTCCAGCGGCCTTCATGCTCCGGCGTGTCGGCATCTGCCGAAACCACATGCCCCTGGTCATCAACCCGGTTGCGCAGGCCGAAGATCACCGAAGCCAGCGCCATCAGGCCGATCACGATGACGCCCGGACGGGTGAGGAAGCCCCAGTCGTAGAATTGCAGCGCCTGATAGAAGTAGGTCTCGGCCTGCGGGGCCAGAACGAAGCCGATCAGCAGGGCCGGACGCGGCCAGCCGAAGCGCTTCATCAGAACGCCCACCACGCCGACGAACAGCAGCGCCAGCAGGTCGCCGATATCGCGCGTTGCCTGGAAGGCGGCAAAGCAGATCAGCGAGATCATGAAGGGCGCCAGCAGCGGGAAGCGGATCTGCGTCAGGCGCGAGATCGGCACTGCCAGCAGAAGGCAGATGCCTGCCCCCATGATATTGGCGACGGCCAGCGACCAGATCACCGAATAGGTGACGTTCAGGTTGGCCTGCACCATCGAAGGGCCCGGCTCGATCCCCAGCAGGACCATACCGCCCAGAAACACCGCCATGGAGCCGGAGCCGGGAATGCCGAACAGCATGGTGGGCAGCAGCGCGCCCCCCTGCATCGCATTGTTGGCGCTTTCCGGCGCAACCACACCGCGCGGATCGCCGGTGCCGAAGGTCTCGGGGTTTTTCGAGGTCTGCACCGCATGGCCATAGGCAATCCAGTCGACAACCGATCCGCCCAGACCGGGAATGGCCCCGATCATGCAGCCCATGCCAGAGCAGCGCAGCGACAGCCAGATATTGCTGTACCAGTCGCGGAAGCCCGCGCCCCAGCCCTTGCCCAGCGCAGGCTGGTCGGAAATCGCGGCATTGCGGCGGAGCAGATCCGAAATTTCGGGAATGGCGAACAGGCCAAGGCCGACGATGACCAGCGGAATACCGTCATACAGATAATCCAGCCCGAAGGTCATGCGGAACTCGCCCGTTGCGGGTGCCCCGCCGATCGAGCCGATCAGCAGGCCCACCGCACAGGCCGCCAGCCCCTTGGGCAGGCTGCGACCGGCCAGAACCGCCACCATCGACAGGCCGAACAGGGCCAGCATGAACAGTTCGGCCGAGCCGAACATCAGGATCAGCGGCCGTGCCACCACGACGAAGCCGGTCAGCACGACTGCGCCGAAAATCCCGCCGAACATCGAGGAAATGAACGCCGCCGACAGTGCCCGTGCGGCCTGCCCCTGCCGGGCGAGCGGAAAACCGTCCAGCACCGTCGCCTGACTGGCCGACGACCCCGGAATCCCCATCAGCACCGACGAGAACGTGTCCGAAGTCGGGATCACCGCGACAAGGCCGATCAGCATGGCCAGCGCCGAGATTTCATCCATTCCGTAAAGAAACGGCATCAGCAGTGACAGACCCGCAATCCCGCCAAGGCCGGGGATCACCCCGATCACCAGCCCGACGGCAACGCCAAGAAACATGTAAAGCAGATGGTCGAAGGTCAGCAGCGCATGCAGCGCGGCAAATAGGGTATCGGCCACGGAAAGTCCTCCGAGGTTGGGTCAGGTCAGGAATGGGGAAAGGTCGGGCGGGGTGGCCGCCTCACGAAGCCACCCCAGGGGTCAGCCGGATGGCAGAGGGCTCATTCGCCCAGCCGGACCCCGTAATCCGCCGCCAGCATGTCGACGACATTCTTGCGGTTCTCGGGCGAAATGGTGGTGCCCTTTTCAAACAGGGCCTGCGCCAGCGCGCCCGTCACCTGTTCGTAATTGCCCAGAACCGCTTCCTTGTTGGCCTGATAGTCCGCGTCGGACTTCATGGCCTCAAAGGCCGCCTGATAGGTGGCAACGATGTCATCCGGCGTATCTTTGGGCAGGAAAGCCATCTTCTGCGCCGGGAAGCCTGCGGTGAAGAAGGCAACATAGGCGTCGTAATCGGCACCCGACGGCTTTTGCCCGGTCATCATTTCATAGGCTTCGGGGAAGCTCGGCAGGTCGGGGAAGTTCGGGTCGCGCACGATATTGCCCGCCTCGTCCAGCACCCCCCAGGAGAACAGCGGAACCGCCTGACCGGCCTCGACCAGCGGGGTCACGTTGGTGATGAAAGCCGACGAGGTCTGGTAGTCAATGTTCGTCTCACCGCGCTCGAAGGCCAGACGGCCATCGCCACGCCCTTTGAAGCCGAAGACATGCTGGACTTCCAGCCCGAGCAGACGGAACCCCAGCAGCGGCACGAGGTCAAGCGAGGTCGCGCCCTGACTTGCATAGGTCAGCTTCTGGTCTTTCAGCTTGGCGATGTCGGCGGGCGCGGCAATGCCAAGGCCCGGCGCCCCATAGACAACGCCGCCGGTCGGCGAGGCCATGGCGACCTTCCAGTCCTTGTATTCATATTTCACGCGCGGATCGCCCAGCAGATAGGGAAACTGGGTCGAGCCCGAAGTGCCCAGCAGCGTCAGCCCGTCGGGCTTGGCGCGGGCGGCAAACAGGTTGGCACCCTTGGTGGAGCCACCGCCGGGCTCGTTCACCACCACAACGGTGGGATTGCCCGGCAGATACTTGCCCAGCAGCGGCGCGTTAAAGCGCGCCCAGGTATCCGAACCGCCGCCGGCCGAGAACGGAATGATCCATTCGATCGTCTTGCCCGAGAAATCGGTTTCGGCCCAGGCCGCGCCCGCACCAGCCGGAAGCATCGCCGCCGCCAGTGCCAGACCAAGCGCCCTGCGCCGGGTAAAAGTGGTAAAATCGGTCATTCTGTCCTCCCCATGACGTGGCAGGCAGCTTTACGCATGCCCTACCGCCCTTGCCTTCTCCTCCGAGGCACGGCTTGATGGCATCTTATTAGCGCCCCTACCTGTCCAGAACCTGTCCGGCCGGAAAATGCGAATCGCACTTATCGAAGATAACGCCCCACTTGCGGATGCGATCAAAAACAGCCTGCAAGATCATGGGTTTGGTGTAGACCATCTGGCGAATGGCCTGGACGGGGAAGCCTTCCTTTCTCAATCGCGGGTTGATGTAGCCATCATCGATGTCAATCTTCCGGGTCTGGACGGCCTGTCCATCGTCCGCGCCATGCGGCGGTCCGGCAATGCCACGCCCGTACTGATTCTGACGGCCATGGGCAAAACATCCGAGCGGGTGACGGGTCTTGAGGCCGGGGCCGACGATTATCTGGTAAAACCATTCGAGATGGCAGAGCTGATTGCCCGCCTGCGTGCGCTCGCCCGGCGGCGACCGATGCTTCAGGCACGCGAAGAAAGCGTCGGCAGTCTGTCCTTCGACCGGGAGGCCCGCGTGCTCAGCGGGCCGGCCGGCCCCATTGACCTGCCCCGTCGTGAAATGGCGCTGTTTGCCTGCCTTCTGGAAAACCGCGGTCGCATCGTCGCGCGCGAACATATCTCGGATACGCTTTATGGCACCGGCACCGAAGTGGAGCCGAATGCCATCGAACTTCTGGTCTCGCGCCTGCGCCGCAAACTGGGGGATACCGGCGTGGCGATCCGCACCGCGCGCGGGCTGGGCTACATGCTGGACGAGGACAACGCGTGAAGCGCCCGCTGTCGCGCCTGTCGCTGCGCGGGCGGCTGTTCCTGCTGCTGGTCACCCCGCTTGTCGTGCTGGCCACGGTGCTGAGCATTTCGCGCTTCGTGCAATTCTCGCACCTCTCCCGGCAGATCTACGACAACACGCTTTACACCGTCGCCCTGACCATTTCGCGCGATGTGATGCTCAGCGAAGGCGACATGCTGGCCGATCAGTTGCTGGCAGCGCTGACGCAATCGCTGGGCGACCGGATCTATTACCGGATCACCGGGCCGGACGGCGCCTATATCACCGGCTATTCCGCCGCCCCCCGACGCCCCGAAGGGAAGGAACCCGAACCCGGCGTGCCACTATATTTCGACACGACGGTGAATGGCCTGCCCGGACGGGCGCTGACGCTGATCGACACGGGCACAGACCCCGATACGCCCGGCGTTGTCACCATCGAAGTCTGGCAGACGGTTGAGCAGCGCAATACCTTCAGCCGCGAGCTGATTGCGCAGACCATCGCGCATTTCTCACTAATCGTGCTCGCGGCGGCCTCGCTCGTCTGGTTCGGCATCACCTTCGGCCTGCGCCCCCTGCGCGAGTTGGAAGAGGCGATCCTCGCCCGCAGCCCGGATGACCTGCGCCCGATCCGCCGCTGGGTGCCGCCCGAATTGCGCACGCTGGTCGGGGCCACCAATTCGTTGTTCCAGCGGCTGACCCGCGCCTTTGCCCTGCGCGACGCCTTCATCTCGGATGCCGCGCATCAGGTCCGCAATCCCATCGCCGCCCTTCAGGCCCAGGCCGAAGCCGCCCAAAGCGCCCCTGACGAGGCCACCCTGCGGCGCCGACTGGCCGAGGTCGTCACCACGGCGCGCAGCACCGGACGCCTGACCAACCAGCTTCTGTCGATGGAGCGGGTCCGGGGCCGCGATCTGCGCTCACTGTCCGAGACGGTCGATCTGGTGGCATTGACCGGCGACGTCACCCGAGACTTCGCCGCGCGTTTCCTGGCGGGGGGTGGTGAGGTCACTTTTGATGTCATCGGCACGGCCCGCCCGATACAGGCGGATACCGTACTCCTGCGCGAAATGCTGGCCAATCTTCTGGACAATGCCCAGATCTATGCAGGCCCGAAGGCACAGATCGCGGTGCGGGTGGAGTTCACGCCGGATGCCGCGATGATTGAAGTGGCCGACAACGGCCCCGGCATCCCGCCACATCTGCATGAAAGGGTGTTCGACCGTTTCTACCGGCTGGACCATGACACGGTGGCGGGCTGCGGCCTTGGCCTCGCCATTGTGCGCGACATCGCCCAAAGCCACGGTGGCAGCGCCGAGGTGCGCCCCGATACACAGGGCTGCACCCTGCGCATCCGTCTGCCGGACTAAAGTGCCGCGATCATCACGCCCGCCGCCTCAAGATCGCGGCGCAAACCGCGCGCGATGGACAGGGCCCCCGCCGTATCGCCATGCAGACATATCGTGTCGATCCGGCAGGGGATGCGCTTGCCCGAGTCCGCGATGATCGCCCCCTCGCGCAGCATAGTCAGGATACGGCCGGAAATCACCGCCGGATCATGCAGCACCGCGCCGGGTTCGCGGCGATCCACCAGCGTGGCGTCATCGGCATAGGCCCTGTCGGCAAAGATTTCGCCCGCCCAGGCGCAACCAAGGTCACGCACCACCTGTTCCATCGCCGTGGCGGCCAGCACCATGATCACCAGATCGGGCTGCACCTTCAGCGCCGCCTCATAGCAGACCCGCGCCAGAGTGGCATCTTCCGAAGCCATGTTGGACAACGCCCCATGCAGCTTAAGGTGCCGCACCCGCCCCCCCGCCGCCCGCGCCATCGCCTGCGCGGCGCCCAGTTGATAGGTCACCAGATTGGCGACCTCGGCCGCCGACAGCGCCAGCCGCCGCCGCCCGAAACCCTGAAGATCGGCAAAGCCCGGATGCGCCCCGATCCCCACCCCGTGCCGCTGCGCCAGCGCCATGGTCGCGGCCATCACATCCGGGTCGCCGGCGTGGAAGCCACAGGCGATATTGGCCGAACTGATCACCTCCATCAGCGCCGCATCGTCACCCATCTTCCACGGGCCGAAACCTTCACCGATGTCGGAATTGAGGTCCACTTTCAGCATCGCATCTCCCGGAAGCAAACACCCCCGCACGGTGGCGGGGGTGCGGATCGTCAGCCCAAAGCCTCGTCACAGCGGGCACAGGTCTGCGGGTGTTTGTGGCTGCCCACATCTGGCAGGATCTGCCAGCAGCGGGCGCATTTCTCGCCCTCCGCCGTTTCGAACACCACCGCGACGCCCGGCACCTCGGGCAGGCGGAACGCCTCGCCCGGCGCCGGATCGCCGCTCACCTGAATGGCCGATGTGATGCAGACCTGCGCGAAATCCACCGATTTCAGCGCGGCCAGAACCGCGGCATCCTCCACATGGACCACAGGCGCGGCTTCCAGCGAGGCACCGATCACCTTGGCGGTGCGCTGCACCTCCAGCGCCGCCGTCACCACGCGCCGGACCTGCCGGACCTGCGCCCATTTCGCCGCCAGCGGCTCGTTCAGCCAGTCTTTCGGCGTCTCGGGCATGTCTTGCAGATGGATGGACGAACCTTCCTCGGGGAAGCGACAGAGCCAGACCTCCTCCATGGTGAACACCAGGATCGGCGCCAGCCATGCGGTCAGCCGGTGGAACAGGATGTCCAGCACCGTGCGCGCGGCCCGGCGGCGCAGACTGTCCGGCGCATCGCAATACAGAACATCCTTGCGGATGTCGAAATAGACCGAGGACAGATCGACCGTGCAGAAGGTGAACAGCTTCTGGAACACACCCTGGAAATCATAGGCGGCATAGCCCTTGCGCACCTCGGTATCCAGTTCCGTCAGACGGTGCAGCACCCATTGCTCCAGCTCAGGCATCTGCGCCGGGTCCAGACGCTCGGCCTCGGTGAACCCGTCAAGGTTGCCAAGGACATAGCGCATGGTATTGCGCAGCCGGCGATAGCTGTCGGCCACGCCTTTCAGGATCTCTTTCCCGATGCGCAGGTCGACGGTGTAATCGCTCAGCGCCACCCAGAGCCGCAGGATATCGGCGCCATACTGGTCGATCACCTCTTGCGGCGCCACGGTATTGCCCAGCGACTTGGACATCTTCATGCCCTTCTCGTCGAGCGTGAAGCCATGGGTCAGCACACCGCGATAAGGCGCACGGCCCTTGGTGCCGCAGGCTTGCAGCATCGAGGAATGGAACCAGCCGCGATGCTGGTCGGTGCCTTCCAGATACAGGTCCGCCAGCCCGTCCGCCGTGCCATCCGGCCGGTCGCGCAGCACGAAAGCATGGGTCGAGCCAGAGTCGAACCACACATCCAGCACGTCAAACACCTGCGTATAGTCGGCCGGGTTCACGATGCCGTCCAGCACCTGCTCCTTGAAGCCGGGCTGATACCAGACATCGGCGCCGTCCTTTTCAAACGCCGCGATGATACGGGCATTCACCTCCGGGTCGCGCAGCAGGAAATCGGCATCCGTCGGCTTCGCCCCCACCTTGGTGAAGCAGGTCAGCGGCACACCCCAGGCGCGCTGGCGGCTGAGCACCCAGTCGGGCCGCGCCTCGATCATGGAATACAGCCGGTTGCGCCCCGAAACGGGCGTGAACTGCACAAGCTGGTTGATCGAATGCAGCGCGCGGGTGCGGATCGTCTCGCCATAGGTGGACATGCCATCGTCCAGCTTGCGGTCGATGGCGGCAAACCATTGCGGCGTATTGCGATAGATCAACGGCGCCTTGGACCGCCACGAATGCGGATAGCTGTGCTTCAGCTTGCCCTTGGCCAGCAGCGCCCCGGCGCCATGCAGCGCCTTGATATTGCTGACATTGGCCGGGCCTTCCTTGCCGTCCGGCAGAATGATCGCCTGCCCGCCGAACAGCGGCAGATCGGCGCGATAGCTGCCATCCGCCTCGACGTTATAGGTCATCGGCAGGCCGAACTTCAGACCAAGCTGATAGTCGTCATCCCCATGCGAGGGCGCCGTATGCACAAACCCCGTGCCCGCGTCATCGGTGACGTGATCGCCAGGCAGCATGGGGACGTCGTAGTCCCATTCCTTGTTGTCGGCGAGGCCACGGTAGGGGTGGGCCAGCACCACGCCCTCAAACTCGGCAGCCGTGACATTCCGAAGTCGGGTAAACTCCGTGACCTTGGCCGAAGTCATCACGCTTTCTGCCAGCTTGTCAGCCAGCACGAGCACCTCACCAGCCTGCGCGGTAGCGTTCTCAGCCGTCGCATCAACACGGTAAATGCCGTAAGCAATCGCTGGATTAAAGGCGACGGCCCGATTCTGGGGTATAGTCCAAGGAGTAGTTGTCCAGATCACAACACTTGCACGCTCCTCGAACAGGCTATGGGGCGGCTGGTTACCGGCCACAACGTCCAAGGGCGCTGTGGTGTGGTTCTGCACCTTAAAACGCACCCAGATCGTATGCGAGGTATGGTCATGATACTCCACTTCCGCCTCGGCCAGCGCGGTCTTCTCGACCGGCGACCACATGACGGGCTTCGATCCCTGATACAGCGCGCCGTTCATCAGGAATTTCATGAACTCCTCGGCGATAACCGCCTCGGCATGGAAATCCATCGTGAGGTAAGGATCGGCCCAGTTGCCGGTGATGCCCAGCCGCTTGAACTCCTCGCGCTGGATGTCGATCCAGCCCTCGGCGAACTTCCGGCACTCCTGCCGGAAGGCCACGATGTCCACATCGTCCTTGTTCAACCCCTTGGCGCGATACTGCTCCTCGATCTTCCATTCGATCGGCAGCCCGTGGCAATCCCAGCCCGGCACATAGCGCGCGTCATGGCCCAGCATCTGCTGGCTGCGCACGATGAAGTCCTTCAGGATCTTGTTCAGCGCGTGGCCGATGTGCAGATGCCCGTTGGCATAGGGCGGGCCGTCGTGCAGCGTGAAGGGCGTGCGGCCCGTCTTTTCGCGCAGACGATCATAGATGCCGATCTCAGCCCAGCGGGCCAGCCAGCCCGGCTCGCGCTGCGGCAGGCCGCCACGCATCGGGAAATCGGTTTCGGGCAGGAAAACGGGATATTTCAGGTCGGAAGTATCAGGCGTGTCGGCGCACATCGCGGACGATCCTTGAACGGCAGGTATCGGGGGCAGCCCGCTGCGCGGGCCGAAGGGAAAGCGGTATAACCCGGCAGCTCGATCAGAGCGCCGGGCAAGTAATTCGATGCGGCATCTTCCACGGCCCCGCAGAGGCCTGCAGAACCAGATGCGCGGGGGCCGCTTGCACGGGTCGGGTCATCATGGCGGCCTTATACGCAAGCCCCGCGCGCGGGTCCAGCGAAACAGGCCGCATCCCCCGGCCCCGCCGTCGCATGAGTATTTGGACAAGAAGCAGGGGCCAGAGCGCATCCCGGCACAGATGAACGCGTGATATCCGTGCATCCGGATTCACCCGCGCCGGGATGGCCTTGCTCCTTGACGGTCATCGGGACTCCTCCCTGTACCGCAACCGCAGACTGCGCCGGTAAAGGTTAAGAAACCCCTTACCCTTTTTGCTTCTTGCAAAAATACTCACCTCCCCGCCCGACGCCCTGTCCCGGCCAGATCAGGGCGCCCCGATGCCGCAGGCCATGGCAATGCCTTACGAGGGGGCTCGATGCCCCCGAGGAAGGCCCCCGTGTCAAAGCGCCACCTTGAGCCGCACCGGAAAACCCGCAACGATGGTGCAAGTTTTACAGGTGCCACTATGACCGCCTTCCCGCCCCGCTTCTTCGTCACGCCCGAACAGATCGACGCGCAGGTCGCGGCTTTCTACGCCGCCGTGCGGCAGCACCCGCAGCTTGGCCCGCTCTTTGCGCGGCACGTCACCGACTGGCCGGCGCATGAAGAAAAGATCAGCCGGTTCTGGCGCAACGCCATCCTGCGCGAGGGGGTCTATGACGGCTCACCCATGCTGGCCCACCGGCAGGCGGGCGATGTGACGCCGGATCATTTCCCGGTCTGGCTCGATCTTTTCGACACCACGCTGGCCCACACACTGCCCCCGGAGGCAGCGGCGGCATGGTCGGCCATGGCGCATCGCATCGGCCGCGCGCTGTCGATGGGCGTGACCGAGGCGCGACGGCCCGAAGGCTCAGTCCCGCGGTTCTGAGCCCTGTGCCATCGCTCCCCGCGCCCAACGGTTCAGCCAGGCCAGCCCCGCCAGTGACAGGCCCAGCCCCGCGAAGCTGAGAACCCGCGTCAGCCCACTGAGCCCGGAGGCATCCCACAGGAACACCTTCGCCACCGTCAGTGCGATGACGGCCATCGCCAGCCGCTGCAAGTGCAGCGACCGCCGCGCCAGCGCCTGCCACAAAAGCGCCGCGCCCAGTGCCAGCATGGCCAGCGTATAGCTGTAAAGCTCACCCTGCATCACATCCTGCGCGCCAATCCAGTCGCCCCACCAGAGCCGCCGGATCTCCAGCACCGCCCAGACCAACAAAAGCGCCGCCCCCGCGCCGCGCAGAATCAGGCGCCCCCGCGCGGGCAGCGCCACGAGGCGCGGCGCCAGAAGCAGCAGCGCCAGCCCGGGCAGGCCATAGGCCAGCGCCAGCGTATCCAGCAGCGGCACACCCAGAATGCGGCCGGCCGGATCTTCCGACCAGGCGAACAGCGGGTTCGCCGGCCCGAGCGCCATCGCCAGACCGCCCAGCGCGATCAGCGCCGCGATGCTGGCGAGACCCAGCCGAAGCCAGCGGGTCAGCCCGCCCGAGGCGCCTGCACGCCAAAGCTGTGTACCCGCCAGCACAGCCCAGGGGATTGCGTTCAGGATCAGACCCCAATGGCTCATCGTCCAGTCGATGCCCGTGGTCGGGTCATCCGGGATCATGGCGCGGGTCAGCACCAGATTGACCAGCAGGACCGGCGCCGCCAGCCCGAGGCTTTCCAGCACGGCCTTGGGCATGGCCCGCCCCGTCGGCAGCAGGCGCAGCCCGGCTAGACAGGCCGCAGCAACCCCCAGATAGGCCAGCGCCACCTGTGGCAGCGGTGCCTGCATACCCCAGTCCAGTCCGGGGTCCACCACCAGCCGCCATGACAGAACCGCCGCGCCAACCTGCACGAACCAGCCCATTTCCGGCAGGGTGAACCGGCGATCCAGCGCCACGGCCACCAGCAGCAGCACAGCCAGAGCCAGCGTCAGCGCCGCAGCGGTGGTCAGGAGGAACAGCGCCAGCGCGATCAGCGACAGCGCGGACAGCACGGCCCAGGCGCTGCGCCGTCCCGGCTGCCCATCAGCCTTCGCGAACACCGCTGCAAGCAGGGTCATGCCCGCGGCCAAAGCCATGGCATGTGCCGCCCAGAGGCCCGTGCCCAGTACGGCAGAGGGCGCCCAGAAGAATTCCAGCAGCAGAATCGCAACCGGGGCGGCCAGCGTCGCAATCAGCGCGGGCAACAGCCCGCCGCCGCGCAGGCTGCGCAGCGCTGCGGCCAGCGTGATGGCCCCCGCCGCCACGACCAGCAGGCTGACCGTCCAGGGCGCAGAGCTTTCCGGCGGACGCTGGTCAATGGCCAGCGATTGCCACGCATAGATCTGCCCCGTCGCCAGCACCAGTTTCGCCAGAAATCCGGCGGCGGGCAGCAGCGGCAAATCCTCCAGCCCCGGCGCGCGCCCGGCCCAGATCAGCAAAAGCACCGCCAGCCCGGCCAGCAGGAAGAAGGGCAGCAGCCCCTCTGCCCCCCAGCCGGAGACCAGAAGCACGAGGAACAGGGTCGAGGCCACCAGATTGCCCAGCGCCAGCCGCACCGGGAAGGTGGGCCAGACCTTCAGCCGCTTCACCAGAATGCGCAGGGTCGAAGGTCCCTCATGCCCCGGGATCAGCGCGCGTTCGGGGATGATGATGCTCAGCACCACCAGCGCTACAAGGCTCCAGCCCCAGGCCGCCAGCCCGGCGCCGCCCATAGCCATCAGCCACAGGCCGACCTGAGCCAGCACCAGCGCCAGAACCGAGATCCAGGCCCAGCGACGCCAGGCGTCGATGGCAAGCCCGGTTGCGGCGACCAGCAGGTAATGCGCGTAAAGGATCGGGGTGGGTGCGGCGCCGCCGTCCACCAGAAAGGGAGCTGCCGCCGCACCGATCAGGCCGATCGCCGCCAGGAAGGGACCGTGGCGCCACCCCAGCCAGATCGCAAGCGCCGAGGTCAGGAACAGGCCTGCGAAGGTCGGGCCGGGGCCGTAAAGCCCGTACATCAGCCGCCCCGCCGTCACACCCGCGAACATCGCAACGATCCCCGCCCCGCTGAAGACGGAGGGAAGATAGGCGGTCGCCGCGCCGGTATCATCGCCCCAGCGCCGGCGCACCCATTCTCCGGCCACGATCAGCCCGGCACCGAACAGCACCGCCAGCACCACCCGCACCGGCGGCGGCAACAGGCCCTTCTCGACCCCGTATTGCACGAAGAAAACACCGGCCAGGGCCAGCGACAGCGCCGAGACGGCATAGACCCAGTTCTCGCGCAGCCAGCCCGCAAGCGCGGCAAAACGGTCGGCGCGCAGCACGAGCGGGCGGTCCTGCCCGGCCTCCTGCGGGGCGGGCGGCGCATCGGCGGCGGACAGCGGCGCAGAAGGCGTGCCCAGGGCGCGCTCCCAAGGGGTGACGGCCGCAATCCGGTCCTCGGAAACCGGATCGGGCACAGGGGCGGGGGGAGGTTCCGGCGTCAGGCTTTCGACCACCGGCGGCGCGGCCTCTCTGGCCGCCTCCAGCAGGGCCAGTCGCGCTTCGGCACTTTGCAACCTGCGGCGCAAACCGGATTGGGAGATGAACAGGACGATCACCCCCACCGGCAAGGCCAGAGCTACAAGAACCACCAAGGCGATGATCGCATCCATAAGGCACCCCTCACATCCTCCGGGCGATCTTAACCCGGTGAGGCACAAACGGAAATCAGGATTCCGCCTGGCCCGTTGCGGCCCGCGCGGCGGGGCTGCGGTCAAACACCCCGGCCAGCGCGCGGCCCATGAGATTGGTGACCTGCGGGCGGCGCAGGGCATGGAAGGGCAAGGGGCGGCACAATTCCATCGCGGCCACACCAATCCGCGCGGTCAGCGCGCCATTCACCACCCCCTCGCCAAAGCGGCGCGAGATTTTCGACAGTACGCCGCCCCCGGCAACCGAGCCGATCAGATCGTCCGTCAGCGCCACGGCGCCGGTCGCCACCAGATAGGTGAAGACGCGCCGCAGCAGGCCGAAGCTGGCGAAGCGACCCGAGCGGCCACCGTAAAGCTGCGCGATGCGGCGGATCATGCGCAGGTTGGCAAACAGCGCCGTTGCCACATCCGCAAGCGCCATCGGCACCAGCGCGGTGATGGTGGCGACCTGCCGCGCTGCGGTCTCGATCTCGCGCCGGGCGGCAAGGTCCAGCGGCGCCAGAAGTTCCTGCTCCGTCAGGTCAATCAGCGCATCGGCATCCAGCACATCGCTCTGCCGGTCACGCAGCCGTTGCAGTGCCGGTCCGGCCTCGGGGCGGTGACGATAGAGCGAGGCGACCTCGGCGCAGGCGATGCGCGCGGCATGCAGATCGGCCTTCTGGCGCGCGGCAATCGCCCGCGCGCGCAGCTTGTCCAGCAGGGACAGCCGAAGATAGGCGATCCATTCGCGGGCGGCGAAAACCAGCGCCAGCCCGGTGGCAACCCCCGTCAGCACCAGCGCCACCCATCCCAGCCATGGGGAGCTGGCCATCAGGCTGGCGACAAAATCATAGGCGGCAACCGAAAGCGCAAAGCTGAACAGTGCACCCAGCGCCCAGATCAGTGCGCGCGCCAGCGTCAGGCCCTGCTGTCGCGCAGGCAGCAGCACCAGATCGGCGGAGACACCAGCCTCGGGCACCGGCGGAGCCAGGCCCGGATCGGCGGGCGCGGCTTCGTCCAGTTCGATCAGCAGCGGGCGGCGCGGCGGGGGACTATCGTCATCACTCACAGCCGGTCTCCGATCAGGAATTCGGCGGCGCGGTCCAGCCGGATATGCGGCGGCCCCTCGCCGGGTTTCAGACTGCTGCGCGCGGGCGCAAAGCTCATCAGCGCGAAATCGGCATCCAGCCAGCGTTCCGCCCCCTGCCGGGCGGGCGAGAGCAGACGCGCGGGATCGGTGGGCAATTCACCCGGATACATCGCCGCCTGCCTGCCCGTGCCCATCAGCCGCCCGCGCACCACATCCAGCATCTGCCCGTCACGCTCCACCTTATCCTCGACCGTGGCGCGAAAGCCTGCCAGCGACATGGCGCTGACCTCGGCCCCCGAAAAAGCCGCCCGGTCGCGCGCCTCACGCACCAGCGCCTCGGTAATGGCGGTCAGTTGCGGGTGCTGGCCGTGGTGCAGATGATCGGCCTTGGTCGCGGCGAAAAGGATCTTCTCGACCCGCCGCCCGCGGAACAGCCGCGACAGCAGGCTGTTCCGCCCCGGACGGAACGCCGTCAGGATATCGGCCATGGTGCGGCGCAGATCCTCCAGCGCCTGTGGTCCGGCATGCACCGCGCCCAGCACATCGACCAGCACCACCTGCCGGTCGATCCGGGCAAAATGGTCGTAGAAGAAGGGTTGCACCACCTTGGCACGATAGGCGTCATAGCGCCGCTCCATCTCGTGCCAGAGGCTCTGCCGTCCGGCGCTGGCCGGCTCTGGCAGCGGCGCGAAGGTCAGGACCGGGCTGCCCGCAAGCTCCCCCGGCAGCAGGAACCGCCCCGGCGTGCAATCGGACCAGCCTGCCGCCCGCGCAGCATGCAGATAAGCGGTGAATTCGGCTGCAAGCGCCTGCGCCCGCGCCTCGTCATGTTTCAGTGACCCGTCCTCGGCCCGCGCGGTTGCCAGAAACCCCGCACCCTGCGGCCGCCGCGCCATGCGTGACAGCGTATCCTCAGCCCATTGCGCATAGGTCTTGTCCAGCAGGCCCAGATCCAGCAGCCATTCACCGGGGTAATCCACGATATCCAGATGCACGTTCCTTGTGCCGCGCACCCCCGACAGGAACCCCGTTGGACGCACCCGGAACGACAGCCGAAGTTCCGAAATCGCCCGCGTGCTTTCCGGCCATTCCGGCGCATCGCCGGTCATCTGCGCCAGATGCCCTTCGATATCGAAGCGCGGGATAGTGTCGTCGGGCTGGGGTTGCAGCCAGACCGCCTCAATCCGGCCCTCGGCCTCTGCCCGCAATTGCGGCATGCGCCCGCGATCCAGCAGATTGGCCACCAGCCCCGTGATGAACACGGTCTTGCCCGCCCGCGACAGGCCGGTCACGCCCAGCCGGATCACGGTATCTGCCGCCGAGCCGAAGGAACGCGCCACCACTTCCACCGAGCCGGTCACCAGATCGCTTATGTCGATTGCCAAACCTGCCCTCCGGAACCCGCGACCTTGCCTCTTCTGCTGAACATATGCCCTGCATGCAGGCAGGTGAAGGGGTGGGGCCTGACGACCCCGCGTCCGGCTGGACAGCAACAGGGCACTGCGCTAACCCGGCGACATGCCCAGATATGCCCTGAAAATCGAATATGACGGCACGCCCTTCGCGGGTTGGCAGCGCCAGTCGCAGGGACAGGTGTCCGTTCAGGGTGCGGTGGAGGCCGCGCTGGCAAAGCTGGAGCCGGGGCAGCACACCATCGCCGCCGCCGGGCGCACCGATGCAGGGGTGCATGCGACCGGCCAGGTGGCGACCTGTGATCTGGCGCGCGACTGGGATGCTTTCCGCCTGTCCGAGGCGCTGAACTTCCATCTGAAGCCGGCGCCGGTGTCGATCCTGCGGGCGGTGCGGGTGGCCGATGACTTTCACGCCCGGTTCTCGGCGGTGGAGCGGCGCTATACCTTCCGGCTCGTGCAGCGCCGCGCGCCGGTGACGCATGATCGTGGCCGGGTCTGGCAGGTGCTGAACCCGCTGGATGCCGATGCGATGCGCGAAGGGGCCGCCTTCCTGACCGGCCTGCATGATTTCACCACCTTCCGGTCGTCGATGTGTCAGGCGGCCTCGCCTGTCAAGACGCTGGACGAGATCAGGCTGGAGACGCTGGATTACCCCGGCGGTCAGGAAATCCGCTTTCATCTGCGTGCCCGCAGCTTCCTGCACAACCAGGTGCGTTCGATCGTCGGCACGCTGGAGCGGGTGGGCGCCGGATCCTGGGCGCCCGGGGCCGTCAAACAGGCGCTGGAGGCACGCGACCGCGCCGCCTGCGGCCCGGTCTGCCCGCCGCAGGGGCTGTATCTGACCGGCGTGGGCTACCCCGACGATCCTTTCGCGGCCTGAGCCCTAGTTCAGATCCTTCAGCAACCGGCCATGGCGGCGCACCTCGGCCACCACGGCGCCGAACGTGTCCAGCCCCCGCCCCTTCAGTATCGGCAAAAGCTTCAGGAAGGCATCCGCCGTGGCGACGGTATCACCCAGCGCGGTATGGCGCGCCTCTTCGGGGATGGTGATGCCAAGCCGATGGGTCAGCGCATCGAGGCTATGCACCTCATGCTGGCCATAGATCACCGCCGACAGCAGCACGGTATCGAGCACCGGATGATCGAAGCGGGCACCGATAGCCGCCTCCTGCCGGCGCAGGAATTCCATGTCGAAGGGCGCGTTATGGGCAATCAGCACCGCACCTTCGGCGAATTTGTGGAAGGCACGGCCAACCTCTGCGATGCCCGGCGCATCGGCCACCATGGCGTCGGTGATGCCGTGAACGGTGGTCGAGCCGGGCGGGATCGGGCGGCCCGGGTTGACCAGCGTGTCGAACACCTCGCCCGCCACCCGCTTGCCGTTGACGATGCGGACGGCCGCGATCTGCACGATCTGGTCACCCTGCGCGGGCAGAAGGCCGGTGGTTTCGGTGTCGAACACCACGAAGGTCAGGTCTTCCAGCCGCGTATCGGCCACCGGCGCGTTGCGCGCCTTCGACATCAGGTCGAAATCATAAACCACCGCGCGTGGCACCGGGGTCGGGCGCGGACCAGCGCGGCGCGCAGCGCGCAGCGGCAGCACAAGGCTCTGGTGTCCATTGGTGCCCTCGGGCCAGAGGTCGGTGGCATGGGCGGCCAGCACACTGCGGCCGGTGATATCGGGCAGATCCTCGCCCAAAGGCTCGGCCAGCCACCCATCCAGCGTGGCCAGTGACAGGGCCGCACCCTGCCAGCCCAGCACCACACGGGCATCGGCCCCGGCCTCGTCCAGCCGCAGGTGAAAAGGCGCCGGATGCCCGGACGCCGCAAGCCGCTGCCCCAGATGGCCGATCAGCGCAATCAGTTCGAACCCGTTGCACCGCATGAGAAGCGGCGCGGCCTCTGCCGTCTCCACCGTCAGGCCCAGCCCCTCCAGCCGGGCGCGCATCCCGTCCAGCAGGTCAAGCGCGCGGGCGGGGGCCAGCGGCAGCCCCTCGGCGCGATCCTCGTCATGGTGGCGGCTCAGGTCATTCACCGCCGCCGACAGCCCCGTCACCTCCTGCCGCATCGCGGTTTCCATGCGGGCAGGCACCGGCTCACCCTCGGGCAGCACGCCGAACAGCGTCATCAGATTGGCGGTCGGTCTGCGGATACGATCCAGCGCGACCGACAGCGCCGCATCGCGCCGCGCGCGGGTCGTCAGATCGGCGGTCACGTCGCGCAGCGTCAGCACATAGCCCGGCGGACCGCCCGCACCCTCGATCAGACGCATCCGCGCGGCCAGCACCTGCCCGCCGCTGCGCGTGGAACAGAGGATATCCGAGGCCGCATCGGCATCCCCCGCCTCGATCAGACGGCGATGGGCATGGCGCACCGGCCCCTCGCGCAGATAGTCGAACAGGTAACGATCCAGCCCCGGTGCGGTATCACCGCCCAGAAGCCCGGCGGCGGGCGTGTTGTAGAAGGCGATCTGATGTTCCCCCGAACACAGCAGCACCCCCACCGGCACGTCGGACAACAGCGCCTCCAGCCGCGATTTTTCATCCGCCAGCCGCGTCGTTTCACGCGCGACGGCTTCGGCCAGCGCGTTCCGCGTCTCGGCCAGCGAGGCGGCGGCGGCCGTGGCAGCGGGCGCCAGATCACCCAGATAGCGGGCAATGGCGGTATCCATCTCGCCGCTGACATCGGAATGGGCGCGGGCGCGCAGCGCGCCGGCGAGGATGTCTATGGGCTTGGCCACGTTCACGTCAAACAGATACCAGACCCAGGTGACCAGCCCGAGGATCACCAGCCCGGCAATCACCCCCACCTGCACGAAGGCCGACAGGGTTTCGGGGCTGCCCAGCCGCTGAAAGCCGAACACCAGCCCTGCCGCCAGCGCGACCAGCGCGCCAAAGGCAAGGGCCGCGAAGATCAGGAAGATACGCAGACGCAGGCTCAGTCTGTGCAGCATCGCTCAACCCTCGCCTTGCAGAAGGCGACGGACCTCCTGTCGCAACTCCTTCAGCTCAAAGGGTTTCGAGATGAACCCGTCGGCGCCCAGCGCGATGCCCTTCTGGCGCTCGATGGCCGAACCGCGCGCGGTCATCATCAGGATTTTCACATCCGCCAGCGCGGGGTCAAGCCGAACCGACTGGCAGATCTCGTATCCCGAAACCTCGGGCAGCATGACATCCAGCAGCACCAGATCGGGATGCGTCTCACGGATGCGCGGCATCGCCTCGGCGCCGCTGGCGACGCGATCATGGGCATAGCCCTCGCGCGTCATCAGGAAATCCAGCGCGATGGCGATGTTATCCTCGTCCTCGACGACAAGGATGCGGTGTTTCCTCCCGTCCTCGGCCATATCATCCCTCCCGGCAGGCCGCCCTCGTTACAGGATCATCGGGGGCGGAGGTCTGCCAATCGGCGCCCGAAAGTGCGCCGTCGGCTCCGATCTCCATCCCCTCGGTGATCCGCACGCGCCGCCCGGCGGCGCAGTCCACCGCCAGAAACCCGTCCTCCACGGGCCGCCAGCGGGCAAATTGATAGATATGCACCAGCCGCAGCGCCGGATTGGCCGGATGCGGGGCGATGGTGCGGGTGTCGATGGCGGTAAACTCGGTCGTCATCGGCACAAGGTAGGTCCAGGGGCGCATCATCTGCTTGCCCGAACCATGTTCGACCACCACCACCCCTTCGGGCAGGTTGGCCACCTGATTGCCATACCAACCGTATTCCAGCGCGATCGTGGTGCCGATCAGCCCCAGCCCCGTTGCCAGCGGCACCGCGATCTTGGGAATGCGGTGCGGCATCAGCTTGCGCAGGCCCCAGACGATGCCCGCACAGGTCGCAGCGGCGATGATGGCGGCGAGGAATTCGAAGAGCTGCATCTGGCCTCAGCTTCTTGCGCCACGGGCGGACCCGATGGCGGATTGCATTGTGCGCACCACGACGAAAGCGTCGCGCAGGTGGCTGCGCTCGAAATCCGACAGGTCGTAGGGGGCGAGGAAATTGTCGGGCTTGCGGCCCGAACGGATGAGCCGGGCCTGATTTTCAAGCCGGGTCTGGGCGATCAGGTCATAAGCCTCGATCAGGTCGCGCGCGCCGGAGACGGAAATCACCCCGGCATGTTCCGCCGCGTCCAGCCGGGCGCGGGTATTGGCGGGCTCCAGCTTGCCGATCAGCGCATAGACCCTGCCAAGGTCCGTCACCGGCACCACGCCGTTGTGTTTCATGTCGATGTGGTTCTTGTGCTCGCCCGAGCGGATGGTGGCGAAGCCACGCAACAGGCCAAGAGGCGGCGTGTGTTTCAGGCTGTTCGAAATCATATGCGCCACGAAGATCGAATTCTGCGCCGCCCGTTCCAGCGTCTCGGCCTGCAAGTCACGGTAAAGCGATGCCTGCCCGCCGATGGGGCGCAGGTCGAACATGACGCTGGCCAGCATCTGCGCCATCGGATCTGGTGTGGCGATCCAGCCGTCGAAATAGCCGCGCCATGTGGATTGCCGTGCGCACCAGCGCGGGTTGGTCGCCATCATGTCGCCGGGACAATAGACATAGCCACAGGCATCCAGCCCGTCGCAGACAAACCGCGCCAGCCGGGCGAAATAACCCATATCCGCATCGGTGGCGCTGTCCGCGATGATCAGGCAATTATCCTGATCCGAAACTCCGGTCTGTTCCTGCCGCCCCTGGCTGCCACAGGCGGCCCAGACATAGGGCACAGGCGCGGTGCCAAGCTCGGCCTCGGCCAGCGCCAGCAGGCGGCGCGTCACCGTATCGGCTATGTCGGTGATCAGACGGGTCACCACCTCATGCGCATTATTGCCGCCGACCAGCTGGACCAGCAGCTTGGGAATGCGCGCGGTGACCGCCGCCATTTCCGCAACCATATCAGCCGCAGCGACATCGCGCACCAATTGCGCTGAGCTGACGGCCTGAAACCGGGTCAGGTCGGTCTGGGTGATCATGCCGACCAGCCTGCCGTCCTCGACCACTGGCAGATGGCCGATGCCGCGCTCCAGCATGACATGCAGGATGTCCGAGCCCAGATCGTCAGGCTTCAGGCTGACCGGATCGGCTGTCATCACCTGCACGACCGGCGTCGCGGGGTCGATCCCGCCCGCCAGCACCTTGTTGGTCATGTCCCGCGTGGTGACGATGCCCAGAAACCGCCCGTTCTCGACAATACCCAGCGACGAGACATGCGCGTCGCGCATCTTTTCGGCGGCAAGGCGGATGCTGTCGGCGGGTGCCACCGTGATCGGCTTGCGCGCCATCAGGTCGCCCACCTTCTGCACCGTCAGATCGGCACGCCGCGCCTCGGCGGCGGACCGGCCGCGATGGAAGAAACGGTCGAAGGCGGGAAAATTGGCGATCAGGCGGCGGAACTCGGCGGTGGGCAGCAGCAGCAGCACCGAATCCTCGATGACCCGTGCCGTGGTGACGGCCAGACCGTCACGCATCAGCCCGCGTTCGCCAAAGCTGTTGCGCGGACCCAGCAGCGAGACCTGCATCCCCGAGGCATCCAGCACCTCGACCGCACCGCGTTTCACCAGATACAGACCCTTCAGCGGCTCGCCCGCCTGATAGATCTCCTCCCCGGCCGAAAACTCCCTGCGGCTGAAGGAAACGGCGACACGCGCCATCTCGTCCCGCGGCAGGCTGTCATAGGGATGGACGGTTTCGAGAAAGGCCAGAACGGCCTCGTCGGGGGAATGCGGCATGACCGTCGTCCTTTCGGGGGTGGCACGCCCCCTGTCGGGGACGTGCCGGTTGGCGTTCGGTCAGAGCCTGCGGGCCTGAGCACCCGGCGCGCAATGCGCCAGATCAAGCCCGCAGAACCTTGCCTGCTCAGTGCGACTGGGCCACACCGGCGCCTTTCGGAATGCGGATCGATTCCACCAGATCCTGCACATGGGCGGGCGGGGCCGCCGTTGCTTTCGACACCGCGAAGGCCACGATGAAGTTGATCAGGGCACCCACCGCACCGAAGGAGGTCGATTTGATCGACAGGATCATCGGCGCGCTGTCCGAATAGGACGCGGTATCGGCGACGAAGAACCAGCCTTTGTGCAGGAAGATGTAGACCACAGTCACGATCAGACCCACCAGCATACCCGCGATGGCCCCTTGCGCGTTGATGCGCTTGGAGAAAATACCCATCATCAGCGCCGGGAAGATCGTTGCGGCGGCCACACCGAAGGCCAGCGCCACGGTCTGCGCCGCAAAGCCGGGCGGGTTCAGGCCCAGCCAGGTCGCCACAGCGATCGCGACAGCCATCGAGATACGGGCTGCCAGAAGCTCGCCCTTTTCCGAAATGCCGGGGTTGAGCTGGCCCTTGATCAGGTCATGCGACACGGCCGAGGAAATGGCCATCAGCAGACCCGCAGCGGTCGACAGCGCGGCAGCCAGACCACCGGCAGCAACCAGCGCGATGACCCAGCCCGGCAGGTTGGCGATTTCCGGGTTGGCGAGCACCATGATGTCGTTGTTCACGGTCAGCTCGTTGCCCTTCCAGTCGGCAGCTTGCGGGTTCTTCTCGGCCATCTTGGCAGCGGTTTCGGCAACCTTGGCGTCGAAGGCGGCCTGCGCCTCGGCGATTGCGGCCTCGTTCCCGGCTTTCTTCGCATCGGCCAGTTTGGTGGCCAGCGCGGTGGCGCCGTCATTGTAGTACTGGATCAGCCCGTCGCCGTTCAGGTCGGTGACCTTCAGCAGCCCGGTGGTGGCCCAGTTCTTCACCCACTTCAGCTCTTCCTTGGTTTCGACATCGGCCATCGAGACCGGGGCCGAGGTCAGGCCGTTCGGGTAGAAGGTGTTGATCAGGTTCAGACGCGCCATGGCCGCAACCGCCGGGGCGGTGAGATACAGCAGCGCGATGAACACCAGCGCCCAGCCCGCCGACGACCGCGCGTCCGAAACCTTCGGCACGGTGAAGAAGCGGACGATGACGTGCGGAAGGCCCGCGGTACCGATCATCAGCGACATGGTGAACAGGAACATGTTCAGCGTGGTGTCGGACTGTTCGGTATAGGACTTGAAGCCCAGGTCGGTCACGATCTGGTCCAGGGTTTGCAGCAGCGGCTGGCCGGTGTGAACCTCGTTCGAGAACAGGCCCAGCGCCGGGATCGGGTTGCCGGTCAGTTGCAGCGAGATGAAGATCGCCGGAATGGTATAGGCGATGATCAGCACGATGTACTGCGCAACCTGCGTGTAGGTGATGCCCTTCATGCCGCCAAGCACGGCATAGGCGAACACCACGGCGGCGCCGATGTAGAGGCCGGTCGCGTTGGACACTTCGAGGAAGCGCGAGAAGGCAACACCCACACCCGACATCTGCCCGATCACATAGGTGATCGAGATGATGAGAAGGCAAAGCACGCCGATGAACCGCGCGGAGCCCGAATAGAAACGGTCACCGATGAATTCCGGCACGGTGAACTTGCCGAACTTGCGCAGGTAGGGCGCGAGCAGCATCGCAAGCAGCACATAGCCGCCGGTCCAGCCCATCAGATAGGCCGAAGTATCGTAGCCACCGAAGGCGATGATCCCGGCCATCGAGATGAACGAGGCCGCCGACATCCAGTCAGCGCCGGTTGCCATGCCGTTGGCGATCGGGTGAACGCCGCCGCCCGCTGCATAGAATTCGGCGGTCGAGCCGGCACGGGCCCAGATCGCGATCCCGAAGTAGAGCACGAAGGTCGCGCCCACCACCAGGAGGTTGAGGGTAAACTGATCCATGTTTCCCGGTGCTCCCTTATTCTTCCACGCCGTATTGGCGGTCGAGTTTGTTCATCCGCGCGGCATAGGCGAAGATGAGAACCAGAAAGACGAGGATCGATCCTTGCTGGGCAAACCAGAAGCCCAGATCGGTGCCGCCGATCTTGATGCCCGCGAGCATCGGACGCAGAAGGATGCCGAAGCCGAACGAGCAGACGAACCAGACGACCAGATAGATCATGATCGTGCGGATGTTCGCGGCCCAGTAGGCATTCGACGAGGACTTGTCCGCCATGAGTGCTACTCCCTGAGTGTTTATCCGTCCCGCCCCCCTTCCCCGAGGGATGCGGGCCTCCCTTATGCCGAAACGCGCGTCACGATGGCCGAAAGCGTTCCGCGGATCTGGTCGATGGCACCCATCGCGTCGATCCGTTCCAGAACCCCCCGGTCATCGTAATAGGCGATCAGCGGCGCCGTCTGGGCATGATAGGCGGACAGCCTCTCGCGCACCGTCTCGGCATTGTCGTCGGCCCGGCGCTTGAACGCCGTGCCGCCGCATTTGTCGCAAGTGCCCGCAACGGCGGGCTGCTTGAATTCGTCGTGATACCCCTCGCCGCAGCCGGCGCAGGTGTAGCGGCCGGAGACCCGGCCCACCATCGCTTCGTCATCGACATCAAGGCTGATGGCGGCAGTAACCTTCTGGCCGGTTGCGCCCAGCAGATCGTCCAGCGCGGCGGCCTGCCCCGCAGTGCGGGGAAAGCCGTCAAGGATGATGCCGCGCGCCACATCGGGCTGCGCCATGCGGTCCTTCAGGATCGCCAGCACGATCTCGTCAGACACGAGCTGTCCCGCCTCCATCACCGCCTTGGCACGCTTGCCCGCCTCGGTGCCCGCCGCAACGGCGGCGCGCAGAAGATCACCGGTCGAAAGCTGCACCAGCCCGAAATCCTCTTCCAGCATGCGGGCCTGCGTGCCCTTCCCGGCCCCCGGAGGGCCAAGAAGGATCAGGACGGCGGGGCGCGTCAGGGTCGTGGCGTCGGTCATGCGTATCAGCCCTTGTTGCCGCGGTTGGCGATCAGATCGTCAACGACCGACGGATCGGCCAGCGTCGAGGTATCGCCCAGCGCGCCGAAGTCGTTTTCGGCGATCTTGCGCAGGATGCGGCGCATGATCTTGCCCGAGCGGGTTTTCGGCAGGCCCGGCGCCCACTGGATGATATCGGGCGAGGCGATGGGGCCGATCTCGGTGCGGACCCATTTCACCAGATCCTTGCGCAGATCCTCGGACGGTTCGATTCCGTTCATCAGGGTGACATAGGCGTAGATGCCCTGCCCCTTGATGTCATGCGGGAAGCCGACCACGGCGGCCTCGGCCACGGCGGCATGGGCCACCAGCGCGCTTTCCACTTCTGCGGTGCCCATCCGATGACCGGAGACGTTGATCACGTCATCCACCCGGCCGGTGATCCAGATATAGCCGTCCTTGTCGCGGCGGCAGCCGTCGCCCGTGAAGTAATAGCCGCGATACTGGGCGAAATAGGCTTCCTGGAAGCGGTCATGGTCGCCCCAGAGCGTGCGCATCTGTCCCGGCCAGCTGTCCGAGATGCACAGGACGCCCTCGGTTTCCACCTCGTCCTGACGTTTGGCGGTTGCGGCATCCAGAACCACCGGCTTCACCCCGAAGAAGGGCAGCGTCGCCGAACCCGGCTTGGTCGCGGTGGCATAGGGCAGCGGGGTGATCATGTGACCGCCGGTTTCCGTCTGCCAGAAGGTGTCGACGATGGGGCATTTTCCCTTGCCGACATGGGCGTCATACCAGGCCCAGGCCTCGGGGTTGATCGGCTCGCCCACCGATCCAAGAATACGCAGCTTCGACAGGTCATACTTCTCAACCCATTCCGCGCCCATGCCCATCAGCGACCGGATGGCGGTCGGCGCGGTGTAGAACTGCGTCACCGCATGCTTTTCGCAGACTTCCCAGAACCGTCCGGCATCGGGGAAGGTCGGCACGCCCTCGAACATCACGGTCGTCGCGCCATTGGCCAGCGGGCCATAGACGATGTAGCTGTGCCCGGTGACCCAGCCCACATCGGCCGTACACCAGAACACGTCACCTTCCTGATAGTCGAAAGTGTATTGATGCGTCATCGAAGCATAGACGAGATAGCCACCCGTCGTATGCACCACGCCCTTCGGCTTCCCGGTCGAGCCGGAGGTGTAAAGGATGAACAGCGGATCTTCCGCCCCCATCGGCCGCGGCGGGCATTCCGGGCTCACCATATCCATCATCAGCTTGACGTCGACATCGCGGCCCTGAATCCAGGTGATCTGGTCGCCGGTATGCTTGACCACCAGGCAGCGCACCTTGTCAGAACAGTGCAGCAGTGCCGCATCGGTATTGGATTTCAGCGGCGTGCGCTTGCCGCCGCGCGGCGCGGTATCGGCGGTGATCACCAGCTTGGCGCCGCAATCGTTGATGCGGTTCGCAAGTGCATCGGGCGAGAACCCGGCAAAGACGATGGAGTGGATGGCCCCGATCCGGGCGCAGGCCAGCATGGCATAGGCGGCCTCGGGGATCATCGGCAGATAGATCACCACACGGTCACCGCGCATCACGCCCTGCGACAGCAGGACGTTGGCCATACGGTTCACCTTTTCGGACAGTTCCTTGTAGGTGATGTGCAGCGCCGGGGTTTTCGGATCATCGGGCTCCCAGATGATCGCGGTTTGCAGCGCACGGTCTTTCAGGTGACGGTCGATGCAGTTGACCGAGGCGTTCAGCACGCCGTCCTCGAACCACTTGATATTGACCTTGCCAAAGGTGAAATCGGTATTCTTCACCTTGGTATAGGGCTTGATCCAGTCGAGCCGCTGCCCCTCGCGCCCCCAGAACGCATCCGGGTCATCAATGGATTCGGCATACATCGCCCGATACCTGGCAGTGTCGGCGTGCGCCTTGTCAAAATCCGTGGGCACCTCGCGCACGATTTGCGCGATATCGGCGGGCTGCTGGGTCATGGGCTCTCCCCCTCTTGCATAAAGCCGGTCACCCCACCTGGCCTGCGGGGCACCTCCATCCCTTCGGCCATTGTAAACCAAAGCAGCGCATTCGCGTAACCCCTTTTGTGTATTAGTTTTTTGTGTAAATTATTTAACTTGATCATTCTGAAATCTGTAAATCAACCAGAGGGCGACGGGAATTTGCCATTAGGTTTCAACAATCTATCCCTTCACAGCTCCGTGATACGTCAGACGACGTGACGTGACGTCCCGCCACAGGATGCGGCAGGTCGCAAAAACAAGCAGCGGGAAGAACGAATCAGGGCTGCGGAGCGTCCTGCGCCAGAACCGCCTCGACGGCGGCCATGTCGGGCAGATACTCCACCTCGGGGGCGTCCAACCCCTGTGCCAGCAGCACGCGGCGGATTTCGGGGCTGGTTCCGGTGAACCACAGTCGTCCGCCCCGCCGCGCCACCTTGCGCGCCAGCAGACCCAGCGAGCGGGCACCCGAACTGTCTATCAGCGGAACGGCGGTAAAATCGACCACGATGCTGCGCGGCACATCGGCAATCCGGTCCAGCACCGAGCCAAGCTGCGCGGCGGCGCCAAAGAAGAACGGACCTGAAAGGCGATAAACCAGCAAATCGTCGCGCGCCGCATCCACCGGGGCATCGGCCAGCGGATGAACGCCCGCCATATCGGACATGCGCTTCACGAAGACGAGCCCCGCCATGGCAAAGCCAACGACGATGCCTTCGGTCAGGTCGCGGAACACCACCAGCAGGAAAGTGACGAGAACGATGGCCGCATCGGCCCGCGATCCCCGCACCAAGGCGGCGAACTCATGCTTCTCTGCCATGTTCCACGCCACCACCGCCAGAACTCCGGCGAGCGCGGCCAGGGGGATATATCCGGCCAGTGGCGCCGCGATCATCAGGAACAACAGCAGGAACAGCGCATGCAGCATCCCCGACACCGGGCCACGCGATCCCGCGCGCACATTGGTTGCAGTGCGCGCAATGGTCCCGGTGACGCAGAAGCCACCAAACAGCCCCGCCCCGATATTGGCCATGCCCTGCGCCAGAAGCTCTGCATTGGCGCGGTGCTGGCGACCGGTCATCCCGTCGGCCACCACGGCGGACAGCAGCGATTCAATTGCCCCCAGCAGCGCGAAACTGGCCGCCCAGGGCAGCGCAGCCATCACAGTGTCAGAATTGATCGTCGGCAACGCTGGCACCGGCAGCACGCGCGGCAACTCGCCAAACCGCTCGGCAATGGTTTCAACCGGCAGGCCTGCCGCTGCGGCCACACTGGCCAGCGCCACCGCGATCAACATGCCGGGCAGGCGCGGCGCGAACCGCTTGATCCCTTCGATCACCGCGATGGTGCCAAGGCTGACCGCCACCGCCGCGCCGCTCAGGCTGCCCCGCGCCTCCCATAGCGCAGCCAGCTTGCGCAGGATCTCGGCCGGTTCCGGCCCGGTCAGGGCAAGCCCGAACAGATCCTTGATCTGGCTGGAAAAGATGATGACGGCGATCCCAGCGGTAAAGCCCACGGTGACCGGATAGGGAATGAAGCGAATATAGGTGCCCAGCCGCAGCAGTCCCGCCGCAGCGAGGATCACGCCGGAAAGGATGGTGGCGAGGATCAGGCCCGAAAGTCCGGTTGTCGCCACACAGGCAGATACCAGCACGATAAACGCCCCTGCCGGCCCGCCGATCTGGTGCCGCGACCCGCCCAGCGCCGAGACGAGGAAACCGCCGACAATCGCGGTATACAGCCCACGCTCCGGCCCCACACCGCTGGCGATGGCAATGGCCATGGAGAGCGGCAGCGCCACAATGGCCACGGTCAGCCCGGCCAGCGCATCGGCGCGCAGATCGGCAGGGCCATACCCCTCGCGCAGGACAGTCACGATCTTCGGAAGAAACGGATTGGGGCCCGCGACATCGGGCTGGCTTGAACTGTGCATCTCGGGCCTGTAGCGAAGGATGCAGCCAGCAAACGCCCGCGACCCGGTCCCTGTCAACACCTGCCCAGTTCCCCGGAGGCTCTATGTCGCAACCCCGTCCAGATCCCGTGCAGCCCGCCGATGACGATGCCCGCGCCCTTGCGCGTGACTTGCTGGCCAACGCCCGTCACGCCGCACTGGCCTATACCGATCCGGCGACCGGAACGCCGGGGATCAGCCGCATCGCCTTTGGCCTTGCGCCCGATGGCTGCCCGCTGACGCTGGTATCTTCGCTTGCCGCGCATCGCCCCGCACTGGAGCAGAATCCGCAGGCCGCCGTGATGGTGGGCGAGCCGGGCGACAAGGGCGACCCGCTGACCCACCCGCGCCTGATGCTGCGCATCACCGCCCGCCCGGTGGATCGCGCAGGTGCCGATTACCCGGCGCTGCGCGATCACTGGCTGGCGGTGCATCCCAAGGCGAAACTTTACATCGACTTCCCCGATTTCGCCTTTCTGCGGCTGGAACCGGAAGGCGCGTTGCTGAACGGTGGCTTCGCCCGCGCCTTCCGCCTGTCGCCCGAGGATCTGCGCTGAGACCGCGTCACATCGGCCGGTCGCTGCGCAAAGTGACGACCACGGTCCCTTTCAGCGGCTCGGCCCATTTCAGATCGACACTGCCACCACCGGACCCCTGCGCCGTCTCGGCATAGGGCGCCGCGTAGGTGATGCTGTTGCCGCTGTCGCGCAAAGGCCCGTCCGCCATGACCGCCAGAGCCCGCAGCGCCTTGCCGCCGAAGGGAAACCAGTCCTTCGCCGCGACGGTCCAGGTCCGTGCGGCGGTGTTCTCGTTATGGCTCAGGATCACCGGATTGTGGCAGGGCTGGCTGATGCCGTGAAACACATTGCCGGTCACAGCCACATTGACCGCGCGGTCATGGTCCAGCCCCGCTTGCGTGGTATCGACCTTCTCCACCCGGTCGATCGTGCCGTTCACCGCGCGGAACACATTGCCGGTCATCGAAAACCCGTTCAGGAAATGCCCCGGCCCGCGCGGCCGCACCACGACCCATCGGAAGGACGGCGCCACGTCGATGCACATGAAGGTGTTCGACGTGATGGACAGCCCGCCGAACGAGTATTCCCCACTGAATTCCGGCGCCGGGTCATGCTCGTTCGACCATTCGATCCAGCAATTGTCGATGTAATTGTCCGAGACAATCGACCGGCAGTTGGTGTTGGTAAAGACGATCCCGGCCTGACGCAGCCCGTTGGTCTGGTCGTCGCCCTGAAAGAAGTGATTGCCCAACACCATGTTGCCACCACCGCCCAACACGGCGAAATGCGCAAAGCGCACCACGCGGTTGTAGCGCAGCTTCACATCATTGGCATTGGCGTTCAGCGCGATGCTGCTGCGGTTCTGTGCCGCCATCCCCTGTTCGTTGGACAGGAACTGGCATTGCTCCACGATCAGCCCGGAACAGCCATCCCCGATCGAAGTGATCCCGCGATCCTTCGGCCCGGTGAAAACACAATCCGCGATGCGGAAGGTCAGCCCGCCCGAGGGCAGCATGATCGCGCTGGACCGGCCGGAACAGGCGAAGTCGATGTCGGTAATCTCGAACCGCGAGAGATTGTCGAACCCCGAGAAATCCAGCAGGTACTTGTAACGCTCGAAGGTGAAAGTGCGCGTGCCATCCGCCCCCCACAGAGACGACGACAGTGTAACCGTGCCGCTCCCGACATTCCGGGAGGTCACATAGACCTCGCGCCCGACCCCGGTGCCCGAAACCCGCGCGCCCACCGGAATGTTCGCCACATTGGCCACATTGGTCAGCCGGGTCGAATTGCTGCTGTTGTAGGTGGCGACCGAGGTCACGGTATCACTGTCCCAGTTTGCCGAACTCGTCGCCGAAAGCTGACCATTGGTCAGGACACGGCGGCTCGACAGGCTGGTCAGACCGCAGAGCGCCGCGACGTCGATGGGGCCGGTCACATCCACCTTACGGCCTGACAGGTCGAATACGACATGATCGGTGAAATAGAACAGGGTCTGAAGACCGCGCCTGAACCCCTCCAGCTCGCCACCGAAAGCGGCAGCGTAGGTATTCAGATCATAGTTCTGCGTACAGGTCAGCCTCGCATTGGCAGGCATCGACAGCTTGCCGTCGAACCGCACCGGATTGTTGAAGGTAAAATTGCCAGTGAGGCGATAGGTGCCCTCGGATACCAGAACGGTGCGCCCGTTCGCCGCCGCATCCGCAGCGCCGAAAGCCGCCGCGTCATTCGTGCTGCCATCGCCGATGGCGCCGTAATCCCGCACATCCACAACGTCGATCATCTTGCGATGAAAGACATCCGTGACATCCTCGATGACCAGATCGTCAATCCGCACCACACCGCCACTGGCGCCGGTCAGGTCCAGGCCGAAATGGCCATAGACAGGCTCGACACCCCAGACCATGTCGACCCCCTGCCGGTTGCCCGATCCGATGATTGCACTGACCGTCACAACCTGACCATAGCTGGTCAGCGCGACCGAGGGGCCGGTCAACGGCACCCCGACCGCACTGCCGTTCGCCCGCCCGGCATAGGCCGCGATCCGCACCGAGGGCATGCTGCCCGCCACCGCTTTCACCCGCGCGGTGACCCGCAGATACAGCCCCGGCTCGATGGGCGTCTGCCCCATGTAGCGCAGACGCTGAACCGTTTCGGCCTTCTGCAATTCCAGACAGCCTGCGAAATCCTGATCGGACGGCACCAGCGCCGCGTTGGGCTGCCCGGCATAGGTCGCAGTGCCCGGCGTGCCATCCTCGCGCGACCACTGGTTCAGCCCGGCCGAAAACGGCGGCGGCATCAGCACCAGACCATCGGTAATCGCCTTGTTCATCTCAGACCCTCGCCTTTGTTCCCGCGCCTGCCGCGCATACCGGGCACAGGGGTAGCAAGACGGGGTTAATCCGGGCTGTGACCGCCGCGCGTAGCAGGCACCCCGCGCGCAACAGTCTGCATCGGCAGGGTTCCGCCGCCGTTACAAAATCGTCATATCATGGTTACAACTGCCGGTTAGGTCGGGGCGACAAGGCAGTTCTGCCGGACCGGAGCCCCCATGACGACCTATCAATTCGATCTCGCCGACGGATCGTTGCAGGACAGCCTGCGCCGCATCGCCCTGGCCGAGATCGCGCCCCTGTGCAGCCATCTGGACAGCGCGGAGCCGCTTGACCCCAAGGCAGTGCACGACATCCGCAAGCGGATCAAGAAGTTGCGCGCCCTGCTGCGGCTGACCCGCAGCGGCCTGCGCCGCGTGCAACCGGCCGAGAATGTGCTGCTGCGGGACGCCGCGCGCCAGCTTGCGGCCCAGCGCGATGCCGCAACCCGGCTGAAGACCTTCGACATGATCGCGGGCGATGATCCGTCCCCGGCGCTGGGGGCACTGCGCGCGCAACTGGTGGCCGAAGCCGCCGTCGCCACCGCCCCGCCCCCGGATCTGGGTGAACTCTTTGCCTCGCTGTCCTTGCGCGTCGAAAACTGGGAGCTTTCGGGTTCAGATCGCAGCATCCTGACCACAGGGCTGGCCGACACACGCGAACGCGCCCGCCAAGCGATGCGCGAGGCCCGTGACAGCGGCGGGGCCGAGGCTCTGCACGACTGGCGCAAACGGGCCAAGGATTTCTGGTATCAGGCGCGGCTGTTCCAGCCGGTCTGGCGCGATGTCATGCGCCCTTTCGTCACCTCCGCCGATATGCTGGGGGAAATGCTGGGCCAGCACCATGATTTCGAGGTTCTGGCCGAACATGTCGCGGCCATGCCCGAGGGCGACGTCAAGCCCGAGGCGCGCGAGACCGTGGCGACCCGCTGCCGCGAGGCGCAGCTTGGTATCGAAGTCGAAGCCTATCCGCTGGGCGCCCGTCTGTTTGCCGGCGATCCCGAGGAAATGGCAGCGCTCTGGGTCAAATGGTGGCGGCTCTGGCGGGCGCAGGTCGCCTGAATGCAAAAGGGCACGCCAGGGCGTGCCCTTCCCGTTTGATAAACCGCGACCTCAGGCCACCAGTTCGCCCGCAAGACCGCGGTCGATCAGCGCGACGGTCTCCCCGACACCGTAAAGTGCGACGAAACCCCCGAAGCGCGGCCCGTCCGAGGCGCCCAGCAAGACCTCGTAAAGGGCTTTGAACCAGTCGCGCAGCGGCTCGAACCCGTGCTCCTTGCCGACGGCAAAGACCATGCTTTGCAGCGCCTCGTCGTCCAGCCCGCCATCCCAGGCCACCAGACGCGCCCGCAGATCCAGGATCGCCGCACGTTCCTGATCGGTCGGCAGACGGAACACACGGGTCGGCGCGATCTTGTCGGTGAAATAGCGCACTGCGAAGCCCGCCGCCGCATCCAGATCCGGGTTGCCCTCGGGGCTGGCCTCCGGCGCATAACGCTTGATGAAGCCCCACAGCCCCTTGGCATCCGTCGCCCCGGCCACGCTCGCGAGATTGAGCAGCATCGAGAACGGCACCACCATCTTCGATTCCGGCGGGTTGCCGCCATGGATGTGCCAGACCGGATTGTTCACCTGCTGGTCCACATCCTGCGTCGGATAGGCGCGCAGTTGCTGGTGGTATTCATCCACCGCGCGCGGGATCACATCCCACCACAGCCGCTTGGCCGTCTTGGGCTTCTGATACATGAAATAGCTCAGGCTTTCGGCCGAGGCATAGGTCAGCCATTCGTCGATGGTCAACCCGTTGCCCTTGGACTTCGAAATCTTCTGGCCGTGCTCATCCAGGAACAGCTCATAGGTGAAGTGTTCCGGCTTCTTGCCACCCAGCACTTCGCAAATCCCGTCATAGATCGGGGTATTGGTGGAGTGGTCCTTGCCATACATCTCGAAGTCCACATCCAGCGCCGCCCAGCGGGCGCCGAAATCGGGCTTCCATTGCAGTTTCACATGGCCGCCCGTCACCGGCAGCGTCCATTCGCGGCCATCCTCGTCGTCGAAGGTGATGGTGTGATTCACCGGATCGACGTTCTTCATCGGCACATACAGCACCCGCCCGGTTTCCGGGTGGATCGGCAGGAAGCAGCTGTAGGTCTGCTGACGCTCCTCGCGCAGCGATTTCAGCATGATCGCCATGATCGCGTCATAGCGTTCCGTCGCCAGCTTCAGCGTGTCGTCAAAGCGGCCGGACTTATAGAACTCGGTCGCGCTGATGAACTCGTATTCGAAGCCGAAAGTATCGAGGAACCGCCGCAGCATCGCGTTGTTGTGGTGGCCAAAGCTCTCATATTCCCCGAACGGATCAGGGACCGAGGTCAGCGGCTTCTGGATATTGGCATGCAGCATCTCCTGGTTCGGCACGTTTTCCGGCACCTTGCGCATACCGTCCACATCGTCGGAAAAGCAGATCAGCCGCGTCGGAATGTCGCTGATCACCTCAAACGCGCGTCGGATCATCGTGGTGCGCGCCACTTCGCCGAAGGTGCCGATATGCGGCAGGCCCGAGGGGCCATAACCCGTCTCGAACAGGACGTAGCCCTTTTCCGGCGCCTTCTTTTCATACCGCTTGAGAATCTTGCGGGCCTCTTCAAAGGGCCAGGCTTTCGATTTCATCGCGGCGTCACGAAGGGCGGACATCGGCGGATCCTTTCATACTGCGGGCCCCATGCCCGCGCAGAACCCGCCTGTCCTATTGCCGCCCCTGCCCCGCGTCAATATTCTCAGGGCCGATACAGTTCAAAGGACGACTCCCGTGCCCGATACACCGGCCTCTCTTTCCCCGCAGGATGCTCTTGTCGCCGTGATGATCGCGGTTTCCGCCTCGGACGAGAACATGCGCACCTCCGAGCTGGTGGCGATTCAACGCATGGTGAATCACATGCCGGTCTTCGCCGACTACGATACCGACCGCCTGCGCCCCGTCGCGCAGACTGTCTTCGACCTGTTCGAGGAAGAGGACGGGCTGGATGCGTTGTTCGGCCTGATCCGCGACGCCCTGCCCGACCGGCTGTTTGAAACCGCCTATGCACTGGCCTGTGACGTGGCAGCCGCCGACGGCCAGCTCAATGAAGTTGAGCTGCGCATGCTGGAGGAAGTGCGCAACGAGCTGTCCATAGACCGCCTGCATGCCGTGGCGATCGAATGGAGCGCACGGGTTCGGCATCTGAAGCCCTGAAATCGTAAAGGCCCGAAAGAAAGATCCGGGCCTTTCATCTTATCCCTCGCCGCCGGGGCGCGGCGGCAGGCCCGCCGCCAGATCGCGCGCCTGAATCACCCATTGATCGCGGGTAACGCGACCCCTGAAGCCTTCAAGGTTCTCGTCCACCCAAGCAATTTCCGCCGCCGTCCAGTTGGCGATCTGGTCAAAGTGATAGAAGCCCAGCCGGTGCAGCAGTGCCTCCAGCTTCGGCCCGACGCCCTTGATCAGCTTCAGATCATCTGCCGCGCCGTTTCGGGGGGCCGACAGCGCCTCCGGGCGCTTGGCCTCCGCCGGACCCGGGTCGGCCATCGCAGCAGGCGCGGCCATGGCAGAAGCCTCGGCCCTGATCGTCGCCTGGCGCGCGGCCTCAAGATCTGCCGTCAAGGCTGCGATGCGTGAAGCCTGGTCACGCCCGTGCGCCTCGCAGGCGGCAAGGCTGTGGCGCAGCCGGTCGGCCGCGCCGTCATCCACGGTCACCGTGACCGGCGCGCGGCGCCCCCAGATGATCCAGCCCGCCAGCAGCCCAACCAGAGTGGCCAGCAGCAACAGCACCCAGATTTCACCGACAAGGAACCCCCAGTTCCTGAACATACCCGCTCTCCTCCGTCCCGATCACTCAGACCACAGCACCGTGGTGCGCCGGTTTCTGGCCCGGCCTTCATCCGTCGCGTTGTCTGCCACCGGGCGCGAGGCCCCGTAGCCCCAGGCCCGCAACATCGCCGCAGGCACACCACGCGCCACCAGTGCGGCCCGCACAGCCTCGGCCCGCCGCTGGCTCAGCGCGATATTGCCCAGCGGATCGCCCGAGGCATCGGTATGCCCGCCGATTTCCGCCTTCAGCCCGACCGCCGCACAAGGGGCAATCACCGCAGCAAGCCGGTTCAGCACCCGTTGCGCGTCGGCATCCAGCCGGTCCGAGCCGGTGACGAAGTTCACCGTCGTCCCCTCCAGCACGTTTTCGGCCTGCGCCTGACAACTCGCCCGGTCGGCCGCGAAACTGGCAACCGGCAGCCAATAGCCCGCCGACAGCCGCTCCGCCTGCCCGGTCGCGGCATTCATTCGCTCCGCCCCCTCCGGAGCCTCACTTTCCACCACGTCGATATCCAGCGCCACATCCGGCCCCAGCGCCTCGGCCAGCCGACCGGAGATCAGCTCGCGGTCGGCCCCGGCACCAAACCCGGCTTCAATGCGGCTGCCGCCCGGCCCGATTCGCACACGCAACCGCTCAAAATCCGCCATCCACCCCTTCAGGATCCCGAAAATTGCCGGGACCTCAGGCGTCGGCTCTCCGATCAGGGCAGATTTCGCCTCGTTATCTATCCGCGCCAGCCCCAGCGCCCCCGCAACTGCCGCGACCTCCAGCCCCTTGGGCAGCTTGCCGGTCAGGACCGCGCCCTGCATCGCCGAATAATCCAGCGTCCAGTCGGGCGGCGTGCCATCATCACGCAGCGTCAGATCCAGAGAAACCGCGCCCTCCGGCAATCCCGCAAGCGCCAGCAGAACAGCGCCCCGCTCCCCCGGCCCAAGAACATCGCCCGAGACGTGCAGCTTGCCGTCACTGACCTCCGCCGCGCCGGAAATCATCGGGCCAAGCGCCGCGATCCCCGCGATCACGGCAGGCATCTGCCCCTCCGGTGCGCCCGAAGCAAGGACCAGTGCCGAAGCCGCCTCGCCCAGTGCCGGCGTCAGCAGGGCGCGGGCCTTCTCGGTCGGGACATGCCCGCTGGCAGAAAGCCCGCCCTCCGCCGATTTGAACACAGCCGTTTCAAAGGGCGAGACGGCAGGCAGCAGTTGCAACTCGCCCCGCACCACACGACGGCCCGGCACGTCGTTGAGAGCGGCCATCAGCACATCCCGCTCTGCCGCGCTGTCGGCCAGCCCGGCAATATTGATATCGCGCCCCGAGACCATGGTTGAAATACCATGCACCGATCCGCCCGCAACCTGCGCCGCCCCCGCCGCGATCCGGCTTTGGAGGGCGGGCGCTTCGTGACTATTCGCCCAAAGCCCCAGCACCGCGACGCCCAGAAGCATCACCCCGATCCCCAGAACCTTGCGCAAGCCGACCTCCACCTCAAGACCGCAGCAGTCTTGACCGCCCGCCCCCTGTGATCAAGGGGGAAGGCGGCGCAAAATGTCACAGATCAGCCGTGCAGCGTCGCCCAGCGGGTGATCAGCGCCGCTTGCAGCCGCCGCGCGCGCTTCTGATAGTCCAGACCGCCCGCAGGCTGCTCCCGCGCCTCGGGCGGCAGGGCTGCGCGCCGGGCCGTATCGGCGGCGAAGATCGCAAAGGCCAGACGGCGCCCCCCCGGCGGCGCGATATAGCCTGCCAGCGACGAAACGAAGTTGAGCGTCCCGGTCTTGGCATGAACCTGCACCGGGTGCCCCTTAATGATCTGTCCCTTGTCATCGCGCATGCCGTGGTTTTTCAGCAGGCCCGGCAGCGCGCTGGCCTGAACATCCCCAAGCAACCGCACCATATCTGCGGGCGAGATTCTGCTTTGCCCGCCAAGACCCGAATGGTCGACGAAATGCGCCGACATGCCATGCCGCAACCGCGCCCATTCCTGCATCGCCAGCGCCGAAGCCCGCAGGCTGGCCGCCTGCGAGGCCGACATCCCGGCCACCTCGGCAGTAAGGTTCGTCGAATGCTTCAGCATGTCTTTCAGGATGCCTTCCAGCACAGGGCTGTCATGGCGCGCCAGCAGTTCGGCACCGTCAGGCAGGCTCTCGATCACCTCGGGCGCAGGCAGGGCAATACCCTGCGCCGCTACAAGGGTGCGGAACACATCGCCCGCATAAAGCGCCGGATGACGGACCGGCAGCCACCGCGCACCGCCCTTGCCCAAAGCCTCGGAGGCCACGGTCCAGCGGTCGGCCCCGCCATCGCCCTCGTAAGTGAACAGCGGGCGCGCCCGCGTGGCGATACGGACGCTGGCCATATGGACCTCGGGCACGAAACGCTCGGCCCGTGCATCCATGGTCAGCCGCCAGTCAGCCCCGGCCCGGCGCCATTCGAAATGCACGCGGTTGAAATTGAGGTTCAGCCCGGCCACGGCGGGATTGTAGCCGACGAAATCGGGCTGCTCGCCGTCGATGCGCGGCAAAAGCGGCAGCGCGCCGCCCCAGACCAGAAGCCGGCCCGTCGCGCCCCTGATCCCCTGCGCCGCCAGCTTCGCCGCCAGATCCCCCAGCATGTCGGTATCCAGTACCGGATCACCGCCCCCCGCGAGGATCAGATCGCCCTGCACCACCCCCTGCACCACCGGCCCGCGCCGCAGCACACGGGTCTGGAAGCGATGCACCGGCCCCAGCCGGTCCAGCGCGAAGGCCGCCGTCACCGATTTCAGCACACTGGCAGGCGGCATCGCCTGATCGGCGTCCCGCGCCTCGATCACCGCGCCGGTCACGGCATCGGCCACGATGAAGCCCACCGCCCCGCCCAGCTTCGCCGCTTCCACCAGCTGCCCGGCGCTTTGCGGCTCGGCCCGGACCGCGCCACCATCCCCCCGGCGACGCGGCAACAGCGAGGTGGCGGGCGCTTCGGCCCAGAGCGGCGTCGCCGCCCCGGCCAGAAGCCCGCCAAGCACAAATCGCCGCGTCGGGGAAAAGGGAGGGCGGGACATGGGGACTCACTCCTGTTCAACGCTCATAGCCATAGCGCCAGCGCGATCCGCACGAAACCCCGTGCTCAGCCCGGCGGCGCGTTGCCGCCGCGCCCCCATTCCCCGCGCGCCCGGATCGCGCTTGAGGACATGTCGTTCAGCGGCACATCGGCCAGCACCCAGACCGGCGGCCTGAGCAGACCCAGATCGCCCGCCGCACCTTCGGTCACGCGCTCGCGGGCATACACGCGGGCAGCCCGCCCCATCCGGCCCTTCACGCCCCAGCCGGGCCGCGCCAGCACCCCCACGGGCACCGCCTGCATGATCTGCTCCCAGCGGTCCCAGCGATGGAACTGCACCAGATTGTCCGCGCCCATCAGCCAGACGAAGTTTACCCCCGGATAGATCGCCTGCAACCGCCGGATCGTCGCCGCCGTGTAGCGGGTGCCCAGATGCGCCTCCAGATCGGTGACCACGACGCGCGGATGCCGCATCAGGGCCCGCGCCCGCGCCAGCCGCTCGGCCATTGGCGCCGGCTGACGCGCCTTCAGCGGGTTGCCCGGCGTCACCAGCCACCAGACCCGGTCCAGCCCGAACCGGCGCAGCGCCTCGCGCGTGATATGCACATGCCCCTCATGGGCCGGATCGAAAGATCCACCCAGAAGCCCCACGGTCATGCCGCGCGTCGCGATCGGAAACCCCTGGCGCATCCCTGTCTCCCCCTTTCGCGTTCAAACCACGCAGGCACAGGCTTGCCAAGGGCCGATGCGCGGGTAACAACACGGTATGATACCGATCCGTCCTTTTCCTGTTGACGCGCCCGAGGCAACCGCCTGTCTCGTCGCCTATTTCGCCGAACTCAGCGCGCGGTTCGGCCAGACCTTCGACCCCTATGCCGATGCCGACCCCGCCGCGCTGCAACCGCCGCGCGGGCTGTTCCTGATCGCAGGAACCGGCACGCCCATGGGCTGCGTCGCCCTGCGCACCGGCGCCGAGGGCCTGCCCCCCGGCACGGGAGAGGTAAAACGTCTCTGGGTGGCACCTGCCGCGCGTGGGCAGGGCCTTGCCCGCCGCCTGATGGCAGAGGTGGAAACCGCCGCACGCGGCATGGGGCTGAGCCACCTGCGGCTCGATACCAGCCGCCACCTGCCCGAAGCGCAGGCGCTTTACCTGCGCGATGGCTGGACCGGGATCTCACGCTACAACAGCAATCCCTACGCCGATCACTGGTTCGAGAAACGGCTGGGTCCGGCGCAGATTTCCTGAAAGAAATTCGCAAAAGGTTCCCCGAAACCTTTTGCCCGCACCGTCCGGCAGCCTGCGCCTGACCTGACGCGCGCGCGTTGCCCTTCGGCTGCTTCTCCGCTACATACGCGCCAACCCGCGATACGGAGATCCGCAATGGCCAGCTATCAATACGTTTACCACATGGATGGCGTCTCCAAGACCTATCCCGGCGGCAAGAAGGTGTTCGAGAACATCCGCCTGAACTTCCTCCCCGGCGTGAAGATCGGTGTGGTCGGCGTCAACGGCGCCGGCAAATCCACCCTGCTGCGCGTCATGGCCGGCTGGGACAAGGATTTCACCGGCGAAGCCTGGGCCGCCAAGGGCGCGACCGTGGGCTACCTGCCGCAGGAGCCGCAGCTCGACGAAGCGCTGTCTGTGCGCGAGAATGTGAAGCTCGGCGTCGCCGCGAAGCAGGCCAAGCTCGACCGCTACAACGAACTCGCCATGAACTACTCGGATGAAACCGCCGACGAGATGTCGCGGTTGCAGGACGAGATCGACGCCGAAAACCTGTGGGATCTGGACAGCCAGATCGACATCGCGATGGAAGCCCTGCGCTGTCCGCCGGACGACGCCAATGTCGCGACGCTCTCGGGGGGCGAGCGCCGCCGGGTCGCGCTGTGCAAGCTGCTGCTTGAAGCGCCCGACATGCTGCTTCTGGACGAACCGACCAACCACCTCGATGCCGAAACGATCGCCTGGCTGCAAAAGCACCTGATCGAATACAAAGGCACCATCCTGACTGTCACCCACGACCGTTACTTCCTGGATGACATCACCACTTGGATTCTGGAACTGGAACGCGGCCGCGGCATCCCGCATGAGGGCAACTACTCCTCGTGGCTCGACGCAAAGGCCAAGCGCCTCGCGCAGGAAGCCCGTGAGGACAAGGCCAAGCAGAAAGTTCTTGAAAAGGAACTGGAATGGATCAGGGCCGGGGCCAAGGCCCGTCAGGCGAAATCGAAAGCCCGTATTCAGGCCTATGAAAAGATGGCCGACGAGTCGGTCAAGGAACTGGTCGGCCGAGCCCAGATCATCATTCCGCACGGCCCGCGCCTTGGCTCCAAGGTCATCGAATTCGAAAACGTCTCCAAGGCGATGGGCGACAAGCAGCTGATTGAAAACCTGTCCTTCATGCTGCCGCCCGGCGGCATCATCGGTGTGATCGGTCCCAACGGCGCGGGGAAATCCACGCTGATGAAGATGATCACCGGGCAGGAACAGCCGGACAGCGGCACCATCACGCTGGGCGATACCGTGCAACTGTCCTATGTCGATCAGTCACGCGACAGCCTCGACCCGAACAAGAACGTCTGGGAGGAAATCACCGACAGCCTCGACATCGTGGTTCTGGGTGATGCCGAGGTGAACAGCCGCGCCTATTGCTCCTCCTTCAACTTCAAGGGGTCTGACCAGCAGAAGAAGGTCGGCATCCTGTCGGGCGGTGAGCGCAACCGCGTTCACATGGCCAAGCTGCTGAAATCAGGCGGCAACGTCCTGCTGCTTGACGAACCGACCAACGACCTTGACGTTGAAACCCTTCAGGCGCTTGAAGCGGCAATCGAAGAATTCGCGGGCTGCGCGGTTATCATCTCGCACGACCGTTTCTTCCTTGACCGCCTCTGCACCCATATCCTCGCCTTTGAAGGCGATGCGCATGTGGAGTTCTTCGAAGGCAACTTCGACGATTACGAACAGGATAAGATCCGCCGCCTCGGCCCGGATTCCGTGAACCCCAAGCGTGTGAAATACAAGAAGTTCACCCGCTGAACCAAAAACGGCGCGCCCCTGGCGCGCCGTTCCTCTTTCCGGCCCGCTGCCTCAGACAGCAATACCGAAGACATGGCCAACCCCGGCGGTAATCGCCATGGCCGCCGCCCCCCAGAACAGCACCCGCAAAGTCGCCCGCAGTTTCGGCGCGCCGCCCGCCTGCGCCCCCAGCGCACCCAGCACCGCAAGGCAGACCAGCGTCGCGATCACCACCACGGGGATCACCAGCCCTTCCGGGGCCAGAATCGCCGCCAGCAACGGCATCGCCGCGGCAATCGAGAAGGTCAGGCCCGAAGCGAAGGCCGCCTGCAAGGGGTTGGCGGCATGCACCTCGCTTAACCCCAGTTCCTCGCGCACATGGGCGCCAAGCGCATCCTTCTCGGTCAGCTCGCGCGCCACAAGCGCCGCAGTCGCCGGTGAAAGCCCCCGCGCTTCGTAGATCGAGGCCAGTTCACGCTCTTCCTCCTCGGGCATGTCGATCTGTGCCTGCCGTTCGCGCGCGATATCGGCACGCTCGATATCGGACTGCGAACTGACCGAGACATATTCGCCTGCCGCCATCGACATGGCACCTGCGGCAAGTCCGGCGGCGCCTGCGATCAGCACGGCCGAGGGCGAGGGATCGGCCGCCGCCACCCCCACGATCAGCGAAGCTACGGAAACGATGCCATCATTCGCCCCCAGAACGGCCGCGCGCAGCCAGCCGGAGCGGTTGATGAAATGCAGTTCTTCATGGGCAGATTGGTAGGGAAGGCTCATCTTGTCCTCACATGTCACATCCTGAATGTGTCATGCCGCACCAGCCGCCACAAGCCCGCCTGCTGTCACACCCCGTTGCGCCGGGCGCGCAGCTTCGCAAAATAATCCACCCGCTTTTTCAGCTCGCGTTCGAAGCCACGTTCTGGTGGCGCGTAGAACACGGGGCGTTTCATGCCTTCGGGGAAATAATCCTGCCCTGAAAAGCCGTCCTCAGCATCGTGGTCATAGGCATATCCTGCACCATAGCCGATCTCTTTCATGAGCTTGGTCGGCGCGTTGCGGATGTGCAGCGGCGGCGGCAGGCTGCCGGTGTCGCGCGCCGCCGCCCGCGCCGCCTTGTAGGCGACGTAAACCCCGTTCGATTTCGGTGCCAGCGCCAGATAGACCACAGCATTGGCGAGCGCCAGTTCCCCCTCGGGACTGCCCAGACGCTCATACGTCTGCCAGGCATCAATGCAGACCGCCTGCGCCTGCGGATCGGCGAGGCCAATATCCTCCACCGCCATACGGGTCAGGCGGCGAGCCAGAAAGCGCGGGTCTTCGCCACCTTCCAGCATGCGGGCAAACCAGTAAAGCGCGGCATCCGGGTCACTGCCGCGCACCGATTTGTGCAGGGCCGAGATGAGGTTGTAATGCTCTTCGCCCGACTTGTCGTATTTGGTCGCCCGTCGCATCAGGCGTTGGCCAAGCTGTTCCGGCGTCAGCGTGCCGCCCTTGTGGGCCGCCACCTGCTCGATCAGGTTCAGCAGCGCCCGGCCATCGCCATCGGCCATCTCCAGCAGCGTCTCGCGCGCCTCGCCGGTCAGCGGCAGCGCGCGGCCCAGCTCTTTCTCGGCCCGCTGTGCGAGGCGCTCCAGATCGGCAAGGCTCAGCCGTTCCAGCACGATCACCTGCGCCCGGCTGAGCAATGCGGCATTCAACTCGAAGGACGGGTTTTCAGTGGTAGCACCGACCAGAAGGATGGTGCCGTCTTCCATATGTGGCAGAAACCCGTCTTGCTGCGCCTTGTTGAAGCGGTGGATCTCATCCACGAACAGCAGCGTCACCTGCCCGTTGCCGCGCCGGATCTTCGCTTGCTCGAATACCTTGCGCAGCTCCGGCACCCCGGTGAAGATCGCGCTGATCTGCACGAAGGCCAGATTGGTCTGATCGGCCAGCAGCCGCGCGATGGTGGTCTTGCCCACCCCCGGCGGCCCCCAGAGAATCAGCGACGACAGACTGCCCGCCGCCAGCATGGCACCCAGCGGCCCGTCAGGACCAAGCACATGGCCCTGCCCGATCACCTCGTCCAGACTGCGCGGACGCAGCCGGTCCGCCAGCGGGCGCGGCGCCTCGGGCTTCGGGGCAGAGGGGGAGTCGAACAGATCGGCCATGGTGCAAGATTACGCCGCCTGCACGGGCGGCGAAAGGTCAGATGCGGAAACGCAGCAAAAGCTGCTGCCCGCCGCGCTGCACCTCGATACCCCAGCGGCGCGGACCAGGCGCGGTCAGCCGCACCACATCGCCGGGCACCTTGACCGCCTCGCCATTGATCGTCCGCAGCACATCGCCCGGCCGCAACCCGGTGCGTGCCGCAAGCCCTTCCGCATCCATCACGATCACGCCGTCGGTTGGGCTGTCACTCAGCTCCAGTTCGTCCAGCACCGCCGGATTGATGCGTGCCACCTCCAGCCCCTGCAAGACGCTGCTTTCGCCCAGCGTCACCGCCTCGCGCGGCGGGCTGTCGGGCGGCGCGACCAGCGCAACCCTCGCCTGACGCGCCTCGCCCCGATGCAGGTAGTCCACCGTAATCTCACGACCCACCCCAAGCGCCGCCAGCCGGAACATCACGCCCTGCGGCGTATCCGTCGCCTCGCCATCGACCGACAGGATGATGTCACCGACCTCCAGCCCCGCCGCTTTGAACGGGCTGTCCGCGTGCAGTGCAGACAGAACCACCCCTTCGGGCCGCGGCAGACCCAGCGCCTCGGCCATGGCCGAATCCATCGCCTGCCCGGTCACCCCGGCCCAGGGCCGTTTGAACCGCGTCTCGCCCGCCTTGGCCTGATCAATGAAGTTACGCACCAGATTGGCGGGAATCGCAAACCCGATCCCGTTGGACCCGCCGCCCTTGGTGACGATGGCGGTATTGATGCCGACAAGCTGCCCTTTCATATCGACCAGCGCCCCCCCCGAATTGCCGGGGTTGATGGCCGCATCTGTCTGCACGAAATAGCTGCGCCCGCCGCCCACCGCCAGCGACGACCGGCCAAGCCCCGAGACGATGCCCGAAGACACCGTCTGCCCGACGCCGAACGGGTTGCCGATGGCCAGAACCAGATCGCCCACCTCCAGATCATCGGAATTGCGCAACAGCAGCGAGGGCAGATCGGCCGCGCCTTCAAGTTGCAGCACCGCAAGATCGGCCTGCTCATCCGCCAGCAGCACATGCGCGCGATATTCACGGCGGTCCGACAGCTCCACCCGGATCTCGGTGGCCTGCCCGACAACGTGGTAATTGGAGACCACGATCCCCTCGGGGCTGACGATCACCCCCGAACCGAGCGAGTTCTGCACGCGCGGGGTAACACGGCCGAAATCCTGAAAGAACTGCTCGAAGAACGGATCGCCGGCAAATGGCGTCTCGCGCCGCTGCACCACGACTGTTGCATAGATATTCACCACCGCCGGGGTCGCGGCCTTCACCACGGGCGCGAAGCTCATGGTGATCTCCGCCTGCGAGCCAGGCACGGTATCGGCGGGTGCGGTGACGGGAAGCAGCATCAGGCAGGCGGCGAGGGCGACTGGCAAACGAGGCATCAAAAGGCTCCGGCTTCAGGCTGTTCATCCCGATATGGCGCGATGCCCGCCGAAGGTGCAAGGCGCGCGGCCTCACAAAACCGGGACCGCCCCCCAGCAAATGCAAAAGGCCCGCCGTTACGGCGGGCCTTCCTGTGCCTGAAACGGCGGGAGGATCAGTCCTCCGCAGCCTCTTCGGCCTCAGCGCGGGCGCGGTCGGCAGCGCCTTTGGCCGAGGGGTCACGATCCACGAATTCGATGATCGCCATCGGTGCCATGTCGCCATAGCGGAAACCGGCTTTCAGGATACGGACGTAGCCGCCCTGGCGGTCCTTGTAGCGCGGGCCGAGGATGTCGAACAGGCGCGCAACGTGCTTGTCTTCTTTCAGCTGGGCAGCAGCCTGACGACGGGCGTGCAGATCGCCGCGCTTCGCCAGCGTGATCAGCTTCTCGATGATCGGACGCAGTTCCTTCGCTTTCGGAAGGGTGGTCTTGATCTGCTCGTGCTCGATGAGCGAGCCGGACATATTGGCGAACAGCGCCTTGCGGTGTTCGTGGGTGCGGTTCAGACGGCGGTAGCCGCGAGCGTGACGCATGGTGGTCTCCTACGGTTTTGCTTTGTGTTGCAGCCCTGCGTTGGGGCCGCGTCGTTGGGGCGGAATTGCCCAGGGTTCCCCGCCAGTGCGGGCATTGCAGGAGGGCGTTACCGCCCCCCTTTAACCTCAGAACTGGTCTTCGAAGCGCTTGGCCAGATCTTCGATGTTCTCCGGCGGCCAGTCCTCGACATCCATGCCAAGGTGCAGACCCATGCCCGAGAGCACTTCCTTGATCTCGTTCAGCGACTTGCGGCCGAAGTTCGGGGTGCGCAGCATCTCGGCTTCGGTTTTCTGGATCAGATCGCCGATATAGACGATGTTGTCGTTCTTCAGGCAGTTCGCCGAACGGACCGACAGCTCCAGCTCGTCGACCTTCTTCAGCAGCAGCGGGTTGAATTCCAGCCCGTCTTCCACTTCGCTCCGCGAAGCCGATTCCGGCTCGTCGAAGTTCACGAAGATGGCCAGCTGATCCTGAAGAATACGCGCGGCATAAGCCACGGCATCCTCGGGGGTCAGGCCGCCGTTGGTTTCGATCTTCATGGTCAGCTTGTCATAGTCCAGCACCTGACCTTCGCGGGTCGGCTGCACTTCGTAGCTGACTTTCTTGACCGGAGAGAAGATGGCGTCGATGGCGATGAGGCCGATCGGCGCGTCTTCCGGCTTGTTCTTGTCGGCCGAGACATAGCCCTTGCCGGTATTCACCGTCAGTTCCATGTAGACATCGGCACCGTCGTCGAGGTGGCAGATCACATGGTCCTTGTTCAGGACTTCGATGCCATTCGACTCCGAAATATCGGCAGCGGTCACGACGCCCGGCCCCTTGGCCGAGATCGACAGGCGCTTCGGCCCCTCGACTTCCATCTTCAGCGACACGCCCTTGAGGTTCAGCACGATGTCGGTGACGTCCTCACGAACGCCCGCAACGCTGGAAAACTCGTGCAGAACATTGTCGATCTGGACGGCGGTGATCGCGCCGCCCTGCAGCGACGACATCAGCACGCGGCGCAGCGCATTGCCCAGCGTCAGGCCGAAGCCACGTTCCAGCGGTTCCGCGACAACCGTCGCGGTGCGCGAGGCATCAGGCCCCGGCTTCACGACAAGCTGCGTCGGCTTGATCAGTTCCGCCCAATTCTTGTGGATCATGCTTTCGCCTCCATTCCTGTTTTCCGCCCATGACCAAGAAGCGGAAAACGCCCGAGGTTCAGAAATACGAAACCGGGCCGCGCAAACATGGCGCGGCCCGATCGAAACTCATGCGTCAGACGCGACGACGCTTGGGCGGGCGGCAACCGTTGTGCGCCAGCGGGGTCACGTCGCGGATCGAGGTGATGGTCAGGCCAACCGCGGCCAGCGCGCGCAGCGCCGATTCGCGGCCCGAACCCGGACCCTGCACTTCAACCTCGACGGTCTTCATGCCATGTTCCTGCGCCTTGCGGGCAGCATCCTCAGCGGCCATCTGGGCGGCGTAGGGGGTCGATTTGCGCGAACCCTTGAAGCCCATGGTACCCGAGGACGACCACGAGATCGCGTTGCCCTGGACGTCAGAGATCAGGATTTTGGTGTTGTTGAACGAGGAGTTCACATGAACAACGCCAGCAGCGATGTTCTTGCGCTCTTTCCGCTTCATGCGGGTCTTGTCACGAGCCATGTCTCACCCTCCCCTTACTTCTTCTTGCCGGCGATCGGCTTCGCCGGGCCCTTGCGGGTACGGGCGTTGGTGTGGGTGCGCTGACCGCGAACCGGCAGGTTCCGACGGTGACGCAGGCCGCGGTAGCAGCCGAGGTCCATCAGGCGCTTGATGTTCATCGACACTTCACGGCGCAGGTCGCCTTCAACGGTGAAGTTGGCGTCGATGTATTCACGGATGGCCAGAACTTCGGCATCCGTCAGTTCGTTCACGCGACGGGCACGGTCGATCTTCAGGGCTTCGCAGATCTGCTCGGCATAGAAAGCGCCGATGCCATGGATGTATTGGAGTGCGATCGGGACGCGCTTCCCGGTCGGGATGTTGACGCCAGCAATACGTGCCACGCGTATCTTCCTTCATTGTTGCGGTTCCGTAATGCCAGAACCTTTTTTCACAACTCCGGTGCGGCCTGAGGAGTGCATTAACAGCCGCCCGGTTCGAGAGCCCCTGACCGATTCTCCGATACGGAAAACGAAAGCCACGGACGATTCCCTTTCGGGACGCCGTGGCTTAGGGGGTTTTCAGACGCCCGTCAAGGCGTCGGAGGAAAGTTTCACTTGCTGTCAAGCAGTTTCGCAATTGCCACGCCGACATCCGCCATCGGGGCCATGCCATCCACCTGCTTCAGGTCGCCCTTGGCATAGTAGTAGCCCAGAAGCGGCGCTGTCTTCTTATAATACTCGCGCAGACGACCAGCAAAAACCTCGGGGTTATCGTCGGCGCGGACGGGCTGACCCGCCGCCGCCGCTTCCTCGGCCCGGCGGACGATACGGGCAACCAGTGCCTCATCATCCACCACCAGCTCGATCACCGCATCCAGCTTCTGCCCGGTGCGCGCCAGCAGCGCACCCAGGGCATCAGCCTGAGCGAGGGTGCGCGGGAAGCCGTCGAAGATGAAGCCGCCGCCCGCCGGGCCCGCCATCTTTTCCTCGATCAGCCCGATGACGATCTCGTCCGTCACCAGTTGCCCCTTGTCCATCACTTCGGCGACGCGACGGCCCATCTCGGTGCCCGAGGTCTTGGCCTCGCGCAGCATGTCGCCGGTCGACAGCTGCACCATGTTCCGTTCGTCCACCAGCCGCTTGGCTTGCGTACCCTTGCCTGCGCCCGGCGGTCCCAGAAGGATGATATTGACCATGGTGTGCTGTCCCTCGTGTATTTTAGCGACGCGTCGGCGTCTTGGCCCCGCTGCGCTTTCGGCCGCGAAGCTGCGATTTTTCGATCAGCCCTTCATACTGGTGCGCCAGCAGATGCGACTGGATCTGGTTGATCGTATCCATCGTCACCGAAACCACGATCAGCACGGAAGTCCCACCAAAGTAGAAGGGGATCGAAAGCTGATGGCGGATGATCTCGGGCAGCAGGCAGACGAAGGCCAGATAGGCGGCACCGAGCACGAGAACCCGGTTCACGACATATTCCAGATATTCCTCGGTCTTCTTGCCGGGGCGGATTCCGGGCACGAAACCGTTCTGGTTCTTCAGGTTCTCGGCCACGTCATCAACCTTGAACGACACGTTGAACGTGTAGAAATAGGCGAAGAACACGATCATCGACGTGAAGAACAGCAGATACAGCGGCTGCCCCGGCCCGAAATAGGCGAGGATGGTCGACATCACCGGCCCCGTCCCCTGCCCCGAGAAGGCGGCGATGGTGGTCGGCAGCAGCAGCAGCGACGAGGCAAAGATCGCCGGGATCACGCCCGCCGGGTTGACCTTGACCGGCAGGTGCGACGAGCCGCCGTCATAAATCTTCATCCCGACCTGACGGCGCGGATACTGGATATGGATCTTGCGCAGGGCGCGTTCCATGAACACCACAAAGGCGATCACGACGACGACCATCACGATCACACCGATGATGACGCCGGGCGAGATCGCACCCGAACGGCCCTGGCTGAAGAATTGTGCCAGCGCAGCGGGAATTTCGGCCACGATGCCGACGAAGATGATGAGCGAGGTGCCGTTGCCGATGCCGCGCGCGGTGATCTGCTCGCCCAGCCACATCAGGAACATCGTGCCGCCTACCAGCGTCACCACTACCGACAGTTTGAAGAACAGCCCCGGATCATGCGCGAGATCCCCGGCCTCAAGACTGACCGCAATCCCCCAAGCCTGAAACAGCGCCAGCGCCACGGTGCCGTAGCGCGTATACTGGTTCATCTTCTTGCGGCCTTGCTCGCCCTCTTTCTTCAGCTGCTCCAGCGCGGGCACCATGGCCGCCAGAAGCTGAACGATGATCGAGGCCGAGATATAGGGCATGATGCCAAGCGCAAAGATGCCCATACGGCTGATCGCGCCGCCGGTGAACATGTTCAGAATGCCGCCCAGACCGGCCGAAACCCCCGACATGAACTCGCGCAGCGCCTGACCGTCGATCCCCGGCACGGGGATGTAGGTGCCCAGACGATAGACGATCAGAAGGCCGATGGTGAAGAAGATGCGTTGGCGAAGGTCCGTGGCCTTGCCAAGGGCGCCCCAGCTGAGGTTCGCCGCCATTTGCTCTGCAGCAGATGCCATGCCCGTGTCTTTCATGATTGCGCCGCCGAACCGGGGTTTTCCGGTCGGCGGCGCGGGAAAACTCTGCACCGATGTAAGCGGTCTGGCGACCGCTCACAACCTTTATTCCGCCGCAGCCGCCGCAGCTTCCGCCACGCTGAGCTTGCCGCCAGCCTTGGCGACCGCGTCGATGGCAGCCTGCGAGGCGCCGGTGACGGTCAGCGTGACTTTCGACTTGATCTCGCCCTTGGCCAGAACGCGGATACCGTCACGCTTGCGCGAGGTGACGCCGGCAGCAACCAGCATGTCTTCGGTGATCTCGGCCTTGGCGTCCAGCTTGCCAGCCTCGATGAACTTCTCGATCAGACCGAGGTTCACAACGGCATAGTGCTTGGCGTTCGGCTTGTTGAAGCCGCGCTTCGGCAGACGACGGTAAAGCGGCATCTGGCCGCCTTCGTAGCCGCCCAGAGCAACGCCCGAACGCGATTTCTGACCCTTGATACCACGACCGGCGGTCTTGCCCTTGCCCGAACCCGGGCCGCGCGCAACGCGCTTCTGCTTGCGGGCCGCGCCTTCGTTGTCGCGCAGTTCATTCAGTTTCATGTCGCTTCTCCTTGGCCGGAAATGCCCCCACAAGCGACAGAGGGGCACACACGGCATATGATGGTGATTCTCGTGGCGTGGACGCCACCGGGGGCGTATAGACGTCATTCCTGCGTCACGCAAGCTTTCGCGCCCGAAACTTGACCTTGGCCGCCCCTGCCCTTTCTATGAGACAGGACGGACGCGGGAGGGCCGGATGTCCAGTCTCTACCTTGCATCAGCTCTGGCTTATCTGGCCGTCATCATCCTGTTTTCGGCGCTGCATCTGCGCGGCGATTACAGCCCGATCCGGCAGGCCCTCAGCGATTATGGTATCGGGCCGTCGCATCCGTTGTTTGTCGGCTATGCGGTGGCGGGGATCGCCGCGAGCAGTCTGCTCGCCGCTGCCGTGCTGGAAGACGGCCGCTTCACCCTGCGCGCCGGTCTGTGCCTTCTGGGCATGGCCGCTCTGCCGCTGGGCGTGGTGGCCTATCCGACGGATATCGAGGGCGAGCCGTCAAGCCGCACGGGCAGGCTGCACCTGGCCTTCGCAGTTGCCAATTTCGCGCTGGCGTATATCGCCATCGACGACCTGTTTCCCGATGCGGAAAGCCTGCCGCCCGCTGCGTTCCGCCACCTGCTTGGCGCGCTTTACTGGGTCGTGACGGCATCGCTGCTCGGGGTCGCGGTCTGCCTCGTTCACGCGCTGCGCCACAGGATCTTTGGACTGCTGGAGCGGCTTTATCTGTTCAGCTCGGCACTGTGGCTTGGTCTCTTTGCCCTTGGAATGGCACTGGCACCACATGGCGCGCAATGAAAACGCCCCGCCGGTTGGGCGGGGCGTTTCCGATCTCGGATGCGTAACGATCAGCCGCGCTCTTCGATGATTTTCACAAGATGCGAGATCTTGTTGACCATGCCGCGAACCGCCGGAGTGTCCTCCAGTTCACGGGTGCGGCGCAGCTTGTTCAGGCCGAGGCCCTTCAGCGTCGCGGTCTGGATGGCGGGGCGGCGCGCGGCCGAAGCCACTTGCTGCACGACGATGGTTTTCTTGGCCATGGTCTACTCCTTACGCCTCGACAGCTTCATCTTCGGGCTTCTTCAGGATGTCGGCCACTTTCTTGCCGCGACGCTGCGCGACCTGACGGGGGCTCGATTCCTGCTTCAGACCGTCGATGGTCGCGCGGATCATGTTGTAGGGGTTCTGCGAACCCAGCGACTTCGCCACCACGTCCTGGATGCCCAGCATCTCGAACACGGCGCGCATCGGACCACCGGCGATGATCCCGGTACCGGGAACAGCCGCGCGCATCACAACACGACCGGCGCCATGACGGCCTTCCATGTCGTGGTGCAGGGTGCGCGAGTCTTTCAGCGGCACGCGAACGAGCGAGCGCTTGGCCTGCTCGGTCGCCTTGCGGATCGCCTCGGGCACTTCTTTCGCCTTGCCCTTGCCGAAGCCCACGCGGCCGCGCTGGTCGCCGACAACCACGAGTGCAGCAAAGCCGAAGCGTTTGCCGCCTTTCACGGTTTTCGACACGCGGTTGATCGCCACGAGACGATCGGCGAATTCCGGGGTTTCCTCGCGCTCGGCGCGGCGTTCCCGGCGGTTTTCACGTTCTGCCATCATCGTCTCCTTAGAACTTCAGGCCGCCTTCACGGGCAGCATCGGCCAAGGCCTTGATCTTCCCGTGAAAGAGGAAACCACCGCGGTCGAAGTAGCACTCTTCGACACCGGCCGCCTTGGCACGTTCCGCAATCGTGGCGCCCACCTTCGCGGCGGCCTCCACGTTGTTCTTGCCCACGAAGCCCAGCTCTTTCTCCAGCGTCGAAGCCGAAGCGAGCGTCACGCCGCGCACGTCGTCGATCAGCTGAACGCTGATGTTCTTCGACGAGCGGTGCACAGACAGGCGGGCGCGTCCAGCGGACATCGCCTTCAGTTTGTTCCGGACGCGCAGGCGGCGCTTGAGGAACAGCTCTCTTTTGTTGTTCGCCATTTTCGCCACCCTTACTTCTTCTTGCCTTCCTTGCGGAAGATGAACTCACCCTTGTAGCGGATGCCCTTGCCCTTGTAGGGCTCGGGACGTTTCCACTCACGGATGTTCGCAGCGACCTGGCCAACGAGTTGCTGGTCGATGCCTTCCACAACGATTTCGGTCTGCTTCGGGGACGTGACGGTCACGCCCTGAGGCACTTCGAAGTTCACTTCATGCGAATAGCCAAGCGACAGTTTCAGGATATTGCCCTGCATCGCGGCGCGGTAACCCACGCCCTGAATTTCGAGCTCTTTCTTGAAGCCGTCGGTCACGCCGATGACGAGGTTTTCGACCATCGAGCGGGCCATGCCCCACTGCTGGCGCGCACGCTTGGAGGTGCCGCGCGGGGTCACCTTCACAGCGCCGTCTTCCAGCGACAGGGTCACATCGTCGGTCGCGGTGAAGGAACGGGTGCCTTTCGGCCCCTTCACTTCGATCGACTGGCCTTTGATTTCGGCCGAGACGCCCTTGGGAAGCGCGACGGGTTTTTTGCCGATACGAGACATCTAACCCTCCTCAGAACACGGTGCAGAGCACTTCGCCGCCAACATTGGCGGAACGTGCAGCTGCATCGGACATCACGCCCTTGGGGGTCGACACGATGGAAACGCCCAGGCCATTGCGGACCGACGGGATTTCCTTGACGCCCATGTAGACGCGACGGCCGGGTTTCGACACGCGCTTCAGTTCACGGATGACCGGCTCGCCTTCGAAATACTTCAGCGAGATCACCAGCTCGCCCTGACCATTGTCGGTCGAGGCACGCTCGTAACCACGGATGTAACCTTCCGAGGCCAGCACATCCAGAACCCAAGCGCGAAGTTTCGAGGCCGGGGTCGAGACAGTCGATTTACCGCGCGCCTGAGCGTTGCGGATGCGGGTCAGCATATCGCCGAGAGGATCGTTCACAGACATGGTCGCTCCTCCTTACCAGCTCGACTTGACCATGCCCGGGATCTGGCCGAAGGAGGCCAGCTCGCGCAGCATGATCCGCGACAGTTTCAGCTTACGATAGTAAGCATGGGGACGGCCGGTGAGCTGGCAGCGGTTGTGCAGCCGGGTCGCCGACGAGTTGCGGGGCAGTTGGGCCAGCTTCTGTGCCGCGGCGAAACGCTCGGCAACGGGCAGGTCCTGGTTCGAGATGATCTCTTTGAGAGCAGCGCGCTTGGCGGCGTAGACGTCCACCAGATGCTGACGCTTCTTCTCGCGTTCGATCATGGATTTTTTAGCCATAATGATTTCCTCGCGCGATCAGCTGGAGAACGGCATGTTGAAGTGCTTGAGCAGCGACTTCGCTTCAGCGTCGGTCTTGGCGTTGGTGCAGATGATGATGTCCATGCCCAGAACGTCGTCGATCTTGTCGAACTCGATTTCGGGGAACACGATCTGCTCTTTCAGCCCCATGGCATAGTTGCCACGGCCATCGAACGACGTGCCCTTGACGCCGCGGAAGTCGCGGACGCGCGGCAGCGCGACGTTGATGAGACGGTCGAGGAATTCATACATGCGGTCACCGCGCAGGGTCACCTTGCAGCCCAGCGGCATCTCTTCCCGCACACGGAAGCCGGCGATCGACTTCTTGGCGTGGGTGATGACAGCCTTCTGACCGGCAATCGCGGTCAGCTGCTCGGCGGCGGCTTTCACCTTCTTGGTGTCCTTCACCGCTTCGCCAACGCCCATGTTGATCACGATCTTGTCCAGACGCGGGATCTGCATGTCGTTCTTGTAGCTGAATTCTTCTTTCAGCGCGGCGCGGATTCGGGTTTTGAACTCGGCCTTCAGACGCGGGGTGTATTCGGCAGCGTCAAGCATCAGATCACGTCCCCCGTGGTCTTGGCGAAGCGCACTTTCTTGCCGTCTTCCATGCGGAAGCCGACGCGGGTGGCCTTGCCGTTCTTGTCAACGATGGCGAGGTTCGACAGGTCGATCGGCATCGCCTTGGCGATGCGGCCGCCCTGCGACGAGGCCGATTGCTTGGTGTGGCGGATGGCGATGTTCACGCCCTCGACAACGGCCTTGTTCGCCGACGGGTTCACCGAGGTGATCTCGCCCCGCTTGCCCTTATCCTTGCCAGTCAGCACGACAACCGTGTCGCCTTTTTTCAGCTTCGCAGCCATATCACAGCACCTCCGGCGCCAGCGAGATGATCTTCATGAAGTTCTTGGCACGCAGTTCGCGCACGACCGGCCCGAAGATACGGGTGCCGACCGGTTCGCCCTGGTTGTTCAGGATGACGGCGGCATTACGGTCGAAGCGGATCGAGGTGCCGTCTTCACGACGGACTTCCTTGGCGGTGCGAACGACAACGGCCTTGCGGACGTCACCCTTCTTCACGCGACCCTTCGGAATCGCCTCCTTGACCGACACCACGATGATGTCGCCCACGGATGCGTAGCGGCGGTGCGAGCCGCCCAGAACCTTGATGCACTGAACCCGGCGAGCGCCGGAGTTGTCAGCAACATCCAGATTGGTCTGCATCTGGATCATTTGGTTTCTCCCGACCTTTGGAGCGGCTGATCAGCACCGCCCCAGGGTTTCGTTCAGATGACTGAACGATGGGACCGGAGCCTTCTCAGGCCTCGGTCACCACCGTCCAGCGCTTCGTCTTCGAGATCGGCGCGCATTCTTCAATGCGCACGGTGTCACCGACCTTGAACTTGTTATCCGCGTCGTGAGCGCGGTATTTCTTCGACTTCCGCACGGTCTTTTGCAGAAGCGGGTGCTTGAAGCGACGCTCAACCAGAACGGTGATGGTCTGTTCGTTCTTGTCCGAGGTGACGACACCTTGCAGGATACGCTTGGGCATGTGCCTACTCCTCAGTTCGCAGCTTCAGCAGCTTGCTGGTTCAGAACCGTCATGATGCGGGCGACTTCCTTGCGGACGGCACGCATGCGGGCGGTGTTCTCAAGCTGGCCGGTCGCCTGCTGGAAGCGCAGGTTGAACGCTTCCTTCTTCAGCGCCACGAGCTGCTCGCGCAGCTCGGCCGGCGCCTTGGCCTTCAGTTCCTTGGCGGTCATACGCCTGTTCCTTTTCACAATCGCCAGACGGCCCCTGTTTCATGGGGTGACCGTTACCCTGGCGGATCAATGACAAATCCGCGAATCTCCGGTCACCCGGAATCCGCAGGATGCGGTTCCTTACCGGAGGGGGCCTGCAAGGGCAAGGGAAACTTTGCCGCAAGCAAAAGCCCCCGGCCTTTCGGACCGGGGGCTTTCAATCTTTCGGGTCAGACCGGGATTACCAGTCTTCGCGAACCACGATGCGCGAGGTGACCGGCAGCTTCATCGCGCCGAGACGCAGCGCCTCGCGGGCGATGACTTCGGACACGCCGTCGATCTCGAACATCACGCGGCCCGGCTTCACCTTGCACGCCCAGTAGTCGATCGAGCCCTTGCCTTTACCCATCCGCACTTCGGTCGGTTTCGACGAAACCGGAACATCCGGGAAAATGCGGATCCAGACGCGACCCTGACGCTTCATGTGGCGGGTGATCGCACGACGGGCAGCTTCGATCTGGCGCGCGGTCACACGCTCCGGCTCGGTTGCCTTCAGGCCGAAGGTGCCGAAGTTCAGGGCGAAACCGCCCTTGGCTTCGCCGTGGATCCGGCCCTTGTGCTGTTTGCGGAACTTCGTCCGTTTCGGTTGCAGCATCTTTCTCTACTCCCTTACGCGCGCTCGCGGTCGCGGCGCTGCGGACGCGGAGACGGGGTCTCTTCCGACAGACGACGGTCATGCGCTTGCGGGTCGTGCTCAAGGATCTCGCCTTTGAAGACCCAGACCTTCACACCGATGATCCCGTAAGGGGTCTTGGCTTCCGACAGCGCATAGTCGATGTCGGCGCGCAGGGTGTGCAGCGGCACGCGGCCTTCACGATACCATTCGGTCCGCGCGATTTCCGCGCCGCCCAGACGGCCCGAGACGTTCACACGGATGCCGAGGGCACCCAGACGCATCGCGTTCTGCACGCCACGCTTCATGGCGCGACGGAAGGAAACGCGACGTTCCATCTGCTGAGCGATCGATTCGGCCACCAGTTGCGCGTCGAGCTCCGGCTTGCGGACTTCGACGATGTTCAGGTGCAGTTCCGAAGCGGTGAACTTCGACAGCTTCTTGCGAAGCGTCTCGATGTCCGCGCCTTTCTTGCCGATGATGACGCCCGGACGCGCAGCGTGAATGGTCACGCGGCACTTCTTGTGCGGACGTTCGATGATCACTTTCGAGATCCCGGCCTGCTTGACTTCCTCATGGATGAAGTCGCGCATCTTGAGATCTTCGAGCAGCAGATCGCCGTAATCTTTCGAATCGGCGAACCAGCGGCTGTCCCAGGTCCGGTTGACCTGAAGACGCATCCCGATAGGGTTGACCTTCTGACCCATTACGCAGTCTCCCCTTTCTGACGCACCTTGATGGTGATTTCCGAGAACGGCTTCATGATCTTGCCGAACCGGCCACGCGCACGCGGACGGCCACGTTTCATCACCAGGTTCTTGCCGCACCAGGCTTCGGCAACCACCAGTTCGTCAACGTCGAGACCGTGGTTGTTTTCAGCGTTGGCAACAGCCGACTGAAGGCACTTCAGAACGTCCTGCGCGATCCGCTTCTTCGAGAAGGTGAGGTCGGCAATCGCCTTGTCCACCTTCTTGCCGCGGATCAGGCCGGCAACCAGATTGAGCTTCTGCGGCGAGGTGCGAAGCATACGGGCTTTCGCCATCGCTTCGTTGTCCGCCACGCGGCGCGGATTCTTTTCCTTACCCATGGCTTACTTCCTCTTGGCTTTCTTGTCGGCCGCGTGACCGTAGTAGGTCCGCGTCGGCGAATATTCACCGAACTTCTGGCCGATCATTTCTTCGGTCACCGCGACGGGGATGTGCTTCTTGCCGTTGTAGACGGCAAAGGTCAGACCCACGAATTGCGGCAGGATCGTCGAGCGACGCGACCAGATCTTGATCACTTCGTTCTTGCCCGACTCGCGCGCCTTCTCTGCTTTCTTCAGCAGGTAGGCATCGACGAAGGGGCCTTTCCAGATAGAACGTGCCATGGATTAGCGTCCCTTCTTCTTCGCGTGGCGCGACCGGACGATATACTTGTCGGTCTGCTTGTTCGAACGGGTGCGGTTGCCCTTGGTGCCCTTGCCCCACGGAGTAACCGGGTGACGGCCGCCCGAGGTCCGGCCTTCACCACCGCCGTGCGGGTGGTCGATCGGGTTCATCGCGACGCCGCGGACGGTCGGACGCACGCCCTTGTGGCGCATACGACCGGCTTTACCGAAGTTCTGGTTCGAGTTGTCCGGGTTCGACACGGCACCGACGGTCGCCATGCATTCCTGACGCACCATGCGCAGCTCGCCCGAGGACAGCCGGATCTGGGCATAGCCACCGTCACGACCGACGAACTGGGCATAGGTGCCAGCAGCACGGGCCAGCTGGCCGCCCTTGCCGGGCTTCAGCTCGACGTTGTGGACGATCGTACCGATCGGCATGCCCGAGAAGGGCATCGCATTGCCCGGCTTCACGTCGGTCTTGGCGCCGGCGACAACGGTGTCACCCACGGCCAGACGCTGCGGAGCGAGGATGTAGGCCAGTTCGCCATCGTTGTATTTCACGAGAGCGATGAAGGCGGTGCGGTTCGGATCGTATTCGATCCGCTCGACGACCGCCGGAACGTCGAACTTGCGACGCTTGAAGTCAACGACGCGGTAGAGACGCTTCGCGCCACCACCCTTGTGCCACATCGTGACGCGTCCGGTGTTGTTACGGCCACCCGTCTTGGTCAGACCCTCGGTGAGGGCTTTGACCGGACGGCCTTTGAACAGCTCCGAACGGTCGATCAGAACCAGCCCACGCTGGCCAGGCGTCGTCGGTTTATACGACTTGAGTGCCATGCTTTCTGTCTTCCGTTAGCTTGCGCATAACGCCCCTCGGTCCTTGCGGCTTTCAGGTCGCTTTCGCGCGGTTGAAGGGCTCCGAAGATCCCCGGTGACATGCGAAATCAGATTCCGCAAAAGACCGGCGGCCCCGGAAATCCCGGGGCCGCGCGATTCGTAGCGGCTTCTATCAGAGGCCCGAGGCCACGTCGATAGTGTTCCCCTCTTCGAGGATCACATAAGCCTTCTTCTTGTCCGAGCGCTCACCCGCGATGCCGCGGAAGCGCTTGTTCTTGCCCTTGGCGACAACGGTGTTCACGGCCTTCACCTTCACACCAAAGACGGCCTCAACGGCTTCCTTGATCTGGGGCTTGGTCGCATCCATCGACACGAGGAACGTCGCCGCATTCGAGACTTCGGCCGCGAGGGTCGTTTTCTCGGTGATGATCGGCTTCTTGATCAGGTCGTAATGTTCGGGCTTGGCGGTCATTTCAGACGAGCCTCCAGAGCTTCGATCCCGGCCTTGGTGATGACCAGCTGGTCACGGCGCAGGATGTCATAGACGTTGGCACCCATCGACGGCAGAACATCGATGGTCTCGATGTTGCGGGCGGCCTTGACGAAGTTCTCGTTCACTTCCGCACCGTCGATGATCAGAACGCGCTTCCAGCCCAGTTCCTTCGCCGCCTTCGCCAGCTGCGCGGTCTTGGCTTCCGCCATGGCCAGCGTGTCGACGATGATCAGCTCACCCGCCTTGGCTTTCGCCGAGAGCGCGTGACGCAGACCCAGAGCGCGGAACTTCTTCGGCAGGTCATGGGCGTGCGACCGCGGGGTCGGGCCCTTGTAGACGCCACCGTGACGGAAGATCGGCGCCTTCTTGGAACCGTGGCGGGCGCCGCCGGTGCCTTTCTGGCGATAGATCTTCTTGGTCGAGTAGGACACGTCCGACTTGCCCAGAACCGAGTGCGTGCCAGCCTGTGCTTTCGCACGCTGCCAGCGCACCACACGGTGCAGGATGTCGGCGCGCGGCTCGAGGCCGAACAGCGCTTCGTCCAGATCGATGGAACCGGCCTTGCCGCCGTCCAGCTTGATCACATCAAGTTTCATGCTTCACCCCCTTCGACGGCGGCTTCAGCAGCCGGAGCAGCCGAACGCACGGCAGCCGGCAGCGGCAGACCGGCCGGAGCCGCTTTCTTCACCGCATCCTTGATGGTGACCCAGCCACCCTTGGAACCGGGCACGGCGCCCTTCACCAGGATCAGGCCACGGTCGGCATCGGTCTTCACGACTTGCAGGTTCTGCGTGGTCACACGCACGGCACCCAGATGGCCAGCCATCTTCTTGCCCTTGAACACCTTGCCGGGGTCCTGGCACTGGCCGGTCGAACCGTGCGAACGGTGCGAGATCGACACACCGTGCGAGGCGCGCAGACCACCGAAGTTGTGACGCTTCATCGCACCGGCAAAGCCTTTACCGATCGAGGTGCCCGCGATGTCAACGAACTGACCCGCGAGGTAATGGTCGGCGGTGATTTCCGCGCCCACATCGATCAGGTTTTCGGCCGACACGCGGAACTCGGCCACTTTGCGCTTCGGCGCCACATTCGCTTTCGCGAAGTGACCACGCTGCGCGGCGGTCGTGTTCTTGGCCTTGGCGGAACCGGCACCCAGCTGAACGGCGGTATAGCCATCCTTGTCAGCGGTACGCTGTGCGACCACTTGCAGGGCGTCGAGTTGAAGAACGGTCACAGGAACCTGCTTGCCGTCTTCGAGGAACAGCCGGGTCATGCCCAGCTTCTTGGCGATAACACCAGAACGCATCTGCTTCGCCTCCCCTTACACTTTGATCTCGACGTCCACGCCAGCGGCGAGGTCGAGCTTCATCAGCGCGTCCACGGTCTGGGGGGTCGGATCGACGATGTCGAGAAGACGCTTGTGCGTGCGGATTTCCCACTGGTCGCGCGACTTCTTGTCGATGTGCGGACCACGGAGAACCGTGAATTTCTCGATCTTGTTCGGCAGCGGGATCGGGCCGCGCACTTGCGCGCCGGTCCGCTTGGCCGTGTTGACGATTTCCTGGGTGCTGGCATCCAGCACACGGTAATCGAAGGCTTTCAGCCTGATACGGATAGTCTGGCTCATATGGTGCCCCTTGGGCTCGGCGGGAAGTCTCGGGCCGGCGCACCGCCCCCAAACCCCTCTTCCGTAGGTTTCTTGCACAGGGATGAAAGAAACGAGTCGGCCCCAAGGGACCGACCCGTTCACATCGAGGGCGCGTTTAGACCGCCTGCGACTATAAAGCAAGGGTGGAATCGTCCACGCTGCCAAATTCGGTGGCCGTCCGGCTACGGATCACCCGGAAAACCGAAGATGTCCATCCTGAAGCCACGGCGCCCAAGGCCAAGCCGGAACGGCATCTGCCGGTCCGGCACCCCGGCCAGAATGAACACCGCCTGAATCATGACCAGCAGCCCGACCACGAACACCATCACCCCGCCCCACAGCCATTTGCCACCGGCCTTGTCGCTGCGCATCTCGCCGGTTTCCGGCCTGTATCGTCCCGGGACAACCTCCCCGATCAGATGGATCTTGTGCGACTGCCAATAGGCCTGCGCATATTCCGCCCGCGGCGGGGTCGCCCCCGCCAGCGCAAAGACGGGGCGGTATTCGAAACGCGCATCCGGCTCCGTACCCGACGGAACCTTGCGGGACTGAAAATCCACCACCACCAGCTGCACCGGATCGGACTGGAACAGGAAAACCAGCCCGTTCCATGAAAAGAGATACCCCATGAAACACATCGCCGCGCCCAGCAGCGAATATTTCAGGGCGTTAATAACCATAAATACAAGACGCATGCACTTTTTCCCGAATGTTTGGGAAAGCTCTGCCCGATCCTGACGGCGGGAGTGTGTCATAACCGCGGCCACGGGCGGCAATTGAAAAGGCCGCCCCGAGGGGCGGCCTTTCAATCAGATGATCTGCGAGATTACCCGATGATCTTCGACACGCCGTTGCGGGCGCGTCTTTGGATCATCATTCGATGATCTTCGACACCACGCCGGCGCCGACGGTGCGGCCGCCTTCGCGGATGGCGAAGCGCAG